>NZ_JAIGNI010000055.1 GCF_026130175.1 Lyngbya sp. CCAP 1446/10 | reverse complement strand
CAAAAAATGAAGCGGGCAGCTATGAATAATGATTATATGTTTCTGGTTCTGACTTCTTGTTTCGCCGATCATATCTTAGGTTCTTCTGAACCTTTGTGTCAAGCTTAATGAAGATGCTCTTACCCTGCCCCAGAGAGCAGGAGCGGTAGGACTCGAACCCACAACATTCGAGGTAGAAGCTCGACACTCTATCCAGTTGAGTTACACTCCCATGTTTTTTGTTGATTTGCGCGATTCCCTACGGGATAGCTGCGCTTCACGCACTTTCCGTGCAAGTTATCGGAGCATTGCGTTTTCTCAGTTACTAGAGGGACTCCGCCGATGAGTTACGACACACTCTTTAAAGGATGGCTACTTTCAAGCCAACCTGCCGGGTTCATTGCACTCCTCGTTCGCAAACGCACGCTGATTTTGACAGCGTTACCTTTCCTCTCGTACTAAAGTATGTAGGCTCCAAAGATTGGGACACGCAAAGGGCGATCGCTTTTAATATAAAAATTAACCATTCAATGGAATCAACCTCCTTAAAATCAAGTAAAAACAACGAGAGTGGCAGGACTCGAACCCACAACATCCGCGTCCGAAGCGCGGCGCTCTATCCATTGAGCTACACTCCCTAAATTCGTAGTCCTGGCATGATATTACCCCGCCCTTGCTTGTAAGACAAATGCTCTACCGTTGAGTTACAGGACTGCTAAAGCGGATAACGAGGCTCGAACTCGTGCCTAGAGTTTGGAAGACTCGAATGCTACCGTTACACCATATCCGCAAAATTAAAAATGTAAAACTGCTTTTAGATGCTGCTCCTCATTCTGAAAAAGCTTGATTAATTCGAGGAAAATCGATGGTCAAATTCTACAAATGTCCTTTTTTCTTCGCTAGAGTCGAGGACGGAAAATATTACGCTTTTGAATCTGCCCGAAAATTGACCGTTCGGTAATAAAAAGTCTGCAAACATCTGCGCTACCATTGATGGCTCGTTTCTAAATACGCCACATCCCCAAGCACCTAAAATTAGGGCATCGCAGCCTTTGTCAACAGCTAGCGCTAACAATTTTGCACCGCGTCCGTACAGAGTTTCGCGGATTTTTTCGGTACTTTCTAACTCTTGTCTCCAAATTTGACCAGCATTGGGAGCTGAACTCGTGATGAAATCTACAAGATAAGGTTCCTCAAGCAAAGTTCCATCATCTTTTCGGAATACTGGACAACCGGGAGAGTAAATGAGTCGATCGGAGTAGAGCAGCGATTTCTGAGAGCGATGATACTCGTAGTATTGGGGACATTTTAAAAGGCTTTTGTACAGTGCAGAACTGCGTGCTAAACTTTCTTCTTGTGCTTTAGCGCCTTTGATGAATCCACCACCCGGATTTTTAGCAGAAGCGAAGTTTAGGACTGCAATTTTTGCAAATTGGTGCGATCGCGCTGTACGCTCAGCCCCCACCAGCGTTGTCTCATTTCTCACCATAAATTCGTTTGAGAATTGGGGAGTACCGGAGAGAACATTTTCCTGAATCGCTGACAGGGCTTCGGGTTCGTAGTATGCTGTCCCAGCAAGACAGGATGCTAATTGGCGATCGATCTTAACCTGCTTGCCTTCAGGGGACAAGTAGCAACCATCTTCGATAATTTTTAGCGTGTCTTGAGCGATGGCAATTCTTTTCATGCTTTTTACTCGGATTTGCTGGTGAAAATTAGCGCTGTAACCTCTATAAAAAAGTTAGGATAATTAGATAGACTCCTTCTTAACTTTAGGACAAGCAGGTGGCGAGATTTGAACTCACATAAAAGCTTTACAAGAGCCTTATGTTGCCAGTTACATCACACCTGCAATTTGGTAACGGGGGCAAGAATTGAACTTGCTGATTTGCAGCTTATGAGACTGCCGAGCCTAACCGTTGCTCCATCCCCGCGATATTACCAAATGCCCCTGGCTGGATTTGAACCAGCAACCTTCTCGTTCTAAGCGAGACACCTCTTCCAATTGGGCTACAAGGGCAAATTTTAATTGAGCGATTCTCTACAGAATAGCTGCGATTCATAGACTATTTTAAGCATTGTAACTTCCTCCGATATTTATGGAAAATCCATGCTCCCGACAGGATTTGAACCTGTATAAAACTAGCTTCTCGAACTAGCGCGTCTGCCGTTCCGCCACGAGAGCAAATAGCAGAAATTGGCTGTTAGCCAAGTACCCCTGACAGGATTTGAACCTGCAAAACACCGATTCTGATTCGATGATGTTTTCCAATTACATCACAGAGGTAAAGTCGGGATAGCAGGATTTGAACCTGCAACCTTCGGCTCCCAAAGCCGCCGCGCTACCAAGTTGCGCCACATCCCGTTCATGCTCCCGGTGAGACTCGAACTCACAATCAAAATAGAACAGATTTTAAGTCTGCCGCGTCTGCCAATTCCGCCACAAGAGCAAGTATAAACTTAGTGAAACATTTGGTACTCCTGGTAAGATTTGAACTTACACAACACAAGGTTTGAGCTTGCGGCCTCTGCCAATTGGGCTACAGGAGCGTCATGATTACTGCTATTAGAAAAGCAGAACTCGGAAGGCAGGGTTTGAACCTGCATTGTTCCGCTTTCAAAGAGCGGTGCCATACCAATTAGGCGACTTCCGAATAATTGAATGCCGGGGTAGGCTTTGAACCTACATAAATTCCTGTTTCAGAGACAGGCGACTTTACCAATTTGTCTACCCGGCAATTAAAAAAATGGCTGCCTCAGTAGGACTCGAACCTACAACCATCACGTTAACAGCGTGCAGCTCTACCATTGAGCTATGAGGCAACGCAATCCCCCAAGTCAGTGTCGAACTGACGGCCCCTTGTTCTTCAAACAAGCGCTCTACCAACTGAGCTATCGGGGGAAAACGGAGAAGGAGGGATTTGAACCCCCGACGGGTGTTAAACCGCTCTTTCTTAGCAGGAAAGCGCCATAAGCCTCTCGGCCACTTCTCCAATTGAGCGAGAACGGAGGGATTTGAACCCCCAAATCTTCAGTTGCGCAAACTGAATTGTTGTCCAGTTACAACACATTCTCTCGATCGCAATTGCATATTACATACAGTTGCAAATGGGTCGGGCTGGAATCGAACCAGCAACGCTTTAAGCTACTGTTTTACAGACAGCTACTCATACCAATATGAGAACCGACCCAAGATTGGAAATTTGGTAGGTCGCCGAGGAATTGAACCTCGATCCATCCGCTTAAAAGGCGGCTGCAAAACCATTCTGCCAACGACCTACACAAAGTGCTGACGGGAGTTGAACCCGCAGATCACTTGGGTGAAAACCAAGCGGCTTAAACCATTTGCCTACAGCACTATCGATTTTAGATTTTAGATTGGGAATTTGCGATTTTAGATTGCGATTTTAGATTGCTCCTGCGAATCAGCAAAAACAGAGGTTAGGGCGGGAGTTGAACCCGCGAAATTCGGTTTTGCAGACCGACGCTTTGAGCCGCTCAGCCACCTAACCTGGGAGTCCCGACGAGGTTTGCACTCGCAATCTTCACGCCAGAGAGGGTGACGGATTGACTTTTGCCTGCGGGACTTTGACGGGAGTAACGAGACTTGAACTCGCAATCTTTCGCTCGACAGGCGACTGCTCTAACCAATTGAGCTATACCCCCGTGATAATGAACAATAGAACTCTTGAAAAAGTCCTTGTAATCAAATTTTCGGACGGGCTCTTCGGCCCATCCCACAAAAAGTTTTTTCTCTTGTGGGATGGGCCGAAGAGCCCGTCCTAGCTATTTTTGCAATAGGTCTAATATTTTGTTCTTGAATTACTGAAGTTTGGACGGGGTGGCGGTTGATTCCGCGTACTACAACCCTAGGGAGTTATGGTTGCCGGAGTCTACACCGCCAAATGTCCGCAATTATGTGACATGATTAATGATCTATTCAGTTTTCAAGGTTCGTATTGCTCTTGGGATAATGCTTTGAAGCTCTTTCCCCTTCGCCATACATTTATACTACATTGCGTGTTACAAGAATGTCAAGGGGGTAATACAACTTTTTTTGAAATTAGTTTTTTTGAATGGTAGTCGATCGCCCCAACCAACACTCCCACTCCTCCGAACACACGAAGAATCAAGACATTTGGCTGCTAAACTGGTGCTGTAGCGCGTGGTAAATCCGATGCTGAAACTGTACTACACTCCGATGTCTCTGAATTCTCGCCGCGTATGGGTGGCACTTCTGGAAAAGCAGATTGCGTTTGAGCCGCACTCAACCTCCACGGCGACTTCTAAATTTCTTCAACCCGCTTGGCATGGGTTTCATCTGTATAGGCGCAATCGGGATCGCCCGCAATCGGGATCGCCCGCAAATCGCCCGCATTCGATCGCCCTTCCGATCCCGCTGTCAATCCCCGCTGAGAGATATTTATAAAAAATTCAGTGTTTTTTCCCTGAAATTCGCATTATTATTATCCGCAGTGTGAAGCGAAAGGAATCTCAAGTGAGGGGAAATCATCTGTTTCAAAAACTGAAAAAAGAATGGCGTTTTGTGGCGATCGCCCTGGCCGCTGCTACGATTAGCTTTATCCTCGGTATGCTGATGCCAGGAAACCAACAGGGAAGCGGCAACCCTGCAACCGCCGCGATGCAGGTACAGAACCTTAACCAATCCTTAACCGTAAATCCGTTAGTAAAAAAGGTTGGGGACAATCAAACAGCGTTTAATCTCGATCGCACAATTGAGGAACTTCTCACCGTATTGGAATCCAAAGAAAAACTCTTGACTTTTGTGCCGCCTGAACAGTTTCAGGGAACAACTGTTTTTGAGGGAAAAGTCAAAGATTCTGAGAAAGTGATTGCTTTAACTGTTGATGACGGCCCGTGGCCGGAAACGACGGAACAAATGCTGGATATTTTTAAGCAAAATGATGTTAAAGCAACTTTTTTTTGGCTAGGTCAATCTATCGAAAATTCTCCTGATATTGCTCGCCGAGTTGTCGCAGAAGGTCACGCGATCGGCAATCATACGTGGCATCACTGGTACGATCCGATGGATGCAGCGACGGCGGCTAATGAAATCGATCGCACGGCTAAACTTATTTACGAAACGACGGGAGTTAAGACTACTTTTTTCCGCCCGCCGGGGGGTGTTTTGAATAATGGCTTAGCTAAGTATGCTAAAGAGCAGAATTATGCTGTGGTGATGTGGTCGGTAACTTCTGCCGATACCGATCCGCGCGCTCAACCGTCGGCTTTTGTTAATAATGTATTGAAGGGTGCGAAGCCGGGGGCGATCGTGTTGATGCACGATGGCGGGGGCGATCGATATCGTACTATTAAGGCTTTACCGGAGATGATTGCTGGTTTGAAGAAGCAGGGATATCGGTTTGTGACGGTTCCTGAGTTGCTGGAAATGCAAGGGGAATCAGCAGCGTAAATTGTGTAGGAATTGCGTGTCTTTTTTCGACGATAAAGCTCAGGTTAGAGAAACCCGTTTTCTGCAATAATATTGGTTTTCCAACTAGATATCTACGAAGAAATTGGGTTTCTGATTTCCTGTGCTTAAGTTATCAAAGAGAAAAAAATGGCGATAGATTTTAAATTAAATTCTATAATAAATCAGCGAAGATAATAGTATTTTTTGAGATAAGATGATATGAGAGAACTCAACAAATTAGAACAGAATGGAGTTGAGTTGATAAATGTCGTCGATCGCGAGCTAGTGCGTCACTGGCTGCACACCTTAGATACCTGTCCGAGTACCAACAGTTGGGCGATCGCCCGCGCGGCGCAACTGCACCACGGAGATGTAATATTTACTAAGCGGCAAACCAGCGGGCGCGGCCAACACGATCGCACCTGGCACGCCCCAAACGGTGTTTTGACTGCAAGTTTTGTGCTCGACAACCTCAATCCCCATTTGTTACCCGGACTCAGTTTAGCAGTCGGTTTAGCTGTGATTTTCGCGATCGAGGATTTGGTGCCCGAATGCCGCGATATGCTGCGCCTGAAATGGCCGAATGATGTTTGGATCGATCGCCACAAATTAGCCGGAATTCTCTGTGAAGCCACTTCTGGTAAAATTTTCGGCACTCGCGCCGTTGTGGGAATTGGACTCAACCGCTGCGTAGATTTCGCGGCGGCAGGATTGGATGAAAGGGCGATCGGCAATGCGGTAAGCTTGCATTCTATTGCTAGTAATGTGCCCGATGAATTGTGTTTGCTCGATCGACTGCGGCACTATTTACTCGAACTAGCCGATATGTTTTCCACCACAGACAAGCCCGCCCAAAAGTCCGGTTTAACGCCACTTTTGCCGGAATTGTGCCGCCGCGATGCCCTGATTGGGTGTAATGTGGCGATCGAGCTTTCCTCGGAAACCATCTGCGGAAAAGCCGCCGGGATTGACGGAAGCGGCCGGTTGTTAGTATGCTTGGGCGATCGAATACAAGCCTTTACCTCCGGGCGAGTTCGATTAAATTAAAAATCATTAATCACACCAAATCCGCCTTTAATACCGCCGACTTCTTCTTCTTCAGTCCGCGGAGGCGGACATCGTTTGTGTAGTCGCGAATTCCATTCGCCGACTCTTATTTACCAATTCCCAATTCCCAATTCTCAATTCCCAATTCCCCAATTACCAATTCCCCATTCCCCATTCCCAAATTTAATTTACCACCTCAAATATGACCAATCTGCTCAGCCACAGCGGTTGATTCGCCTCCACACCTTCAGGACGGCCCTTAGTAGAAGCAACTTGAATTCTGTTGCGATTTATCCCTTGTTTAACCAGAGCAGCTTTCACATTTATCGCCCTTTCCAGAGCCAACTTTTGATTTTCCGCAGGACTGCTGTTAAAATCGCTGTAACCAACTACCCTCAAACTCTTCGTGCTATTTTCCTCCATATATTCCTTGACTTTCCCAAGCTTTTGTGCTGCATCTTTCGGCGACAAAATTACCGAACCCA
Source organism: Lyngbya sp. CCAP 1446/10 (assembly GCF_026130175.1). Lineage (GTDB taxonomy): Bacteria > Cyanobacteriota > Cyanobacteriia > Cyanobacteriales > Microcoleaceae > Microcoleus. The sequence continues at coordinate 33,038 of NZ_JAIGNI010000055.1, read as the reverse complement.
CACCAAAATAAAGGCGAACATCTATCGCCTGTGACGGCGGTTGAGTGCCTATTCCCACTGTATTTGTTACAGACTTCACCCCCGGAATTTTCTCAAAAGCTTGAGTGATTTTCTGAGCATCTGTCGCTTTGCTCACGCTCCCTGCAACGGCGACTTTTCCCTCTGCATAACGAGCCGAGATATTAATGCTTTCTAATTTATTCAAAAGAGCCACAGTCCGCTTGACATCGGCTTCTGTTAAAACTGGATCGGGAGGTACTTCAACGGCTATAATTTTATTGTCAATTCTTAATTTAGGAGCGGCTTGCTGAGCGATTTTTTCTGCTTTCGCTCGCAGCTTTTGATTCGGCACTCGTCCCGAAATCTCCAATACTTGATCTTTGACATCTGCCACAAGGCGATAAACCGATAACTCTGGAACAGATTGTAAAGCTAAATTTGTATCTGCTTCTAAAGTCGCTGCAATTGAGCTGCGGTATTGATGAATACCCCAAGGTACGCCAATTAAACCTAACGCTGCCAAACCGATTATTGGTAAAATTGGAATTTTAGCAGATTTAACTTTTACCTCTGTATCGATTAACTTTTGCAAATTCAATTTTACTTCAGGAGGTACACAGGTTGGATCTCCGTTAAATGCCTGAATTTTATCCCCGTATTCTTGAACAATATTTTTGAATATCGCTCGCATTTTGTACTTAAACCACTGGCGAGTTCCTCCTTCGATAACTACTGCTAAATAACACGAACCGGCTACTTCCAATACGATCGAAGATGTCCCGTATTCTATGGCATCAATCTCTGCAAAATTTCCCGATTGAGATATACAGTCGTTGACAAAAGAGCGAATAGCAGTCAGCATCCCCGATATCATTTCTGATTCTAGCTCTTCGCTTGCAGACGGCTGCACTGCCGAAATTACTAAGCCTGATGCTGCTTGGATTAAAAATACAGCTTTAACAGTCAATGGTGTTGTTTCTTTCATCAGCAATTCAGCTTCAGAAATTCCCTGCAATTTGGCTTTAATTTTGCGAGTGATTCCCTCTGGGCTTAACGATTTTTCGATTTTTTCGTTAATATCCCGCATCGTCTCGGCTATATATTTTAAAATTGTGCTGCCAATGATCGGATAGAGTGCATCTGACATGGCTTCTTGTTTGAGAACAATTTGCTGTCTGATGGCAGAGGCAATTTCTGGTGCGATCGCCATTGCAATTTCATCGGGCGATTCACTGATTCTGTTGCTGATTCCCACAGGAAGAGACGCCGCTATGGCTAATCCCATCGACTGCCTGTTTTCTCGGGTTTTGATATTAATTACTTCATCAATTATCGGAGCTATGGTTTCGGCAAATAATTGTCTTGACTCATTAATTGTTTGGAGCATCATTTGGGGGAAAATCATTTTAATTTTCGCCACTAATTCTTCCCGATCGCCTCCCCATTCCGCATCAGTTATTTTGCGATCGAGATCCTCTACTTTAACGTTGAGATTGTAATTATAACCTACCGCTTCATCTAATAATGGTAAAATAGATTGGATCACCGATTTTTGCAGTTGGGTGTGATGGCTAACCATCAGCTCGTCAATCAAAGGTTTTAGTAAATCTGTAAACAAGTCTGTCGATTGATAAATCCGGTGTTCGATCGCCACAATCTTTTGTTCGATATTCCCCAGTCTTTCATCAATCCTTTTATTCTGAATTATCGCATCGACAGCCGGGGCGATCGCAGATTCTATCTCTAACTTTGCTTCCCGAATGCTTCCAGACAGCATTTCTACGATCGCAGGCATGATTCTGCCCATCAACCCTTCTATCTCAGCTAAAACTTGCTGCTGAACTTCGACAATCTTATTTTCATTTTGCAATATTTGTGCTGCAATACCGCTGTTTTGAATAGCAGTATTGACAGCAGGTGCGATCGCCTCTCTCACCTCGAACTTTGTCTCGTCGATTTTGCGATTCAGCGACTCAATCATTAACGGCATCAACCGTGCCATAATTTCTTCCGGCTGAGACTTTTGCTGTCGGTGCAGATTATTTAGTCTACTTTCTACATCGCTCAATTTTCCTGGAACTTCTCTTTGCAGCATTGCTGATTCTATCAAAGGTTCGATCGCCGCAGCTACCTCTAATTTTGATTCATCGATTTTCCGGTTCAGCAAATCAGTGATTGCCGGCATCAACATCGCCATGATCTCTTCAGGCTTCTGAATTGGCGACTGTTGCGTAGCCAGCCGGCCCTCAATGATGCTCAATACTTTTTCTTCTATTTCTACCCAAGCTATTCTTACCTGTACTGAAGGGGCGACAGTTGCTATAACTTCTAACTTTAATTCACTAATTTTGCGGTTCAGCAAGTCGCTAACTATCGGCACTAGATGCTTGATTAAATCTTCTGGTTGCTGCTGGGAACGCTGCTGAATATTCGCAAATTTATCTTCAATTATTACTACTTGTTTTTCCAGTCCGTTTTGATTATCAATTACTTGATTGATTGTCGGTGCGATCGCCGCTGCTACCTCTAATTTAGACTCTTCTACCTTGCGGTTGAGCATCTCGCCCACTAACGGCATCAGCCGTTTGATTAACTGTTCAGGATTCGGCAGTTGCTGGTGGTTGAAGTTAGCAATTTGATTTTCCAAATCCGCTAATTTTGCCTGAAATTCCAGGCGATTCATTTTATCGTTGCTGGCGAGTTCGATCGCGTTGTTTAATTCAGACTTCAACCGCTCTAACTCCTCTGTTACCAACTCAGGGATTAACGGCTTTAATAAATTTATCAATTCTTTCGGTTCAGACATGAGGTTCTCAAAATTTTCCAACCTTTCTTCGACGCTGAAAATATTACTATAAAATTCTGGCAAATCCCTTTCAAACAGCAGTTGCTGCAACCGCTTAAACTCCTCCACTGCTTGTTCTAATTCTTCCTCCGACGGTCGATAATTGTTGGCTACATTCGCGATTCTAGATAAATCTGCTGCCTGATTATTTTTTGGTAGTCTTTCAGATGGTATCTCTTCATGATTATTCAACACTTCCGGCACAACAGCAGGTGATTCGATCAGAAAAGACAATTGGTTGCGCCGGTTTTCTTCTTCCTCAAGTCGCTCTGCCGACTTTTCAGAGGGCGGTAACTTCAGTTCGATAGGTTCTTTTTTAAATTGCTTAAGTAACTGTATTTCAGTCAGTATGATTAGCAATTCCTGAAGTTGATCTCCAGCTTTAGAACTTGCCACAGGTGCCTCTGACACTTCTGTTTTTGACTGATATATTTTGCTTGAATTATCATTAGATGCTGCCATACTGTGCTACCAAAATCTGATTTTAACCGATCGACTAAAATAACCAGCTTGCTTGCCGCCTCGCGCCAGCGAACACAATTTTGCGCAGTGTCAGACGTACTAAAGCTATTGCCCTATTTTAGCTGCTACTCTGCGACTAGCCAACTGGGCAGCCAACTGCAATGCTGCTGTCATGCTGGAGGCATCGGCAATTCCTTGACCTACAATATCAAAAGCTGTGCCGTGATCGGGAGATGTGCGGACAAAGGGTAAGCCAATTGTAGTGTTGACTGCTTTGTCGAAAGCCATCAATTTGACTGGAATCAAGCCTTGGTCGTGATACATTGCCAAGTAACCGTCGTGAGCTTCTTTGGCTAAGCCGTACCAAACTTTAGCTGGTTTTACCCACATGGTATCCGGGGGGACTGGCCCGTCTAACCGCACTTGAGGAAAACGATCGCGCTGCGTTTCCAACCACGGTATCATCCAATCTTGCTCTTCATTTCCCAGTTTGCCATTTTCCCCACTGTGAGGGTTTAAGCCAGAAATCGCAATTTTCGGTCTTTCGATCCCAAAATCTTCCCGCAAACAGTCTATCAGCAATTCTAGTTTTTCGCTGAGCAATTCTGGAGTCAAAGCATTCGGTACTTGACGCAGGGAAATATGTGTGGTAGCGAGTAAAGTTACCAGCGTCCAACCGCTGTGAGGAGATGTGGCGGCAAACAGCATTCCGAACCGCTGCGATGAAGCCCTTTCTGCGAGGAGTTCTGTTTGTCCAGGATAATTGTAACCGGCCGCTTGCCAGCAAGTTTTGGAAATTGGGCCGGTGACAATGGCCGAGAATTCGCCGGCAAGGGTACGGGCGATCGCGCTTTCCATGTACGCAAAGCTAGCCGCCCCACTAGCCGCATTCCCGACACCGGGGACAATTTCACCCCACTTGCTGTCTGGTTCGATATCAATAATGTTTAATGTTTCGGGATTTGCCGCTGCGGTTGCTGGATCGATCGATCGCAACCGATCGTAAGTTTCCTGCAAAATCATCCTAGAACCGAAAACCGTCACCATCAAAGCAGCAGCCGGATCTGCCAAGGCTTTGAGGATCACTTCCGGGCCTATTCCCGCCGGATCTCCCAGAGTTACAGCTAGTTTTGATTCCCGATCGAGACTCAAGGCAGTTTTCTCCCCAAAAAATACAGCAATTTCAGCAGTGAGATTTTAGCATTCATGTAGCTGGTTGCCCCAAATTATATTATTATCTTTATCTAATGCGATCGCCCAATTAGACATATAAAACCATGAATCCTGAAATTTTCAATGCAGCCTTTTTGTCCTTTTCCCTAATTTTCGTGGGTATAGGCGGAGGCTTCCTCCTGCTCAAACTGCAAGGCGGCGAAGAATAAGTTTTTGTAACAATCATTCAGAAGTCTTCTAAGTTAAGCCTTCTAGCTTCTGCCTGCCACCCAGAGCCAGCCTGCTGCCGAAGCTTTCAAGTCCAAAATGAGAAAAAATCAGGCTTTTGTTAAGTTTTTATAAAAAACATAACGAAAACCTGATACTATCTTATAGAAAGTTTAAGATTCATAAATTAATCCCTAGATGACTTTATTGATTGTAGGAGCCACAGGCACCCTCGGCCGCCAAATAGCCCGCCGCGCCCTAGACGAGGGCTACCAGGTGCGCTGTTTAGTCAGAAATTACAGAAAAGCTGCATTTTTGAAAGAATGGGGCGCTGAACTCGTACCGGGGAACCTTTGTCAGCCCGACAGCTTGATTCCTGCACTAGAAGGCGTCACTGCTATCATCGATGCAGCAACAGCCAGCGCGGCAGATTCTGTCAGCATCAAAAGAGTAGACTGGGACGGAAAAGTATCGCTAATCCAAGCAGCAGCAGCAGCAGGCATCAAGCGTTACATATTCTTTTCTTTTCTCGATGCCGAGAAATATCCGCAAGTTCCCTTGTTGGAAATCAAGCGCTGTACCGAGCTTTTCTTAGCAGAATCCGGTCTAGATTACACAATCTTGAGACCTTGCGGATTTTTGCAAGGACTGGTGAACCTGTACGCAATGCCGATTTTGGACAATCAGGCAGTCTGGCTGCCCAACAAGCCGTCAGCCCTTGCTTATATGAACACTCAGGACGTTGCGAAGTTTGCCGTCCGGGCGCTTTCGGTTCCCGAAACCGTCAATAAAACCTTTCCGGTAGTGGGAAATCGAGCTTGGGATGCTGAAGAAATCGTGCGGTTGTGCGAGCGGCTTTCTGGGAAGCAAGCTAAAATCACGCGCACCCCAGATGCCTTGTTGCAGGCCACCCGTCAACTTGCTAAGTTCTTTCAGTGGAGTTGGAACGTAGCTGACAGATTGGCTTTTTCAGAAGTTTTAGCAGCCGGAAAACCCTTGAAAGCTCCGATGGATGAAGTTTACAGCGTCTTCGGAATCGACCCCAAAGAAACTACTACTTTGGAGTCTTATCTGGAAGAATACTTTAATCTGATTATGAAGAAGCTCAAGGAAATAGAGTACGAGCAGCTTAAGACTAAAAAACGGAGTAAACAAAAAATGCCCTTTACATTTTAAAGTGCCGAAAGCTGGAATTATATACAACGACGTTAAACCAGTCTCTTGTCGCATCGCTGAAGAGTTGAAAGACAAGCTGACTGCCCGCGGCTGGGAGGTCTGCGCGGTTTCCGGTGCCGGGGGAATTTTGGGCTATTCTAGCCCCGATCGCCCCATGTGCCACACTCCGATCGATCAACTTGTCCCTCCCGGTTTTGATAGCGACATGGAGTTTGCAGTGGTTTTGGGTGGCGACGGTACGGTGCTGTCTGCGTTTCGCCAAGTTGCTCCCATCGGAGTGCCACTGCTGACTGTCAATACTGGTCATATGGGCTTTTTAACAGAAACTTATCTGAACTTGCTCCCGCAAGCTTTGGAAAAAGTGATCGCTGGAGAATACGAAATAGAAGAAAGGTCAATGCTGGCCGTGCGGCTGTTTCGAGAAAATGACTGCCTTTGGGAAGCGCTTTGTCTCAATGAAATGGTGCTGCACCGCGAACCGCTGACTTGTATGTGTCATTTTGAAGTCGCGATCGGGAATCACGCCTCTATTGACATTGCCGCAGATGGAGTAATTATCTCGACTCCGACAGGATCGACGGCTTACGCCCTTTCTGCCGGCGGGCCTGTAATTGTTCCCGGAATACCGGTGCTACAATTGATCCCTATTTGCCCCCATTCGATGGCTTCGCGGGCTTTGGTGTTTTCCAACACCGAACCGGTCAAAATTTTGCCGGCGAGTCCGAATCGCCTGGTAATGGTGGTAGATGGGAACGGCGGATGTTATGTTTTGCCGGAGGATTGGGTGCAAGTGGAGCGATCGCCCTACCCAGCGCGTTTTGTTCGGATACAATCCTTTGAGTTTTTCCACATTTTGCGGGAAAAATTAGGCTGGGGTTTGCCTCACATTGCTAAACCGAATTCCGTTGAATTGCCTTAATAGTTGTTGGTAGTTAGCGGAGTGTAGCGGATGGCTCAAGTCCCGTCCTTTTAGGGCGGGTTTTTCTTCGCCTTCAGGTTTCTAAGTTTTTTCGCAGGATAAAGCTCGATCGCAGTCTCCTACGGAATCCTTAATTCTCGATCGAGATTCCGAACCATCTCCAAGGTGAGGCAGCGTTTACGAGATAACGGTATAGTTGGAGTGTCTTCATTTCTATTCACTCTGCTTAGGACGGATTTCAAATTCTGAACGTGCCCGGAAGAAACAGACATCAAACTCGAAGAAGAAATTAGCTTGCCCCAAAATCAAAGGTACATTGGTTGCTTGTGTCCAGGCAAATGCCAGGTTAAGCGTTGGGAATGAACTAACTCGCGCATTAACAACGACTGCGCGGGCTTCAAATCGAGCCAAATTCCCAGCCAATACGATTGAGAGTGTCTCATTTTCCCAGACTAAGCCCAGTTGTAGCCCTAACTCGTAGGGCAAAACATTAACGCTTGCGCCTGTATCTAGTAAGCCCTCAGCGTTCAAGGATTGACCGTTCAGGCTGAGTGTCAATGGCAGATAGGGCATTCGATCGACCATGCCAAGACTGCTGTCAATGATTTTGTAGGGAAATCTCTGAGCGTCAATCATTCTGTTCTTGTTGTTTTGTCGTCAGAAGATTCATTAAAACATTGGCAGCCTCAGAGCAATTGTAAGGCGACCAGACCGGATACTCTCGATCGGCAACAAAAAAGTTTGTTGCATCTTCTTCTTTGACCAGTTCTGTTGCCAGAAACTGCATCAGCCGAAGCTTGTCAATTTTTGAGAGTTCCTGGATTTGGGACTTGAGTTCAGCCAATGGCATTTTAAAATCTCCTCGTTTGAGGTTTGGCGAAAAGATTGGATCTACTAGCTTGTTGCATGGGTGCGCGATCGAAGCGTGTCTATTGATTCTACCAATTTTCTGTAGGTCAAGCTGTCGATCGAGCTTCCGAACCATCTCCAAGGTCAGGCAGTGTTTACGAGATAACGGCTAAGATAAGCGGTGGCAGATAATTTCGGCATCCCTACTAGAATCTCTTGTCCGTCCGTTTTATCGACTTGTTAGACCACATATCATAAAACATGAAGCGATCGCCTGCTTTGAGGGTTGTTTTATTGTTCGTCTTCAAATGCGCCAAGAGCATCATCGAACTTGTTGATAATGTCGAGTAATTGCAACACGACGCGATCGAAGATTTTTTTGCGCTCTAATAGTTTGGGTTTTTCGTTACAGGCATTCAGAACTGTCTCGCGTAACGGTTCCTTGCCTGAGAATTTGTAGTCGGCGATCATTTGGTTGACGGCTTCGAGTTTCAGATTTTCCTTGAGACAGAGTTGGCGCACGGCGACCGTGCGTTCTTGATTCCAGAAGTTTTGAAATACGGTTTCGATCGCCTCTTCTGGCTTAATTATGGGCATCTGTTCGTCAATGAATTTTTCAATGAGATCCCGTTTACTGCGTAATTGAACCTCTTGCCCAACGAGTTCGAGAATAGACTCTTTTCTCTTCTGATAGTCTTCCTCGCTAGTTTTGGTATTTTGTCGGAGTTCTGCTAAGAGTTTAAGAATGTAGGAAACGTTGATTTCGTCGCGTTGAATGAGTTCTAGTTCAAAATCAACTTCTTCAATGATGGATTCTTTTTCTTCCTCTTTGCGCGATCGCGTTCGATCGTGGATATCGAGATACTTGCTCTTATAGTCGTCAAAGGTCTGTTCGTCCATGTTCAGGTCAGTAAAATTAAACTCGGTGAAGGATTTACTGACGTTGAGTAAACGGATGAGATTACGAAAGGCTTTCACAAATTCCACTTGATCGTCTTCGCTGATCAGTTTATTGACATCGTTGGGGATAGTGGCGATCGCCCTCAATGCCTCCACACCTTTGTTAAACTCTTCAATGTAGTGTTCGTAGGGTTCAATAAATATCTTTTCATTGGCATTGGGATCGGAGAAAAGGCGGACGGCTTGGTCGGTGTTTTCTTTGAGGTTACGGAAGCAGACAATATTGCCTTGGGATTTGAGTTCGCCCAAAATGCGGTTGGTGCGGGAATAGGCTTGAATCAGTCCGTGATACTGGAGATTTTTATCAACGTAGAGGGTATTGAGCTTTTTGACATCGAAACCCGTGAGGAACATATTGACGACTAACAGAATATCGGCACGTTCTTGATCCTGAGCGTTTTCCCGATCGCGGTCTTTCATCCGCTTGGAGATGTCTTTGTAGTAGGTGTAGAAGGCTTTGCTGTCTCTGACGGAATGTTGGGTTTGATAGAGGGCGTTGTAATCGTTGATAAATTCGGCGAGTTTGTCGCGGCTATGGGAACTGTTGCTGGTTTTTAAATCAAAATCGGGTTCGCCGATTAAGCCATTTGCCTCTTCGTCGTCTTCGTTAATGCTGGGGGTGAAAATCGTCACGACTCGCAAGTCATGTAAACCCTGTTTTTGTTTATTTTTAAAGGTTTCGTAATAGGTCAGTAAGCTATCAATATTACTGACGCAGAGCATGGCGGAGAATTTTTTATTGTGGGTTTTGCGGTTATGGTTTTCTACGATCCAATCAACGATTAGGGAAATGCGATCGGGGTTTTCAAAAAATTCGCGATCGAGTTTAGGTTCGGTAATGAGGCTGCCGTCTTTGCGTTTGATTTTTCCCCAATATTCAACGGAGAATTTAAGCACGTTTTCATCGGCGATCGCATTAGTGATCACATATCTATGCAGACACTCTTGGAATAAATCTTTGGTGGTACGTTTGCCATAGGCATTACTGGCGGCGTTGTCGGCGAAGATGGGTGTGCCAGTAAAGCCAAACATTTGGGCGTTGGGGAAAAATTTGACAATATTTTTATGGGTTTCGCCAAATTGGGAACGGTGACATTCATCGAAAATAAAAACGATACGCTGATTCCGCAGGGGTTCCATGACAGATTCATGGCGAGGGTTTCGGATGGCGTTATTCAGTTTTTGGATGGTGGTGACAATGAGATTGCTGTCGCCTGTCATCTGATTGACGAGTTCTGTGGTGCTATCGGTTGTATCTACACAGCCGGCGCTAAAGTCGTTGAATTCTTTGCTGGTTTGGTAGTCGAGGTCGGCGCGATCGACCACAAACAGCACTTTATGGACTTTGGGGAGGGCAGTAAGGATTTGGGCGGCTTTGAAGCTGGTGAGGGTTTTGCCTGAGCCTGTGGTGTGCCAGATATAGCCGTTTTTGTCCGTGGTTTTGACGCGCTCAATGATGGCTTCGACGGCGTAGTATTGGTAGGGACGTAGCACCATCAGCACTTTGTCGGACTGGTGCAGGACGATGTATTTGCAGATCATTTTGGAGATGTGGCATTTCTCCAAAAAGGCGGTGGCGAAGTCGTCGAGTTGGGTGATGAGGTTGTTTTGTGAGTCTGCCCAGTAGAAGGTTTGTTTGTATTCTTGTTTGCGGTTGTTGGCGTAGTAGCGAGTATTTACGCCGTTGGAGATGACAAAAATTTGCACATATTGAAATAGTCCGAAGTCTGCACCGTAGGAGTGGCGTTGGTAGCGGTTGATTTGGTTGAATGCTTCTTTTAGTTCGAGTCCTCGGCGTTTGAGTTCGATTTGAACAAGGGGCAAGCCGTTGATTAATAAAGTTACGTCGTAGCGGTTTTTGTATTTGCCTTGTTGGGCGATCTGGTTGGTGACTTGGTATTGGTTTTGACACCAGTGTTCGGTGTTGAGAAATTCGAGATAGGTGGGTGTGCCATCATCACGGATGAGGAGCATTCTGTCACGGAGGCGATCGGCGCGATCGAAGACGTTGCCTTTGTCGAGGTGGTTGAGGACTCGTTTAAATTCTTCGGGGCTAAGTTGGGTATTGTTATGTTTTTCGAGTTGGGCTTTGAGGTTGGTGGTGAGGTCGGCGGCGTTGCGGATGGTGACGGGTTCGTAACCGAGTCCCGTTAAGCGTTGGATCAAATTTTGTTCTAGTTGTGCTTCAGATTCAGTCATGGTGTCCTACTCTTTGTTTAACAATGCTTGTTCATAGAGGAAGGTTTGTAACCGGATATTATAGTCTTCATAGTAAAGGGTATAGAGTGCTTGGCTATAAAGTAGTTTTCCATCTAAAGGATATTCTTCGTCTAACAAGTCGTTAAATTCCGAATTTTCTTCATATCTAATTTGGTCTTTTTCGATTTCAATGTCTTCTTTTGACTGCTTGTCTAAGGTAAAAATAAAAAATGAAGATATGAGATAACGAGACAGGCTTTCTGTTATTTCTCTTAGCAGACGTGATAAATCTTGATCGTTAAGCAATTCTTTGGGTATGCATCTACCGTGTGATAATTCGCCTCGGTTATTTCTTATAGCATTAATATGTACTCCTATTTTTCCAAGCTGAGACGCAAAATCTCTTTCACAAACATCATCATTTTTTTGGAGTAGTGTTGCTACCTTCTTTATTAGTTGATCAGTCCTAAGAGGTTCTAATGATCCCACTGTAGTTGAATCAATTTGGGTAATTATGGTCTTGCAAAGACTTTGCAGAAGTGAGTTACAACAATCCGAGCTAACCCCCATGTTCAAATCTTGGTGATAGCTTTCAATCGCGCTAACGAATTCGGCAAATGCACCATAGTAATGGAATTCGGGAAATTCTTTAAAATGTCTCTTTACTAAAGCTTCTAAACTCTCCATAACACCCCACTACACAAACATTTTTTGGAGTAAGCCTTTTTTGAATTGCTCAGTTAATTCGATTTGCTGGGCAATGGCTTCAATCTTTTTATCAATCGCTGTCAAGAAATCAGCTATTTTTTCTTGTTCTTCAATATAGGGAACACCAATGTCTAAGTTATAGAAATCGCTATGATTTAAATCAGGTATTGTGGACGTTCCAGCAAGACTTAAAATCTTATGCTGAGTAGTATCTTTTCTCAAGAATTCAATTAGAAATTTTTTGTTGATTTCTTTTTTATTATAGTCAATTTTAAAAAAGTTATTATGAAAAGCTCCATCAACATCAGTTACAACCTGACCAGTATTGCCAGTTCTCGTCATTAAAATGTCATCTTTGCCACAAATTACTCTTTTAGATGGGTTAAATATGTAGTATCTAGTCTGATTGTTTGGTTTTAAAACTTCATTGGTTATGTAGAAGTAGCTGCCTTTAACTTGATGCGTAAATCTATCGGATATCGCAATTTGAAGACCTTGATTTATTGTCGCTACTTCTTTGATTTTTTTATTCTCCCAATCAGGGAAGGGCTGCCCGTCATTGCGCTTAAAGCGGATTTGTTGAGAAAAGAGTTTCTGCATTACGCCCCGTTTATAGGTTTGCAGGAGTTCGTGTTTGCGACGCAGTTGGCTGAGGCGGGTATCTACTGCCCCCAGAAAACTCGCAATCTTTTCTTGTTCAGCGATCGAGGGAAAGTATACAGGTAAGGTCAAAACATCATTTTTCGTAATGTTTTTCATCGAATTACTAGTACCTGTTGCTCTTGAAGATAAAAGTCCTCTGACTTTATTTCTAATAAAATAATAAGAAACCCACTTAGGAAAATTTATTTTTTTTATTTTTGCAGCCCAGAGTCTATCTGGCAAAAAGAGATTTGGATAATCTTTCTCTATATAAGAATTTGCACCAACTAAGATAGGTGTATTCATTCGACTAATTAAAATTGTATTTTTAGTGACAGGTGCTTTTAAACGGCTAAGTTCATGTTCGTCGGCAACTACCTTATTTTCAGTGGGGTTAAAAACTCCATTAGAGATGCAGCTAGTTTTTAGAATTCCTTTCTCAACTTGATTTGCTGCTCTGTCCTCCGAGTTAACACTAACACCTGCATCTAAGCTACTAATTAAATCGCTGACTTCTCCAAATTTCCAATCTCCCTCAAATTCAGAGAATCTCAACTTAGGAACTTTTCTATTTACTTTCTTACTCATAACGGAACCTCAATCCCCAACTCATCACAAAACCCCCGAATCAGGCGATCGTTCTCCTCCATTGCCTGATCCATCGATCGCAACTCCAAGGCGATCGCCCCCAAATCAATCTCCTCTTCCTCCTCAAACGTATCCACATAACGGGGAATATTTAAATTAAAATCATTCTCCGCAACTTCCGCCAACGGCGCACAATAACTATATTTCTCCTCTTGTAGGCGATCGCGATAAGTCGCCACAATCTTATCCACATCCCCATCCCGCAAAAAATTCTGATTCTTTGCCTTCTCAAAACTCGCACTCGCATCAACAAACAAAATATCGTGCGGCTGTTCCCGACACTTCTTAAACACCAACACACAAGTGGGAATGCTCGTGCCATAAAAAATATTTGCAGGCAACCCAATCACTGCATCCAACCAATTCCGCTCCTTGATCAAATACTTGCGGATCTCTCCCTCCGCCGCACCCCGAAACAAAACCCCGTGAGGCAACACCACCGCCATTGTCCCATTCTCATCCAAATGATGGAGCATATGCTGCACAAACGCAAAATCCGCCTTAGAACTCGGAGCTAACCGCCCATACTGACTAAAGCGATCGTCCGACTCAAACAGCTTATTCGCACTCCAGTTTGCTGAAAACGGCGGATTTGCCACCACAGCCTCAAACCGCATACCCTCATGCTGCGGATGCTCCAGCGTATCCTCTTGCCGCAAATCAAAATTCCGATAATGCACTCCATGCAAAATCATATTCATCCGCGCAAGGTTGTAGGTTGTTCGGTTCATCTCCTGCCCGTAAAAATCCCCAACCTCATCCACCTCCCGCGCCACCCGCAACAACAACGAACCCGATCCACAAGTCGGATCGTAAACAGACTTCAGCCGCTCCTTCCCCGTCGTCACAATCTTCGCCAACACCTTAGAAACCTGTTGCGGCGTATAAAACTCCCCCGCCTTCTTCCCCGCCCCACTGGCAAACTGCCCAATCAAATACTCGTAGGCATCCCCCAGCACATCACTCTCGCTATCCTCCAACCGAAAATCAATCTTATTCAAATGCACCAAAATCTTCGCAATCAGCGCATTCTTCGCCTTCGGAGTTCGCCCCAACTTTGTCGAAGTCAGATCCAAATCCTCAAACAAATGGTCGAAATCCTCCTCACTCTCCTTCCCCATCGTCGATCGCTCAATGCTATTAAGCACCTGAGTCAGATCGTCCAAAATAAAAATGGAACTCGCTTCCAACTCCTCATCACTAATCTCTTCCTCCTCCGCCTTATTCCCCAATGCCCGCTTTGCCAAAGCCCCAAACAACTCCGAAGGCTTCAGAAAATACCCCAACTCTGCGATCGACTCTTCCTTGATCGCCTCTAAATATTCCTGCCCTTCTGCTGACGATTCATCAAGCTCTAGAAAATCAATCTTATCCTCAGCCAAGATTTCATTGGCGTAAAGATGCTGACGCTCGGACAGGTATTTATAGAAAATGAACCCTAAGCAGTAATCCCGAAACTCATCAGCATTCATCTTGCCCCGTAGCGAGTCGGCAATATTCCAGAGTTGAGTTTCTAATTTTTTCTTTTGTCCGTTTTGCCCGTTTTGTCCGTTTGCCATTTATTTCTCGTACTGGGCGATCGCTAGCACCGCCAAAAAGTATTGTCTGATCGGAGTATAGACCCTAACCAGTGTCTAAACATTGAAATCAGGTAAGGACGCTTTACAGGAATCCAGTCACCCTCATCTCCAAACCCGTAATTCTGCTGCAAGGAAACCTGAAGGTTTTGACTTCGATGGGTTTAAGGGGATAAAGTGCTCTAACTTATAATTGTATCGCAGTTGCGGTAAAATACTGCATATAGTCGAATAATACCGCAGCTTGATGATGTATGTCAACCCGTTCTTACTCGCCACGATTAGACTACATCACTTAAGCATAATAAATTTAAGATTGCTGCTCGAAAACAATTTCTTCATATAATTGCTCGATCGCCAAACTCAACCCAATACTTTTAAGCTCCACGCGATCCCCCGCTCGATAGCTCAGAATCAACCAATCCCCCGCATCATTTTTATGATAAATATCGATCGCCATCTCATCCGAACTCACCAACACATAATCGACTAAATTCGGATTGCGGCGATATTTTTCAAATTTCTTGCCACGATCGTAAGCCTCGGTACTATCCGATAAAACCTCAACAATCAAACAGGGATAGGTAATATATTGAGGGCTAGAATTATCTCGCGGATCGCAAGTGACACTCAGATCGGGATAGGTATAGTTGCGAGTGTTGAGGATATTTACGCGGCAGTCAGAATTGTATGTTTTACAACCACTACCCCGCAGATGGGGCTTGATCGTCAGTAAAAAGTTTCCCGCGATATCACTGTGATTTCTAGTCCCGCCAGTCATCGCATATACGCGACCATCGATTAGTTCATGTCTTTCTAATTGTTGCTCCTCCCAAGCAAAATACTCTTCAGGTGTAAAGGACCGATCCTGCTCTCTAGCTGCAATCATAACAATCTCCTAATTTAAAAGTAGTAATACCAACACGCTCACCGGACGTAAATCACCTGAGCTTTATGATGTACGTCAACCCCTTCTAACTCCATCAGAATCTCCTTTCCTCGATCGAGATCGCCGCACGATTTGACTCAATCACTTAAGCCGTCGCACTGAAAAAAGCTATCTTTATTATATTTTAGATTAGAGAGCATTTAGAGTCGATCGCACACTCTCGGCGATCGGCTGTATCAAGGCATGAATATTCAAAGAGCAACGGGATTGACTACTATTTCTACTGACGCTTTAAACTGTCCAATCTTCGATCGATAACCCTGTTACTTTAGCAAAATCTCTATGATTACGGGTTAACAAAATCAACCCACGGAACATTGCAATTGCCGCGATCCGAGCATCCATCTTTGCCAGTTGAATCCGTTGTGACTGTAATCGATCAAATGTTGTAGCCGCACCTGCATCGAATGAGACAAGGGGCAACACTTTGAAGTCACTAACGAGCCGCGCCATCATTAGACCTCTTGCAAAAATAACTAGGACGGGCAAGATGCCCATCCCACAAAATTTTTTTTCTTGTGGAATGGGCATCTTGCCCGTTCCAGAATTTGATTAAAAGGATTTTTGCAAGAGGTCTATTGTATACCCTCTCACTACGTCATCCGGGTTACGAGCACGATTAATATAAGCGTGACAGCCAAGCATCTGTTCATGAAACGTTACAGTCGATACGGCAAAATCTGATAGCGCGTACTGAGCCATGCGCGTCGAAAGGTTGCTAAAATCTATGCCTGCTTGACGTTGAAGAATACTCAGATGATCCGTATCCAGTAAATATTTCATAGCTCATCTTGAGCTTCGAGGAGAGACTCATCCCCTTGGCGAATCGCTCGTCCATAGGCAAGTAGCTCTTCAAAGGCAGGTTCATCTTTGAAAGACCCTATAATCTGTTGCAACCAATTTGTCGGTTGAGAAGCCACAATTTGCTTCTGCAACTGTGCGATCGCTGCTTCCACTGCTGCAAGCCGTTCCTCTAAAGAAGTGTTAATTGCCATTTGAGTTTCCCTAATTAATCCTTCCTATTCTATAAAAAATGATGAAAAAATACCCCTTGGGTGACAATTTTTCATCAAAAAGTAATTTCATGCCGATAAGGTCGCAGTCATAAACCGACGCTCACGGTCAGCAGCATAAGCAATACAGGCTTTTAAATCTTCTCGCGTCAAATCGGGGAAATCGCCCTTGAATTTCTGCTTCGGTCATCTCGGAAGCCAGGTACTCAAGCACTTCATAAACCGTAATTCGCAAGCCGCGTACACAAGGCTTACCACCGCGTTTATTTGCTTCGATCGTGATGTGGTTTCGGTAGTTCATAAAAAACACTCGGTAATAGCATTTTTCTGTGAAGCTGCATAGAATGTATCCTTTACAGGAAAGGATTTCAGGCTTCCCATTTTCCCATTCTGTGTAGCTTCAAACAGAATTGCTATAAGTGGGAAATTCAGCTTGTCGATGGGCTTGAGATTCCAGAAATTCGATATATTTAATAACTTTATTGCGTTGTTCGGGGGGAATTGTTGGATTTTTTGGATTGCCATTTCTAGGGTTAACATGGGTTTATCCTTGGTTAGCTTTGGTACTATTTTAAAGATTTACACAAACATTTTTTGCAGTAAGCCTTTTTTCAATTTTAAGGTGTTGTTTCTGGGGTAAGGTCGAGGTTTCGATAAATTTGCTCGATCGCAAAACTTAGGTTAATGCTTTTGAGTTCTATGGTATCGCCTGCTTGGTAGTTGATGATCAGCCATTCACCTGTATCTTTTTTGTGATAAAAATCTATTTCGATGCTGGTGGAACTGACTAATAAATAATCTTGTAAGGCTGAATTTTTACTGTACATTCTAAATTTGCCGCCGCGATCGTATGCTTCGGTGCTAGGAGAGAGAACTTCAACGATAAGGCTGGGATAGGTAATATATTGGGTTGTGGTTTTATCGCGATCGTCGCAGGTGACGCTGACATCGGGGTAGATGTAGTTATTTGTGCCAACAATGTTAATTCTTAGGTCTGAAGTTGCGGTGTCGCAGCTACTCCCTTCTAAATGATTACTAAATAATGTGATAAATTTGACAGCAAGTAAGCTATGGTTTTTACTGCCGCCGCTCATCCCACAGATGCCCATAGGATAAACTTGACCGTCGATGTATTCGTGTTTTTCGAGTTGCTTTTCTTCCCAAGCAAAGTATTCTTCGGGGGAGAGTTGGGGAAAGTTTTCTTTAATGGCAATCATGGGACATCATTCCTTGGTTAGCTTTGGTACTATTTTAACGATTTACACAAACATTTTTTGCAGTAACCCTTTTTTGAATTGCTTAGTTAATTCGATTTGTTGGGCAATAACTTCAATCTTTTTATCGATCGCAGTCAAAAAATTAGCTATTTTTTCTTGTTCTTCTTTGGATGGAACTTCAATAATTTTACTCTTCCACGCGATAGCCCAATTCCGCCAAACGAGTGCGGGACTGCCGCCACTTCGGCTGCACCTTGACAAAGAGCTCCAAATACACTTTACCCTCAATCAACTTTTGAATCTGTTCGCGGGCCGCACTGCCGATCGACTTGAGCATACTGCCGCTTTTACCGATTAAAATACCTTTTTGGGAATCCCGTTCGACGTGAATTGTCGCCAGAATGCGCGTAATTTTGGCTTCTTCTTGAACAATGTCGATCGCGATTGCTACGGAATGCGGCACTTCTTCCCGCGTCAGCAGCAAAATCTGTTCCCGAATCAACTCGCCCATAATAAAGCGTTCCGGCTGGTCTGTGACCAAATCTGGCGGATAATAATAGGGCCCAACCTCCAGATGTTCGATTAACAATTGTTGCAGCGGTTCGACACCCTCGCCCGTGAGCGCCGAAAACTTGACGACTGGCCACTCAGGATTGACAATTTGCTCGTAAGTGCGATCGATCAACACGGAATCCTCCGGTTGTTCGTCCAGCTTATTCATCCCCAAAATCACCGGAATTTTGCAATTGCTGAGAATTTCGACAATATATCGATCGCCCCCACCGGATTCCACCGAACCATCCACCACAAACAGTACCACATCCACCGACTGAATCGCGGTGCGGGCATTCTGCACCAAAACCTTACCCAGTTCGTGGTGTGGCTTGTGAATGCCCGGAGTATCGACAAAAATAATTTGTGCTTCATCCGTCGTCAGGATGCCCCGTAGCCTGTTGCGAGTCGTCTGAGACACCGGCGAAGTAATCGCAATTTTCTGCCCCACCAACTGATTCATCAGCGTGGATTTGCCGACATTCGTGCGCCCGATAATACCCACAAAGCCCGATTTGTAACCCGCAGGAGCCGCGGGAACACTCATGATTTCCGATAAGTCTATAATCTTGCTATCTTCCACTAAATTCACCTATTTTCAAGCCCCTTCTCTGCCTATTGTCGCTTGAAAACACTCAAACGCCCATTGATGCACTGTAGCATCTTTCAAAGCCCTGGTATAGCGCATAACACTCAAAGGGCGATCGAGCTGCTGGGACAGTGTTAAGATGTGATGTGCGATCGACAAAACTTGATATCTGAGACAAACTTTGATAAAGTTCCCATAACATCGCTCAAAAATGAATCATTCTGGTAAAACCGAGTCTCCAATGCTGTAACAACTTCAGATGTGTAAATATCTTACTCAACTGAAACCATTCTACAGTTTGTCAGACCAACCAGTTTTTACACTTTTGAAGATGTCTGGTAATAAATTAGGTAGGTCAAAATCTAGATAAAAGTTCATTAGCATCATATTTTTTCTAATTGAAGCTAATGTTTTTGGAGACTATCTAATTAATGCTAACCGTCATAAAGTTGAGGAGATGAATCGGATGAAATCGAAATTATTTTGGAGTTGCTGCACCGTCTTGGTAGCCAGCTTGCCTATTCCCGCCTTCGCTCAAACAGCCCCCCAAGCAGGTATTGACTACAAAGGTGGCTCAATGAACTACCAGATGGTACCAGGCAAAATTCCTGAAAGAACCTTGCCCAAAGCCTTTGACTTTCCTATTATTACCAATGTTGCTACTGACACCAGCATCACCACGGATCACCTAATTACCGATGAGTTTCGCGCACCAGCGACTCGTACAGAATACACCAGCGCTCTCACCACCTGGGCAGAATCAATCAAAGAATGTCTGGGTAAACAGCCCCGCTTGATCCGGGCCAGCACCAAGAACCCGATTATGATTAATGGCAAAGTAGGCACGATTGTCAGAAACGCAAATAACCGTGCAGTTTGCAAATAAGCGAGTCAGTTCCGCTGTCTGAAGACAAAAACTAGAGACTGTTTTTACACAAAAAGAGCAATAGACTTTCTATTGCTCTTTTTGTTGCAAAATGTCAATTAATTGGTTTGTAGTGAGGACTTTAGTCCTTCTTAATTTCTGAGGACTAAATTCCTCACTACAAACGAGATAATTCCAGAGAAACCTGTTTTTTCCCAAAAATATGCTGTGAATCCCTGAGCATATGGATTTTAACACTTTAATTCTCGATTAAGTAGCACAAAATTCATTCGTACTTAGCAAAATTTCCCCATAATCAGGAATCCAAGCTAGCCACTTTTCCTCGGAACACTGACACAACAGCCATGCTTCGTCAAAACTGAATGCTGTTGGGGGATTGAACAATTTGACCCACATCGAAGGAACCAATTTGGGTGCAGGTACGGCGCAGCCAAATTTTTCCCAGTCGAAGGCACTCGCGGCGCCAGCTAGCGTTTGTTGCGATTGCCAAGTACGAATATCTGTTTGTAGTTGCAT
This sequence comes from Lyngbya sp. CCAP 1446/10, assembly GCF_026130175.1. GTDB lineage: Bacteria > Cyanobacteriota > Cyanobacteriia > Cyanobacteriales > Microcoleaceae > Microcoleus. Next base: position 12,951 of record NZ_JAIGNI010000055.1, on the reverse strand, counting down.
AATTACTCCTGTCTGTCGAGCTAAGAGTCTGCACTCCTTGCGGGGTTTTAACAACCCAGAGCGGCAGATAAATTTTGATTATGTAGTCTATGTTACTGAATTATCTGGGTCAATGTGTAGTTTGTTACAAAAATTTACAATCGAGAGGGGCTCAAGTGGCTCTAAGGTGGAAAGGTCGATCGGCTATTTGGGCGATCGACAGCGATCAATTACGATCGTAAAAACATCGGATTCACAGCAACCGCACCCGACGGCTAGGAGGTTCTTAATTCCTCAGTCTTGGACGCACTCCGACTCTTAGAAACCGGGTTTTTTACCGAATCTGTGGGATGCAACGAAGTAGACGCCAAAAACCCGGTTTCTGATCCTCATGCAATATCCATCCGTTACATCCGTTACAAAATTCGTTGCCGAACTTCCTTCTGATATGAACCAAACTGCCAAATCCCATTGGAAAACTCTAGATCGTTTTGTAGAAATCAACTCTCACTGGGTAAAGCTAATCGCCGAACATCTCGAAACTACCGAAGGAAAAATAGTAGAATATTGGCGGGTAGAAAGAGCAGATTCAGTTGTAATCTTGACTGTTCAATCTGACAAATTGTTGTTTCCCTCACCGATGTATCGCCCCGGCGTGGCATCCGCCACCCTCGATTTTCCCGGCGGTCGCGTACCAGAAGACACAACGCCAGCAGCCGCAGTTCCAGGTATAATAAAGAAGGAATTAGGTGTGACTGAAAGTGCGATCGCCCGCATCCAACCAATCAACACCACAGGCTGGGCAATCAACAGTTCATTCTCCAATCAAAAACTCTACGGTTTTGTAGCAGAATTGCACCCGACAGTCACAGTAAACCCCGAACTTCTCGGTGCCGTATATCCTGTAACCCCCGACGGAATTCGCGACTTGCTCAAAAAATTAACTTGCCTCCAATGTCGAGCATTATTGCTAGAATGGCAAAACCACGACGATTTTAGATTTTAGATTTTCCCGCCACACTAGCCGATTGACGATTTATTACAACCAACATCACCGAAACTAATCATGGCTGTCAATAATCATGAAGTTGCTGTCGAATGCCTCGATGTTACATATCGCCTCAATCGCAGGCATTTAGTAGAAAAAATTAATTTTAAAGTGCTCCAAGGAGAAGTTTTAGTATTGCTGGGACGCAGCGGTAGTGGCAAAACTACCACCATGAAATTGATTAACAATTTACTCACGCCAACCAGCGGCGAAGTGCTTGTCATGGGAAAATCGACAACTGAATGGAGCCCCATTCAATTGCGGCGAAAAATTGGCTATGTGATTCAAGAAATCGGTTTGTTTCCCCATTTTACCGTCGAGCAAAACGTCGGTTTAGTCCCGAAACTGGAAGGTTGGGAGGGCGATCGCATTCAATCTCGCGTCCGCCAACTGTTAGAATTAGTCAACCTCGATCCGCAGCACTTCGCCAAACGTTATCCCCATCAGTTATCTGGCGGACAGCGGCAGCGCGTGGGTGTCGCCAGAGCACTGGCGGCTGACCCTCCACTGCTGTTAATGGACGAACCGTTTGGCGCTTTAGACCCCATTACTCGCCTAGAATTGCAGCGAGAATTCGGTCAATTGCAGCAGCAACTGGGCAAAACTGTGATTTTTGTGACTCACAGCATTCAAGAAGCTTTTTTGTTAGCTTCTAAAATTGGTTTGATGCAGGATGGACGGTTAGTTGAATTGGGATCGCCCGATGATTTTCTAAAATCTCAGCATCCAGAAGCTCGCGCATTTCTTGAATGTTTGCAAGTAGCTAAATTTGAATGATTTTAGCAAAATTTTGATAATATATTTTTAGTAACTAAGCTGACAATCAAACGATGCACAGTCTTTACCAGACAGACTTCTATGCTTGGACACAACAACAAGCCAAGTTACTTCGCAAGCGTCAGTGGAGTGAACTTGACTTGTCAAATTTAATTGAGGAAATTGAATCTTTGGGCAAACAGGAACGTCAAGAACTTAGAAATCGTTTGAGCATTTTGCTAGGACATTTGCTGAAGTGGCAATATCAGCCCCAGCAGCGCAGTCGTAGCTGGTTGTCTACAATTCGAGTGCAGCGGCGGGACACTCAGAGGCTGATACAGGATAACCCAAGTCTGAAACCTTACTTGCAAGAAGCTTTCCAAGAAGCTTATCAAAACGGTAGAGATTTGGCAGTAGGAGAAACCGATTTACCTCTCAAAACCTTTCCTCCAAACTGCTTTTACAGCTTAGAGGAAATTCTGGACTCTCGCTTCTATCCTGGTGAACCAAGTCCTGAAATGGAAAATGATTTATAAGATTGACAGCAATCAGGAATAACCAATTACCCGATGATAGAATTTTTAAATCGCTATGGCGCTGAGATAATTCAGCGCGTACTCGAACACTTATATTTAGTAACTGTGGCAATTTCGATCGCAATTATTGTGGGGATTCCCCTCGGGATTTTAGTCACGAGAAAACCAAAATTGAAAAAGCCGATTTTGGGATTTGCAAATATTATGCAAACAATTCCCAGTTTAGCTTTGTTTGGCTTGCTAATTCCGATGCCCGTTTTGGGAGGAATAGGCGATCGCACGGCAATCATCGCCCTCACACTCTATTCCCTACTGCCGATTATCCGCAACACTTATACCGGGATTGTTGGCGTCGATCCGGCGATTACGGAAGCCGGGAGAGGCATGGGAATGACGGATCTGCAAGTGTTATGGCAAGTCGAACTTCCCCTAGCCCTGGGTGTGATTCTGGCGGGGGTGCGAGTTGCTGCGGTAATTGCGATCGGGCTAACAACGATCGCCGCTGCAATTGGTGCCGGCGGCTTGGGCGTGTTTATTTTTCGCGGCGTTGCTACAGTCAACAATCAGTTACTTTTAGCTGGGGCAATTCCGTCAGCTTTAATGGCATTAGCGGCAGATTTTGGGCTGGGTTTAGTGGAAGGACACCTCTCGAAAAGATCAGACGGCGGTTGAAACCGCGTCTACAAAAACGAAGTCTGCCTCCGCAGACTGAAGAAAATTATGTTTTAGGTTATTTTCACCGCCCATTCTTCAACCCACGGAGGTTGGTTTTGTTTGTATAGACACGGTTTCAACCGCCTGTTCTTCTGCAAGCTTCGGAGGATTCGCGATCAGATTACGGATTTCATTTGAGCGTTCAATATACTCTCGATCGCCCAAAACAGCTTCGCTTCCCTCCAGGGAAATAGGAGTAGCCAAATCTATCCAAGAACGGCAACCGCCGTAGGCAGTAATGTACGGAATCTCTACAGTTTCTGCTAACCGATAAGCCCGCAGTAATAAAATATAAATTGGCTGATTTTGTTTCCATTTCAGGCGATCGCCGACAAATTTTTCATTCCAAATATGGTAAGGAAAAAACGCCGTAATTGCAGGTTCCCAAGCTACTAAAAAAACATCGGTAATCTCAGCCCAACTGCCGATTCTAATCATTTCTGGATGCCAACCAGATTCTACAGTTTTTACCTGACTCGCAAAATCCGGCTTTAATAAATCAGGCTGTTGGTGTTCAAATGTTGGATAAAGCAAAACCTGCTTGTCAGCAACATTAAACTGTCCTGCTTGCTCGCGAATGCCCCCCTTTCGCAACAGCACAATCGTTTTGCCAGTTTCCAAAGCATTAACCGCTACATTCCATTCTTTCAGCGCGCGAGTAGTTGATTTCATAGGATTTAGTTGGATTTTAACCAAAGTAACAAAATCGGTACTTGACAGCAATTATAACAACTTTTTTCTGTTAAAATTAGATAGTTTGAGGGTAAATAGTAAAAATTCAAATTAGGGCTATAGCTATGGAAAAGCGACAATTGGGGACATCGGAAATTCAAATTAGCCCGATAATTATGGGAACTTGGCAAGCTGGGAAGCGGATGTGGGTCGGAATTGAGGATGCTGAAACTATCAAAGCAATGCGCGCCGCTTTTGATGCCGGTATTACTACCTTTGATACGGCTGAGGCTTACGGAGAAGGACATTCGGAACAAATTATCGGTCAAGCGCTTTCAGATGTGCGATCGCAAGTAGTTTATGCTAGCAAAGTTTTTGCCAACCACCTTAAACCCGATTTGGTAGTCGAGGCGTGCGATCGATCGCTAAAAAACCTCAACACCGATTATATTGACCTTTACCAAATTCACTGGCCAGCCGGGACTTGGAATTCCGAGTTAGTACCCATTGCAGAAACAATGGACGCGCTGAACAAATTAAAAGAACAGGGGAAGATTCGGGCGATCGGTGTTTCCAACTTTTCCCGCGCCCAAATAGCAGAAGCCGCCCAATACGGACGCATCGACAGCTTGCAACCGCCCTATTCTCTGTTTTGGCGCTGGGTAGAAAAAGAGGCCATGTCCTACTGTGCCGACAATCATATCTCAATCATTGCCTACTCATCTCTAGCTCAAGGAATATTAACAGGTAAATTTGGGCCCGAACACAAATTTGAAGAAGGCGATCACCGCGCCAAAAGCAAGCTGTTTATCAAAGAAAATTACGCCAGAGTTCAAACAGCATTAACTCAACTCAGACCAATTGCCGATCGCCACCAAACAAGCTTGGGAAATTTAGCATTAGCGTGGTTAATCGCCCAGCCGCAAACCAACGCAATTGTTGGCGCGCGTAATGCCGAACAAGCCACTGCTAACGCCAAAGCTGCCGAAGTAAAGCTGAGTCAGGAGGACTTAAAAGAGATTGATGCGATCGGGCGAACAGTCACAGATAGTTTAGACGACAACCCAGTCATGTGGAACTTTTAAAATAGCTTGGGATAAGAAGACCGGGCGGTTGAAACCGCGTCTATACAAACAAAACCCGGATGGTGCGCGGGTTGAAGACCAGGCGGTTAAAATTTTGTTATTTTATTCAGTTATTTTCTTCAGTCCGCGGAGGCGGACTTCGTTTGTGTAGACGCGGTTTCAACCGCCGTCTTATCTAAAATCTTCGTTTGTGTAGACGCGGTTTCAACCGCCGTCTTATCTAAAATCTTCGTTTGTGTAGACGCGGTTTCAACCGCCGTCTTATCTAAAATCTTCGTTTGTGTAAATGCGGTTTCAACCGCCGTCTTATCTAAAATCTTCGTTTGTGTAAACGCGGTTTCAACCGCCGTCTTATCTAAAATCTTCGTTTGTGTAGACGCGGTTTCAACCGCCGTCTTATCTTATCTAAAATCCCAAATCCCCAATCTAAAATCGAATGAGTTATTGTCTAAACCCCAACTGTTCCAAGCCCGAAAACCCGGATACAGCCAAAATTTGCCGAAATTGCCGGTCAAAACTGCTGTTGCGCGACAGATATCGGGCCATAAAGGCGATCGGACAAGGAGGTTTTGGCAGAACATTCCTCGCCGTTGACGAAGACAAACCATCAAAACCCCGCTGCGTCATCAAACAATTCTTACCAGCAGAAAGCCAACTCATCCCATCAGCCAGCAATCGCAACAGCAAAAAAGCCGCCGAACTTTTTGAACAAGAAGCAATGCGATTAGACGAATTGGGAAAACACCCTCAAATTCCCGAACTATTAGCCTATTCCATCCAAGACAACCGACAATATGTAGTCCAAGAATTCATCGACGGACAAAACCTAGCACAAATCATCGCAACAGAAGGCACATTTACAGAAACTCAGATTAAAGACTTACTAAATAGCTTACTACCCGTCCTGCACTTCATCCATTCCCACAACGTTATTCACCGAGACATCAAACCCGAAAACATCATCCGCCGCGCCGACAAACAATTAGTTTTAGTAGACTTTGGTGCCGCCAAAATAGCCACAGGTACAGCCTTACTCAAAACAGGAACCAGCATCGGCAGCCCCGAATACATCGCCCCCGAACAAGCCCGAGGCAAAGCATTTTTCACCAGCGACTTGTACAGTTTAGGCGTAACTTGCCTGTATTTGCTAACTCAAGTTTCCCCCTTTGACCTCTTCGATCCGGGCGAAGATGCCTGGATTTGGCGGCAATATTTGGCAAACAACCCGGTGAGTGAAGAAATGGGTAAAATCTTAGACCAACTGATTGAAAATGCTACGAACCGTCGCTATCAAACGGCTGTTGAAGTCTTAACCCAACTGAATCCAGAAGCAGCTAGTAAACTCACCATTCCTCAAACAATTACCAAATTAGTCAAACCCGCAGCCAATCCCAATCCGCCCCCACAGCCAACTCATAACTGGCAATGTATTCACACCTTAACCGGACACAAAAACTTAATTTCCTCTGTAGCTTTCAGTCCTAACGGAGAAGTTGTCGCCAGCGGTAGCGATGACAAAACAATCAAGCTTTGGCAAGTACAAGACGGGCAAGAAATAGTAACTCTCGCAGGACACGCCAACTCAGTTCATACAGTAATTTTTAGCCCCGACGGAAAGACACTTGCCAGCAGCAGCCACGACAAAACAATCAAACTTTGGCGGATGAAAGACGGGCAAGAAATTCGCACGCTTGCAGGTCACAGCAACTCAGTTTATGGCTTAACTTTCAGTCCAGACGGGGAAACCCTAGCTAGCAGCAGTTGGGACAAAACAATTAAGCTTTGGCGCGTGAAAGACGGGCAAGAAATTCGCACATTTGGCGGTCACATTAACTTAGTTTACTGCGTCGCCTTCAGTCCAGACGGAGAAACTCTGGCTAGCAGCAGTTGGGACAGAACCATTAAGATTTGGCGAGTCAAAGATGGCAAGTTAATTCGCACGCTGACTGGTCATACAGACTGCGTGCGTTGTGTGGCTTTTAGTCCCAATGGAGAGTTTATGGCAAGCGGCAGTCACGACAATACTATCAAAATTTGGTGGGTCAAAGATTGGCAAGAAGTTTTAACAATTGCTGGTCATTCTTGGTATGTAGATTCGATCGCGTTTAGTCCCGATGGTGCAGTAATTGCGAGCAGTAGCAATCAAACTATCAAGATTTGGCGGGTTAAAAATGGTCAAGAACTTTGTAATATTGCTGGTCATAATAACTCTGTCTATTCTGTTAATTTTAGCCCGGAAGGAGAGTTTTTGGCTAGCGGCAGCAGCGACAAAACTATTAAAATCTGGCACAATATTGTGTAAATCGCAGCAATTGAATTGCGATCGCATAATATAGCATTTTGAATGTTACAATTAGTAAACAACAGATAGAGAAGGAGATATGACTACAGTAGGTATCCTGGGCTCTCGTACAACAATTGAGTTAATGAACCCTTACTAGACTTTTAATAAACTCATTCTTTTCAATCCATCTGCTTCACTACCTCCAAGGCTAAGCCTAGCACCTCTGCAATTTGCTCATCGCTCAAGCCAAGCTGCCGTAACTTACCCACCGCTTCAATCTTAACTTGATTATTGTTGCCCTGAGATTCAGGATTCGGAGGCTGACTTTTATCGGGGGTAGTAGTGGGTACTTCTGAGCAAGTATTGATATAGTTAATTGTGTTGCTATTACCAAAATTAGTAGTATTTCTATCGCCCAAATTGATATTCAGATTTAATTGCCGTTCTAGAACAGATTCCAGATTACCCTTATCAACTGGTTCATCAAAAACCTCCGATAACAATTGCAAAAGCTCGTAACCTATATCCTTAGCATGACCAGGCGTACAGCCATAAGTATCTGCAATATCAGAATACTTTTGTCGCTTCAGTATTCCCTCGATAATTTTACGCTGCAAGTCATTGAGATGTTTGCCTGTTTTCGCGTTGAGCGCTTCATCTACAAATTGCAATATATGGGCAGTGTCCATCAGTGGAGGTGTCAGAGAACTAGAGTTAGTATAGCCGACTTTATCCGTCTTTATCCGTCTTTATCCGCCTTGCATCCAATTTTTATAAATACCCGTCTTTTTCCGTCTTTTTTCCCTTTTCAGTTTTGAGCGATCGGTCTATGATGTGGAAAAGGATAAAAATCAGCTTCGCTGGAAGAAGGGAGTGTACATCTAATCCCAATCTCCAATAGCGACCGATGGTGCTTTACTAGGTTGCGAGTTGCGATCGCACTTCTAAATTATCTTAGATATTTTGGGCGATCGCCTGTATTGGTGAACAGAACTTCATCTACCAGTTTTAAGACTTCTGCGATGTCCATAGATCGATCAGATACCCAGGTTTTTCCGATATTATCCGATCTTTCCGACAGTGGAGCAAATTTTTCTGGAAAAGTTCCGACTCAATCCGACTGACAGGGCGATCGGTCTTGAGTTTTGATTGGGAAGGTATTGTTTGACACTTAGATTGTTAAATATGAATCCGTAAAAGGAGATAAGTATGAAAAAATTGATTGTAGGCATGATTTCTGGAGTTGGAATTTTTGCTTCTACAATATCAGGGGTAGCTCAGAATCCACCACCTCCAAACATCCCATCTGGTATCTATGGGAGTCAAGGTCACGGCTATTACTGGAATAACACTGAGAAAACTTCGTGTCACATTGTCGGTCCAGCCCAGTTGACGCTATTCGTTAATAGAGGTATGCCGAGTAGAGGAAATGCACCTTTTACCCCCTATAATTTTCGAGGTGGTTGTCTATGGCCTCAAGGGCTTTATGTGCCACCAAACAACCAAGGCAAAGTGATGTACATCAACTCCCGTCAAGAGATTTGCCACGTAGGACCGTCATTGTTCGGATTGTTACGCCAGAAATTTGGAGACCCGCACCCAGGTTCTTCTCTAGAAGATATCTCTCGAGGTTTGACAAATATTGGTACTTGCCCAAATCCTGGATAAAATCTTGGGTATTATGGCCTCTATCGCCTTACAAATAGGGCAGGTAATTCCCACCTTATTTGTAAGGCGATTGCCCTTTACTTTTTTGAGCGCTCGCCCTGTAGATGAAAAGTGTAGAAGTGTAGATGCGATCGCACCTTGTCTTTTTTTACCGACAGGGCGATCGCTCTTTTAGGCGAGACGTTAAAGCGGGTAACTGGTAGCCATCACAACCAAAAATCAAATTTTAAACAGAATTGCGATCGCCCTTCTTCCACCTCTTCAACAACTCCGGCGTCACCAACCCTTGCGGAAAAAATATCGTCCCTACTACAATCAGCAACCCAAAAATAATTAACCGCCCATCCCGCAGAAATTGCGCCAACCAAACCGGCAATCCCTGAATAGTCGCCATCCCCCTCAAAACCTCCGGTAAAGCAGTAAAAACCATCCCGCCCAAAACAGACCCGACAAACGTTCTGCTACCACCAATCAACACAGAAGTCAAGTAAATAATACTAGCATCAAAAGTACCTTGACGGGCGTTCCAAGTATTGAGGAAATGCGCGCTAACCGCACCCACAACCCCTGCTAAAATAGCACCCAATGTAAAAGCCAGAACCTTATAAAAAGTCGGGTTAATGCCGATCGCATCAGCCGCCAACTCATCAGCCCGAATCGCCGCAAAAGCCCGCCCCACCCGAATCCGTTCCAGCCGGTACAGAATCGCCATACTTACCAGCAGCAAAGGCAGTACAATCCACAAATACTCGATCGGAGTCCCAAACGGTTGCGGAATCCCAAAAATCCCCACAGCCCCGCCAGTGATGTCCAGATTCAGGGATAAAACCCGCAGAATCTCCACAAAAGCAATAGTGGCGATCGCCAAATAAATCCCCCGCAACCGCAGCGCCGGAATACCCACCAAAATACCCAGCAACCCCGAAACAGCCCCTGCAATTATCATCTCCAATAACAGCAGCGGCAGCGGAAACAACCCCCCCGTCGTTTGAAACACCGTCGTAGACAAAATCGCCGCAATATAGCCACCCAAAGCATAAAAACCGGGGCTAGCCAGAGACAACTGCCCAGTCATCAAAGGCAAATATAACGACAATCCCAACATTGCACCCAGCAACATCGAGACAATCAGAAACCCATAAGTAGTAAAAAATGTAGCCATGATTTTAGTTTAAATAATAAACATACTTAAACACCAACTTAATCTCAAATCCAGTCCCATCATAATCATTTATTTCTCTCTTCTCTTTCTCTGCGTACTCTGCGTACTCTGCGGTTAAATCATTCCGATCTAATTAGTTTCCGTAGGGGCAATCCCCCCGTTGTTGCCCCAATTTCAATCGAATCATCTTACACCTTTTCAATCAAACGCCGCCCAAACAAACCCTGCGGCCTAACCAACAGCATAATAAACAATATCGCAAAAGCCACAGCATCCTTATAAGCCGAAAAATCTCCCGGCACAAAAGCCTCCACCAAACCAATCATAAACCCACCAAAAACAGCCCCAGGAATACTCCCCAAGCCGCCCAGCACAATCACAGCCAAACCCTTCAAACCAAAAGCAATCCCAAAATACGGCCCAGCAATACTAACACTAGAACCCACCAAACCCCCCGCCAAACCCGCTAGAAAACTGCTCACAAAAAACGTCAAAACAATATATCTGTCAGTATCAATACCCAACAGACTAGAAGTAGTAGCATCTTCCGCCACCGCCTGCATTGCCTTACCAAACTTCGTGAAATTTATCAAGTAAGTTAGCAGACTAACGATCGCCACAGCCACACCAAAAATTATTATTTGCACAGTGCGAATCGGAATCTGTCGATCCGCCGTACCAAAGTTAATAGCTGCTGGCAAATTACCGTAGGTATTAGCTGGAAAAGTGTAGATTTCCGCCCCGACAAGATATTGAATGATATTGGCGATCGCCACCGCCGCCCCCAAACTAGAAACCACCGTCAGCAAAGGATCTGAGCTTCTGCGGCGCAAAGGCAAAAAAGCAACTCTTTCCACAATGACTCCCACCAAACCAGCCAGTGTACTACCCAAAATTAGCGCCACAGCAAAAGGCAATTGCACGGGAATTCTCGCATTAGCCAACAACCCGTTGAAACCGAAAGCGCCCCCCATCAGCGTATAGGTGAAATAAGCACCCAAAGTAAACACTGCACCGTGAGCAAAATTAATAATTCCTAGAATAGAAAACACCAGCGTGTATCCCAGCGCGAAAATAGCATACACGCTGCCGATCGACAAACCATTCAAAAATTGTTGCAAAAACAGAGTTAAATCCATCGCCAGTCACGAATTACGCATCAATATTAAATCATTCATCTATCGACAAACTAAAAATCTTCCTTCTATCCGTTAAATCCGTTGCCGAACTTCCCTGTTGATTCATTTCAAAAATTCAAACCTACCGTTATTTCCATCCGCATCCATTTTAATCCGTGCCACATAAAACTCTTTCTGATTAATTTCACCTTCCGGCGTAAAAGAAATTTCCCCTAAAGGCGTATCGTACTTGCCTATCAACAACTGCTGATTCAGCTTTGTCCGCAATTCTGCCAAAGGCTTTTCCCTCACCTTAGACTGAGCATTAATTGCTTTTAATGACTCAACAAAAACTTGTACCCCAGTAAAAGCTTGAGCGCTAAACTGAGGCGGTTCTTTCTTAAATTGGGCGCGATAAGCGTCGCGGAAAGCCTTATTAACTTCATTCTGATATTCCGGGCTGTATGCTTGGGCAATCAAAACCCCATCGCAAAGAGCCTTGCAAACAGTAAATACATTGGAAGTATTCAGACCGTTGCCCCCAATAATAACGCCTTTGTAGCCCAACTCCCGCAACTGCTTAATTAAATTGCCTCCGTCTGCGGCCAACCCGGAAATAATTATCAAATCGGGCTTGACATTGATCGCATTAGTGGCTTGAGATTGGAAATCTGTATCAGTAGTCAAGAATTTTTGGACTGTTGCCAATTCCAGTCCCATCTCTTTAACCGTTTTCTGGAAAGTTTCAGTCTCAGATTTGCTAAAAGCATCATTCTGAGCAAAAAACACGGCTACTTTTTTGATATTGGGATTTTGCTTGAGGGCCGCTTTAACTGCGTTAGGTGCTACGACTGCCACGGGCGCGGAGACTCTGGCGACATAATCGCCAATCTGGGGAATGCCTTTAGCTGTGTTGGAAGGTGCGAGCACGGGAACTTGGGCGCGATCGGCGATCGGATCGGCACCAAAAGCCTGTTGCGATAGAGTAGGGCCCACAATACCCACCACCTTATCCTGATTGATCAGAGTATTGAAGGCATTGATCGCCCCCTGTTCATCTCCACCCGTATCCTGAAACACCAGTTTAATCGGCGTCCCATCCACACCGCCGCGATCGTTGAAATACTTCTCAGCAATTTTCACCCCAGCCACCTGTTCCTGGCCGAGTAAGGCGACATTGCTAGTTTGCGCCACCCCAACTCCAATGGGAATAGCGGCTGAGTTCGCCGTAGCAGCACCCTGTGGCGAAGTTGCCGGAGATGGCGAAGTAGCTGTAGATACTGTTGTAGAGGTCTGGGGAGTATTGGTCTGACTGCAAGCGATCAGCAGTGAAGCGCAGGTAACGAACAAGGCACTAGGACGAGTAGTAGGGTTTTTCATGGGCGATCGAACACATATATATATATAGAACATCTGTCTGTACAGATATTCTACCCATTGGCGGAAGAGTCCCCTGAAAAAACCTTACTAATACCGATCGAAATAAGCGATATCCGGAGAAGCAGAACCCGGCAATAGCAAAATTGATCTAACTCAACAGTGAAAACCCTTACGGTGTATGGGTTTCAAAAAAGTCAAAAAAAGTTTGCAAAAAAGCTTGACAACTCAGGGAAGAGTTGATACATTAATAAAGCGCCAGAGAGAAGGCGGTTAACACCGCGGACTTCAGGCACAGAACTGAACCTAGAAAAAAGAATAGTTTGAAAGCTTAAAGCACTATAAACCTCGTCAAAAGAATGAAGATAGAGAGTGAAAGCGAAAGCTAATACTTAATATCGCAAAGAACGAGCAAAAAGTCAAGGAAAGAAGCCAGCAGAAATGCTGAGTGGGAGTAACTGACAAAAAAGCCAAAAAAACAATCCAAAACGGAGAGTTTGATCCTGGCTCAGGATGAACGCTGGCGGTCTGCTTAACACATGCAAGTCGAAC
>NZ_JAIGNI010000054.1 GCF_026130175.1 Lyngbya sp. CCAP 1446/10 | reverse complement strand
GTATTTATGTAAGTCTTTTAAGATAATTAAATTTTTGTTTGAGTTTTTCACAAACGAACATAAATTTGATTTCCCAAAAATCCATCAGTACACCTATACATAGAAAATGATTTAGGATTGCTATATGATTTTACTAACAGGCTATCAAATCACCGAAAAAATTTACTCTGGTGTCAATACTGTGATTTATCGGGGAATCTGGCAAAAACACAATTTGCCAGTCATTGTCAAAACCCTGAACAGCGAGTATCCCACTCTGGAAGAAATTACCCGCTTGAGACATGAATATAAAATCCGAACTAATCTAAAAAACATCGAAGGAATTGTCAACTGCTACAGTTTAGAAACTAATCACAATGGTGTGGCGCTGACATTAGAAGACTTTGGAGGCTTGGCTTTATCTAATTTTTTAATTTCCACCAAACTTGACTTGAAACACTTTCTCGAAATTGCCGTTGGACTAGCAAAAAGTTTGGGTAAAATCCATCAAAACCAAATAATTCACAAAGATATTAAACCGCACAATATTATTATCCATCCCGAAACCTATCAGGTCAAAATTACTGACTTCAGCATCTCCTCCGGCTTGGTTCGAGAAAACGCAACGCCCAGCTATCCCAATTTGCTCGAAGGTACGTTAGCTTATATTTCGCCGGAACAAACTGGTAGAATGAATCGGGCAATTGATTACCGCAGCGATTTTTATTCGTTGGGTGTCACTTTTTACGAGATGCTGACTGGTGAATTGCCGTTTAGCGCGATCGACCCTTTAGAATTAGTTCACTGTCACATCGCTAAAATCCCCCCCAATCCTCGCAGTTTGAAGCCGGAAATCCCCGAAGCAATCTCTGCCATCGTGATGAAGCTGTTGGCGAAGATGGCGGAAGATAGGTACCAAAGCGCTGACGGGCTGAGGTTTGACCTCGAAACTTGTCTGGCGCAACTACAAGCTACTGGCAATATATCTGATTTTACTGCCGGAAATGCCGATCGCGCCGGTCAACTCCTCATCCCCCAAAAACTCTACGGTAGAGAAGCTGAAGTCGCCGCTTTGTTGGCAGCATTTAACCGAATTAGCGGTGTCGAAAACAATATAGATTCCCATCCAGGAGTCGAAATGATCCTGGTTTCCGGTTATTCCGGTATCGGCAAATCCTGCTTAGTAAATGAAGTTCAAAAACCCATAGTTCAGCAGCGCGGCTATTTCATTTCCGGTAAATTTGACCAATTCAAGCGCAACATTCCCTACGCTTCTTTGATTCAAGCATTCCAATCATTGATTCGGCAATTGCTAACAGAAAGTGCACCATCTATCCAGACTTGGAAACAAAAATTGCTAGCTGCTTTGGGAAGCAACGGCAAAGTTGTCACAGACGTGATTCCCGAAGTCGAACTAATTATCGGGAAACAGCCGGAAGTCCCGCAATTGGGGCCGACAGAATCGCAAAACCGATTTAATCGGGTGTTTAAACAATTCATTAGCGTGTTTACCGCGCAGGAACACCCGCTAGTTGTTTTTCTCGACGATTTACAGTGGGCAGATTCCGCCTCGCTGAAATTCATTGAACTGCTAGTGACGGATTCAGAAAGCAAATATTTGCTGCTAATTGGAGCCTATCGAGATAACGAAGTTAGCGCCACCCATCCGCTGATTCAAACCATCGAAAATATTCAAAAATCTGGGGCAGAACTTCCCGAAATAGTCAGCAATATTGTTCTTAATCCCTTAGATTTGAGTCACGTACAGCAATTAATTTCCGAAACTTTAGAAAGCGAAATTTCCGAAAAAATCCAACTTTTAGCAGAGCTACTTTTTAACAAAACCCAAGGAAATCCATTCTTTTTAAATCAGTTAATCAGAACTCTTTATCAAGAAAATCTGTTAGTTTACGATTTTCCATCGGGTACGTGGCAGTGGGATCTCGGACACATCCAAGCCATTGGGATTACTGACTGCAACGTCGTAGAGTTAATCGCTCGAAATATTCGGAAGTTGTCCGCCGCAGCACAGTCAGCCTTAAAATTAGCGGCCTGTATTGGCAACCGGTTTAATTTAGAAGTCCTGGCAATTGTCAGCGAAAAATCTCAAAAAGAAACAGCATTAAGTCTCTGGGATGCTCTTCAGGCAGGGCTAATTTTGCCGCTGAGCAACGATTACAAAATTCCGCTGGTTTTTGAGGGTTCGGAAACGGGGCTGTCGGGGCTGCAAGATGTTAAGGTTGGCTACAAGTTTTTGCACGACAGAGTGCAGCAAGCAGCTTATTCTTTGATTCCCGATGGCGAGAAACAAGCAACGCACGTCAAAATCGGTCAACTGCTGCTCAATAATACTCCCGCTTCGGAGATTGAAGAAAATGTCTTTGATATTGTCAATCAACTGAATTTCGGTGTTGAATTTATCGCCGAAAAAGCAGAAAAATATGAACTGGCAAAACTGAATCTGATTGCTGGCAAAAAAGCTAAAGCATCCAATGCTTACGAAGCTGCTGTTAAATATTTGAATCTCGGTTTGGAACTGATCGACTCCCCTCAATCCTCCGTTAGCGCAGGAGACTCAAATTGGCAGACGGATTATGACTTGACGCTGAACCTGCACGTAGAAGCAGCGGAGGCTGAATATCTCAATACTAACTTTGGGCGATCGCAAGAATTAGCAGATATCGTGTTGCAACACGCGACAAACCGGCTCGACCAAGTTAAGGTTTACGAACTCCAAATCCAGTCTTATATGTCTCAAAACCAGATGATTGAAGCCCTTGATACTGGTTTAAAAGCTTTGGAAATATTGGGGGTTTCCCTGTCAAAAATCCCCCCAACGGGTCTGACTGGGATTAAATTACCTCAGCTTGAGGAACTAGAAAATGTTCCGGTAATGACTGATAGCTATCAGTTGGCCACAATGCGGATACTTTCGGCTGTTATTTCTCCTGTTTTTGTCGCCAAACCAGAACTCTTGTCACAGATAATCTTCACAATGGTGGATTTTTCGATTAAACGGGGTCATTCAGCACTTGGGGCGATCGCATATAGTTGGTATGGCTTGTTGCTGGCTGGCGCATTGGGAGAGATAGACAGTGGATATCATTCTGGACAACTAGGTTTGAAGTTATTAGAGCAATTCAATGCTAAAGAACTGAAATGCAAAGTTTATAATATGTTTAACACTTTTGTGCGACACTGGAAAGACCACGCCAGGGAGACAATCGCACCTTTGACCGAGGCGGTACAAAGCGGTCTAGCAACAGGAGATTTAGAATATACTTCTTATTGTACGAACAGCATTTCTTGGTGTTTATTTTTGATTGGAGAACCATTAGACAATGTAGCAGAAAAACAAGCCAATCACTTTAATTTAGTCCAAAATTTAAAACAAGAAGTTGCAAAAGAGTTTCTGGAGATTTCGGGTCAACTAATTTTAAATTTGCGAAATAAACCAGAAAATAATTGTCGCTTGATAGGTGAAAATTTCAGTAGAAAAGAAATGTTGCCTAGGCTGCAAAGAACTAATAACAAAATGGCACTTTTTAAGTTTTATTTGGCTAAACTGCTGCTTAATTACTTATTTAAAAGTCCAGAAAAAGCCGTTGCTGACGCATCTTTGGCGGCAGAATATGCACCAGCAGTAATTGGCTTCATGATGATCGGTACGCACAATTTTTACTATTCGCTAGCACTGCTTGCTGTGTATCCAACGGCTGACAGTGCAGAACAAGAAAAACACTTGCGCCAAGTAGAAGAAAACCAGGAAAAAATGCAGAACTGGGCGCACCACGCACCGATGAATTACCAGCATAAATATGAGTTAGTCGAGGCTGAGAAAGCGCGGGTGTTGGGAGAAAAAGACCGGGCGATCGATTATTACGATCGCGCAATTCAACATTCCAGCGAACAGGGATACATTCAGGAAGAAGCTTTGGCGAATGAATTAGCTGCTGAGTTTTACCTGTTGGCGGGCCGGGAGAAAGTTGCCAAGGTTTACATGACTGACGCTTACTACGGTTATATCCGCTGGGGTGCGAATGCTAAGGTTGTTGATTTGGAGGAACGATATCCGCAGTTAATTGTACAGATGCCGGAAAGTGAAAGTTTAACAAGTAGCAGCCAGACTGTGACTGCAACTTTTGCAACCGTTATCGGCAGTCACAAAGCTTTAGATTTTGCGACAGTTATGAAAGCATCTCTTGCTATCTCCGGTGAAATTGTCCTCGATGCTTTGCTGACCAAAATGATGCGGATTTTGCTGGAAAATGCCGGGGCTCAAACAGGGTATCTGATCGCGCCAAAAAACGGTGAATTTGTCATTGAAGCTGCGGGAGAGGTGGGCGCAGATGTGCGAGTGTTATCGGGCGCGGGCTTGGATGGTGCGTATCCGCGATCGATAATCAATTTTGTCGATCGCACTCTCGAAGATATTGTCCTCCACGATGCCTGCAGCGAGGCAATTTTCAACAGCGACCCCTACATTATCGAACACCAGCCGAAATCGGTGTTATGCGTGGCGATCGTCTATCAAGGCAAATTAACAGCCATCCTTTATTTAGAAAACAATTTAATCGCCGGCGCTTTTACTCCCGATCGCTTGGAAGTTTTGAAGCTGCTTTCTTCCCAAGCTGCGATCGCCCTGGAAAATGCCCGCCTTTACACTAACTTAGCAACGGCGAACCAACAACTAGCAGAATACAACCTTACCCTAGAAGCAAAAGTTAAAGAACGCACCCAAGAATTAAACAAAAAAAATGTCCTGCTTTCCGAAGAAATTAAAGAACGTCAAAAAGCAGAAGCCGCCGCCCAAGATGCCAGCCGCGCCAAAAGCGAATTTTTAGCTAACATGAGCCACGAATTGCGAACGCCCCTCAACGGCATTTTAGGTTACGCTCAAATCTTTAAGCGCGACAAACATTTATCAACGAAACAACAGGATGGAATTGGCGTTATTCACCGCTGTGGCGAACACTTACTCGCTTTGGTCGAGGATATTTTAGACCTTTCTAAAATCGAAGCTAGAAGAATGGAACTCGTGCCAACAGAGTTTAATTTGCCCGATTTTCTTCAAGGCATAACTGCAATTTGTAGCATTCGAGCAGGTCAAAAAAACATAGCTTTAAATTGCGAATATCTTTCGCCTCTTCCCGCTGCTATCTCTGCTGATGAAAAGAAGTTGCGGCAAATTTTGATTAATTTAATTGGTAATGCTGTTAAGTTTACTGAAAGCGGTGGGGTTACTTTTAAGGTTTCCGCAGTGGACTGTGTAAAGGATGGAACCCAGACTGAATTCCTTAGTACAAACGTGAAGATTCGGTTTCAAGTAGAAGATACGGGAATTGGCATCGCTGCCGATGAATTGCCAAAGATATTTGCACCTTTTGAACAGGTAGGTAATAGTCCCCGCCATACTGAGGGAACAGGCTTGGGATTGGCGATTAGTCACCAATTAGTTGAGATTATGGGCGGTGAATTGAAAGTAGAAAGCACTTTAGGCAGAGGTAGCATTTTCTCCTTTGAGTTGGAGTTGCTAGCAGTTGACAGCCCCGACAAAAATAAAAAGTATTACCCCCAAAATATTAAGAGTTTCAAGGGTACTAATAAGAAAATTTTGATAGCGGACGATCGGTGGGAAAATCGCTCGGTTTTAATTCACCTGCTGGAACCGTTGGGTTTTGAAATAATTGAGGCAACAAACGGTCAAGATTGTGTGAATAAAGCTCTAGAATTTCAACCGGATTGTATTTTGATTGATTTGGTGATGCCGGTGATGGACGGATTTGAAGCGATGCGAAAAATTCGCAATTTGCCCCAACTGCAAAATGTGGTAGCCATCGGCACTTCTGCTAGTATTATGGAAGCAGAAAAGCAGGAAAGTGTAGCAGCGGGATGCAATGCTTTTATTCCCAAGCCGATCCGGGCTGAGGAACTTTTAAATTGCTTGCAAGTTCATTTGGGCTTAGAATGGATTTGTGAGGAGTTGCAATACCCGAATGCGGAATCTGAAGTTTTTCACAATCAATCTCAAATTCAGCATCAAGAAATCATCGCTCCTCCCGCCGATGAAATCGCTTTACTCTTTGACTTAGCCATGATGGGTGACTTAGGAGGTATTCAAAAACAAGCAGAAAAATTGGTAAAACTTGATGTTAAATATGTCTTTTTCGCCAACCATCTCAATCAATTAGTTAAAGGTTTTGAAGAAGTGAAAATATTAGAATTTGTAGAACAATACAGGAATCAGTAAAAATATGAGCATATTACCTTGGGAAGAAAGCGCAATTTTGATCGTTGATGATAACCCGAATAATTTGGCAGTGCTGTTTGAGTTTTTGACGGAATCGGGGTTTAAAGTGTTGGTGGCGCGGACGGGAGAGAGCGCTATCAAAAAAGCTGAATACTCGCTGCCAGATTTGATTTTGTTGGACGTGTTAATGCCACCGGGAATTGATGGGTTTGAAACTTGCCGGCGTTTGAAGGCTGGCGATTTGACAAAAGATATTCCAGTGATTTTTATGACGGCGCTGAATGAGACGAAAGATAAGGTGAAGGGATTTAGTTTGGGGGCTGTTGATTACGTTACTAAGCCGATTCAAAATGAAGAAGTTTTAGCTCGCGTTAAAGCGCATTTGAGCGTCTGCAAGCTGACTCAAAAACTTCAGCAGCAAAATGTCCGAATGGAACAGGAAATTGTCGATCGCAAACAAGCTCAAATTAACCTAGAACAATTGGCTGCTGAGTTGGAAAAACGGGTAGAATCGCGCACTGTGGAACTTTCTCAAACTAACGACCTACTCAAGGAAGAGGTGAACCAGAGGCAGCAAACACAGGAGAATTTGCAGAAGTCCCTGGACAAGCTCAAGCAAGCTCAATCCCTGTTAATTCAAAGCGAAAAAATGTCGGCTTTGGGGCAAATGGTGGCGGGGATTGCTCACGAAATTAACAATCCGGTGAATTTTATCTGCGGTAATCTCAATTACGTTCGCGATTATGCTGAAGATATTCTCAAGGTGCTAGATCTTTACCAACAGCACTATCCCGATCCGGCACCGGAAATAACATCAACAGTAGAAGCGGTGGAGCTAGAATTCATCCAGGAAGATTTAATCAAAATGCTAAACTCGATGCAGGTAGGGGGCGATCGCATTCGCGAGATCATTCTGTCTCTGCGGTCTTTTTCGCGGCAAGAAGGGGGGGAAATGCAGCCGATTGATATTCATGAAGGTATTGATAGCACGCTGATGATTTTGCAAAATCGGCTGAAATTTAAGGCGAATCGTCCCGCGATTGAGGTGATTAAGGAATACGATCCTGATTTGAAAAATGTAGAGTGTTGCGGCGGGGAGATCAATCAGGTATTTATGAATATCTTAGCTAATGCGATCGATGCGATCGAAGAATCCAGCAGTGAAAAAAAAATCGAGGAAATTAAAGCAAATCCCTTCCTGATTCGGATTAGTACGAAAGTCAGCAACTCCAACACGGCAATTATTAAAATTTGTGACAACGGGCCGGGAATCAGCGAGGAGTTGTGCGATCGTATTTTTGACCCATTTTTTACCACAAAGCCGATCGGCAAAGGTACCGGAATCGGCTTGTCAATTAGCTGGCACATAGTCACAGACAAGCACGGCGGCAGTTTGCAGTGTTGTTCGACACCAGGCCAAGGAACCGAATTTGCGATCGAGCTTCCAATCCGACAAAAAGTTAGAGAAATGGCGACCTCCGGTTCCCAAATTGGAGGCCGCTAATTATTGGTGTCAACTTAAGACTAAAAAAATATTCCAAAACTGTAACAAATAAACCTATAAATCCGGCTGTTCCTGATAATCTTCCGCAGAACTAGGGTCTAATTCCCACCGATCTTCATCTCGGTGATCGAGCATATCTGCTGTGTGCAAAATAGCTCCATCGGCCATTTCTATACCCGCCGCAGCTCCGAGTTCATCAACCATATCTTGGTCGGGATTTGGAGCGCTTCCCCCCACTAATTTCTCGCCCGTGGCCCTTTCTTGTTCCGCCGCAGCAACCTCGCCATCGTCGCCGCTGATTTGGGAACTGGTTGAACCGTATTCCGAACTGCTGTCGTTCAAGGTTGTGATTTCGTATTGGTTCAATCCCGGTTCAACGATAATGCCAGTGCCGTAAGATTCGGTAATTTCTTGAGGCAAATTGCTGGAATTATCGCGCTCTTCTGCTAAATTTTCAGCTCGTTTATTTTGCTGTGCCATGATGTTTTCTCCTGAGTTTTTTTAAATCTATTCAATACTTCGGGATTTTGCTATTGGCTTTAGCTGAATTGTAATTAACTGCCAATAGCTGTAATCAAGGAATGACAATTAAATAACTATTGATTTTTGCTCGTTTTGCTCGTTACCAGTCAGAGCGAAAGTAATGCAAATCAGGAGGAATATCCTCTCTTTACCTCGCCGCTTCTCGATAGAGAACAGTGTGGCAGATGTTTGAGTTATTAAATTTTCCTCATTAATTATAATAATAACTGCTATTTAAGCTGTTAGCTTCTATCCCAAGAAATAGCTTGATTTGGCTCGGCTCTTTCATTGGGAATACAAAAAACATCACCCTTTCACAAGGGCGATGCTTTTTCAAAGGAGCACTAATTCTATTCGGGGAAATCAGGGGTTATCCATTTGGGTGGTTCCCTCCGTTTCTTTCTCAGCGCTTCCTCTGCCATTTCTAGCATTTGGTCGAGAGAAGTATTTTCAATAAAGTTTGACGTTGCCGCTGCGTATTCCCGCTTCGGGCACTGATCGCCCAAAACGCAGCCGTTGACGCAAGCTACAGCACAATCGACAGTGTTCTCCACCATAACTTTTTTCCTTTCACGGTTCCAACAACAAGCAGGCAGGTGCTCTAGGTGAATTTGTCAAGAGACTGCCCTCTCTCTTCATTTTACTTTACAAATAGTCGTTAATGTCGATCGCCCGGGCAAAACTGTTATAAAATCAAAGCAACCTACCAAATTTGCCGATCGTGAGTAATTTTCTGCGCCGCTTAAAACTTTTACCTTGGCGAGAAATGCTGCAAATTGCCGCCCTCGTCAACTCAATTGTGATTGGACTGGAGCTATTTTTAGCCTGGGGTTTCACGCAATCGCGGGTAATCCGCAACATCCTGACACTTCTATACGGTTCCTCCCTGGGGATATTGATACCTTTTGTTACAGCAGTGGGAATGGGAGCTTTAGCAGTGTACTTTTTGGAGTATTGGCAGCAGCATTTTTTGCTCAACCGGACTAATTTGTGGGTTTTAGTTTTGTGCGTGTTTTTAGGTTTGGTATTAAAGTCATTCCTGCCCATACCTCCTTTTTTAGCAAGTTTATCGGAAGCTGCACTAATCGGAGTTACGGTGGGAATTTTTTGGAAGGGCCGGCCTTATTGGCGATAGTTTTTAGTCATTGTAGGGTGCGCACTGCTAGAGAAAGTCAAGGTATCTGCTGACATTGCGTACCTCTTGATTCTTTATTAATCATGACATAATTGAGAAAATGCGGATTTGATATAAAATGTGTTGGATTATGTGCTAAATTTCCATTGAGTGAAGAATGAGTATTAAAAACCGCCAGCAGACTAACCTGTTGCTGCTATTATTCCCCGCCACCGCATGGCTGATAATTTTCTTCATTTTGCCAGTGCTAATTGTACTTTTGTACAGTTTCTTAGAACGCGGTACTTATGGCGGTGTTACTTGGGTATTTACTCTCAGCAACTACCAGCGTTTGTTCAGCGGACTTTTTTTGGGGGTAATTGGGCGATCGCTCTTTTTAGCTTTTTTGACAACTGCGGCTTGTTTGTTAGTTGGCTATCCCCTAGCATTCTTCATCGCCACCCGTCCTCCCCGCTGGCGAAACGCCTTGCTTTTGCTGGTAATTATTCCATTTTGGACTAACTTTTTAGTGAGAACCTACGCCTGGATAATTCTGCTGCGTAGCGAAGGAGTAGTTAACACAGCCTTGCAAAGCCTGCATCTGATTAACGAACCGTTAAATTTGCTGTTTACGCCTTTCGCTGTGGCGATCGGTCTAATTTACGGCTATTTACCTTTTATGGTTCTACCTTTATATTCTAGCATAGAACGCTTCAACTTTTCATTAGTAGAAGCCGCTCAAGATTTAGGCGCAAATGATATTAGAACATTCTGGCGCGTATTTTTACCATTGACAACTCGCGGCATTGTTGCAGGCTCAATTTTGGTTTTTGTTCCCGCAGTTGGAGCTTTCATCACACCTGATATATTGGGCGGCTCTAAAACAATTATGGTGGGAAACTTGATTCAAAATCAGTTTATGAAAGCCCGCGACTGGCCTTTTGGTTCCGCCCTTTCTATGTTGTTAACAGTAATCATATTGATTCCTGTTTTGGTTTACTTCCGCGTCTCTGATGAAAGTTCATAAATGGTGTGCATCGCGCACCGTACATTTAAGATAAAATGCCCAATGCCCAATGCCCAATGCCCAATGCCCAATGCCCAATGCTCAATGACTAATGACTAAAACAAAACTAGATTTGCTCGTGCGGGCGATCGGCAAAAAGTGGCTTTGGGTACAAGCTGCACTAGCATTTGCCTTTCTCTACTTGCCAATTCTCATCTTAATCATTTACTCCTTCAACGCTTCCAAATTTAACGCAGTTTGGCGCGGTTTTACCCTCGATTGGTACGGCAGCTTGTTTAGCAATGCAGGTGCGACTCTTGCTACCAGCAGCAGCGCCGGAATTTTGCCAGCACTTAGCAATAGCTTGCTAATTGCAGCGATTTCGACGGCTTTAGCGACAATTTTCGGTACCATGCTCGCGCTAGCGCTGGAACGCTTTCATTTTCTGGGACGAAAAGCCGTAGAAGCTTTACTGTTTTTGCCGATTATTATGCCCGAAATTACGATCGGCATTTCGCTGCTAGTTTTCTTCACCCTAGTATTTCGGATCGTAGAAAATCTCACAGGAATTCACCTCAATCTCGGCTTACCTACAGTAATTATCGGTCACATTGTCTTTAATATTTCATTTGTGACGATTACTGTCAGGGCACGTTTGGCGGAACTCGATCCTCAATTAGAACAAGCAGCCTTTGACTTGGGCGCTAACGAATGGCGGACTTTTTGGCGCATCACTTTTCCTCTAATTTGGCCCGCAATTTTCAGCGCTGCACTGCTGGCTTTTACCCTGTCTCTCGATGATTTTGTCGTGACATTTTTTACCACAGGCGTTGGTTCCATGACGCTGCCACTATTGGTTTACGGCATGATAAAATTTGCAGTAACACCAGCAATTAATGCCATCTCAACTTTGATGCTGCTAGCTTCTTTATTGCTGGTTGTATCGTCGCTAAGAGTTCAAAAAAGCTAAAAAACTTGCTTTGTGTGTCATAATTAATTTCGCCTACAACTAACAAAACCCATGAAACGCCTCCTGACTTTCTTACTTTTGTTTGTGATCAGTGCAACGGTGGTTTTCGGCTGTAGCCGCACAGGCGGCAACCAGCAGCAAGTCCTCAGCATTTACAATTATGCAAGTTATATCGCTCCAGAAACGATCGCCCAATTCGAGAAAGATAACAACGTTAAAATTCAATACGACACTTTCGAGAACAGCGACGCACTCTACGCCAAACTCAAACAGGGAAATCCCGGTTACGATGTAATATTTCCCGCCGATTACATGGTGAAAATCATGGCAGCCGACAATATACTTGAGCCGTTAGATTCCCAGAAAATTCCTAACACAACAAATCTGGATTCGAGATGGATGAACCAAACATTTGACCCTGGCAATAAATATTCATTGCCTTATCAGTGGGGAACAATGGGAATTGGCTACAACGTAAAAGTAACCAAGGGCGAGATTAACAGTTGGGGGGCGATGTTCGATGCTAAATATACGGGGAAAATAGCATGGCAAGATGATGCCAGATATACTTTTGCAGCGGTTTTAATGTATTTAGGATTTGATCCAAATACAACTAATCCCGAAGAAATCAACAAAGCCCGCGACTTGCTGATTAAAAATAAAAATATGATTACCGCTTTTGTCCCCGACACTGGTCAAACTCTGCTCGATCAAGGAGAAGTAAACTTGACAATGGAATGGAGCGGCGATATTTTTCAGGTGATGAAAGACAATCCAAATCTCCGCTATGCTATTCCCAAAGAAGGAACAATTGTTTTTTCTGATAACATGGCAATTCCCAAAGGTGCACCGCACAAAGAGTTAGCTGAGAAATTTATTAACTTCATTTTGCAGCCAGAAGTAGGTGCTACAATTTCCAATTTCACCCACTATGGTTCGCCGAATAAAGCAGCAATAGACAAAGGTTTAATTGACCCAAAAGATTTGAATAATCCTCAAATTTACCCGCCGGCTGAGGTGTTGGGCAAACTGAAATTCTTGCAGGATGTCGGGAAAGCAACTGCATTGTACGATCGAGCTTCGACGGAAGTTAAAGCAGGGGCAGGAAAGTAAGCGATTTCACATTTAAATTGCCGATTTGGGCCGGCGTCGAAGCCCGCCCCACAACAGTTTGATTATTTATTGGTCAGCAATTTAAATGCTGATTAGTAGTTTGTAGGGTGTGCACTGCGCACCGATTGAATTTGTAACCAAGGCTTGCTTTAGGGGTGCGTCAGAGAGGAAATTATTGAGTAGCTGGTCGTCACATTCAGCCCGCTCCGCACCCTACAATAAGTTGAAACTGAAACTTAGTCAACCGGTGCGCAATGCGCACCCTACAAGATTAGTTGGTGCGCAATCCGCACCCTACCAGGATAGATAATAATGCACGCCGTCGAAATTTTAGACATTTCCAAAATATTTAAAAGTGCCCGCAGTCAAGATTTCTTGGCTGTAGACAATCTCAACCTGCAAATTAAAGATCGCGAATTCTTTTCTTTGCTGGGCCCTTCCGGCTGCGGCAAAACTACAACTTTGCGAATGATCGCGGGTTTTGAAATGCCCACAGCGGGCGAAATTTATATCCACGGCCAACCAATGCAAAATCGCCCGCCATTTCACCGCCCTGTGAATACGGTGTTTCAAAATTATGCTTTATTTCCGCACATGACTGTAGCACAAAATGCTGCATTTGGGTTGGAAATGGAAAATTTACCTCAGCCAAAAATTCGCGATCGCGTGGCGGGAGCTTTAGCATTAGTACAGTTAACAGATGTAGAAAAACGCTATCCCCGCCAACTGTCAGGGGGACAGCAGCAGCGAGTAGCGTTGGCGAGGGCGTTGGTTAAACAGCCTTCTGTTTTGCTGTTGGATGAACCTCTGGGAGCGCTGGATTTAAAATTGCGTAAAGAGATGCAATTAGAATTAAAAAAAATGCAGCGATTATTGGGAATTACGTTTATTTATGTAACTCACGATCAGGAAGAAGCGCTCACCATGTCGGACAGAATTGCAGTGATGGAAGGAGGAAAACTGCAACAAGTCGGGACACCTGTTGATATTTATGAATATCCGAAAACGCGGTTTGTTGCTGATTTTATTGGCGACAGCAATTTTTTGACCGGGCAAGTAGTAGAAAGGCAACAGGGTCAAGTAGTAGTGTTGGTTGACCAGGAGTTGCCTGTGTTAGTTACGACAGCAGAAGATTTGCCGGCTGGGAAAGTTGTTACCCTGGTGTTGCGGCCGGAAAAAGCTGCTATTTATCCGGCTAATTATGATGCTGAAAATGGCTGGCCGGGAACAGTAGAAGAGGCGATTTATCTTGGCACTGATACGCGCTATAAGGTGCGCTTGACTGCTAAAAGCTCGATCGCCCTTCGCAGACAAAACTTGCACAGAGATGACTTACAGCGGCACAAAGTCGGTGATAGCGTTCGAGTCGCCGTGCCGCCGGAAAGTATCTGCATTTTTTGAAACGTCCTGCTGAATTCGCTCTCCCTTACTGCGGTGATGGTGACGGAATCTCCGCCCCTGGCGAGGGAATCTCCGCAGGACTCGATTCTGGGGGCGGCGCGGGAATCTCCGCAGGACTCGATTCTGCCGAAGGCGAGGGACTCTCGGCACCGGGGGAGGGAATATCCGCACCGGGCGAGGGAATCTCCGCACCGGGCGAGGGAATCTCCGCAGGAGTTGGGGCGGTAGTTTCCGGGGGTGGCGGCAGTTGTTCGGGATCAGGCTGAGGGTTTTGGAGGCTGCGCACCCACAAACCTAAACCCGCGAAGGCTAGCATCAGCGCCAACAGTCCCAGCAGTGGCCCCAAACGGTTGGGTTTCTGTTTTTGAACTGGTTCCGGGGCGGGGGCTGTTTCGGGGTACAGCAACTGTTTGGACGATTCAGAAAGCTGAGATTCTGGCATTCTCCCTGTCTTTTGGAGGGATACCGAGCCTGATACTGAGGGTGACATCGGTAGCGACACCGACGGTGACTTACTGTCGGGTACCGACTGTGATGCTGGAAGCGACGACGCCGTATCGAACAGTACCAGTCTCTCCGGCGACATCCGACAGTAAGTCATCACTACAGAGGTGTTGTCGTAACCGTTTTTCTCGTTGGCGAGGCGAATCCAAGACTCAGCAGCGGCTTCCAAGGACATTTTGCCCTCAAGTACCTCTGGGCCGTAATTCTGCCAAGATTGCTCTACCCAGTCGTTATCGCTCAAACCGTCGGAACACAGCAGCAGCAAGCCTTCTTCTTCGACAATAAATCGCTGAATCGTCGGGCGCAGAAAATCGCCGTCGCGCGTGCCCAAAGCTTGAGTCAGGGCTCCTGCGTCCGATCGCAATTGAGTCTCCCAGGATAAACTGTGTCCTAGGTGCACTTCCCTGGACGCTACATCGTCATCGACAGTCAGCCGCTGACAGTAATTTTTGCCAATCCAATAGGCGCGGCTGTCTCCAACATTTACCAAATAAAGTTCGTGACTGTTATTCGACGGTACATCCTCGGAAACTTTCACTTTTTGAGGCAATTGGAGGGCCATCACCAAAGTGGTGCCCATGCGCTGACGCAACTCTTTTCCCTGCTCGTTATTTTGAGCGGAAATCACGTTATTGACAACTTTCACTATTTCTTCGAGTTGCTTGATGACCATTACTGGTGCCATCAACTCTTCTTGTTCGGCGATTTCGGAGAGCAAATTTTGGATTAAAGCTTTCAGTGACTGCACGGCTAATTGACTGGCAACTTCTCCTCCTTCGTGGCCTCCAACCCCGTCGCAAACCATTGTCAAGTAAGGAATTAGTTTGTCGTTTCCGGCACTTTTGAGGGATTGAAAATCAGCAGCAGTTGGATAGCAACTATCTTCATTTTGGGAGCGCTGTGGCCCGGTATCGGTGATGCCGACTACTTCTAAATGCAGAGGCAATTTAGCAGCTTGTTCTAATAGTAAATCGTTGAGTTCCAGGGCGATCGCATCTAAATTCATGCTGCGGCGGCGCATAAACAGACAAATCTCGCCGAGTTTCGACTGTATATCGGGCTGGGCTGATTCCACCAAACCCGACCACACATCTCCCAAATCCTTCAGCGTCGGTACAAAATTACCCCGATGTAGTTCCAGCAGACGAACCCGCCAACCTTCCACCCGCAAATTTTCCGGTACCAGCAAACTCGCAGCGACTCCTTGTTCCGACAGGGGCTCCCACAGTTGGAGCATTTGCCACAGCCAGTAAACTTGGCGCGTGGCACTTGTCTGAGACCAAGCTTGTAGAATAGAAGGATACAGGCTACCGAAATTATTGACTGGCACATTTTCCAACAACAGCACTTCTGTCGCTTCCGCTGCTTCCCCCAGGTCACAAAAACCGTATACTTCGGGCGTATGCAGCCGTTGGGGATACAAATGCAGGTAAGGCATAATGGTATCCGGCAGTTGTTCTGGAACGCTTGGAGTGAGAGATGGACGGCTGTCGAGCCAGATTTGGGGTGCAATGACCAAATATCGATCGGCGATTACCCTACCAGCGGGCACTTCCTCGACTGCTGGGCCAACCGCCCACAAATATCGATAAATTAAATTGGTTTCGCAAGCTGCACACTGCTGGCGGCCAAAGGTATTGCCGGGATCGGGACAGCTCAGATTCGCGCAATAAATGGGTTGTGAGAAACTACTGATCATATCGAAATAGTTTGTGTAAAAACATTCTGAAGATATATGATTCCCAGGCTCGAATTCACGAACTTGAGAATAAACTGATTTTAGCCCCTATCAATTTCTTAACTGCCTTTGGGGCCCTAGAAATTGTAGTTGCTGCCAGTCTCGATCGGCTTAGATTTGTAATCTAAGTTACTAAACTCTGACTTTGAGTACAATGGAAGCCTCAACCTGGTACCGCGATGTGAACAATCGCTCCTGAGGGCTGGCAAGTCGCAAATCCTTGCAGAGTCTGTTGTTGGCAATTCTGAAATCTCAAATTTCAAATCTAAGAATCTAAATAGTATCACTATTCCTTTTTATGATCTGGACTCCCACGCTCCTTTGGCTGCTAGCTGGGACTTTGCTCTGTTTGGCAGAGTTATTTCTCCCGACTGCTTTTGTCGCTTTTATGATGGGACTGAGCGCCTTCGCCGTAGCTGGATGCTCTTTAGTTCTACCTTACGTTAATTTACAAATATTCCTGTGGATGGTATTTTCGACAGTTTTTGTGCTGCTGTCCCGGCGGTTGATACCAAAAGGTAAGGTAAGGGCGATCGCAGATTCTCAGGAAGCAAAAACTTTAACAGAAATTCCATCAGGAGAATCGGGTCGAGTGATTTATGAGGGGAATTCTTGGCAAGCTCGTTGCGAAGACACTTCTACCGCCATCCCCCCCAACCAAAACGTAATTGTTGTGGGACGGAAAGGCACTACTCTGATAGTTTTGCCAGAAAACTTATTGCATTCTTAAACAAAATGCGTAATCGATCGCCGACAATTAGTAGTTAGTCATTAGTCAGTAGTCATTAGTCAGTAGTCAACAGTCAACAGTCAATCAATATTTAACAGTCAAAATTGATAGGAGTCAACTGTGGAACAATTATTTTTACTCGTGTTTTTAGCACTAGGCGGTTCAGCCCTCGCAGGTTCCGTCAAGATTATCAATGAGGGAAATCAAGCATTGGTGGAGACTTTAGGTAAATATAATGGCAAGAAACTCGAACCAGGTTTGAATTTTGTGACGCCGTTTCTCGATCGCGTAGTTTACGAGCAAACTATTCGGGAAAAAGTCTTAGATGTTCCCCCGCAAGCTTGTATCACCCGCGATAACGTTTCGTTTACGGTTGATGCTGTGGTTTACTGGCGGATTGTAGACTTGGACAAAGCCTGTTACAAAGTTGAAAATCTTCAGTCAGCAATGGTAAATATGGTGCTGACTCAAATTCGCGCGGAAATGGGTCAATTGGATCTCGAACAAACTTTTACGGCTCGTTCTCAAATTAATGAAATCTTGCTCAGAGATTTAGATGTTGTTACCGATCCTTGGGGAGTGAAAGTAACGCGGGTAGAATTGCGCGATATTATCCCTTCTAAAACTGTACAGGAATCGATGGAATTGCAGATGGCAGCCGATCGCCGAAAACGGGCGGCAATTTTGACATCGGAGGGCGAACGGGAGTCGGCAGTTAACAGCGCCAAAGGTAAGGCGGAAGCACAGGTTTTGGATGCAGAAGCGCGTCAAAAAGCGACTATTTTGGAGGCGGAAGCTCAACAAAAGGCGATCGTCCTGAAAGCGCAAGCAGAACGCCAAAGTCAAGTTTTGAAAGCTCAAGCTACTTCGGAGGCTTTGCAGATTATCGGCAAAACCCTGCAAAATGACCCCAATGCGCGGGAAGCTTTACAGTTTTTGTTAGCTCAAAACTATTTGGACATGGGCTTAAAAATTGGCAGCAGCGACAGTAGCAAGGTGATGTTTATGGATCCGCGCAGCATCCCCGCTACGATGGAAGGATTGCGATCGATGGTTGGGGAAGGTAATAGTAATGAGGTGAAGAAATAGAAAAAGGGCGATCGAAATCGCTCCTATACAAGCAAGAAAGGGCGATTGAAATCGCTTCTACACAAACGATGTCCGCCTCCGCGGACTAAGAATTAATTCAACCCGCGCAGGCGGGTTTCGTCTGTATAGCAGCGATTTCAATCGCCGAGTAAGAACGATATAAGTTTTTCCTTCTTCCTTCTTCCTTCTTCCTTCTTCCTTCTTCCTTCTTCCTTCTTCCTTCCCTAAGATTCTTGAGCCAAAGTACACCGATCGCACAATCCGAAAAATTCCAATGTGTGATAATAAATTTTGAAAGAATGTGATTGTTGTAGTTGGCTTTCTAAGTGATGGACGGGGCACTCGTCGATCGTAATGGACGCGCCGCATTCGAGACAAGTGAGGTGATGTTGGTCTTGATGGGCGGCACCGTAGAGAGATTCGCCGCTAGCAAGGGTTCTGACGTGAACGAAGCCCTCTCGCTTTAAACCGTCGAGGGAGCGGTAAACGGTTGCTAAGCCCATGCTTTGGTCGCTGTTACGCAGTTCTAGGTAGATATCTTGCGCTGAGAGCGATCGATTTAAGGTCTTGAGCAAGTCTAAAATACGCTCCTGACTGCGGGTGCGGTTGGTTCTCATAATTTTTTTGTGTAATCTGCTGGAATCACATTTGTCCCTGCTTCTAGGCTATCTCACTTGGGGGAGTCATACCAAATCCTCGTCTACAGAAGACTCGGCGGTTGAAACCGCGTCTACACATACGAAGTCTGCCTCCGCAGACTGGGGAATAAGAGCGTATTTAAGCCCGGATTTGGTGTGGAAGGTCGATCGCGCGCAACCTGGTTGTAGAATACAATGGCGCTAACTTGCACATCACCTACCGCAACATTCCCGTGACTCAGAAATATCTTGCCCAAATCTATGTTACCCTTCGCCCTTCGGTTTTAGATCCTGCCGGCACTGCCGTACAGTCTGGTTTGCAACACATGGGATACGACAATGTTGAGGGCGTCCGCATCGGGAAGTACATTGAATTGACGCTGACTGCTGCGGGCGAATCGGAGGCCCGCGAACAACTCGATCGCGTTTGCGACCAACTTTTGGCGAATCCAGTTATTGAGAATTATCGCTTTGATTTGACGGCAATTGCTGTACCTGTCGAGACAGCAGGGGTATAAATGCGATCGCCCCTAGGGTGTTTTTCAACCCGGAGATCCCCCCTAACCCCCCTTAAGAAGGGGGGGACAAGAGCGTTCTGAAAGTCTTTGTTAAAAAGCGGGGACAAGAGCATTCAAAGTCTTCGTTAAAAACACAAGAACTAGAACGACTCAAAGTCCCCCTTCTTAAGGGGGATTTAGGGGGATCTAGACTTTGATACAAGCGAGAGAAACCTAAGATTTCAGTCTTAAGTTGACACCTTTTCCTTCTTCCCTCTTCCCTCTTCCTTCTTCCTTCTTCCTTCTTCCTTCTTCCTTCTTCCTTCTTCCTTCTTCCTTCTTCCTTCTTCCTTCAGCTTATGAAATTTGGAGTTATTGTTTTTCCTGGTTCAAATTGTGATCGCGATGTGGTGTGGGTGACTCAAGGGTTGCTGCACCAACCGACGCGGATGATTTGGCACGAAGATACGGATATTTCGGATATTGACATCATTGTAATTCCCGGCGGTTTCAGTTACGGAGATTATTTGCGGTGCGGCGCGATCGCCCGTTTTTCTCCGGCGATGCGGGCTACGGCAGAACACGCGAAAAAAGGAAAGCTTGTACTCGGCATCTGCAACGGTTTTCAGGTGTTGACAGAAGCTGGTTTATTGCCCGGTGCGCTTGTGCGGAATGCGGGATTGAATTTTATTTGCGATCGCGCTTCTTTGAAAGTTGAGCGGGGTAATACTCCTTGGACTGCCGCTTATACTTCGGGTGAAATCATCGATTTGCCGATCGCCCACGGGGAAGGCAACTATTATGCCGATGCCGATACTTTAGCAGAGCTAGAAGAACACGATCAAGTGCTGTTTCGCTACTGCACAGAGGCGGGCAAAATTAGCGATGCTGGCAATCCCAACGGTTCGTTAAATAATATTGCGGGCATTTGTAATCGCCAGGGCAATGTGTTAGGAATGATGCCGCATCCTGAGAGGGCTTCTGATCCAATGTTGGGCGAAACTGATGGGGTGAAATTGTTTCAAGGGTTGCTGATGGCTACTGTGGCGGCTGTTTTGTAGTTCGTAAAATTTACGCTTGTAGCCGAGGCCAGATCCCCCCTAACCCCCCTTAAGAAGGGGGGGACAAGAATCTTCTCGAAGTCCCCCGACTATCGGAGGGATTTAAGGGGGATTCTGGCCTTAAGAATGGGAGGACAAGAATCGTCTCAAAGTCCCCCTTCTTAAGGGGGATTTAGGGGGATCTGGCCTCGGATAAAAGCGAGATTTATCAACGGTTTCAGGTTTAAGCTGACACATATTAGCAGTGCCGTTTCCCTACGGGGGGATTTATTTCGTGATTGCTCCTACCTTGTAGCAATTCTCTCGCCGCGCTAAACTACGGCAAAGTGAGAAAAATATTTAATTTATGCCACAGATAGATTTAGCAAATATTAAAACTAGGGTACTTGGATGCAGCGCGGTGATGACTGTCGGGCAAGTTATTTCTACTGTGCTCAGTGGGCCGGGGGCGGAAGCGGCAGCGGCGATGATCGGCGGCCCGATCGCAGTTGTGGGTGTTTCTGTCTTAGGAACGATCGCAACTAATCTAGCTGGGAGTCTGATGGCGGATGATGTGGGAAACCACATAGTCGATCGCTTGGCGAAGAATAAGCAGATCCTCGACAATCACGATTTGACTAGGGCGGCGGGTGAGGCGATCGGCTATATTCTCAAGTCAGTGGCGCGATCGGCTGAATTAACAGAACTTGCCAAATCTAAGCATTTGCCCGACCCTAAAAAAGCACTCAACGAATTAGCCGAAGAAAGTATTACCTATTGGCTCAATATTAACACAGAAGTTACCGATTCGTCAAGTGTTTTAAAGATTTCCGAAGACCAACTTACTAAGATTTTTTCTGCTGATAGTTTTGATGAAGTTACGGGATTGACTGTGGAAGATTGGGGGATTTTTGTCAACAGATTCGCGGCGAGTGAGTGTAAATCCTTCGATGGTGAAATCGTGCAGCTTGTGGCGCAGAAACTGCACACAATTTTTCCGCAAGCGTTTCGGGAAGTGCTGAAACAGGATGCCGAGACTGGCGGGCAGAAGTTTGCGGCGATGGTGTTGAATCTGCATCAAATTGCCTTGGGCGAACTCAAAGATTTGGGGCTACAAAATGGCGAAATCCTCGATAAATTAGAGGCTGTGGCAAGTCACCAGCAGATTTGTCAAGTGATGGTGAAATTGGCATCAATAGAAATTGGCATCCGATCCGATTTAGGGCAAATACAGGATTTGCTGCAAAGATTAGTTGATACTTCCGCGCCCCGATTGCCACTTCCCTACGAGTGCGAGACGATTATTAATGATAAAGTTCAAGACTTTACCGGCCGCAAATTTGTGTTTGAAGCAATGAGTCGCTTCTTGCTGGAAAATCCGAAGGGTTACTTTGTTTTAGAAGCAGATCCGGGTGTCGGGAAAAGTTCAATTATGGCGATGTGCGTGCTGCTGCTGAAGCGCCGCTGCGTTGCCCATTTTAACTCGCAATCTCAAGGCATTGTCCGGCCAGAACAATTTCTGGAAAATGTCTGCACTCAGTTAATTAAAGGTTTTAAACTCGATTATCCAAAATTGCCGGAAAATGCGACGAGAGATGGCAATTTTTTAAGTCGGTTGTTGGGGGAAGTCAGCGCTAAATTGAACGGTAAAAAGTTGATTTTTGTGGTGGATGCGCTGGATGAAGTGGATTTGAGTTTGCAAGGACGCGGTAGCAATGTCCTCTATTTGCCGGATTCTTTGCCCGAAAACGTTTATTTTATTGTCTCGAAGCGGCCGGAAACTCTGTCTTTACCAAATCATCGGGTTTTTGATTTGATGCAATATAATGCCGAAAGTCTGGAAGATGTCAAGGCTTATATTGAAAAACGCACGAGTAATAGTTCGTCAATTCAGGATTGGATTAACGGTCAAAATTTGAGCCGGGAAAAGTTTGTGGCAGTTGTGGCAGAGAAAAGCCAAAATAATTTTATGTACCTCCGCTACGTGCTGAATGATATCGACAGTGGCAAGTATAGCGATGTCAGTTTGAAAGATTTACCTAGGGAATTGGAAGGATATTATGAGAAGCACTGGGCGCGGATGGAAATGGCGGTTAGGGATAAAGAATTGCGCCGCCGGAAGTTGAAGGTTATTTATTTGTTGACTAAAGTTCGCAAGCCTGTTTCCTGCGATATTGTGGCGGATTTTGCTGAGGAAGATGCCTTAGACGTGCAGGAAGTTCTGGATGATTGGAAGCAGTTTTTGCGGCGCAGCGGCGATAGTTCTTCTGATTACAGTATCTATCACGCGAGTTTCCAAAATTTTCTCCACCGCATAGATGTGGTGCAGAAAGCTGGGGTGTCGCTGCGGGATATCGAAACGGCGATTTCTGATAATTTGTGGGAGGATTTGTACGGCGATGAGTAAGTTTAAAGAACGGTTGGGGAAACTATCGCCGAAAAAGCGGCTTTATGCTTTGGAAACTCTGCCGGGGCATTTGGCGGAGAGTGTTCAAGGGGAAAGGCTGCATCAGTTGTTGACGGATTTTGATTTTATTGAGGCGAAGTTGGAGGCGTTGGGGGTAGAAGCGCTAATTGAGGATTATGATTTAGCGAGAAATTCTGATGTTTTGCTGTCGGGAGAGCAGAGTGAAACGCTGAAGTTGATTCAAGGGGCAATTCGCAAGTCGGCGCACGTTTTGGAAAGGGATAAAACGCAGCTTTCAGGGCAATTGTTGGGGAGGTTGCTAGATTTTGAAATACCTGAAATTCAGGGAATGTTGGAACAAGCAAAGCAGTGGAAAGATGCCGTTTGGTTGCGACCTTTGACGGCTAATTTAGAGCGATCCGGAGAAGGCTGTCTGAGAATCCTGAGCGGTCATACTGACGGGGTAAAAGCAGTGGCGATCGCACCAGACGGCAAACGAGCGATTTCGGCTTCAGGCGATAAAACTCTGAAAATCTGGGACATCGACAGCGGCACGGAACTCAGAACTCTCACCGGTCATACTGGCTATGTAAATGCAGTGGCGATCGCACCAGACGGAAAAACAGCGATTTCGGCATCCTCGGATTGTACCCTGAAAATCTGGGACACCGAGACAGGCTCACAACTGAAAACTCTCATCGGTCATACTGGCTATGTAAATGCAGTGGCGATCGCACCAGACGGAAAAACAGCGATTTCGGCATCCTCGGATTGTACCCTGAAAATCTGGGACACCGACACAGGCTCACAACTGAAAACTCTCATCGGTCATAGTTCCTATGTATTAGCAGTCGCGATCGCACCCGACAGAAAAACCGTGATTTCTGCTTCCGATGATAAAACGCTGAAAATCTGGGACACCGAGACAGGCTCACAACTGAAAACTCTCACGGGTCATAGTGACCCGGTAACAGCAGTGGCGATCGCACCAAACGGCAAAATAGCGATTTCGGCTTCCAGAGATCAAACTCTGAAAATCTGGGACATGGACAGTTGCAGAGAATTGAGAACTCTCACCGATCATACTAGGGAGGTACAAGCAGTGGCGATCGCACCGGACAGTCTAACAGCAATTTCCGCTTCCAAGGATAGAACCATGAAAATCTGGGAGATCGATAGTGGAACATCCCTGAGAACTCTTACCAGTCATACTAACTCGGTACTAGCAATAGCGATCGCACCAGACGGTAAAACAGCTATTTCCGCTTCACATGATAAAACCCTAAAAATCTGGGACATCGATAGCAGCAGCGAATTGAGAACTTTCATCGGTCATAATGACCGTGTATTAACAGTCGCGATCGCACACAACCAACGAGCAATTTCAGCTTCATCTGATAACACCATAAAAGTCTGGGACACTGACAGTGGTACTGAATTGAGAATGAGAACTCTCATTGGTCATACCTCGGTAAGTGCAGTCACAATAGCGAATGATGGCAAACTTGCAATTTCCGCTTTACCGGATCGCAGCCTTAAAATCTGGCATATGCTTAGCGGGAGGGAAATCAAAACTCTCATCGGTCATACTCACTTTGTAAGCGCAGTCGCATTCGCACCCAACGGCAAGACAGCAATTTCCGCTTCACACGATAAAACCCTGAAAATCTGGGACATCGACAGCGGCATCGAACTTTTCACCCTCACCGGTCACACTAGCATGGTAATGGCAGTGGCGATCGCACCGGACGGCAAAACAGTGATTTCCGCTTCATTGGATCATACCCTGAAAATCTGGGACACAGACAGTGGCCGGGAACTGAAAACTCTCACCGGTCATACTGACGATGTAACAGCAGTCGCGATCGCACCGGACGGCTTAACAGCGATTTCTGCTTCATGGGATAATACCCTCAAAATCTGGAATTTGGTCAATGGTAAATCCCTGATAACTCTCATCGGTCATACTTGGTTAGTAGAAGCAGTCGCGATCGCACCCGATGGCAAAACAGCGATTTCCGCTTCATGGGATAATACCCTGAAAGTCTGGGATTTGCTTAGTGGCAAAGAAATTGCTAGTTTCAGCGGAGATTATAATTTTAATTGCTGTGCGATCGCCCCTGATGGAGTGACAGTTGTAGCGGGCGATGCGTCTGGCCGGGTGCATTTCCTGCGATTGGAGGGAATGGGGGATTTGGGCGATGTTTGAGAGCAATGGGCGATGAATTTTTGGGGTAGGGAAACGGTACGGTGCGGTGTCCGACTTTGCGGTGTTGTCGGTGGTTACATCCGATTGTGCGATCATCGGGCGATCTGCTAAGGCCAGATCCCCCCTAGCCCCCCTTAAAGAAGGGGGGGGACAAGAAGCGCTCAAAGTCCCCCTTCTTAAGGGGGATTTAGGGGGATCAGGCCTGGGCGATCGACGACAGATACAAAGGGTTTTAGTGCGATCGGGCGATCGGGCGATCGGGCGATCGGGCGATCGGGCGATCGGGCTTAGAAAAGTTGATATCATTAGCACCCGGCGGTTGAAACCGCGGCTACACAAACGAAGTCCGCCTCCGCGGACTAAGAAAAATTATCTTCAACCTGCGGAGGCAGGTTTTGTCTGTGTAGACGCGGTTTCAACCGCCGTTTCAACCGCCGTTTTAACCTCAACCGCCATCTCAACCGCCGTCTCAACCGCCGTTTCAACCGCAGACAAACACCACCTCAATCAACCCCCGTCTCATCCAATCCTAGCGGCACAAAATACTGACTATAAACCACACTACCAGGCTCCCAAAGAGGCCGCCAATAGACATTCTGCATCACCGCCTTCTCCCCATCACCCTCAGCCGGCCACTGAAAACTGACGATCGCAATATTGCTATATCCCACAATCTCATCACCCTCTTGCAGCCAGCGATTGCGCCACAACAGCGCTATAAAATTCCACAACCTATGCAGCCACGACAACTGTTTATTTTTGTGCGTTCTAGTTGACATTTCACCATTTTCATGCTGCAAAAATACCCTAGCTTTTTGTCGTTTCATCCAGTCAATTCGATAGCCCCAATCAGGAAAAGATTGCTTATTCCTCACAGCAGCAGCCACAGCTTTCTTTCTGCCACTTCTCGAAATCTTCACCAACTCCAGCGGCTCATTCCATCCCAAACATTCGTGCGATCGCTCTGGCAATAGCGACTTAACCTTAGTATGAATCACATGAGTTTTCCACTCTTCATTAATCAAAGCACTAGCCGTTAACTGCGCCAACACAGAATGTTTTCTATCTGTGATTTGAGATTTTAGATCCAACTCAGATGCAGGGGAAAAACGCTCAAAATCCGGGCGAAAAATGCCAAAATGTTTATCAGACCAATAACTCAGCCGCACAGCAGCAGCATAGTGAATATCCCCAGTCAAAACAATCACCCGATCGCGCTGCTTAAAAAACTCCGACAACAGCTTCACAAAAGCCAATTCATGAAAATTCCAAGCATCTCCCGCATCACTATTAAAAACCTTTCCCTGTTTCAAATCCAACTTTTGCACCGCATCAATAATCCACAAACCCACCAAATTAGTCGGCAAAACCACCAGCGTCGCCTCGATCGCAAATTCCCCAGTTTTATTCAACAAATCAGTCTCCCGCAAAGGCCGCTGAATTTGCTCCTCAAAAGCCTTGTGAGTCAAAAGCATCGGCGGATCGATCGCACTTTCCACCGGATACCCCCGCCAAGTCCGCGTATCTAGCACAATCACCTCATGCTTAAAACTTCTCACAGTAAAATGCCAACTCAAAACCTCCGTTACACCCCCACCATCCCGATCCAAAATCAAAACATCTTCATCTAATTTCAACCTCGGTAAATGAGTTTTATGATCGAGTCCTGGAATTCCCAAATACTTAGCCGCATTCTCCCAAGCAGAAACATCAGTCCCCGCCGAATCCGACCACTTTTCAGCAGCTTTTAATAATTTATCTCCCGGTTTTCCCCGATCGAACTGTGCGGGCGTATTTCCCCAACCCTGAAACACAGCATAGGCCAGCAAAGCATTCTGCACCACCCGGCGGCCAAGCGGCTTACCCAGCACCCGGTAACACCACTCCCGATTCAAATAGAAATCATCGCTAACATCATGATCGTCACAAATCATGTAAGTCGGAATATTAGCCAGCGCCCGCCTCACCCTCCACAAATTTCCCGCAAAACCCCCAAGTTCAGAAACTTCTCTATCCCAGACTTTTGCCCCCTTAGAATCTTTACAAATATCCTTACCCTTCGGAAAATTATCGCACCAAAGTACAGGCGACCAAACTAACAAATACATTGCGCAATATTCCCCCAAACCGAACAAATGACTTTTCGCGTTATCCGGTTTATTCACCAACATCGCCGTAAAGCCGCCAAAATCTCTAGCAATATCGCTGCGAGTCCCCGGCTTTAACTCAATTGGCTTTTTGTAGTCAGACTCAGCCTTAGATTGTTTCGGAATAGGCGACTCTCTAAAAATTTCTCTTTTTTGGCCAGCTACGTTTTCGTTTTCCGAATTTTTAGGTATACTGATACACAAATTCTTTTTAATTTGGGCATCATTCATCAGGGGCAAATTTTCTTCCCAGCCCAAAAGTGTATCTCCAGCATCCGTCAAAGCCCACAGCATCGGATCGGCAACGTCATCGCCGTAAATTTGGTCGCCAGTTAAAAACAGTTGGTGGGGACGGAAATTTGCCATTCCTGCAAACTGTGTGATCGAATTATCCAAGATTGGCAGCGCATCTCTGCCGTCTCCTTGGGGCTTGCGACAAGAACCGTGAACGATACGCAAATAGTTTAAATCCTGCGGTGGCAGGGCAAAAGTCGGCAACCCGTGAGGGAAATAACCGATCGTCTCCGGCGAAGAAACTGACAAATTAGGGGAGGCAGGCCACAAGCAAGAAAGGAGATTTTCTTTCTCATTTTCTGGAACTGCAACCTCCGAGGGCGAGTCGCGACTCGCAGCAAACTCTATGTCATAAGCATAAATTTGTCCGTATGTCAAGGCTTTGCTGTCGGTCGGTTTAGCCGTCACGGCCACTACGTGGAGGTATTTGCCGATCGCCACGGTAGTGTTCGTACCTTGGAGCAACGGCGCACCGAGAACTTCGCCGATGCCGCCCTCAGTCGAATAAACTTTGAGTTCTACTTCGCGGGGTGCTTTCAGAGCCAGCCAAACTGTCACCGCCCCTGTTTCTGTCCGGCGCAAAATCGGGCCGGCCAGGATGAGCGGCAAGTGATGAATTCGATGATTTAATGGTGTCCACGACATAGGATTTAAACAAATAAAAATTTAATCAGAGGTTTTCTAGCAATCAGATTTGAGGCGATCGATCTTTTGTCAGTCAATTTTCCATTTTCTATTTTCTATTTACTTCACAGATCGATCGCCAGAGTCCGAACATCAGTCTAAAATTTGGGGCTTTTCACCACAGCCAGGGGGGATGCTTGTATCCGTTTTTCGGCCGGGTAAGCCGCTTAATTAATGCTAAGTCTGCCAACCCGCGCCCGCCAAATTGTAACAATTCATTAAGAAAGATTAATAATCACCATGCTACAAGAAGAACATTTACAGCATTTCCTAGATTCAGTCCCGCAACAAGTAATTAAACCATCAGAATCCCCTGTAGAGCGCAACAGCCCACCGATCTACTTGTCACCTTTAGATCGATCGATCGATCGCCACCCGCTCACAGTGGCTCCAGAAACGCCGATCGCCCAAGTGTTAGCTATCATGAACCCGATGCGCGTTTCGTGTCAGCTTTGTAGCGAAAAACAAAAAGTTCTTCCGGGCCCGACAAAGCGCAGTTGCGTCATAGTCGTGGAGGACGATCGCCCGATCGGCATTTTTACAGAACGGGATATTGTTAAGCTAACTACCGTGGCAGCTTGTGCGATCGGACTGACAATTGCCGACGTAATGACTCGATCGCTAATTACCCTCAAACAATCCGAGTCTCAAGATATTTTCACAGCGATGTTCACGTTGCGCCAGCACCAGATCCGGCACTTGCCCGTAGTCGATGAGAACTCGCGACTGATCGGCATCATCACCCGCGAAGCCATTCACGAAGCCCTGCAACCGGTTAACTTAGTAACCAATTTGCGCTGTGCAGCAGATGTAATGACGCAGGAAGTGATTTGTGCCCCAAAAACTGCCTCAGCCATCGATTTGGCCAAGCTCATGGTCAAGCATCAAGTCAGTTACATCGTGATTATCGAAGAGCAAATTCAGCATCCACAGCGGGCGGCAGCTACAGAAAATTACCAAATACCGATCGGCATTGTCACCGAGCGGGACATCGTGCAATTTCACGCCCTCGAATTAAATTTCTCGCAAATATCCATTGCCGAGACGATGAGTGCGCCTTTATTTTGCATATCTCCCGCCGATTCGCTGTTTCGGGCGCACCAGTCCATGCAGCGGTACGGAGTCCGCCGTTTGGTAGTAGTTGGCATTCAGGGAGAACTTTTGGGTGTTGTCTCTCAAACAAGTTTGCCCCAAGTTTTTAACCAATCTGAAATGTACGGGACGATCGAGCTTTTGCAACAAGCAGTAGACGATAGAGCCACCCAATTACAGAAAACCAACGAAATTTTGCAACAAGAAATTTTAGAGCGCCAGCGCGCCCAAGAAGCCCTGCGCCAAGCTCACGACGACTTAAAACAACAAGTAGAAGAGCGCACTGCTCAACTTTTAGAATCAAATGAATTATTAAGACGGGATATTATCAAGCGCCAGCGAGTCGAAGAAGTGCTGCGGACAAAGCAAAGCTGCTTAAAAAATCAAG
Organism: Lyngbya sp. CCAP 1446/10; assembly: GCF_026130175.1. GTDB lineage: Bacteria > Cyanobacteriota > Cyanobacteriia > Cyanobacteriales > Microcoleaceae > Microcoleus. The sequence goes on along the minus strand of NZ_JAIGNI010000054.1, from coordinate 10,861 downwards.
CGCAGCAATTAGAGGAAACTGTGCGGAAGTTGCAGCAAACTCAAAGTCAATTAGTCCACACCGAAAAAATGTCTTCTTTGGGACAAATGATTGCCGGTATCGCTCACGAGATCAACAATCCGGTTAATTTTATCTACGGCAATCTGTCCCACACCAGTCATTACATCAAAGAATTGATTCAACTCTTGGAACTTTACCAGCAGCATTATCCCGAACCAGTCTCGGAAATTCGGGAAGCAGCAGCAGATATGGAAATCGATTTTTTGGTGGAAGACTTATCTAAAATCCTGTCTTCTATGCAAGTAGGAACCGATCGCATTCGCCAAATAGTTTTGTCGATGCGTAACTTTTCGCGATCGGATCAATCTAACATCAAATTCGTGGACATTCACGAGGGAATCGATAGCACTTTGTTGATTTTGCAGCACCGACTCAAAGCTCAAGGCGCACATCCAGGTATTCAAATTATTAAGGAATACGGCGATTTGCCCCCCGTCGAGTGCTGTGCCGGTCAGATCAATCAAGTGTTTATGAATATTCTCGGCAATGGTATTGATGCTTTGGATGAAACAATCCAGAATAGCCAATTGGCAAAGGGAAATGGGGAAAATCTACTATTGACTCTTCCGGCTATTACAATTCGCACTCAAGTTGTTGATGATTTTGTGGCGATCCGCATTTCCGACAACGGCGGGGGCATACCGGATGAGATTCGCCGCCAATTATTCGATCCGTTTTTTACCACCAAACCAGTCGGTAAGGGCACTGGGCTGGGACTGTCTATTTCCTACCACTTAGTTGTGGAAAAGCACGGGGGGCGGCTTGAGTGCGTTTCCGAAGTTGGACTGGGGACTGAATTTGCGATCGAAATTCCGATCGCCAGAAGTCAGTTGGCAGTTGACAGTTAGCAGTTGACAGTTAGCCGTTGACAGTTGGCGGTTGGCAGTTGGCAGTTGACAGTTGGCGGTTGGCGGTTGGCAGTTGGCGGTTGTCATTAATTAATCAAAAACAACTGAAAACTGACCACTAACAACTGAAAACTGTATTTCGCGATCGCACTTGCGCCCTCAGAAACCCGGTTTGTTAGTAATTTCTCGTTACCCAACGCAAAACTCGCAGAAACCGTATTTCTAGCCACCGATGTGTAATCCATAAACAGACAACTACCCACTGCCCACTGTCCACTGCCCACTGCCCACTGCCCACTGCCCACTGCCCACTGTCCACTGCCCACTGCCCACTGACAACTGTCCGTCAATTCCTAAAAATTAACAATTTTTTACACAAAACTCAAAACCGCAGCAAAATCACCTGCAACAGCCGAAAGCTAAGAGCACTTTGCCATCTCCAGGCCCAATTAATCGAACTCACTCTCCGGTTTTGCTCATCCAACAGGACCTTTATGCCCCTTCCAGTTAGCCACACAAGTCATCAACTGCCTGCATCCTAGCCCCAAAGCCCAAAGCCCAGATTGTTTGAGAAGTTAATTTTTGTTTTATTTTTGTACCTCTTTATATTAAGAAAGTATTCTAAAAATGATTTAAAAGATAAAAAGATTATAAAAATAGATTGGTAAATCAAAAAAGAAGCTAAGATTCCCAAAGATGCAAAATAAACAAAATTACTAGCATTTTCATTTGGAGGCCCCCTTTCATTTCCTCGCAAGTTAGCTAATAATGCTTTCAAAGAGGTGACGTAGGGCCTGCTCCCAACTTGACAGTAAGAGCATTACAGTTGAGCTCCGTTGAGCTCCGTTGGTCGATCGCAAAATCAAAGCGTGAAACCCCAGCCCTGATAGTTTTGATAGAAACCTATAGGAGAACAAACAGTGAAACTCGCAGTTTACGGAAAAGGTGGAATTGGCAAATCGACAACAAGCTGCAACATCTCCGTTGCCCTAGCCAAACGCGGCAAGAAAGTTTTGCAAATCGGTTGCGATCCAAAGCACGACAGCACATTTACCCTCACAGGCTTTTTAATCCCCACAATTATTGACACCCTTCAGGAAAAGGACTATCACTACGAAGACGTTTGGCCCGAAGATGTCATCTACAAAGGCTACGGCGGCGTTGACTGCGTAGAAGCAGGCGGCCCACCCGCAGGAGCTGGTTGCGGCGGCTACGTAGTCGGAGAGACCGTTAAACTGCTCAAAGAACTCAATGCCTTCGAGGAATACGACATCATCCTGTTCGACGTGCTCGGCGACGTAGTGTGCGGCGGTTTTGCAGCCCCCTTGAACTACGCCGACTACTGCATGATTGTTACCGACAACGGGTTCGACGCATTATTTGCCGCCAACCGCATCGCCGCCTCAGTCCGCGAAAAAGCCCGCACTCACCCGTTGCGCCTCGCCGGTTTAATTGGCAACCGCACCTCCAAGCGCGATTTGATCGACAAGTACATCGACACCGTACCAATGCCTGTGCTGGAAGTGCTGCCGCTGATTGAAGACATTCGTGTTTCTCGCGTCAAAGGCAAAACTTTATTTGAGATGGCCGAGAGCGATCCCTCCCTCAACTACGTCTGCGATTACTACCTCAACATCGCCGACCAAATCTTGGCAATGCCCGAAGGAGTAGTGCCGAATGATACGCCCGATCGCGAATTATTCTCGTTGCTGTCAGATTTTTATCTAAATCCTGTTCAACCAGTGGTCAAGAAGGAGGAAGATGAGCTAGACCTGATGATGGTTTAATAGGTCTAGCGATCAGGATGAGGATAAAGAGGTTATGGCTTTTTTTGATACTTTTTCAGTTGGTCTCAAACAGAAGTGGTTGGACTATTACCAGGTGAATCGAGCTTGGCTGCTCCTGCACATGACGGCTGACAACACGGTCGCCACACCCGACGGCGGGAAAAGGCCTGTTTCTTACCTCATCCTGGGAATTGCGGCTGCCCTGGAGCCGGAACTCCAGCAATTAATGCTGCCCTTCTCAAGACTAAAGCCGGATGCAGACAGCCTGATCGAAGTGTTGGGGCTAAATTTTGACCCAGACATAGCGTTGGGTATGCCCTCAACTACCGCGCCACAGACGGCCGGTCAATCTCCAATTGTCACAGCAACTTCTGCGACAACCGCTGCACCCGCAGCCACTCAAACAGCAACTTCTGCGACAACCGCTGCACCCGCAGCCACTCAAACAGCAACTTCTGCACCCGCAGTCGCGATCGAGCAAGCTGCACCCGCTGATGCCCCCAAGTCTAATAAATTAGGTGGTGCGGCCTTGGCAGCAGCCGGAGTAGTCGCCGGAGTCGCTGGAGTCGCAGGTCTCGCAGCAGCCTCAGCACTGAGTTCGGAGGAGGAATCCTTCGAGGATGACGAGGAAGAAGCTGTCTCCGACTTCGACATGGAAGATGACGAGGCAGAATCTATCTCCGACTTCGACATGGAAGATGACGAGGAAGAAGTTATCTCCGACTTCGACATGGACGACGATGAGGAAGAATCTGTCTCCGACTTCGACATGGACGACGATGAGGAAGAAGCCTCGGCTTTGGACGGTCTCGACCTCGGCGACGATGAGGAAGATGCCATATCTGACTTCGATATGGGCGATGACGAGGAAGATGAAGCCTTGGCTTTGGGCGGTCTCGACCTCGATGACGAGGAAGATGAAGCCTTGGCTTTGGGCGGTCTCGACCTCGATGACGAGGAAGATGAAGCCTCGGCTTTGGGCGGTCTCGACCTCGATGACGAGGAAGATGAAGCCTCGGTTTTGGGCGGTCTCGACCTCGATGACGAGGAAGATGAAGCCTCAGAATTTGGGACTTTGACCTCTGGGGATCTCGAAGCGGAGATATCAGATCCGTTTGGTGAAGAAGATGCAGATTTTGTCGCCGAAGCAATACCTGATCCGTTTGGGGCAGCTACCTCAGATGATCTGGATCTGGATCTGGATCTGGGCGACTTGGACGAAGACGGTCTTGACGATTTCTCTGTATCTGATGACGATGATCTTGACGATCTCGGACTTGACGATTTAGGGGAAGCAACTACCGGAGATCCTGATGAAGATGATTTAGATGCTCTAGGTCTCGGCGATTTGGATTCCGATGATGACGATGAAGAAATTTCGGGTTTTTTGTCTGATTTTAAGTAAAGTTGCGATCGCCAAAGTATATCTTAGCCTTGACGTTTTCCGCTCTATTTGTGAGTTGTGAGTTGCGAGTTGTTAATTTTTAATTAACTCGAACTCACAACTATCAAATGGCTTTTTATCTCTAGATTTGAACAATACTAAATTGCTGCTGTGAGGGATTACAGCCCCTCGCACAGAATTTTTTACCTTGAATTTTGGATGCTGTGGCTGCTGCAAAAATATTCAGTTTGCTGCATCTATTTTTCAGAATAATTACGCCAAAACCATTATTTCTATTATTGTTCGCTGCAAAAGCGCTAAGTAGAAGGAAGAAGGAAGAAGGAAGAAGGAAGAAGACATACACAGCCAGCTTTTTAGCGAGCCGTATTTTACCTTTAATTAGGTGGATTTACTGATTCGCAAAAAACAAATATTTGCTCGATCGGGCGCAAGTCCAGTTCGATCCAAAAAACAATTTAAAGGGAGAACACTTGAAATATGACTGCTATTACTACTACCGAACCCGAAGCTTTAAACTTTGAATGCGAAACAGGCAATTATCACACATTTTGTCCGATTAGCTGCGTAGCTTGGCTTTATCAAAAAATTGAAGACAGCTTTTTCTTGGTCATCGGTACCAAGACTTGCGGCTATTTCTTGCAAAACGCAATGGGCGTGATGATTTTTGCTGAGCCCCGCTATGCGATGGCTGAGTTGGAAGAAGGCGATATTTCCGCTCAATTAAACGATTATGATGAGTTGAAGCGGCTGTGTTTGCAGATAAAGCGCGATCGTAACCCCAGTGTAATCGTCTGGATCGGCACCTGCACCACCGAAATCATCAAAATGGACTTGGAAGGCTTAGCACCGAAGCTGGAAGCAGAAATCGGCATCCCCATCGTCACAGCCCGCGCTAACGGCTTAGATTACGCTTTCACCCAAGGAGAAGACACCGTTTTAGCTGCGATGGCCGCTAAATGTCCTGAGAAAGCGCCGGTGATCGAATCTCAGAAACAAGAACGCAATGCTATCTCTCAACTGCTGAATTTCGGCAAGAAAAAAGAGGAAGTTGATGCAGATGAATCCGAATATGTCAAGCACACGCCGCTGGTACTTTTCGGTTCTTTGCCCGACCCAGTTGTGACTCAGCTAACCTTAGAATTGAAGAAGCAAGGAATCAAAGTTTCCGGTTGGCTTCCTTCCAAGCGCTACACTGAATTGCCAGTTTTGGAAGAAGGCTATTATGTATCTGGCATGAATCCGTTCTTGTCCCGTACGGCTTCTACGTTGATGCGCCGTCGTAAGTGTAAGCTAATTGGTGCTCCATTCCCGATCGGCCCAGACGGAACTCGCGCTTGGATTGAGAAGATTTGCTCGGTTTTGGGAATCGAACCCAAAGGTTTAGACGAAAGAGAAGCGCAAATCTGGGCAGGTTTGGAAGATTACCTACAAATAATTCGTGGCAAATCAGTCTTCTTTATGGGCGACAATTTGCTAGAAATTTCCCTAGCACGTTTCTTGATTCGCTGTGGCATGACTTGCCCGGAAATCGGCATTCCTTACATGGACAAGCGCTATCAAGCAGCCGAGTTAGCGCTGTTAGAAAAAACTTGTCACGAGATGGGAGTTCCCACACCTCGGATTGTCGAAAAACCAGACAATTACAATCAGCTTCAGCGGATTTACGCGCAGAATATTGACTTGGTGATTACTGGTATGGCTCACGCTAATCCTTTGGAAGCGCGGGGAATTAATACTAAATGGTCAGTTGAGTTTACTTTTGCTCAAATTCACGGCTTTGGTAATGCGCGGGATATTTTGGAGTTGGTGACTCGTCCGTTGCGCCGGAATAATTCGCTGAAGGATTTGGGTTGGGGTAATTTGGTGAAGAATGAGGCGAAGGTTTAGTTTTTGAATTACACCTGATTCATAGCGAGGGTGGGCAATGCCCGCCCTTTTTTATTAGAATAGTACAAGCATCCGTATAAAGTAATGGGCAAGTTAGGCAAACTGGTAGAACAATTTTTAGCAAATCCACCTGAAGTGCGGTTTGACGATGTGTGCTATATCCTAACTGCTTTTGGATTTGAAGAAAAGCGATCGAAAGGAAGTCACCATTCTTTCCGAAATGCCGATGGATTAAAGATTACAGTCCCTAAAAAGGGCGGTCAAAAGGTAAAAGGAATATACGTAAAGCAAATTGTTGCGCTATTACAACTGGAGGAATGGAGCAATGAATCAGAAGATACAATTGAGGAATAAATCTTTAGACTATTACTTGAACCTGAGATATGCCATAAGTTTTTACCCAGATTCAGAAGGAGGTTATACGGCGCTCATAAAAGACCTTCCGGGTTGTATGTCTGTGGGGGAAACTTTGTCAGAAGCGATGGAGAACATTGAGGAAGCTAGGGAATTGTGGATAGAGACGGCTTATGAGTGTGGCGATGAGATTCCTTTACCTGCAACAGAGATTGAAGATAGCGGAAGTTTATCATTGGAAATCCCTAAATCTCTGCGCCGGAGTTTAGCAGACAATGCTGAAACTGCTGGAGTTAGTATGGAACAATATATTTTGGCTTTGTTGAGTAAGGCTGGCTAAAATATAAAATATAAAATATAATCCTATCAGGACGATCGCGTTTGAGGGATGCTTAAAGGGCGATCGCTCTTTGATTTTTTTGTCAACCGCTGATAAAGGCAGATTAACGCAGATGAACGCGGATGAAAAGTGCGATCGTACTTTTACAATCAATTTACAATTACGCCAAATTTTAATAACATTCTAGGTAAATAATCATCCAAATTCTTGATATGTTCATCTGTTAACTCAATCAGGTTGAGTTCGTACTTCTGATATAGTTCTTGCGTAAGGATTCAGGTCTAAAAACTTGCGGCTCCAACGCTTGTCTGGCAAGGGTTTTAGGGCAAAATAAGGGCTTTTGTCCTGATCTGTTGATTCTCAATAAATGACGAAAAACTGTCATTTTTCGTCATTTATTGAGAATAGAAATTTATTTAGCATCAAGCTCCAGAGCTAAAGTCTTTGCCCAGCAAGGATTTCAGTGACCTGAATTCTTACGTTCTTGCTTTACTTGCTTGCGCGCCGCATACTCCGGGTTGTTCTCATATCCCCAGTATTCAATATACACCTTTCCCCCAGGAATATAAAAGTCACAGTAAGCTTCTTCCTCTATGGGTAGTCGGCGTTCATAGGCGTGAACTAGCTCCGCCATATAAAGCCAATTATCAATCAAAACTTCAGCTTTAGACCGCACAAAATGACCGTCGGTTGTTCGATGCTGTGCACTCGCCCGAAACTTCTCGCGGAACCCTAGCTTTGTGTTTACTTCTGTTTTGATCTGTTCTGAATTTTCACCTTTAAGACTCTCAATAGTCGCCATAAAAACTTGATTTGTTAGTATAGATTCTGGCCAAAGCACATAAGGAGTGTTGTCTTGAGGGTAAGTTTTTTGCACCGCCCCAAAACCAATCCCTCGCTTAGTTGCTACCCAGCCGTTGCGCTCTTTGTTTACTAATCCTAACTCTGCTAAAATTGGGTTGACTTTGTGCTTTGATATTTCTAGTTTATCGCTGATGCTGGTAGCGGACAGAAGTGAGGGAGAAGAGGGTTGTTGGGGTTTAGGTTTGGGCGCTGACACCGGTTGAGCGTTGTTAGCTTTCCAATGTTCGTAGCATAATTTGTGACCGGGTTTTGAAACTGCTTGATTGCATCCGGGCGCGGTGCAGGTTTCTGCTGATAGGGAAGATAAAGCTTGATTTATGGCTGCTAGCTTGCGGAGAAAAGGATCTGAAGTCATATTCACAGCTTGAAATATATTCAAAAATAGTACCACTTTAATTTCTATGCAGTCAAGAATTAAAAACTGGCGATTTTGTGTCGGATAACTGCGATCGCGCGCGCTTTCCCCTCCACTATTCCAGAATCCCAGGCCAGACACCTGTAAGGTCGATCGCCCAAAACGTCGCCTATAATCAAAACTAGCCCCCCATTCTCATTACTTGCAGAACCGCCATGAGTCAAGACAAGCAAAAAATCAGCTATTCAGAAAAAACAGAACGCCTCAAAGTCATCACCCAGTTTATCAAAACCGTGACACCGATGATTTGGACGATCGTCATTCTAGTAGTCATTATTCCCCTACTAGGCAACTTTCTCATATCCCAGTCGCTAACCAATACTGCAACCACAGCAGTTGTAGTCTCGCCGCCCCACGACTTCAGCAAAGTCAACCAAGACATTAAAAACGCCATCCAAACAGCCAATATAACCTCCGAGGCTTTCGCATCAAAAGAATTAGACAAATGGGAAACCGAAGTAGTAGCACGATTAGACAACAGCTTTCTCGATTGGTACTTCGATTACTTCAATCAAAAAAAGATGGAGTTTACAGTACCTTTCAACTTCGTCAAATCAGCCGTACTCAACCGATTTGACATGACAGCAGCATCTCATGCTGTTTCCGAAAAATTAACCGAAGACTTCCAAAGAGAATTTGCTAACCGCGTCCTGCTGCCCAAAAATGCTCAACTCAGATTCCAATTAATAACTCAAGATACTGCTAATTTGTACATATCAGAAGTGAGCAAAAATGTAAAAGTAGTCCAAGACAATTATAACATACCTCAAGTACAATGGGACAAATATCTAAACGATATTGCCACCACAATTAGCGACAAAGGAAACGTCTCAAATTTATCATTAAAAGCATTAGTTGGCGGCAGCGGTTACTTAATTGCTAAACCTTTAATATTGGGAGTAGCAGCCAAAGTCGGCAGCAAAGTTACAGCAAAAGTAGCCAGCAAAGCCGCCGCCAAATTAGCCACAAAAACAGGCGGCACAGTTGCTAGTCAGTTAGGAGTAGGTTTAATCGATCCGATTGTCGGCATCGGCATTATCATCTGGGATTTGTGGGATTACAATCACACAGTCAAAGTGGAAAGACCGATTTTGCGGGAACACATTGTAGAATACTTAAAAGATGTCAAAAAGTCACTGCTCACAAATCCTGAAACCGGAATCATGGCAGCAATTTATCAGTTAGAAAGCGGGATATTGAAGTCACTTTAATCATTTATACCACTTGAAAAATAATTGTTATGACATACTCAATTCTCGATGCAGAACCTCTGTTGCGCGTTCTGGCCTAGCGTCAAAGAAAACCAATCCTTGCTGCTCTCGATCGGCGTAGACTTCTATATTCTCAACTCTAGGCGTTGCTGAATTAAGGTCAGTCCTGGACGCAATTGTCACATTTTAATCGGATTGTAGAGTGCCTCATTGTTGGATTTAGTACGCAAAACTAGGGTTTTCTCCGACGGGACACCCTACTAATTAGACCTCTTGCAAAAGTCCTTTTAATCAAATTTTGGAACGGGCTCTTCGGCCCATTCTACAAGAATTTTTTTTTTATGGGATGGGCCGAAGAGCCCGTCCTAGCTATTTTTGCAAGAGGTCTATTGTGCTACTTTCTCAACACTTCGGACAATTTTTGATTGCCAAGCGTAAAATAAGGATTTCAGCGCGATTTGGCAAGTTCGCTGCTTTCTGGAAAATCAAGGGTTTCAGGCTACGACATAAAAACTGTGCGGACTATTGTTTATATAAAAACTATCGGAATTTACGCATCGATCGCCCTAACACCCTTTTTAAGCAGGGTTAGGGGCGATCGGGATTTGAGGCATTTCGTGCGTAAGTCCTGAACTACGTTATATGGCAGAGGTTCCTTGAACTGTCACTAGCCAGCTAGCGTGCGGTTTAAAGAATGCAGCGCAGGGAACCTGTTTTTTCCTAAACCGTAACTGGGGATAGGGGGGTTCGCCCCAGGTTCAAAGTACGGCACTAAGTAACTTACAATAAATCAGTTGACTAGGTAAACAAAATTACACCAATCCTGCCGATCGCCCAAAAGCAGACAAGTGGGTTCTTTTCCCTTCTGCCCTCTGCTAGGAGCCTTCTACCTTCTATTATACTTACCAGGGTGCAACAATCAAAAATATTACTTGATGCAGTGAGTGGCATATGACTTTTGAAGAAGCCCTGGAATTCGTAGAAACTGCCTTGGAGTCCAAGAGGGGTAAACCGTTAAGTTTGCTAGAGAAGGAAATTTTAAAAGCTTGTTGGGAAAACGCAACCTACGGTGCAGTTGCTGACAGCTTGTACCTGAGCGTAGGATATATCAAAGATTTAGCTTCTCTCCTGTGGCAGCGCCTTTCAGACGCAATGGGGGAAAAAGTTACTAAGAATAACTTCCTGCCTCTGCTAGAAAAGCAAAGCGGCGCAACTGCGATGGTTGGCACAAAAGGTAAAGAAGCGGCTATCGCCCCCGCTGACACAGGAGAAAGTGATGTTAATCCAAGCGAAACTCCCAAAGGCAATATCTTAATTGTTGACGACATGATTGAAAACCTGCAATTTTTAACAAAAGTATTGAACAAACAGGGTTATAAAGTTCGCAGCGTCACTAACGGTAAGATGGCATTAAGAACAATTCATGATCACCCTCCCGATGTCATTTTACTCGATATTAAAATGCCAGAAATGAATGGCTATGAAGTCTGCGAAGCTCTCAAAGCCAATGAAGCTACCTCAGAACTTCCGGTGATTTTTTTAAGTGCGTTAGATGAAGTTTTAGTATCCGCTCAATAAGTTGCGGTAAATCTTAATTTTTCGACAGTGTATAACTTATTTGATTCTACAAATATCTTAATTCAGCCACAAAAATCACGCATTTACTGCTTGACCGCTAAATTTTGATTTA
>NZ_JAIGNI010000053.1 GCF_026130175.1 Lyngbya sp. CCAP 1446/10 | reverse complement strand
CCCACTCTCCCCATTTCCCCATCTCCCCATCTCCCCCCTCTCCCCTCCCAGCCTCAAAGAAGCAAAAGTTAACACAAACAAAGCAAGTGCTTACGCTCGCAGAGATCCCCGCCTCTGATAAACTTGATGGCTGGGAGTGCAAAAGAGCACCGGCAAGCATCAGAAGTTGGGAGAATAAAGTTTGTGGACAATGTAATCGGTTTAGAGATTATCGAAGTAGTCGAGCAGGCAGCCATCGCTTCCGCTCGCTTGATGGGCAAAGGCGAAAAAGATGAAGCCGATCGCGTAGCTGTAGAAGCCATGCGCGAACGCATGAACAAAATTCATATGCGCGGCCGCATCGTGATCGGTGAAGGCGAACGCGATGACGCACCCATGCTTTACATCGGGGAACAAGTAGGTATTTGTACCCGCGAAGATGCCAAAGATGTCTGCAACATCGATGAATTGATCGAAATTGACATCGCTGTTGACCCCTGCGAAGGTACTAACCTGGTTGCTTACGGTCAAAACGGTTCGATGGCAGTTTTGGCAATCTCTGAAAAAGGTGGTTTGTTTGCTGCACCGGATTTCTACATGAACAAATTGGCGGCTCCTGCGGCTGCTAAGAATCATGTAGATATTCGCAAAACGCCAACCGAAAACCTCAAAATTATCTCTGATTGCCTCGGCCGCAGTATTGAAGATTTAGTGGTGGTGGTGATGGATCGCCCCCGGCACAAAGATTTAATTAATGAAATTCGCCAAGCAGGTTCAAGAGTTCGACTGATCAGCGACGGCGACGTTTCTGCTGCGATTTCTTGCGCGTTTTCTGGTTCCAACATCCACGCGCTGATGGGTATTGGCGCTGCACCCGAAGGTGTGATTTCCGCAGCAGCAATGCGCTGCTTGGGCGGTCACTTCCAAGGTCAGTTAATTTACGATCCGGCTATTGTCAAAACTGGTTTGATCGGCGAAAGCAAAGAGAAGAATATCGCCCGCCTGACAGAGATGGGCATCACAGATCCAGACAAGATTTACAATGCTGAAGAGTTGGCATCTGGAGAAACTGTTCTGTTTGCAGCTTGCGGAATTACTCCCGGAACGCTGATGGATGGAGTTCGCTTCTTTGGCGGCGGCGCTCGCACTGAGAGCTTGGTAATTTCTTCTCAGTCGAAAACTGCTCGGTTTGTGGATACAATCCATATGTTTGACCAGCCGAAATCTCTGCAATTGAAGTAGTCATTAGTTAAAGGTTAAGAGTTAACAGTTAATTTTGAAATGTTAATTTTTCACCGCTAACCGTTGACAGTCACCGATGATTAGAAATTAGCGATAAACTAAGAATTAATCACAGGTGACTGTTGATAACTAAGAAATAAATAGTGACAAATCACAGATATGAATATTGCCGTCATAGGTCTCAGCCACAAAACAGCGCCGGTTGAAGTTCGCGAAAAACTCAGCATTCCAGAACAGAAGATTGAAGCGGCGATCGCCCAATTGCGCGGCTACCCCCACATTCAAGAAGTTGCCATCCTCAGCACTTGCAACCGCTTAGAAATTTATATCGTTACCACCGAGTCAGAGCCTGGGGTGCGAGAGGTGATTCAGTTCCTTTCGGAATGCAGTAAAGTTCCTTTGCAGTCTTTGCGCCCTCACCTGTTCATTTTGCTGCACGAAGATGCGGTGATGCACTTGATGCGAGTGTCTGCTGGCCTCGACAGTTTGGTGCTGGGAGAAGGACAAATTTTGGCTCAGGTGAAACAAACTCACAAACTCGCCCAGCAGTACAAAGGTGTTGGCAGAATTTTAGAACGCTTATTTAAGCAAGCTCTTACAGCCGGGAAGCGTGTTCGCACGGAAACTAGCATTGGTACTGGTGCGGTTTCGATTTCTTCGGCGGCGGCAGAATTAGCTCACATGAAAGGTCAGCATTTAGCCACCAGCCGGATTGCGATTATCGGTGCAGGGAAGATGTCGCGCTTGTTGGTGCAGCATTTGCTGTCGAAAGGAGCGAGCCATATTGCGATCGTCAATCGATCGATGCGCGGTGGCCAGGAGTTAGCCGATCAGTTTAAAGATGCCCAATTGCACCTGCATCTGCTGTCGGACATGATGCAGGTAATTGCCGATTCTGATTTGGTGTTTACCTGTACGGCTGCTACAGTTCCGTTGTTAAATAAAGCTAAATTAGAAGCTGTTTTAGACCAGCATCGCTCTTTGATGTTGATGGATATTTCTGTGCCGCGCAACGTCGATGCTGATGCGAACGAATTGGCGAATGTGCGATCGTTTAATGTAGACGACTTAAAAGCAGTGGTAGCTCAAAATCACGAAACTCGCCGCAAAATGGCAATGGAAGCTGAGGGGCTGCTGGAACAGGAAGTAGAGGCTTACGATGTCTGGTTGCGTAGTCTCGAAACTGTTCCGACTATTAGCTGTTTGCGGGATAAAATCGAATTGATTCGGGAACAAGAGTTAGAAAAAGCTTTATCGCGTCTGGGCTCTGAATTTTCGGAGAAACATCAAGATGTGATTGAATCTTTAACAAGAGGGATTGTGAATAAGATTTTGCACGATCCGATGGTGCAGTTACGCGCGCAGCAGGATATTGAAGCGCGCCGACAAGCGATGCAGACTTTGCAAGTGTTGTTTAATTTGGATGTGGATGTGAATCAGCAGTATAGCTAGTTGACAGTTGACAGTTGACAGTTGACAGTTGACAGTTGGCGGTTGTCATTAGTCATTAGTCATTGGTGATGTTTGGCATCAGCTTTTAATGTAATTAGGGCTTACCTATTTGCTGAGAAAGTAACAAGGTTTCTTTTTATTTGTTACCAGGCTGTGCCTGGTAACGCAGATATGGAGGCTCTGCCTCCATTTTTGGATGAGGCAGAGCCTCTGGATATCGGTTCCAAGGCTCTGCATTGGAACCAGTTTTAATGATTAACAACTAATGACTATTAAGCGAATTTTTCAACTAATTTTATTGCTTGTAGGGCTGTGGTTATTTTTTGAGTTTTTATCCCGGATTGCGGCAGAAATTCTCTGGTTTCAGGAAGTTGGATATCTTCAGGTTTTGCTGTTAAAGCTGAAAACTCAGGGGCTGCTGGGGGCGATCGCACTTTCTGCATCTTCCGCGTTTTTACTGGGAAATTTAGCCCTAGCCAGCCGCCTGCAACATCCCACCGAAAACATCAAATCACCTGTTTTGGGCCAGTCGATCGCATTAAAAAATGTGCTCAACACTGGGAAAAATCCTCAACTACCTGCTGCTAAATCTCAAATTACCTTTCCCTGGCTGCTGTTGGCGGTATTGGGATTAAGTGCGATCGCAATTTTAACAATAATCCACTGTGGAATCTTAGCTGCTGATAGTATCGCCGATTTTAGGATAGTTGGTGGTTTGTCTACACCGCCAATTCAATTCGGATTTGAGTCAATCCAGCTTAAGGCGGTGCAGCTATTTTCTAACTGGTGGCAGTTGAGCTTGCTGCTGGGGCTGATGTTAGCTGTGGTAATTAAGCCGGGTTTTTGGCTGCGGGCGATCGCCCTTTTGCTCAGTTTGGCGATCGGGCTAATTGCCGCTAGTCGTTGGACAAAAGTTTTACAATATTTCCACCCTAGTAATTTTAACACAACCGACCCTCTTTTTAACCAAAATATTAGCTTTTATGTATTTACTTTCCCAATCTTAGAGTTGCTAAGCTTTTGGTTGACAGTTCTATTTTTGTACAGTTTAGTATCTTGTGCTTTAACATATTTGCTGTCGAGAAATAGCCTGAGTCAAGGGATATTTTTGGGGTTTTCGCGATCGCAACAGCGGCACTTATACGGCTTGGGAGCAGCTTTGATGCTAGCCACCACACTCCGGTACTGGCTGGGGCGCTACGCATTGCTGTATTCGCGGGGAGACGTTACCTATGGGGCGAATTATGCAGACGTGACCGTGCGACTGCCTGTCTATGGATTTTTGAGTATCTTGGCTGGGGCGATCGCACTTTTGATGCTGTGGCAGGTTTGGCAATTCACAATTCCCAATCAACTCATCAAAAAGATTATTTTGGGATGGCTAGCTTTAAGTTGTTTGGGAGGTTTGCTGCTGCCAAAAGTTGTGCAGCAACTGATAGTAAGACCCAACGAATTAGCGCGAGAACAGCCGTACATCCAGCGCAGCATTGCCTTTACTCAAGCAGCATTTGATATCAAAAAAATTGAGATAAAAACTTTCGATCCAGCCGGGAAACTTACATATGAAGACTTAGAAAGAAATCAACTAACTGTTAGCAACATCCGGCTGTGGGACAAGCGGCCGCTGCTGCAAACCAACCGACAGTTACAACAAATCAGACCGTATTATACATTTCCTGATGCGGATATCGATCGCTACACAATCAAAAAGAAAACCGCAAAAAAGGGAGAAACTGAAAGCCAGCAAGTAATTCTGGCGGCGCGGGAACTAGATTATACAGCAGTTGCGCCGGAAGCTCAAACTTGGGTGAACGAACATCTGGTGTACACGCACGGTTACGGCTTTACTCTTTCTCCGGTAAACACAGTCGGTGTCGGCGGTTTACCCGATTATTTTGTTAAAGATATTGGAGTTCCAGCCGAGACAGGAGAGACTGCTTTAGATATAACTAGCGATCGAATTCGGATGAGTCTCCCGATCGGCTATCCGCGCATTTACTACGGCGCTATCACCGATACAGACGTGATGACACCCACACAAGTCAAGGAATTCGACTATCCCAGCGGTGAAGAAAATGTTTACAACAATTACAGCGGTAGGGGCGGAATTGCGATCGGTTCTATATGGCGGCGCTTGCTGTTTGCTAGTTATCTCAAAAATTGGCAAATGGCGCTAACCCGCAATTTCACGCCAGAAACTAAATTATTGTACCGCCGAAACATTAACAAAAGAGTCCGGGCGATCGCTCCTTTTTTGCGCTACGATTCCGACCCGTATTTGGTAGTAGCAAACGCCAATCTTACTAAAGATGATATAGAAAAAAACAACGATAAAAATGGCAAAAAATTTCAGCTTTCTTTCTCAAAAACTAATAACAAGCCTCCTAACTATCTTTACTGGATTATCGATGCCTATACAGCGAGCGATCGTTACCCGTATTCAGATCCGGGTCAAAATGAATTTAACTACATCCGCAACTCCGTAAAAGTCGTCATTGATGCCTACAACGGGTCTGTTGAGTTTTATGTTGCCAATCCCTCCGATCCGATTATCAAAAGTTGGATGGCTATCTTTCCTGGAATGTTCAAACCCCTTGACAAAATGCCTCCGGCTCTTCGCAAACACATTAGATATCCCGTAGATTTGTTGAACGTTCAATCGGAACGGTTGTTAACTTATCACATGGAAGACCCGCAGGTATTTTACAATCGGGAGGATTTGTGGCGAGTTCCCAATGAGATTTATGGTGGCGAACAGCAGCCTGTAGCACCGTATTATTTGATTACGAAACTGCCGACGGAAACATCAGAAGAGTTTATTTTGCTATTGCCATTTACGCCAGTCAGTCGTAATAATTTAATTGCTTGGATTGCAGGGCGATCGGACGACGATGATTATGGTAAATTGCTGCTGTACCAATTTCCCAAACAGCGATTAGTTTATGGCCCGGAACAGATAGAAGCTTTGATTAACCAAGATCCGGTGATTTCCGAACAAATATCTCTCTGGAATCGGCAGGGTTCAAAGGCGATTCAAGGCAATTTATTAGTAATTCCGATCGAACAATCTTTGTTGTATGTGGAACCTCTATATTTAGAGGCAGAACGCAATAGTTTGCCAACCTTAGTCAGAGTGATTGTTGCCTACGAAAATCGGATTGTGATGGCCGAAACTCTTGATGCCGCACTTAAGGCACTTTTTCAGCCAAAATCTACTAATAAACCCGCAATTGTGATACCCATAAAAGGAACAGCGCCAGCTTTGAATTGATAGATAATATATGTAAAAAGCATTGCCGATATGTGTCAACTTAAGCCTGAAAACTTTTGTATCTCTCGTTTAGACGCGAGGCCAGATCCCCCTAAATCCCCCTTAAGAAGGGGAGTAGGGGTTGACTTTGAGAACATTCTTGTCCCCCCCTTTTTCAAGGGGGGCTAGGGGGGATCTGGCCTCGGCGATAGACAGCAGTATTCAGAAACCGGGTTTTTTTACGAAAATTATTTGTATTAGCCAGCAGACTAGGTGAAAAACCCGGTTTCTTTGGCCTTGATGCGTAAGTCCTGTTGATATTATGTTACGCGGTTTCAACCACAGACTTGCTCTATAATAAAAACATTGTCACCCCAAAACCGCATCAATGTTTGACAAAATCTGGCAATTCCTCAAACAATTAATTCAGCGAATCTTCGGAACAAATCGCC
Organism: Lyngbya sp. CCAP 1446/10; assembly: GCF_026130175.1. Classification (GTDB taxonomy): domain Bacteria; phylum Cyanobacteriota; class Cyanobacteriia; order Cyanobacteriales; family Microcoleaceae; genus Microcoleus. The sequence continues at coordinate 34,821 of NZ_JAIGNI010000053.1, read as the reverse complement.
CGATTTCAACGCCTCACCAGCCTCCAACTCTGACGGATGCCGAATTTGAGGCGAAGTTGATGGAACTCCTGGAAGGGGTAAATGCCGGCTGGGGGAGTGGCGATGTTACGGAATTTTTACTCGCAAAACGCCTCAGAGATACTGAATTAGCCGACTGGTTGCGACGGTTTGGGGACAGATTGTTAGCAATTGATCGAGAAACAACTGAAGAGGGCGGGCACGGAGACACCGCCTCTACGGATTCGGCGGCATCGCTTCAGGAATTGGCGCGGCGGCTGGAGTTGTTGAGTAGAATTTGTGGCGGGGAATTGGGAGAGGCGGCGGGGAAAGTTGGGCGGGAGATATTAGTTAAGTTTCGTATATCTTCGGTTGGGGAGGGTGAGGGAGAAGGGGAAGTTGATGGAGAGGCTGAGGCTTGGAAAAAGCTAGGAAATGAGCAATTAGATAAAAAGGATTATGAAGGAGCGATCGCATCCTTCGACAAAGCTTTAGAAATCAAACCAGACCATGACACAGCCTGGAACAATCGTGCAGTTGTACTGTATACTTTAGAAAAGTTTGAAGAGGCGATCGCATCCTTCGACAAAGCTTTAGCAATCAAACCAGACTGTGAGTTAGCCTGGAACAATCGGGGCCATGCACTGCGTTATTTAGGAAAGTTAGAAGAGGCGATCGCATCCTTCGACAAAGCTTTAGAAATCAAACCAGATTATCACGATGCCTGGTACAATCGGGGCGTTGCACTGCGTTATTCAAGAAAGTTAGAAGAGGCGATCGCATCCTTCGACAAAGCTTTAAAATTCAAACCAGATAAACATGAAGCCTGGTGCAATCGGGGCATTGCACTGCGTTATTTAGGAAAGTTAGAAGAGGCGATCGCATCCTTCGACAAAGCTTTAGAATTCAAACCAGATAAACACGAAGCCTGGTGCAATCGGGGCATTGCACTGGATAATTTAGGCAGATTAGAAGAGGCGATCGCATCCTTCGACAAAGCTTTGGAAATCAAACCAGATTTACACGAAGCCTGGAACAATCGGGGCGGTGTAATGTATAATTTAGGAAAGTTAGAAGAGGCGATCGCATCCTACGACAAAGCTTTGGAAATCAAACCAGATTTACACGAAGCCTGGATTAATCGGGGCTTTGCCGTCGAAAGCGCACGTAGATATAACCACTTAATTTATGAAATGTTGCAGCTACAATTCCCGGCTTCTCCACCAGTAACTCGAACAATTTCAAATCCCAACCTAAATCGACGCGGCTATGAAGGAATAATATTCACATTAGAAGCAGGCTTGCAGTATTGCCAAGAAAAAACCCACCCCGAAGGATATGGAAAGCTGCATCAAGCACTAGGAAATGCTCACTATAGTCAAGGGAAAATAAAATTTGACCACCCCTATCGGAGTCAAGCCGCCACCAGCTACAAAAAAGCACTCAAAACTTTAACTAAAGAAGCTTTCCTGAAATTGCATCTAGAAGTCTTACAGGATTTAATAAAAACCTTAGTTAGCGTAAAAAACACCGAAGCAGCGGAAAAATTACGGCGAGATGCAACGGATTTATTGCATCGCTTACTGACAAATAAAAACTATTCCCAACTCAGCGAAGAAGAACTCGCCGACAAATTGGTTAGGTTTGAACAATTAACCGTAAATATTTTGATTCAGTCTGGCAAATTAATCGAAGCCTTAGAAACCGCAGAACAAGATAAAAATGTCTGCCTGTCTTGGCTGCTAAACGCCTCACCAATTCCCGATTACCAAGAAGAGACAGCAGCAACAGTCACTCACGCTCAAATTCAGCAACTTCTCAATCCTACAACCTGCGCGATTTACTGGCATCTCAGCGATGCAGCATTAACAACATTCATCATCAAATCCGATGGATTGCTGTCACCCGAAGACTGTTATACCAAATCCCCAGATGAATTTGAAGAATGGGTAAAAAAATGGAATCAACAATATGCCGATTATCAAGATAAATCCAAGGAAAACGCCAATAAACAAAACCATGCTTGGCGCGCGGGAATGCCCAGTAATTTTGCACGCCTCAAAGATATTTTGCAGATTGCCCACATCGAACAGCAATTACAATCAAACGGCATTACCAACTTAATTCTGATTCCTCACCGCGACTTGCACCGCTTCCCAATTCATGCTTTATTTAGCAGTGAATTTGTGATTACCTATTTGCCTAGCGCTCAATTTGGGCTGAATTTAAAACATCGGTTGAATTCCGAAATTTCTCGCTTATCTCCAAGTTCAGATCCCCCTAAATCCCCCTTAAGAAGGGGGACTTTGAACACTCCGGTTTCTCCCGACACAACGGGGATTTTAAACACTCCTGTCTCCCCCGGCACAATGGAGACTTTGAACACTCTTGTCCCCCCCTTCTTAAGGGGGGCTAGGGGGGATCTGGCCTCGGCTATAAACGATAAAAACTCTATCCTCAGTATTGAAAATCCCGACAGTATAATTATTGATGAAAACGGCCAACGAAAGAAATTGCTTCCTTTACCAGCCGCCGAAATAGAATCCGAAATCATTTGCCGAATGTTTCCCAACCCTACCCGACGGGGAGAAGACAAAGCTACCCTCGATGAAGTCACCAAATTATTGCCACAGCCCCACAACATTTTTCACTTTACCGGACACGGTAGCTATGATTTTGACAATCCTCAACAATCAACTTTATACTTAAGCGATACTCACCGATTAACAGTTAAAGAAATCATCCAACTCAACCTCAGTAACTACAAATTAATCTGCCTTTCCGCCTGCGAAACCGCCGTCACAGACAAACAAACAATTCTCGCCGAATATGTAGGATTAATCAGCGGTTTCATGTGCGCGGGAGTTGGCTGTGTCGTCAGTACCCTGTGGCCAGTCGAATCCGGGGCGAGTACGTTATTAATGATAGACTTTTACCGACGGTGGCGAGAAGGTGGCGATTCCCTACCCGTCGCTTTAGCAAATTCTCAAAAATGGCTGCAATCAGCCACAGGTGAAGATTTAGCCACTTGGTGTCAGCGGGAAATTGACAAGATTTCCGAAAACAGCAGCGAACTTTCTGAAGATGAAGTTAGCCTGCGCCGATTCTTTAAAAGCAATCGGCAAAACTTGGCTAAAATGGAATTAGACCAACCTTATCAACATCCGTATTACTGGGCAGCCTTCACTCTAACGGGATTATGATGAAAAACAATAATGACGATATTTTCACAGCTTTTATTGGCGCGGTACTCCAACAAACAGAACCGCTACCCGCAGCAGTTCAATCAGAGTTTAATAAAATTGATGAAACTTTCACAACTATCGATATTGAAAGACTTGCCGAATTGCATCCCCCTCTGCTAGCTGCTTATGAAAAGACTCATAATTGGTTGATATATCATAGCAGTGAACGTAGCAAAGGATTAGATGTTTTACCCGATAGTGAATTTGAAAAAGAAAACACTACTAACCCCGAAATTAGTAACGTCGCCAGCGATATCAGCGATTTAACAAATTTACCAAAAATCATCGAAAAAATCGACACCAAAGTTAAGCCGCGAGGGTTACGAAAAATTCTCGGAAAAATCTTGCAAGCTGGGGATTCAGTGCAAGCAAGTCGGGATACAATTTTATCATCAATAGCAGACAGTTTCGCCCATGACTAACGAAAATTGGCTGATTTACCCTACCGTCGATTTATTTGTCTACGATTTAGCCGACGGTATCGGACAAACTGAGGAAAAAATCAGCCAAAACCGCCAGCAGTTTTGGCAAAAAATCTATGGCGATAAACTCTCGCAGCCCCAGCAAGCACAACTCGAACAAACTGAAACCGAAACCGGTGATTACATCGATTTACTCGGCAACAAACAAGTAGCAGAATTTGAATCTCCCCTCGATGGCTATGCTTATCCTGTCAAATTCGGCGATACTTATGCGGTGCAGTTTGACTTATCCGGCAAAATAGAAACCGACAGCGACAAGAAATTTGCACCGAAAGAAATTGATTGTTTAGAATGGCTGAAATCAACCATCATCTCGCGCTTCAATCAACCTGCTACTATCGGTCAAAGTTGGCTAGTTTGGGGTGAATTGACTAGCGGCCAATATGCTTTAGAAACTGCAAAAAATTGCTACGACCAACTTAAGTTAGTCCCGACTGCTAAATGGGATCGGGATTTAAAAGCATCAGGGCAATTTTTAGGGGCAAATTTTTATGAATTGTGGCTACCTCCGGGAGATAGAGGCAATATCAGCCAAAATTATCATGTTTTAATTTGCTTGTTTCCTAACAGTGGCGAGGCATCAATTCCCACTACTCGCCAAACAATGACTAAACTTTATCCGCAGTTTATCCGATTATTTGGATACCGCAATAAAGTGATTTGGGCTTACCACCAAAGCCGCCAACTTAAGTCGGATCTCAAGGATGCTTCCCGGAAGATTCAAGAAATAGTCAGCCAACTGCCAGAACAAGTCAATGCTGCTAAAGTTGACCTGAAACAATTGCAGGAAAATCTGGTTTATTGCTTGACAATTTTCTCGATTTATGCTAATTATATTAGTCGATTGGAAGAACAAGAAAATACAATTAAAACTAATCTAAATAACTATAAGAAACGGCTAAAAACAATAGCCAAGAGAATGGAAAAGCCAGAAAATGAGTTAGATTTTATGACGAATTTCAGCGATTTTGCTGAAGAAAAGTATGTCACGCAAGTTAAAGCGGATAATAGAAGTTTGAGTGCGGGATTGCGGTTGTTGGAAAATGCGATCGAGACTGTAGAGGGGATTATCGAGATTGAGCGGGCTAGGAGCGATCGCACTTTAAACTTTACCATTGGTACAGTGGGCGTGGGCATTGGCACCAGCGGAGTCGCCGCCAGCATCTACGCCAGCCAAATCAAAAGCCCCGCTAGCCCAGAAAATCCCATGTCTGCGAATCAAGTTCTCGTGTTGAGTCTGCTTCTGGGAATTGCAGGAGGCTTAGTCAGTGCGGGTTTATTAAAATTATTTGACCGAATTCGGGGATCGAAATGAACAATTCTGAGGATTTTTGTTAGTTAGCCGCCTTAACATCCTGCCACCAAACTTGGACGTAAGGCCAGAATATTTTATCATCATCGAGCTTGACTGTCACTTCGTAGCGATCGATCTGAGTGAGTTCGCCCGTTTTACCATTCAACTGCAATTGTTTCGGATCGTCGGTGCGAATTTCTACTCTTTGATTCAACAGCGGCTGCATCTGCTTTGAAGAACCCTGAAACGGATTTTTGCCTCTAAGCACATAGCCACCAATCAAAGATAAGTACATTGAAGCTAGGAAAAATACCGTACATAAACTCACAATTAACAGTATTTTTTGTTGCGAAAAATTGGTATAAACGCTCGCAACTCCCACTACCATAGTTCCGAAAAATAATAAACTTGGCAGGTACAGCCCATCTCCCAAAAATAGGCTACAAAAAATCATCAGCGGTATCTGAAAACCAAATAATGCAGCTACCCAACTCCACCCAGTCAGCAATGATTCAGATAGTAGCCAATTCATTGCTACAGTAAGGGCGATCGCAATTCCTATGGCCCAAACGGATGTCCCAGAATCGTAATATCTGATGGGAAGAACTACATAAAAGAATGTAGCATAAGCAAAACCCGCCAAAGCTAAGGCCAATCCACTAATTATTTCGTTCCAATTCAACTCCTGTCCCTCTCTCTTATTTAGGGTCGATCGACTTAACAAACTCTCGCACAGGCGACGGTAGAGCCGGCACAAAAGTCTTTCTAAAACCCCTAACATCGAACACTCGCCACAAAATACCCACCGCTACTGTCAAGAAAAATAACGCTCCCAAAAAATTAAACGCATTAGAGAGAAAACCGCTGTCCCTTTTTTTCGGCGCCGTAATATGTTTCATCCGATATACAGCCGGCTCATAATCTCTGGACTCCTCGCGACTGGGTATCGGCTTTTTGGCGCGCGAACTCGCACGAGGGCTCCCACTCAAACCCGTGTGATTAGTTTTAGTAGAATTGCTGGGCGACTTCAACTCGGAATCGCCACGCATCGTGAACTTGCTAGTAGAAGTCCCCGTTTTGCCAACACCAGCATTTTGAATTCTACTATTAGAGCGCTGACTTGATTGCCGATCGGCTAAAGTTCGCATCAAACTTTGCAATTGCTGAGTCGCCGCCGGCGGGCGTTCCCCTTTCCTCGCCCAATTTAACAGCATCGCCGCAGTAATACCGCAAAGATTCGCAGCCCCCACAGAAGCTATCCGCTTCAGCAGAGGCTGACTGTTGGACACAAAAATCACCAGTGCATCGGGGTGTTCCTGAGCCAAACCGTAAACGCACTGAGCTGTAGCTACAACCAGCATTGCTTGTGCGCTTTGATTTTTAATCGAGGGTTCTAGGGCCCGATGCGTTTCTTGAGCATCAGTCACAATCCACCCACTGTCTGCAAAAAAGCGCATAAACTCCCTAGCCACTTGCTCTTGAGCTTTTTCTACCGCTTTCCCTGTCAAATAATCTATTTCGTCATACACTACTTCTGGGAGATAGCAACTTCCCACCTTGGCATATTCTTGCCACACTTGGGTTCTGCCAGCCATCAAAAGATCCGCATCAAAAGTTACAAATACAGGAGGAAGTTGATTAGCCATAACTTTAGCCTAGTGCTTACATAAGTGATTTTTACTTGCTAAATTAAGTTTAAACAAATTCCGAGCTTTTCTATTGGGTCAATTGATAAATATCTGGGGTGCGCTTGGGCGCACCCAGCCCACCAATGGTCTGATGATTAGTTGCCAATTCCTAAACGCCCAGCTAAAGCCGGAGTCAAGGGCAAGAGTACAGAAATCATCAAGAACAAAGCCAACAAACCCAAAGCTGCGCGAGCGTCGTCAGGTTCAGTCAGCTCGTTGAGGCTCGGCCTCTCCAGATTCCGTTGTAAAATCAGAATCACGATCGCCCAATACAGAGCTAAAGGATTAACTAAAGAAGCGATCGCCAGCACCACAAACGTCGCCAAAGTAGCGCGACTGGCAATTTTCCTGCCGTAGATTGCTTGCACGATTCTACCCCCGTCCAACTGTCCCGCCGGCATCAAATTAATCGCCGTGATTACCAAGCCCAACCAACCGATAACTACCAGCGGATGAACATCAACAATCTGCTGCTGCAAGGCAGAACCCAAAACCACTTTTGCCAAAGTTCCCACCAAAACCGAGCCCTTAAAATATTCTGCGGGAATTTGAAACAAGCTACCGGGGTGAGAAAGTAGCAAACCCGTTACCAGCATTAGCAGAGAAATTATTCCCCCAGCGGCTGACCCGGCAAAAGCAATGTCAAACAAAACTTTACGGTTGGGAAGCAGCGACTCAAAACGATCGATCGCCCCAAAACAACCTATCTGGAATGTTGGTATAAAAAACGGCCAACTTAAGCCCACCTTGTACTGATTTGCCAGCACTCGGCGAGCAATTTCGCCTGAGCCTAAAACCGCCCAAATTCCGAGCGCAATTGGCAGAACTTCTAGATATCTACCAGGCGAGTCAAAGAAATCGAAACCCAGCAGCAAACCGCCTGTTTCCAAGCTAGTAGCAATTGTTGCGAGTAACAGCACGACTGCGAGAATTTTTTGAGATACGGTAGTTGGCTGCGGGTCGTTGGTGCTGGGTAAGATAATAACTACGGGCTTGTCGTCCTGATTTTCTACTAAAAACAGGCGGTAGCGATCGTTCAATCTTTCTTGCAAACTTGCCGTCAAACGCGAGTGTACTTGTTCCGAGTCTCCCCGGAGATTGCCTTTCAAGATTACGCCATCTTGATAGGGAATCGTTTCTGTAGCAAAGAAAGTATCGATGCCAAAGATGCCTTGAATTGCCTTAAGATCTTCAACTGGAACGGGAATTATTTCTAATTCATTAGTTGCACGCGATGTGACGATCTTAATTGTTTCTTTCGCTGGTACCGGCTGTTCGTTTGGCTGGGAGGTTCCATCGCTTTGGGACTTTAGCTCAGCAGGAGCGGGGCGCGAGTCCAGCACTGCATCGGCTGCCGCCTTACGCAATTGCCGGCCGAGATAAATGTACAATCCCGTGGATGCCACCAGCAGCAACAATACCGCAACTAAATTGAGGTAAATCCCCGCTGCGAACAAACCAAAGAATAGTAGCCAGGGACTCATCAGCACCACTGACTGCAACCAAGCCAAAATTCCCAGTTTGCCAAAAGGTTTGGCGCGATAAAATCCCCAACCCAGAATTCCCACAGCAACCAATAACAGCGCAATTGTTGCGGTATTTTCCGATGCAATTATCGGCAGTCCGGTTGCTTGCGCCAATACCGGCTGTAATTGGCCGATCGCGCTGCGGTCGAGTAATAACATTAAATTTTGGGGTATGTGAAATAAAATTGCTGGGAGCATTATCCAAACTTGTCCGAAACTAGCCCGATCACTAAGGATAACCTCTGAGGGCTACTCGGCCCACAACCGGCTGCTGCGGTTTTAACTTCTGGGCTATTGACACAACAGACTTTTTATGATACCACATCGGTTGTCTCAAACATCTACTCAGATGGGCGGGAGTGTCGATCGCCCGGAAGCGGGAAGATTGGCAGCCGCGAAAGCAGGCGACGCTTCTGGGCAGATTTGACTTGGTTGCGGATTCGGGCATCGGCAACAAATCCGCAGCGGATCAGGCTCAAACCATTGATGCTATTGGGTTTTGTTAATGGGTACGGCAGGACTTGAACCTGCGGCTCGCTGCTTAGAAGGCAGCTACTCTATCCAACTGAGTTACGCACCCAACTTAAAAAATCGTTAACAATATGATTGTATCGGTGAAGTGTGCGATCGAGCAAGTAAATTTTTTTTGACTTACACAGAAACGGTTCTATCTAAAAAAACTATGATGTGGAGTGCGGCGCGATCGGGAGTGAACACCCTGGTGATGGCCCGTGGGTTGAGGATAGCAATTCACACAAGCTGGAGGGACTCACTTGCAAACAGCACAATTGTTAACATTCGATAGTTGCCAATCCTAAAACGCAGGCCGCATTATCGAAAAACCAGAGATCCCCTGATTTTAGGCATGAGTTGACGCCAGCGTGACTAACTTGCTGATGTTGAGTGATGTTTGCCAACATTCTGCTCGACTTGATATTTGATAAAAATGTGGTAGAACTAGGATTGAAAGACTCAGGTGAGAATCCCTGATGGTACGGAGCCTATATATAAGCTTCCTCTACGGCATCAAAGCAAAACAGTCAATCGCCCGATCGGCACGACCTCGAAAATCAAGCGTTGCCAGTACAGCAGTCGTAAGTTGTGCGCGGGGGAATTTCCTTGTTGCATTAGTTTATATGCCAGGGTTGAGAGACAATCTCAGCTTAGATATTTGTTAGCATTTGTTAACAAAAAAGTATCGGAACGCTTGAGGAGGGCAATCCTGCTAATTTAAGCGGACTTGTCGAATCAAGCATCCCCAAGCCTAAAAGCCTGGAGAGCTTCAAAAGCAAAGCACCTCGGCCATGACAGGAGTCAAATCGCAGTGTCATGTTTATTCTGAAACGGCAGGATGTTGAAATATCCAATTTTCAACACCCAAAACGGGATCAACAAATTCCCATTCTCAATTATCAGGGGCAGACTTTTCGCCTAATCAGCGCCTTCAACGGCAAGCAAGCAGAAGACGCCAGAGCCTTGTGGCGGGATTTAACCGACAACCGAGGCAAAGCCTGTGTTCTGCTAGAAGAGCCGGATAGATACAGCGTCTGGGGAAAAGTTCGTTTAGATCAGCTTGCCGGTGAAGAACCGGCGGGTACAGAATCCGCTAAAGCACCGCTATTCGCGCAGGGCTGTCTGCTGCTCCTCCAAGCTGTTTACTTCGATGTAGAAGACCTCTTAGGCGCAAGGCAAGCCGCATCGTTTCAGAAAGATATCGCCAAGGTATTTCAGCAAGGAAACTTCCCCCAGGCAGACTCCGCTGATGCGATCAAAAATTGGCTAACCGTTAGTCCCTTGCAAAATCATAAGGTGCCCCCTTGGCAAGAGCAAAATCTCAAGACCTTATTGCAAGAACTTCACCGTTTGGGCAAATCATATTTTGGCAATACCGACTTTGCTGAGGGAGTGAGCGATGTGCTGCAAGATATGCCAGCACAGGATCGCACTCAGTTTTTAGATTGGCTGAAACAATCAGCCCTCAACAAGTTGTGGATCGCAGGATAGAAAATCTCTGACAATTGCTCTAACAATTGGGTGTAGATAATCGATCTGAGATAATTGCACTCTTTGGGGGCAAGGAAGATACAGGTTGGATGGCCAACTTGTATCGATGCGACATAATTGTTAAATCAGTTAGGAACCCAGCTAGACTCTGGCAATTTAACTAAATTTCGATCGCAGTCCCCACCCACAATCATTGATATGAGTGGGGGAGTGCGAAAGCAAAAAACAGAGAAAGCAACATTTGAGGGTATAATTTCACAGATTAATTTGGTACGGTAAAAGCCTTAATGGTGAAGACATAGACCGTATCTCTATCATCTATTACGTGGAAAAAGATCGACTAAGAACTAATTATTTGAATTAGTAAATAGATATTATTCTTGCTTAGTCTTTCGAGAGTGTACGAGGGCAAAAAACCCGAAGACACGCTGAAGACGCCAGTTTTTCCGGGAGCGTCAGATCAAGGTTCTTTGGCGAAAGAATCCTCATCTACAATCAAAAATTGAGATGGGGTGCATTCAACCGCTAGTTAGGTATCGTGAAATCCCTATGAGTAGCACTTCAGAAAAGTCATCTACATCTACATCTTTACTATCAGCTCAGAGCCTAGTGATTGTGGGCATTGTCTGGGCTGTCATGGCGCTGCTGTTCTTTTTGCTGTTCAGCGTCCCCCTTTCAAAAGAAGATGGTTTACCGCCTTGGTACTCGATCGGCACTTATGTTTTTGAATGCGGGGCATACCTCGGAGCGTCTTTAGTCTGTTTCAGAAACTGGAAATGCCCCCAGATGGCTAGCGGGCGCAACGTCTGGCTGGGCATTGGTTTGGGGATGCTCTTCTATTTTATCGCCGGCGTGCTGTTCGGGATTTGGGAACTCTATTTCGAGTTAGATCCAGACGTGTCCCCAGCAGATGCGTTTTATCTGGGCAGCTATGTGGTGCTGATCGGAGGCATGGTTGTAGCTGTGACTTCCAAGCGTCTGAATCTAGAAGTTTGGCAGTGGGGTTTGTTAGCCGGAATAGCAGCCTTTGGGATTGCTATAGCTATCTGGGTTGCTGCACCGGACTCTTGGAGGACACAGCTAGGAATGGCTCCGGCTGCTCCTCAGGAATTAGTGACAGGATCTGCACCAGCAACTCCTGCCAAAGGAAAAGCGCCTGCTTTGGACAATTCGGCCCAGTCAAAGGCAAAAGGAGCGGCCGCGACTGCTGATGAACCTGCATCGGAAGAAGAATCAGCAGAAGTACCTAAAGCTCCCGCATGGGTGATGGCACTTGACAAACAACTGTCACCTTACGCCTATGCGATCAATTTGTTTTACATCGTCGGGGACGTTTTGCTGCTGATTATTGCTACTGCACTGCTGCTGGCGTTTTGGGGAGGACGTTTTTCCCAATCTTGGAGAATGATTGCGGCTGCAACTTTTTCGCTTTACATCGCAGATATGTACTTTAAATGGCGAGATACTCAGGCTGAGGGTAGTTATCAAAGCGGCAGTTTGCTGGAAGTCTTTTTTGTTTTCAGTGGCATCCTGTTCGGAATTGGAGCTGTCTTGGAACATGACATCTCAACCCGTTCTCGTCAGAGCAGGCGGACTCGTCGCTCCGCGTAGCAATGGGAGATTGGGGTTGCTTCGGCAAGAGATGGAAACGCGAAAGCTGTTTTGCCCTTGCCGGCATCTGTCAACTTTAAATCGAAAATGAAAAATCACAGTTCGCCGATCGCACTTCCTGCGTTTTTTCACATTTTTTTGCTGGAAAATTTGGCATGACGCCCACAAAACTATCCGATTCAGACAAACGCGAACTCCTGCGGCTGTACCGACAGTCGGACGAGAATACTATCACTCTGGCAAAGCGCTACGGAGTGAGTAGTTCGACTGTGAGGCGCATCCTTCAGGGGGCTTTGTCGGAGTCAGAATACGAATTTTTGGTACAGCAAAAACAAAAGCGTTCGTCCGATCGCACCAGCAGCGTTTCTGAACCAACAGAGGCGACTGCTGAATCGTCGGCTGCCAGCTCCATCGCCCCTGTAGATACTCCCCTGTCTGAGTCACTCCTCATCGCGCAATCAGCCCCCAATTCGAGGCCGACGATCCGAAAGCGTTATATATCAGCCGCCCAACCTGTCCCAGAAATCGAAATTTCAGGAACTTTAGAGTCGGATTTGGACGTTTCTGATGTGCCAGATGCCCAAGAAAATATTGCCTCGCGCAGCCACCGTGCTGTTGTGACTGGAGAACTACAGGCAATGCTTGATGGTGAAGATTTTAGCGATTTCGATGAGGATGAGGATGAGGATGAGGATGAGGATGAGGATGAGGATGATTTAGATGACGACTTCGACGAAGATTTAGAGGATGAAGATTCTCTGTTTGAAGGGAGTGTGCTGGGTTCGATGTCGGGGGAGTCGATGGAGCTGCGGGCGGAGGGGCCGATTCAAGTTTTGCCTTTAAGCCAAGCGTCTCTGCCCAAAATTTGCTATTTAGTAGTCGATCGGGCGGCAGAATTAATTACTAGACCTTTGAAAGCATTTGGGGAACTCGGTCAAATTCCGGCGGCGGAAATTCGCGAGAAAACCCTACCAGTTTTTGACAATCACCGAGTGGCCCGCCGATTTGCTACTCGCAATCAAAGAGTTTTCAAAATTCCAGATGGCAGGCTGCTGCAAAAAGCCGCACCTTACTTGCTAGCCAAAGGAATTACTCGGCTGCTGATTGACGGTCAGGTTTATTCCATCTAAGGTTTGAAAAATTAACTTAATATTCTACGGTGTCCGAGTCTTCGGGATTTGCTTGAAATTTCGGACGCGAGTCTTGGGAATCTGAAAAATTCCACAGCGGTTGTAGCAGTGCACCGCCGAGCAGTCCCGCACTAATGCTGATTGCCAATACTAATCCTACTGGAATTTGTATGGATTTAAACAAGATAAAGCTTAAGGCGACTGGGGCGGCGTTCTGCACTGAGATTATGGCGATCGCGCTAACTAAAATTGCTACTAAAAAACTAATTGTGAGCAGAGGAATTATTTTCATAAAAGGCTTGAAAAGCTAAAAATTTAACTAATAAACTCGTTTTATAATTTGAATATGTGTCCACAAAATTAACTACCCATTATTTAATAATATACAACAAGATTCGGGAATAAGTCAAGTAAGTGCGGGGGAAGTTATAGCCTTTCTCAAAAAGATCAGGTACGCTTCCGGGATATGGCATAGGGCATAGGGCATGAGGCTCTCCTCACTTTTTTTAGAACCGCTATATGGTGTGGGGTGGGCCGGACAACCCGCCGGGAACAGGCAAGATGCCTGTTCCACAATCACATGAATTTTGTGTATTTATTACTTGTGGCGTGGGCTTTGAGCATCGCCCGAAACAGGCAAGATGCCTGTTCCACAAATTAAAATTATGGGATTAGAAAATAAATCAACGGCATCCCAGAGAATCGCGAGTAGAAATCCCAGTTTGAGAATTAATCCCGCTGGCTTTAGTGCACAATTCTTTAACTTGTGCGCCGTCCATAATTGCATCAGTAAAATCAGCGCCTGTGATATTAACTCCGTCAAAAGTAGAACGCAGCAAAATTGTTTCGACTAAAATTGCATCGCTTAAATCAGCCTTAGTAAATTTAATTTGATCTATCATGGCATTAGTTAAATTTGCTCCGTGCAAATTCGCCTCAGTCATCACCGAAGCGCTCATAATTGCTCCCCGCAAATCGGCATTAGAAAAATTAGTTAAGTCCATATTAGCGTTAGAAAACTCGGCGGCGCGCAGCATTTGACCGGAAAAATCGCGTCTTGTCAGTTCCGCGTTGCTAAAGGACAGCGGCGGTGGGTAATATTTAGATTGAGCTTGGGCTGCGCGCGGCAGGATGAAGATAGTTAGCGCTAAGAGGAATGCTGCTAGTTGCCGGAGTTTCATATGTCTGATATTCTCGTAAGGTGGGTATTTTGTAGTGTATCCCGAACTTTGGTCGATCGCCTAAACAGTTACAATCTCAATTAATAGTGATGGAGATGAAAAACAAGATATGCTAAGTTTTTTCTTAACTTGGATAGTAGCCGCAATTTCGCTGGTGATTACCGCTAACATTGTACCAGGTATTGTGGTGGTTAGCTTTCCGGCGGCGATGGTGGCTGCTGTGGTTATCGGATTGGTGAATGCGGTTGTCAGACCAATTATTACATTGCTGACCCTGCCTTTGACTGTTATTACTTTAGGTTTGTTTTTGTTTGTTGTGAACGCAATTTCCCTGTCCCTGGCTTCGTGGTTGGCGGGTGCGTTCAGTATCGGCTTTGCGGTTAACGGTTTTTGGCCTGCTTTGTTCGGTTCGATTGTGTTGTCGTTCGTTTCTGGGCTGATTGGTCGTTTTGTGAATACGGGTACTTTGGATTAGTAAGATATTATCCTAGATAGTCGATCGGGCAAACTGCAACTGCTACTGTAACAGAGCCTAGTTTTTTGTCCGAGCGAAATATTTTTTTCGGAACTAAGAGGGGATGCGAACCGCAGATAAACGCAGATAAACGCAGATGATTGATGGATATCTGCGTTTCTTGGTGTTGATGGGCGGTTGAAATTTGGGCGATCGCGCAAAGTGCAGCCGCTTCTGCTACGCTGGGCGTGCCGACTGCTTTTGCTACCAGATTTGAAGGATTCGGGACTTCTACGGAACTCAAAATGTCAGCAGCAAAGGTTTTTAATGGCCAATTTCGCGATCGACAAAGTTCCAGCAAGCCAAGTTCACCTGCTTTAGTGTCTATTGAAGCAATTCCTGCGATCGCACCTTCAGCTAAATGATAACTGCGACAAACATTTTGAATCGCAGCTTCGATTAATTCTCGCGAAGTTCCAGCCTTGCAACCTATCCCTACCCACAACACTCTCGGATGCCATTGAACCTTTGGCAAAGCAGATTCCGGCGCAAATCTTCTCTGGGTAAAACTAATCCAAATTCGCCCTTTGATAGGTGACAAATTTTCGCTTTCCCAACACAAAGAATATTTTTCAGGTAAACTGTTTTGCCACAAAGTAGAACCAACTTCTTGAATTACTTCTACAGTTTCCCCTCTCTTCATAGCTGCCGCCACTCCCATCCAGTCCCCTGTCCCCCGATTCCAACCGCTGGGAATATCTAGCATATCTAAAGTAAATTTATCGCTCATGATTCAGTTATGTATTCGGTAGTTTCACCGAGGCCGCAATCTTTAATTGTTTTTTAAGATCATTAATTAAAAAAGTTTGTATAATACTTTTAGCACAAACTGCAAACAAAAAACATTTAATATGGTAGAACTGAACCAGTTACTATTAGAGTTTGAAAGCAACCTCACATGGGAAGCAGTGACGAAAGAATGGAAAGAACGTCGCGACAGTTGGATGAGTGAAGTGCAAGCAGCAGTAGAACCCTCACAGCTAGCAGAATATCTAATTGAATTGGAATCAGACATCCAGCGGGAAGCAGTGCAAAATTACTGGAAACTTTGCCGGGAAAGTTGGGTAGAAGACTGTCATGTAGCATCGACTCTGGAAGAAGTATCAAGTTTATTGCTGGAACTAGAAAGCAATACAACTTGGGAAGTATTGTCCGATGAATGGCAGGAAATTCGGGAGAATTGGGTACAGCAAGTGTACGAGTTTAACGACGAGTAATAATTCAATCAATTAAAATCTATTTGCAGGGTTAATGATGTCCCTCCTGTGCGGTTGATTGTCTCGCTTCCCTCAATTACTTTAAATCCCGATCGCTGGTAGAGATTCAGGGCCGAATTTGAGCTTCTAACACTCAGCGATACCGATCGATAAGATGCTTTGGCTGCTGACAACAGACGATCCAACAACTGCGTTCCTATACCCTGATTTGTATATTCTGGAAGAACCGCGATCGCCAATTCCGGGATATCGTCTACCCAGCCAAATCCCTTGTCATCCCCTGTAAATAAACGCAGCCAGGCCGCTCCTACGGGCTGGCTGCTGTTTAATTCAATTCCTACGAATCCCGTATCGTCTGCACGTCCCCAATCCTTGACATATCTCGCAATTAAAGGATGATTCACAACAGCTTGCACCGTTGATTCACCTTCTTCTGCCATGTGCGCCGCGACGTACAGCATTTGCCACAAAAAAGGTTCGTCTTCCTGCATTAGCGGCCGAATAGAATAGTCCAAGATTTTGTCCATAAGTAGAAGGAAGTTCGGCAACGGATTCTGTAACGGATGTAACGGATGTATGGAAGAATAAAGAAGGAAAAAAGACGCGAACTACTAATGACTAATGACTAATGACCAATGACTAATGACTAATGACCAATGACTAATGACTAATCCTTAACTAAAACCCCATTCAGAAAAATATCCGCTAATCCTTCGGCTATTTCCTGCATTTCTTGCGGAGAAGCATTCGGTTCCCCAATCGTATTTTGACTAAAACCGGCTACTGCAAACATTCCCAAAAATACCTGAGCGACAATCTTCGGATTCATCTTGCGATAAACTCCTTTTTCCATCGCCGTCTCAAAAAAAGCCTCAGCCACAACGCTCATTTTTCCGATGACTTCCAACTGAATGCGATCGCGCAAATCCGGGTGAAACTGCGCCTCCAAAAAACACACCCGCATCATATCGCTATTCTCGCGGATATTTAGCATCCGTCGGCGCATCACCTGAGCCACTGCTTTGTAATTGCCCATCTCGCTCAATTCGGTTAGCAAATCTGTCAATATTTCCACCCATCCTTCCGTCGCTACCTGAATCAAAATCGCTTTTTTATTATCAAAATGCCGAAATAGCGTACCCTCCGCCACCCCTGCTGCCGCTGCTAAATCGCGAGTTGTCGTACCGTCGTATCCGCTGCGGGCAAACAACCGCACAGCCGCTTGTAAAATCCGCTTTTTGGTTTCTGTTTCTGAAGGAGGAGACTGATTAAAAATTCGCATGGCTTTGCAATCGGTAATTGGCGACTTAAGTAGAAGGAAGAAGGAAGAAGGCAGAAGGAAGAAGGCAGAAGGAAGAAGGAAAAAGGAAGAAGGAAAAAGGAAGAAGACATACATAGCCAGCTTTTTAGCGAGCCGTATTTTACGTTTACTTAGGTGGATTCACTTGGAACTGCGGGTTTGGGACGGGCGGGTGAAATAATGTTACGCTTTAAGTTGTGCGCGACTTTAATCCCAAACTCAAAACTCCTTGCCGGGCCCAGACCCTTTTTGAGATTTGCTGTATCAGCCTAACATCTGCGGCGCAACAGATCGCTTATGCCTCCAAAAATCTTTATCCTTAGAAAAGAGTCTCTGGCATTGAGCGCAAACATTTTTTTGTTTGACAATCCAAAATCTAAAATCTAAAATCTAAAATCGAATGACCCCGCAGTTCCAAAAACCACGCGCGACGAAGCTATCCCCTAGGGAATCGCCCCGCAAAACTCGATTTATCGCCTCCCTGCTGGCTGCTGTACTGCTGTGGTGGGGACTTTCCCCCCAAATCGCCCTCGCCCGCGAGAACCCCGCTAACGGCTCCCAAACAGTGTCTGTGCAACCGTCGCTCGATCGCGTAATCAAGCAAGTCACGGAATTTAAGCTCGACAATGGCATGACATTCGTCGTGCTCGAAAGGCCCAGATCTCCGGTAGCATCGTTTCTAATTTACGCTGACGTGGGAGGGGCAAACGAACCCGACGGCCAAACCGGAGTCGCCCACTATCTCGAACATTTAGCCTTTAAAGGTACGCCAAAAATCGGCACTACCGACTACAAAGCCGAAAAGCCGCTGCTAGAAAAACAAGACCAACTCTTCGAGCAAATGCAAGCAGCGAAGGCGATCGGCAAAACTGAAGAAATCGCCAAATTCAAAGCAGAATTTGACAAGGTTGAAGCCGAAGCTGGGCAATTTGTCAAGCGCAATGAACTCGGCAAAATAGTCGAACAAGCAGGCGGAGTCGGATTAAATGCCGCCACTTCTATCGACTCGACTATGTATTTTTATAGTCTCCCAGCTAACAAATTAGAATTGTGGATGTCGCTGGAATCGGAGCGATTTCTAGAACCAGTTTTTCGGGAATTTTATAAGGAAAAACAGGTAATTCTAGAAGAACGGAGGCTGCGAACTGAAAATTCGGCGATCGGGCAAATGGTCGAAGTTTTTGCTAACAAAGCTTTTTCTGTTCATCCTTATCGTCGCCCGGTAATTGGCTACACTGAAGACATTAAAAACCTCACCCGCAGCCAGGTGCAGAATTTTTTCGATAGTCACTACATCCCCAGTAAACTGACTGTGGCTGTGGTAGGAGACGTGAAAGTTGCGGAGGTGAAGCGTCTCGCTCAAATTTATTTCGGGCGCTACAAGGCGAAACCAGCGCCTCCTGAATTGCAAATTGTGGAGCCTCCCCAAACGCAAACTAAGGAAGTGACGCTGAAGTTAAAAACTCAACCTTGGTATTTGGAAGGATACCACAGACCAGCGATGAATCATCCCGACAATGCGGTTTATGAAATCATTGGTTCTTTGCTCAGCAGTGGCCGCACTTCTCGGCTTTATAAGTCTTTGGTAGAACAACAGCAATTGGCGTTAGCTGCTCAAGGTTTCAGTGGTTATCCGGGGGATAAATACCCGAATTTGATGTTGTTTTATGCTCAAACTGCTCCGGGTAAGACTGTTGATGAGGTGGCGGTGGCTTTGAGCAAGGAAATCGATCGCCTAAAAACGGAGCCGGTGTCTGATGCAGAGTTGGAGCGGGTGAAAACTCAGGCGAGAGCTGGTTTATTGCGATCGCTCAATTCTAATATGGGTATGGCATTTTCGTTGCTGGATTATCAAGTTAAAACTGGTTCGTGGAAAAATTTGTTTAAGGAGTTGGATGCGATCGCGGCTGTTTCTCCTGCTGACATTCAACGTGTCTCTCAGGCTACTTTCCGCCCGGAAAACCGCACGATTGGTAAGCTTTTGTCGCTCTAAGAAGAAGGAAGAGGGAAGAAGGAAGAAGGAAGAAGGAAGAGGGCATTGGTGTCAATTTAAGCTGAAACCTAGTGCCGATATTCTGTCTAGCGATTAGGTCTAGATCCCCCCTAGCCCCCCTTAAGAAGGGGGGGACAGGAGTATTCTCAAAGTCCCCCTTGCTTTCGGGGGATTTAGGGGGATCGGGCCTCGGATAAAAGCTAGATTTACTGGTTCCTAGGCTCTGCCTGGGAACGCAGATCCAGAGGCTCTGCCTCGAATTGTCAACATAGGAAACATTGGAAAAAGAATGAAAAGGACTAAATTGAGACTGAAGAAAGTAAAGTTATTTTTGCTCTCGCTTTGCTTTTTTACTGTTTCACTTGGCACGTTTAATTTGTTGCCTTCCTTAGCGGCTGGGCCCAAACACTATGACGAATTAAAATTCCCGGCGCTGGCTGAAATTAAACTGCCTAAATACACTCGCTTTGAGCTGAAAAATGGCATCCGCGTGTATCTGATGGAAGATAGAGAATTGCCGTTAGTTGGGGGGACAGCATTATTTCGCACGGGCGATCGTTTTGAACCTGCTGATAAAATTGGATTGGGAGGTTTGACGGGAGAAGTGATGCGAACTGGTGGCACAAGTCGGCATACGGCTGATGAATTAAATCAGTTGTTAGAACAGCGTGCTGCTTCGGTAGAAACAGGAATTGAGGCTACTTCTGGTAACACTAATTTTAGTGCTTTAACTGAAGATTTGGAACCTGTTTTTGACTTGTTTGCAGAAGTGATTCAGGAGCCAGTTTTTGCTAAAGAAAAGTTCGATTTAGCGAGGAATCAAGAGCAAGGTGGTATCGCCCGCCGCAATGATGATCCTAATGATATTACGAGCCGCGAGTTTCAAAAGTTGATTTATGGCGATCGCAGTCCCTACGCGCGCACGGTAGAATACAAGACTATCGCCAATATTTCCCGCGACGATTTGGTGGGTTTCTACCAGAAGTATTTCCACCCCAAGAATATGATTTTGGGTATTTCTGGTGATTTTGATACTGCTAAAATGCGATCGCTCGTGGAGCAAAAATTCGGCAATTGGCAACCGACTCAGAGTGCAGAAGTGCCTGCACTACCAACGGTATCTCCCGCAAATCAAGGCGGCATATTTTTGGTGGATCAGCCCCAGTTGAGTCAAAGTTACGTGCAGATGGGGCATTTGGGCGGAATGCTCAGCAGTCCAGATTACGCTGCTTTGGACGTGATGAACGGGGTTTTGAATGGTTTTGGCGGGCGTTTGTTCAATAATGTGCGATCGCGCCAAGGCTTAGCGTACACTGTTTATGCGGCTTGGAGTCCGAGATATGACTATCCTGGGACGTTTGTGGCTGGGGGCCAAACGCGATCGGACGCGACAGTACCGTTTATCCAGGCAATTCGCGCTGAGATCGATCGTATCCGCACCGAAGCAATTACCCCAGAAGAATTAGCTTTTGCTAAAGATTCTACCCTCAATTCTTTCATCTTCAAATTTGAAAATCCCAGTCAAACTTTGTCGCGACTAATGCGATACGAATACTACGGTTATCCCGAAGATTTCATTTTTCGTTACCGCCGCAGCATCGAAGCAGCCACAATTGCTGACGTGCAGCGCGTAGCCAAGACTTACTTGAAACCGGAGAATCTGGTGACATTAGTAGTGGGAAATACTGCGGCAATTCAACCGCCGTTATCGAGTTTAGGAACTTCGGTGAAAGTGCAATCTGTTGACATCACAATTCCCTCAGCGACTTGACGATGATTCGTGTGACGCACCAGACTATTGTGTGGTGCGTCACTGTGAGATTGTGGATATAATTTTGGGATTTATGATTGCGAACCCTAGGGCTACTGAATAATATAATGAATATCAACACGCAAGAGCAATTCGAGTTAATTCTAGGTTCTAGTATAGAGAATCAAGAATTTGTCAGATTAACTTTAGGAAAATATAGAGGAGGAGAAGACGGTTTAACTAAAATCATTGTGAGAATCGTACAATTTAAATCAAGCATAAAACTTTCTTTTACCTATAGCTATAAAACTAAGGAAATAGTCAAAAATCACCCAATCGAAGAGGGGATAAATTTGATAAAAACCCTGATTGGGAGTGAATTTATGAGTATTAGATTATTCTCGGTCAAGCAAGATGTTCAACTTGAATATGGCAAAGATCAGAATCCTAAACTTAAATGTATTAAGCCTACTTTTACCAATCCTGTTGATACGACTCCGCAGGAACATGATCACAAGAAAAAACGCTATATTGAATCCGAAAATAATGTATATCTCACAGCATTAGGCATTACCAATAGTCAAGGTAATGTCGTAAAAACGATGGAAGATAAGTTTAGACAGATAAATAAGTTTGTGGAAATTATACATGGCTTACTTGAATCATCAGCATTGGCAGCGAAGAGTCATATCTCTGTAGTTGACATGGGTTCAGGCAAGGGATACTTGACCTTCGCAATATATGATTTTTTGAACAATATTTTAGATAAAGAAGCATCAGTTGTCGGTATAGAAAGCAGAATACATTTAGTAGATTTTTGTAACTCTGTTGCCCAATCAGTTGACTTTAAAGATTTACATTTTAAACAAGGAAATATCAGTAACTATAGCGCAGAAAAATCAGACATAACCATCGCGCTTCATGCGTGCGATACTGCAACAGATGATGCGATTTATAAAGGGATACAGTCTGATTCTTCTTTGATTATCTTAGCACCATGCTGCCACAAGCAAGTTAGGAAACAAATTCATCCGAATCTGGTTTTGAAGGATCTGCTGAAGTCTGGCATTTTGCTAGAGAGGCAATCGGAAATAGTAACTGATGGATTAAGAGCACTTCTACTGGAATTGTCTGGCTACAAGACCAAGGTTTTTGAGTTTATAGCTGCTGAACATACGAGTAAGAATATAATGATTGTCGGAATCAAAAGCAATCAGAGTATCAACAAGGAGCAGATTATTGGACAAATCAAAGACATCAAAAAACTTTATGGCATCAATTTTCACTATTTAGAAACTTTACTATTTCCTGAACTCTTGCTTTCCTCCGATCTAGCTAAGGAATTAAATTGAATAACATCAACGATGTTATAGTAAACGACTGAGTGAATATGAATTTGTTGATGTTTCATTGATGTCAAATGTTATACCGATTTGTTTTTTGTGTGTCGCCCATCATTTGTTGATTTGAATCATTTATTAAGCTGTCGCCCATTTAAATTACATATTCGGTACGGCGTCGGAGCAACGTACCACAAGAGTTTGATTGATTTTTCACACACAATTTAAATTTAGAACAGCTTACTAGCTTAACTGTAAGGATTTAGATAAAAAATATTTCATTAAACTCAGCTATCAGTCAATACGGTTCACTTAACACTATTTATGCCCCGGAGATCCCCCTAAATCCCCCGAAAGCAACGGGGACTTTGAGAGCTTTCTTGTCCCACCCCCTACTCCCCTTTTTAATGGGTGTGCCAAGGAGATCTGTCTTAAGTGAACCGTATTGAGCTATCAGTTCGATAATCGGAAATTCTGGGAAGATTCGGCTATTTAAACAATTATAGCGGTTATCAAAAAAGTGAGGAGAGCCTCATGCCCTATGCCCTATGCCCTATGCCCTATGCCCTATGCCGTTCGCGTACCTCATTTTTTTGAGAAAAGCTATACCATATCCTAGGGATGAATCTGGCTCAAAATCACCCGCAATCTGTCATAATCATCCTTCAACAAAACACTTAAATTCCTCCCGGCTTCTACCAACCAAGCTCGATCGCGCATCCGCAACTGATAAATCTCTCGAATCGTCGCCGCCGCCAGTGCATCCACAGGCGCATTAGTCACCCCCAGCAGCGTCCTCAAAAAATCCAACTGCACCGTAAAATCAATCACCTCATCCGATTCGCAGCGATAAACAGCCTGGTGAATTTGCGGCGGGCGTGGCGGCAAATACTGATAAATTGTACCCCTCGATTGGCCGTGGCCGTTGAACCTTTCCGGTGGCTTCTCAAACCCCACAATCGCCACTCGAAACTCGGTTTTGAGCATCGCAAAAATCTGCGGTTGTTCTTCCCGCAACTCTTCTAAGGACAAACCCAAGGCGCGGGCTCTGTGCACCGAGTCGATCGGGCTAGTGGTAGCATGATAAACCACGCCATAGATTTGATTTTTTGACTCTTCATCTTCCGCCTTCACCCAACTCCCAAAAGGCGGCATCGCCGGAAAACTCAAGTCTTCCGGTTCCAAACATTGAGCCAAAAACTCCGAAGTTGCTGTCTCGATGACTTCAGCAATGCGATCGGGATGGCGCTCTTTTGTGCCAAATTGGGGTAAAGGTAAACGCATAGTTTAGTCAGTTGACAGTTGACAGTTGACAGTTGACAGTTATTATTTTTGAATCTCTCCCAATAATCAGTAACCAATAATTACTGACTACTGATTACTGACTATTGACTACTGACTAATTACTATTTCGCGCGGCCAGCCGTAGCATCCACGAGATCCAACTGCGAAAGGCGGAACGTGATCAGCTTGTCCCAATTGCCACCTTCAAACAGTACCGCGACTTTCCCGTCGGTAACTCGCTGCACAAGTCCTTGAAAGCCGTAGTAAATCTCGCCCTTATCTTTAACTCGAACTGCCGAACCTGGAAAAATCATAATTGTTTCAAAGTTAAGTTTGACTGTTTATAGTTTACCGTTTCTGGTTTCTAGGACGCACTGCGACTCTGAGAAACCGGGTTTTTATCAATTCTAGGGCTGCAACCTGTGTTTTTTCCTAAAAAACCCGGTTTCTCGACACCCGTGCGTCCTGGACTAACTTTGTTAAGCTAGGGCTGCTACAGAAACCTTACCAGCAATCCGACCCGCGATCGCCCGCAACTCCCTCGCCGAAGCAGAACCCGGTTGTCCCACCACAATTGGCACACCCGAATCGCCACCTTCCCGCAGCGGAATTTCCAGCGGAATGCGGCCTAACAGCGGCACTCCCAACTCAGCAGCCGTCCTTTCCCCGCCGCCGGAACCGAAAATATCATATTGCTTGTCAGGCATATCCGGCGGCACAAAATAGCTCATGTTTTCCACAATTCCCAATACCGAGACTCCCAACTGCTGGAACATCTTCAATCCCTTGCGTGAGTCCAACAAAGCCACCGTCTGCGGCGTCGTCACAATCACCACACCGGCCATCGGCACCGCTTGGGCCATTGTCAACTGCGCGTCTCCAGTACCCGGAGGCATATCGACAATCAGATAGTCTAAATCGCCCCAATTCACCTGATAGAGGAATTGCCGGATGATCCCGTTCAACATCGGGCCGCGCCAAATCACAGGTTGGTCTTTCTCAATTAAAAATGCCATCGACACCAATTTGACGCCGTAGTTGAAAGCTGGTTCGAGGCTTTCCCCGCTTTTTCCGTCCCTCACCATCACTTTCGCGTCCCCCAAACCCAACATATTTGGGTCGTTGGGCCCATAAATATCGGCATCGAGTAAACCCACCTTAGCGCCAGTTTGCGCCAGTGCTACAGCTACATTTACCGCCACCGTGCTTTTGCCAACGCCGCCTTTGCCGCTGGAAATGGCGATAATATTTTTGACTCCTTCTATGCCTTGGCGATCGACCATTCCCTTCTGCTGCGGCGTCTCCGCTGTCACCTCCACGGTCACTTTTTCGACTCCTGGCAACTGTTTGACCGCTTTTTGGCAATCTTCGACAATAAATTCTCGCAGCGGGCAAGCAGGCGTTGTCAGCACTAGAGTAAAACTGACGACACCGCCGTCAATTTTAATGTTACGAATCATGTTCAATTCCACCAAACTTTTTTGCAGTTCGGGGTCTTGCACGGGTCGCAGGATTTCTAAGACTGAACTAATATCGAGTGTATTGGGCATTGTGTTCTCCACCATAGCTCTGCAATTGGGTTAGCGAATTTTCGATCGCAGGTTTAAGTATATTTTTGTTGCTATTTTTTAATGTATCTTCATTGCGATCATTTGCAGACCTACGGTGGCATAATTACATGGCGACTGGATTTGGGAATCATCGCCCATCTCAGACTTAAATCTGACAACAGAAATTTTATGACAGTTTCTACAACACTTAAAACAGCCACTTCCCCGTTTTTGCCGCCCGCTGATTCTAGAGCTAGAGTCAGCCAATTTATGAAAAGCCTACAAGACGAAATTTGTCAATCCCTCGAACAGCTCGACGGTGGTGGCAAATTTAAAGAGGACTCTTGGGAACGCTCCGAAGGCGGGGGCGGACGTTCTCGCGTCATGCGCGAAGGCAATGTGTTTGAACAAGGCGGAGTTAATTTTTCCCAAGTTTGGGGCGAAAGTTTGCCGGCTTTGATTCTTGCGAAGCACCCAGAAGCGGCAGGTCACGATTTTTACGCCACTGGGACTTCGATGGTGCTGCACCCCCGCAATCCTTATTTGCCTACGGTTCACCTCAATTACCGCTATTTTGAGGCTGGGCCGATTTGGTGGTTTGGCGGCGGTGTGGATTTGACTCCTTATTACCCGTTGGCTGAGGATGCAGCTCATTTTCACAAAACTCTGAAAGCAGCTTGCGACAAACACCACTCGGACTATTATCCGACTTTTAAACTCTGGTGCGACGAATATTTCTATCTCCCACACCGCCAAGAAACTCGCGGCGTGGGCGGCCTGTTTTTTGACTACCAAAGCGCTCAAGGCGCGCTTTACCGCGACCATAACGTCAAAGGCAAAGCCGCTGAGTACAGCAAGAATGCCGGCAACCCGGAACCCCGAAGCTGGGAGTCGCTGTTCGCCTTCGTACAGGACTGCGGCCGCGCATTTTTGCCGGCTTACACCCCAATTGTTGAAAAGCATCGATCGAAAGCATACGGCGATCGCGAGCGCGATTTCCAACTTTATCGCCGCGGCCGTTACGTTGAATTTAACTTAGTGTACGATCGGGGCACGACCTTTGGCTTACAGACCAACGGACGCACCGAATCGATTCTGATGTCCCTGCCGCCTCTGGTACGCTGGGAATATTGCTTCGAGCCAGAACCCAACTCTCCAGAAGCCGAACTCTACTCGAAGTTCTTAAAACCGCAAGATTGGGCGAATTGGATGCCTCAGCAGTCACCGACCTGAGTTAAACTACTGAGAAAGTAACCACCGCGATAAATAGTAATAATTTTGAGGGAAGGGTCAGTGATTCATATTGATCAAAAAACCCACACGCTTCAAGACGGTACAACAGTTATCGTCTTAGCACCGACAGGACGGTTGGACATCACGACAGCTTGGCAATTCCGCCTCAAGTTGCAAGAGTGTATTTCCAAACTCAGCCGTCATGTCGTCGTGAATCTTGGTCAGGTAAACTTTATCGATAGTTCTGGCCTGACCTCGTTGGTAGCCGGTATGCGCGATGCGGATAAAGTTAAGGGCAGTTTCCGCATTTGCAATGTTCATCCAGAAGCCAAACTGGTGTTTGAAGTCACCATGATGGATTCTGTGTTTGAAATCTTTGACACGGAAGAAGAAGCTCTAGAGGGGGTGCCACGCGCAAGTTAAGAAGACCGGGCGGTTGAAACCGCGTCTAGACAAACAAAACCTGCCTCCGCAGGTTGAAGAAAACCGGGCGATTGAAATCGCGTCTAGACAAACAAAACCTGCCTCCGCAGGTTGAAGACCGGGCGGTGAAAATTACGTCATCGAAAAATTGGGCGGAGCGTAGCGGAGGGTTGAAACCTCCCCCCTTTTAGGGGGACTTTTAGTCTCTAATTAAAAGTCTACCGCAGGGCTTGCGGGAGGCAATAGCCAAAGCCTGTGGAACGAGCATAAGACCGGAAAACCCTTCGGGAGGTGGAGGCAGTTGCAATGAAACAGGAACCCAAATAGCGATGTTTGGGAATCGCCGCACTTTTAGGGCGGTGAGAATGTCAACTTCTTCTTTAGTCCGCGGAGGCGGACTTTGTTTTTGTAGGCGCGGTTTCAACCGTACGTCCGATCTTTGTTTGTTTAGAGGCGGTTTCAACCGCCGTCCGATCTGATCCCAAGCGTATTAGCCAATATTTCAGAAGCAAAATCCTGACGCTTCACAAATCTAAAAGGGCCCATTAAAGCTCCCCAGATAGCCTTGCCTGTCGTGGGGCTTATTCCTTTGTCATAGCTGAGAAATTCCTCCTCTGCGGCTTCAAACCCCAAGTCTACTTGGTAACTTTGCCCGCCGTAGGTAAATCCACAACGAGTTCCCTCCGGCAGAGATGCCCGAAAACGATAGCGATTTGAGCCTAAATTTTGCACCGCAATGGAAAGAGTGCAACCGGGGAGAAGTTCGATTTGCTCGCCCTTGAGTTTTGCCAGTAAGTCGGGGTTGCGACCGGCTCCTTTGACGGTTTCGATATCCTTAAACATATAATACTGAGCTTCTATAAGTCCCGGTGCTGTCTTCACGTGCCTCAGTTGCACGATTCGCGGGCGGTAGGGCTTGTCTAATTCCAGAATGTTGGCTTGTTCGGCAAACAGGGCAATGCTGGGTTCGGAAAATAGAGGCACGGGCAATGGTCTTTGCCAGAAACGCAGGTGAACGTACCAAGCCGGGTCTGCTAGGGCTTGTTCCCGGTTGTCAAATTCACCGGCCATGTACTGGGCTAACGTTCTTAGTTCAGGAGAAATTGTCATTTTTGTGGGATTTTTGAGGATTTGGGCTTGACATTAAAAATTTATTGTGATATGGCTGGCGAGAGATGGGCTGGACAAGTCAAAAGATTAGATTTCTGAGCGATCCCAGCTAAGCTATGATTGTAAAGATACTTGGCTTTTGTCCTCGTAGTGCGACCTATTAATTGTTGCTGCCGATCGCCCGCAAAATCTTTTTCATAAAATTTTGTCTGTCTTCCCGGCTGCTGCACTTTGAAAAAAACTGGCAAATTTTGTCAGCGCGATCGCCAATCGACTCCCCCGACTTTACTCATGCCGCGCTCGCCCATAGGCTGCGGCAAAATTATTTATCTATAAAACTCAGGTGAACAATAACCGTACTGTTTCAGATACTAAGCGAAGTTTCTATACGATTCACACTCGACCAATTAACTCAATTTACCGTCGAGTGGTGGAAGAGTTGATGGTAGAAATGCACTTGCTTTTGGCGAATGTCGATTTTCAATACGACCCGATTTATGCTTTGGGTGTGGTGACAGCTTTCGATCGATTCATGCTCGGTTACGCCCCAGAAGCAGATAGACTTTCGATTTTTAACGCTTTGTGCAAGTCCCTAGAAGACGATCCCGATCGCTACAAGCAAGACGCTCACAGATTGGAAAGCTTGGCCGAGCGACTTTCCGGGTCTGAGTTGCTGTCGTGGCTCGATCGCTCAACCAGCTTTGAGGATACAGGAGATTTGCAAGCGTCTTTAGGGGCGATCGCCAGCAACGCTCAATTTAAGTACAGTCGCTTATTTGCGATCGGCTTGTTTTCGCTGTTAGAAAAAGCTGACCCCGAAATGGTAAAAGACCAAGAAACGCGAAATGGCGCGATCGCCAAAATCAGTGCGGCCTTGCACCTCCCTGAAGACAAAGTTAGCAAAGATTTAGATTTGTACCGGAGCAATTTGGAAAAAATGGCCCAAGCGCGAATCGTGCTTCAAGATGTCATCCAAGCGGAACGGAAAAAACGTGAAAAGCGAGAAATAAAAGTTACTGCCGCCCCCTCAGCAGACTCTTCTGAGAGCAATAATTAATCGTTTGAAGTCATTGGTCATTGGTCATTAGTCAGTGGTCATTAGTCGTCAGTCGTCAGTCGTCAGTCAGAGGGAAGAGAGAAGAAGGAAAAGGGAATTGTTTGTTTTAGGTAACAAACCAAGAAAACTCTTAAAAATTTTTTTCTTTAATTATGACGAAGGCATTCTGATGAATCCCTTCTGCTTTCTGGCTTCTGCGGATCAATGAATGTTTGTGGCTCACAAATTAAAAATCCCGCTTTCTGAATAGAGCGGGATCGACTTAACCAAAATAGAGCTGTTGGAGGTGGTACTACGGCTGGAGTTCAAAGTTAACAGCGTTAGCTTGCAGCC
This sequence comes from Lyngbya sp. CCAP 1446/10, assembly GCF_026130175.1. Taxonomy (GTDB): domain Bacteria; phylum Cyanobacteriota; class Cyanobacteriia; order Cyanobacteriales; family Microcoleaceae; genus Microcoleus. The sequence goes on along the minus strand of NZ_JAIGNI010000053.1, from coordinate 5,559 downwards.
AATTGCTGAGATTAGACAGAACTTCGCTTCCAGAAGACTTGCCCAAAGCTGTGGGGTGGACGGGATCTGGTCTGTCCAAGTTGCGGTCGATCGCTGCATTGACTTCTTTGGAAATCAAATCGTGAAGTTGTTCTTTAGCCCTAGCCCTTTGAAAGTGAGCTCCCTCTTCCGTCGTAGCGTACAGAGGCGGCAGCCTATTTAAAGCATAAGCTGCAATATCTCCTACATCCAAATTCAGCTCGCTCGTCGCTTCAATTTCTGCCACCCTAGCGATCGCATCGCTGAGCACCAACTCTTCCATCACATTGATGAACTGTTTGCGTGGCAAAACCACAACTTCCCCAGTCAACAAAGCTCCCATCAGGCGATCGAGAGCCATGTACTCTTCGATCGACAATTCAGAAGCCGTATTGCAGATCCGTCCCACTTCAGCTTCCATAGCCGGCGTTAAATAGCCGTCTTGCAAAGCCTGTTCAACAATTTTTTCAATACTCATATATGCTTCCCGCTCAACGGCATCATTAATACAGTTTTGTTTTTTAAAGACGCAATTGCTGGCGTCTTCAGATTCGAGTTTCGATGGTGGAGTTGAGAATTTTCATACAAATCCTAACTCAATACCGATCGCCTAGAACACTTATCTGTGTACCCCAGCCACAAACTTACCCCATAATTGACCGTTAAATTCGTCAAAATCGGTAAAAAGTCCTACTCAATTCCCTGAAGCCGCCAAGGTACCGGATCGATCGACTGCCCGTGCACATAAAGTCCCCAGTGCAGGTGAGGGCCTGTCGCAGCCCCCGTTGACCCCAGAGCACCAATTACTTGACCCGCTTTTACGAAATCACCTTCCTTGACATCAATCCGGCTGAGGTGCATCAAAATACTTGCTACCCCTTGACCGTGGTCGATACCAACCACATTACCGTGGATTTTGAACCCTTGGGATTCCCGTCCCACGAGAGAAACCCTACCAGCGGCCGGTGCGACTACAGGGGAACCGTAAGCGCCGCCGTAATCCACGCCACGGTGGTAGTAGTCTTTAGCAAATACTCCATTATAGTATCGCTGCACGCCGTAAATAGTGGTAACTTCGCCAGAGTTAGGGCGCAATAATTTGCCATCCCAAAATTTTTCGGGTGTCACCAGTGCTTTAAAGGCGTCCACGGGATCGAATTCGGCATCTGTACCTTCTTCGTCTTTACCGGGTGGCAGCCAGATGGATTGAGTGGGAAAATCTCGATCGCGCACTTGCACGTTCAACTTCTGCACTTGTCCGTCACCGGAGACTTGCAGAAGGCGGGCACCGGGTTTCTCTACCGGCGTCGTCGGTAGCAGGGCCCGAAAGCGGCCGTTGCCGATCGGAAACGCGGGGTAGTTTTTCTGCTGTAAAGAAACTGTTGGAGTTTCCCCGCCGTTACCGTCAACCTGAATGATTACTGACAGCGTATCTCCCAGTTCGGGATTTTGTGGTGTCACGACTACCTGCAAAGCTTGCACCGGCAGGGCCAAACTCAGAAAGCCGGCCACCATAGGCGCGATCGAACTTATCGTTAGCTTATTTGCTTTCAACTGTCGCCACCGGGAAATAGCACCCACAGATATGTTCGCACTTTGCCCGCAGTTGCCTCGATTCACAGTCATGAGCATAGTTAGGCTTCCTTAACCTTTGTCAAGCTAATGTTACACAAAGCTGGCAAATTTAGCACTTTTTTTGTGATCCGATAGCCTCAGATGTAGGGTGCGTCGGGATCGCCAATATTCGCATCAAATCGACAATCTCACCCCGACGCACCACACAATTAGCCTGCTTGTGTCTTTGGAAGGCTCATTTTTTCAACTATATTTTTCCGCAGATAAACCGTCAGAGGTTTTTCGATCAAAGAGTAGAATATGCAGCCGACAACTACGGCAAACAATGCCACCAGAGCCGGAGCAAAGAAACCGTCGAAATATTTTCCTAAATTCGCCTTTTGCACAATTTTTGTACTTGCTGATATCACTGGGCTGTGGAGCAGAAATATTGAATATGAGGCATCGCCTAGGAAGATGAAAAGAGCAGGAATTCTCGGAGAATCCTTAAGGTCGATCGAACTTGCAGCAACGATCAACAGAGCGGCCAGCACTGCAAAAGTTTGGATCCGATCGAACTCAATGTTGCCCCAAGCTACCAGTATTGCTAATATAAGATATCCTAAATTGGCTATCCCAAATAATAACCATCTGTAATTGGTAATTTTATTGTTATATTTAATCACTATATAAGCAGCCAATCCACCCAAAACAAATTCTAGATTCATATTACCAAATACTAGATTTAGTAAGAAAAAAGTATCGGAAAATTGTATGACTTTAGAAAAATGTAGAAGTGTAATCAATAGCCAAGCCAAAAGTATAGGCACTGACTGTTTAGGCTTGAACCAGATAGCTATGCTGAACAATACGTAAAAATACATTTCGTAAACTAAAGTCCAACCTACATCCAGAATCGGCTTGTCATTTTGAGGAATCAAGAGCAGCGACAGAATTATCTTTCCAAAATTTAAATCTTGAGCATTAGCAAAACCGGGAATAACTAGAAAGAAACACAAAACTATCAGAGTAATTATCCAGTAGATCGGGTAAATTCGCACGCAGCGCTTGACTAAAAATGATTTTAACTGGTCTTTTTTCCCGATCGCCGATCGATGAACATACACCATGATAAAACCGCTCAATACAAAAAAGTAATCAACACCACTCCAGCCAGCCTGAAATAGATTAAAAAAAGTAACTTGATTTAATCTCTCCGTGCTCATCTGGTTGACATGAAACATTACCACCAATAACGCCCCAATCCCTCGATAAACTTGCAAGAGATTGAGCTTTTTGTGAGGAGTAGAACTCTTTGTCATGAAAAAATACCTTGTTCAACAGTGGCAGTTGGGCTTGCTACTCAACTATAATCAACGCCCCCAACATAGTCAACACATTAAACACTATAATATAACTTTACACTTTTTTCATAAAGTTGTGCAAGAAGACTTCCGACTGATCGTTGACTTAGTTATAGTTCTCGCTGCTGCCGCAGCAGGAGGACTCTTTGCATCGCTGTTGCGACAGCCGGTAATTCTCGGATACCTCCTGGGAGGGATCGTAATTGGGCCGGCTGGTTTGGGGCTGATTAAAGAATTAATTCAGGTAGACACCCTCGCTGAATTCGGTGTTGCCTTTCTGTTGTTTGCTTTGGGAGTAGAGTTTTCCTTTGCCGAATTAAATCGAGTTAAAGCAATTAGTCTGGGCGGGGGGGGCTTGCAAATTGTGCTGACGATCGCCTTTACTACTGCAATTTCCTTGGCTGTAGGCTGGGTAGAATCCCCCGCCCAAGGCGTGTTTTTAGGGTCGATTCTGTCGCTTTCCTCGACAGCAGTTGTACTCAAATGCTTGATGGAACGCAATGAAGGCGGTACTTCCCATGGGCAAGTCATGCTGGGAATCTTGGTAGTTCAAGATTTGGCTTTGGGGCTAATGCTGGCAGTTTTGCCGGCCCTCAATCAGCCCGCAGAGGCGATCGGCATGACGGTAGTCTGGGCTCTGGTGCGGATCAGCTTATTTGCTGCTGGTGCAGTAGTGGCGGGCATTTGGATCGTACCGCAATTGCTGCGCTACCTCGCGAGAACGGAAAGCCGGGAACTGTTTTTGCTGGGAGTTGTGGTTTTGGCTTTAGGGATTGCGCTGCTGACAGAATATCTGGGTTTCTCGATCGAGATGGGCGCCTTTGTGGCGGGTTTAATGATTTCGGAGGTGGAATATGCCGACCAAACTCTAACTTACGTTGAGCCTTTGCGAGATATTTTTGCATCCTTATTTTTTGTCACCATCGGAATGTTAATCGACCCGATGTTTCTCTGGAGCCATCTAGAATTAATTCTCGGACTGGTATTTCTAGTATTTGTCGGCAAATTCTTGATAATCACGCCGCTCGTTCGACTATTTGGTTATCCGCTAAAAACAGCATTGATCGTAGGTTTGGGCTTAGCTCAAATCGGAGAATTCTCCTTTGTACTCGCTAGTTCCGGTCAAATGATGGGACTGGTTTCGCGAGAAGTTTATCTATTAATTTTAGGAACGACAGCAGTCACCTTGGTGCTGACTCCGTTTGTATTGAGAAGCGTGCCGCAATTATTGAATTGGGCGGAAAATTTCGGGCCTTTGCAGCGATATTTTGACGAAACATCTCAACCTGTGGAAATCGCGGAAAATTTGCCGGAACAAAATCATGTTGTGATTTGCGGCTACGGGCGAGTTGGCAGAAATTTAGTCAAAATGCTGCAGGGCCGCAACTGTTCAATTGTGGTGATCGATGAGTCAGAAAGGAGAATTCAAGATTGCAGAGTGCTAGGAATTCCCTACATTTACGGGAATGCTGCTAGCTTGCACGTCTTGGAATCTGCCGGGATCGAACGGGCCGCTTCAATGGCGATCGCCCTTCCCGATCCCATGAGCACTCGCTTGTGTCTGAAGCGGGCTTTAGAATTAGTTCCAGATTTGGATATTGTCGTGCAGGCCAACAAAGATAAAGATATCGAACTGCTTTACCAACTGGGGGCGTGGGAAGTTGTGCAGCCGGAGTTTGAGGCTAGTTTAGAACTGTCTGCCCACTTGCTGGCTGGCATGGGCGTCTCAACAATGGCAATTGGACGGGAAGTGCAGCAAATTCGCAGCAGCCGTTATCTGGAATTGCGGCCAGCGCGCGAACCTTTGGCGATTTCGCGGGATTTGAAGGTGGCCGTTCAAGATATGAACAGCGAGTGGTACAACTTGCCGCAGGGTTCTCCTATCGCCAGCATGACTCTGGAAGAAACTAACTTGCGGCAGTTGACAGGGGTCAGCGTAATGGCGATCGTCCGCCAAGATGGCGAGGAAATTGATTATCCCAACGGCAAGACAGCTTTGCAGTCTGGCGATCGAGTTTTGGTAGTGGGAGAACCGGAAGAAATCATCAGCTTTGAGTTGCTGGCGAAGGGCGAAGTTGCAGTGCCGCAGGGCGGTAGTTCTTGCCAGTGGCTGAGGCTGCCAGCCAACAGCCTTTGGGCGGGCAAAAAACTGTCAGAGGTAGATTTGCTGATCCAGTACGGGGTGCAGGTGCGGGCAATCCGCCGGGAGGGGAAATTTACTCGCTGGCCGGACGCAACTACCAGTTTGCAAGAGGGCGATCGTTTGTTGCTGTGTGGGGGCTTCTACGAGCTCGGTTTGATGCAGCGGACGGCCTCACCGCCGGTTCGGCAACCAGCCTTAAAGCTGCCTTTTCTCACCGCCCAAGTCAGCGAAAAGCTGTTTAGCGATTAGTCAGTTGGCAGTTGGCAGTTGGCAGTTGTCAGTTGACAGTTGACAGTTGACAGTTGACAGTTGACAGTTGACAGTTGACATTAGTCAGAAGGAAGAAGGAAGACGGAAGACGGAAGACGGAAGACGGAAGACGGAAGACGGAAGACGGAAGACGGAAGACGGAAGACGGAAGACGGAAGACGGAAGACGGAAGACGGAAGACGGAAGACGGAAGACGGAAGACGGAAGACG
>NZ_JAIGNI010000052.1 GCF_026130175.1 Lyngbya sp. CCAP 1446/10 | reverse complement strand
CCCATGCCCCATGCCCCATGCCCATAACACCTATTTTATTATTTGACAACCCGCAATCGCACACTAACCATTGCAATTCCGCCTTGTCGCATCAAAACTGCTGAAATCCAGCGATTTTCAGGAGTAGCCGGAGCTTTACCTACTTTAAAAATTCCCCCGGAATTCAGCAAATCTAGATCGAGTTCTGCGGATTTGAAAAATGTTTTTTCGTTAACTGGTTCCTCCAAAATAGTTCCGATTAAAATGTCATTGCCGATCGGCTCTAGAACAATGGCATCAAAATGGTACTCTTCGCCCACCTTCACTTGCTCCGGCACATTCAATTGAATTGTTGGAGGATTTTTACCAGAACTGATCTGATTTTGTTCTGCTAAAATCTCTTGTTTAACTATTTTTTCACCCTCAAAGCGCTGCTGAGAACGGATGGTAGCTTTGAGATTTAATTCTCTACCATCCTGCTTCTGAGTGCCGGCAATTGTAGTTATGGTTTCAGCGATAATCGCGCTACCTTCGGTTTTCCAAGATTTGAGTTCGGTGCGGTAATTCAAATTCGGATATCGCTGCCAGAGTTGGATCAGAGCTTTTTCCATGCTTTGGCTGTTTAATCCGTCAGAATGAGTAAAATTCTGGCTGTAAAATGCCATTACTGCTTTGATATCGCGCCGGTTGGCTGCTGCGTCAATTTCTGTTAGCAGTTTCGTGAGTGGGGCTGGGGCATTGGCTGGGGTTTGGGCGACGATCGCCTGGGGAGTCGCTGCGATCGCCCTGACAGCACTCGGATGCAGCACGCCAGCACTTACCACTGTTAAACATAACAACATTTGAGCGATCGACTGGCCGCCGTTAAAACCAAATACGATCGGGCGATCGGCTTTTTCGTCCCGACGGCTGCAAAAATACTGAGATACACTTGGCACTAAATTCAACAAATTACGCATTAGATGATACTTTGGTTATTTGTCAGGGGTCGCGGCACGGGCAATTGTTCGCCTGCAACGAAAACTGACAACGGAATGAGGGACACGGCACAATCTAATTTTAGATGGCTGATTGAAAATTGGCTGAAACTGCCGGAATAATAAGCATAATAATCTAAAACCTCTAATCTAAAATCGATCGACCTGTGGAACTTGTAAAAGAAACAAATACCTTGACAAAAGCCCCCCTGCGGTTGTTGGTTGCAGCTAGCGGTACCGGAGGACATTTATTTCCGGCGATCGCCACCGCCGCCGAGTTGGCAGACTGTCACATCGAATGGCTGGGAGTCCCAGACCGCATGGAAACGCAGTTAGTTTCATCGCTTTACCCCCTCCACACGATCGCCGTCGAAGGCTTTCAGCAGCGATTTGGACTCGGTACAGCGCGCATTTTGGGCGGACTGATCGGCTCGATCCTTAAGGTGCGAAAGTTGCTCAAAGAAGGAAATTTTCAGGGAGTGTTTACTACCGGCGGTTACATCGCAGCACCGGCAATTTTGGCGGCTCGCTCTTTGGGTTTGCCGGTAATTCTCCACGAATCTAATGCAATTCCTGGGAAGGTGACGCGGTGGTTTGGTCCTTTTTGCAGTGCTGTGGCGATCGGATTTGCAGCAGCAGCCAAGCATTTACCGCGCGCGAAAACCGTGGTTGCTGGTACGCCGGTGCGATCGCAATTCCTCGCGCAGCAACCTCTAAAGTTACCAATTCCTGACAGCGTACCTGTAATTGTAGTTATGGGAGGCTCTCAAGGTGCTGTCGCAGTCAATCAGTTAGTGCGCGAGTGTGCTCCGGCTTGGTTTGAGGCCGGTGCTTGGGTAGTTCACCTCACCGGAAATAATGACCCAGATGCTGAGAGTTTGAAGCACGAGCAATATTTGTCAATGCCATTTTACGACAATGTGGCGAGTTTGTTGCAGCGAGCAAATATCGCAATTAGTCGATCGGGCGCTAGTGCTCTGACAGAATTAGCTGTTACCGGAGTACCTTCTATTTTAATTCCTTTTCCTTACGCCGCAGACGACCACCAAAGATTTAATGCCGAAGTATTTGCCGCATCAGGAGCCGCCGCAGTATTCCGTCAAAGCGAACTCACAGCAGAAGTATTGCAAAGCAAAGTGCTGTATTTGTTAAAAGATTCTGAATATTTGGCCAAAATGTCTCAAGCTGCTGCTCACTTAGCGGTGACAGACAGTACGGAACGTTTGGCAAATTTGGTCAGGGAATTGTTGGTGCGGTAGGGAGTGTTAAAGTAAATAGGCGATTCCCTTCGGGATAGCTTCGCTTAACGATAATTTGTAACCAGGAGAAAGTCAAATTGCATACATTGACTTTAATTTAGACAGAGTATTGAAAACCTTTGACTTAGCTTATTCTGAAATAGTCGAAATCTTCACTCCTGCACCAGAGTTAGAGTACAGCAGATTACTGACAGAAACTTTGCAAGAAAATCTGCCTGTAGCTCTCGGTAGCAATACAGAAAAATCGCGTTCGGAACTGATTATCGCGCCGATTTTAATGGAAGTGAGAAAACTTTTGCACCATCGCGTGAGCTTATTCTCTGGCATTGATTTTACTGTAGATGCTGAAAGAGGACTGAATGGGAATTGTGATTTTCTGATAAGTCTATCGCCAGAATTGTTAATTGTAAAAGCCCCAGTAATTGCGATTGTAGAGGCCAAAAAGGAAAATATAAATTCAGGATTGGGACAGTGCATAGCAGAAATGTTAGCAGCTCAAATCTTCAACGAGCGCGAAGGCAATGAGATTGCCACAATTTATGGGGCTGTCACTACGGGAGATAGATGGAAATTCTTAAAACTCGAAGGACAAGCGATTTTTGTTGAGACAACGGAAACTTTGCTTACCAATTTGGGTAAAATTTTGGGAATTTTAGCATTGGGAATGGGCGATAGCGAACTGGGTTCCTAATTTTCATTAATATACAGCTTCACGAATTAGCCTTGATACAAGCCAGCGACTGAGAATAAAATATATACTAAAGCAGGACTGACGTGAAAAATCATGCATTCGGCAAAGAAAATAGAGGTGACTGCTGCTCTGGCGGTAAATCAACAGTTTCTCTAGACGAAATCCTTTTCCCTTTTTCTGGGCGCTGATTTGCCTTAAACTGCTTCTTCACAATTGAGTTGAGTCTTGAAGTATTCCTGAAGCGATTGATGAGTAATTGTACCGCTATTTTGAGAGGCAAGTTTCCAGGGATATTCTTCTTGCGTCATGTTGCGTAACTTCCATGCAGCAAACTGCCCAAACACGGAGTAAACTTCATCAAGCAGGCTCTTAGTTTTTTCGTCGTAAATCGAAAAGTCTATATCTTCAGGACATGGAATTGCACCAGCACCATACTTTTTATAGTGACGGTATAAATCAGGAACAACCGGCCCGTGAGTCCATGCTTCTATCGCTTCAGGAAATAGCGGTTCATCGTACAAAGCTAAATGAAAGCCTTGAGCATAGTAAAGCAATTTCTGAAGTTTGAGATTAGATATCAGATCGCCAGCATCTTCACTTACCTGAGCCAAAAAGTATTTGGCTGCATCATCACAACTCAGCATAACTTACTTGGTTATCATTAAACGGCTTATTTCGATGATACTAGATGCGATCGCCCTAGACGACATTCAACTTCACAAAATCAACCACCGACGCTAAACCATCCTTCGTCTTCAAGTTAGTAAAAACAAAAGGTTTCTCCCCGCGCATCTTTTTAGCATCCCGTTCCATCACACCCAAATCTGCTCCAACAAACGGCGCGAGGTCTATTTTATTAATCACTAACAAATCCGACTTAGTAATTCCTGGCCCGCCCTTGCGCGGAATTTTGTCCCCCGCAGCCACATCAATCACGTAAATTGTCAAATCTACCAACTCCGGGCTAAAAGTTGCCGCCAAATTGTCGCCGCCACTTTCGACAAAGACTAAATCTAAATCAGTAAATTTGTGTTCTAACTCTTCTATAGCTACCAAGTTGATCGAAGCATCTTCGCGGATAGCGGTGTGGGGACAGCCGCCAGTTTCTACGCCCAAAATGCGATCGCTCTCCAAAGCTTGACTCCGAACCAAAAACTGTGCATCTTCCTGAGTATAGATATCATTAGTCACCACAGCAATCTGGTACTGCTGTCGCAGCGCCTTACACAAAGCATCAAGCAAAGCAGTTTTCCCCGAACCAACCGGGCCAGCAATTCCTACACGAAAAGCACTCATAATTATTTTGGTAATTGGGCATCGGGCATCGGGCATTGGGCATAGTTTCTTTTTCTTCCTTCTTGCTTCTTGCTTCTTGCTTCTTGCTTCTTCCTTCTTCCTTCCAATTTTCAACTCCGAAACAACCGAGTGTACTGAGTTTCGTGCGCCATGCTAGCCAGTCCCAATCCCCAACTACAACTAGCAAGATCATCATCTTCTAATTGTAAAACTTCTCGCGCCGTAGAGTTAATTTGAAACTGTAAATCTAACAACAACTGCTGGCCCGCAGTTTGACCGAGGGGAATCAATTTCACGCCCGCACCCGCCAAATTTGCAGCCCAACTATACAAATATCCTACCACGGCCGCTTCCTCTTCAATCTGCCAACAGGCCGCCGCTATCCCAAAGCCGATCGCAAAATTGCACGGATTGCCGCCAGCTTCCACCAAATCTTTTACAATAGTTGTTAAATCAGAAACAACGGGCGATTCCCTGCGGGATAGCTTCGCTTCACGCAAATCCAGCAACAACCGCGTCAAAGTCCGTCCCATCTGCCAACTTTGCAAGCGCAACTCTTCACTTTCCTTAGCAGCAGTCGCCCAAGTATTCCAGTAACTCAAAGCTTTCAAATCCCCAATCTTCGCCGCCCTCAACGCCCGTATTGCCACAGCAGCTTCTACTCGTACCGCCCCAAATTCCAGCGAATTTTCTAACCAATTCCTCAAACTAATCTCGCTATCGATCGCACCCGCTTCTACCAGACTCTCAATTCCCTCAGAATAACTATAAGCTCCCACAGGTGCAAAAGCTAACTGCAACAAACATAAAAGTTGATTGTTCACTGTTGACTGTTGACTGTTCACTGTTGACTGTTGTTATTTGTTATTTGTTATTTGTTGGTTTCAATGCCCAATTCCCCATTCCCCATTCCCAATGCCCAATTCCCCATTCCCAATTCCTAATGGTTGTGTCCGTAAGCCCCAGTTTCTGGCTGAAATGGCACAACTTCTGCTATTACCTCCAAACCCATTTTTTCCAGCATTCCCTGCAAAACAGCATCGGGAGAAAACCTTAAATAATTATCAGTAACTTCTAAAGCTACGTGGCGGTTGCCTAAATGATACGCAGCCCGCATCAGTAGCAGTGGACTTGAAGCGCGTACCGTCAGCACCGATTCAGGTTTTGCTGTCACCAATACCAAGCAGCTACCGTCTTCCGACTGCAATAAATCTCGATCGCGCAACACCGTACCTCTGGGCAAACTCAGGTGCAGTTTTTCCCCACCTTCTGTCTGGAATTGGTGGCGGCTGCGAGTGCGATCGTCCGCTGTCATCGGTAAAGTAAAGCTGACAGCAGCATCGGGATTTGCAGGCAAATGTTTTGTGAAAGTTAGCATTTGTCTATTCTATTCCTCAAAGGAATTCACTTCACATCTAGTTTTTGAGGAATATCTTTTTTAACTCTAATTGCGACTGACAGCGAGTTACAAAATTGTGATCTCTCTGAACCGCTCCCGTCCTTACATACCATGTTTTGCTCGTTTTGTCAAGCAATTTATTACAGGCGATCGCCATTTTTTCAAAAATGACTGCATACCGTCCAGTAACTCAAACAATAGAACGGGAGAGGAAGAAAGACTCAAACCCTCGATTTTATTGATTGCCCGCTTGTTGCAGCCGCAAAAGCTCAGCTTGAATTCGCTGTTTGACTAACGGATCGCGTTGCTGGAGCAAAGTGAGCTGGTTGAAGCGACTCACTGTCAAACCATTGGTTTCGACAACTTTTTTAGCTTGTTGGCAATAATTTACCGCGATGCCACGAAGATTTCCAGACAGCCTATTAACTTCCTGAGTTTCGTTGCAGACTATTCTGGGAACCGAGCCACCAGCCATTCCTTTAATTTCTTTCATAGCTTCCACCCGTCTGGGTTCTATGAGTAATACAGAGCGAGCGTAGCTAGTAATTTCCTCGTTGCTAATGTCTTGAGCTTGGGCGGCCGCTCCGAAAACAAGGCTTGGGGATTTTGCGTACAAGTCAGGGGCCCATCCGCTAGCCAAAGCTGCTGCGGAAATAATGCCTGCGAACAGCGATTGCCGCAGCATCCGGTTTAGGCGAAATTTAGAGGTGTTGGTTAAGGTGTTCATGGTCGTCGGTGATTGCTTGCGTGTAAATAAAAATGACACAGCGCTGGGAGGCTCAATCTTTTTGAATAATGTGGTGGCTAAAAAGTTCCTGCCCTTGAGTGACAATTTTTAATTTAAGCAGGAAGATTTGCTAGTTGATCGGGCAATTCCCTACGGGATAGCTACGCTTTACGACTTTTTAGCAATTTCGTTCACTTGACCCATTCTAACATCTCTGGGAAGTTGACAGAACACAAAATTTAAACAGTAATTTTCATTAGAGAGCGTTCCCCAATTGCCTCTACCAAATAATTCTCAAAACTTAAATATTAAATAATTCTAAAAGTCCTTGACAAATCCCTCACATTAATAAATCAAATTAAGGTGCGATCGCCTGCAAGTCATACAATTTGAGATTTGAGATTTGGGAATTGGGAATGACCGAAGAGCGGGGCGCAAGCCCCCGCATTCATGCGTGGGGTCGAGCCTGCTGCGACTTCAGTCGCCTTGGAGCGATGCCACGGCTTTAGCCGCATTGTGCGCTACAAATTGGCACTTTATGTTAAAATAATATTGGCTTAAAATACCCCCTCTAGGCTCAAGACACGTTGAAACAGCAGGGCGTGAGAGCAGGCGTAGAGAAAGCTGCAAGGGCAATGGTGAAAGTCCAACCTGGAAGCAAAAACAAACCAATTCATTTTCATTTACTCAGTCGCGGAAGGACATTCCGAGACTTAAAACGGACGTGGAGGCGATGTCAGACTACTTTTAAACGTAGCAATCTCCGATGAATCGTCAACCCCATTCGGCGACCATTCTCCTATTCATAGGTTGTGGCGTGGTGAGGAATCCCCGTAGCTTTAGCCCTGGGGAGGATGTCAAGTATCAAATAAGGGTTTTGAGCGCGAGGCTACAATTGCCTTCAGTGTTGAAACTGGTGTCAAATTTAGCAGCAATCGCACTCATCAATGCCCTCAAAGATAGGAATAACGCTAGGGGACTAAAGAAACCGGGTTTTTTCGGGAGTTTCAGGATTTGAACCAAATATTTGGGTTCAAAACCCGGTTTCTGGCCAAGCGAGTCCGATCGCGAACTAAAGAATTTATGTAATGTTAAGCTACTGCGGATTTGTCGATCGAGAAAATCCCCTCCTGGTTTGGCGCACTCAGTGAACCCGAACCCGAACCAACGTCAATTTTACTACCCGAAGACAGAGGCAGCAGCAGGCAACTAGACATTAAAATCGTCCTATCAAAACACGCGCTATCTGTTGTCGGCAATCACCTGGAGGCCTTCGATTCGAGCCCCGCTTCCTCAAGTTTCGGGCCCGAAAAGCTTGTCTCCGACTTACCCAAAAACCTGGTTGTTATCCAAAATATCCTTACAGCCACTGGAAGACTAGAAAAACCCGGAAGTCGTGAACTTTTGTCCATCAGTTTTCTTGTCATTTCGATCGCATATCGCGAATTTTGGCAAGCGTTTTCGCAGCAAGTTAACAATTATTAATTACCGATTTCCCATGAAAGCTCAAAAAGAAATTTGGCGAGTCATCCTCGCAGTAGCTATCAGTACCGTAGGCGTGCTGCACTTTGCAGTGCCCGCACCTTTTATCAGAATCATGCCGCCCCAGCTTCCTTACCCGGAAGCATTGGTCTATATCAGCGGTTTTTTCGAGATTTTGGGCGGGATTGGGCTGTTAGTTCCGCCAGTTAGCAGAGCGGCCGCGTGGGGATTAATTGCCTTATTTATTGCCGTGTTTCCGGCTAATATCAATCAAGCCGTCAACAGCATACCCATAGAAGGGATTCCCGACAACCCATTAGTGTATTGGTTCAGGCTGCCTTTTCAAGCCGTTTTGATTGCTTGGGCCTGGGTTTATACCAAACCAGACGAAAGTAAACCACGGGCTTCTATAATCCCAGATACGACAAAAAACGCCCCATGAAGCAGTTCGACTACCATGCGGATTTTAAGAGCATCGACTTTCGACAGCATCCAGAACTTTATTGCGTAGGGAAAGGAGAACAGGGAGTGCTGTTGGTGGAACCCTACAAAGGAGAAATTCTACCTTTCTGGAGATTTAAGACTCCTGAAATTGCCAGGGAGTCCAGCAGCAAAATTTACTCGTTATTTTTAGAGTATCTCGATCGCGAAAATTTTGTGGGAGCGGACATGGCGCGCAAGTTCTTGCAAATGGGGTATACTCGATCGCGCCGCTACGCCAACCACAAAAGCGGTAGAAAATACAAGCACAACCCTCAGAAAATGGAGTCTGTTGCAGAGCAAACCGCAGCTAGAAAAGATATTTTACCGCTAGAAGCAGATCCGGTGAAAGCAGAATCGGCCGCCATTTTTCAAGAGAAATGGATGCAGGCCAAAACTAACGAGAAATATCTCCAGCTTTTAGCTCGACACCGGCAGATGTACGAATCTTCTTGATGCAAGTCTGAGGATAGATCTACACTTACCAAAAACTCAGAACTCACAATTTAGCCCCCAGGACAGCAGTACAGTTGTGTGGGAGGATCTCTTTCGGAGAGTAAAAAATCTTTTCTAGGAGTGCGAGCGGGACGATCGCTATATATATACGTATAGCTACCATCGCGCTCGCACTCCCTGTAAATTCAAAACTGAGAAGCTCCCAGTTGTGCTTGCCTATCTAGGAACCGCGCAAATTGGTGAGGTCATAAAATTTACTCATCATTTTCTTCTGTTTGCCACTGCCGCCACATTTCAAAGCCATTAAAGCCCCTGTATTGCAGGTAATTCAAGACTTTGCCCTTGGTTTTCGGATCTACTTTAACCCAAGTATCGATCTTGTATTTCCGCATCACTTTGGCTTTTAATTCGGCGAGTTTTGCGGCTTCCGAGTCCAGATTTTCGGCAATTTCTTCTTCCCAGACTTGCTCGAACAAATCGCTGGCAATTCCTTTTTGCAGGCACTTACGCTTGATTGCCGACTTCCCATATTTGCCTGTAGCAGAGGCGATCGAGTTTGCCACCAAGCGAGTGTCAGACTGATAGCCCCGGTCTTGAATTTGCGCGATCGCCTCCAATATTTCCTCATTGCCAAAACCTTTCTCTTGCCCCTTTTTTTGCAGTTCAGAGGCACTGTAGTCTTTGCGGGACAAGAGAAAATAGAAATAGTCAAGACAGCTCATCAGTTAAATCGAAGGGTAGCACGCAAATACTCATGTAGCGAATGCCAAATCCAGTAGCCTTGCTATCGGCCAACTGCATCGCGATCGCCTCTATTCTTCTGTATCCTCCTCTTCTTCCACTACCACATCCGGTCTGTCCGCATCGATCTGAATCAAGCGAATGTGCTTGTATCCGAGTTTAATTTCAAACTCGTCACCAGGCTTTAATCCCATTTCTTGGGTATAATTTGCCCCGATCACGATCGAGCCATTCTTGTGAACGCTAGCGCGATAACTCGCTTCTCGTCCGCGTCCGTCTGCTTTGGACTTCTCTAGCTCAATGCCCTTAGCAGCTAACACTGCATCGTAAAACTCAGCCAGGTTAATCCGTGTTTCTCCACTCTTGCTGACGGTGAAGTAGCCGCAAAGCTTTGCAAGTTCTCTGCGCGGCAAATCGCTGCCTTTGATTTTTTGAAGCAGACCTTTTCCTGTTAAGGGTGCTGTAGCTGTTTCTGCCATTGACCGTACCTCGCTTATTGGAATTTACTTATATCAATTACAACACATTAGATGAACTTTGTTTCACTGTCAATACTAATTATTCTGAATATTAAGATTCTGGATAAATTTCTGCGGTCTCAAGACCGGGGGTGCAAGTAAGGATGCTCGAAGGACGATCTATTTGCTGCTCGCTGGTGATGCTTGCGTCAGCCTCACAGCGCGATCGCGCGGGAAATTATTGTCGCAAATTAAATGCTTTACTTTTTTACTGTAAAGTCTGTTCCCAACATTCACCAATCCCGATCCTGTCTGCGGTCAAGGTAAAAAGCAAGACAGCCATGAATGAAAATACCTAGAGCGCGGCACAGGCAAATCTGCCGCCAGCAATTACTGGCGCGGGATTAAATTTTACCTCAACAAGGCGAGCTAGCACTTGTTCTTGATGCCACTGCCAGCTACTTGTAAACCCTGTTTTTCGGGCGGCTAATCCGCTCAAAACGCCAAATACCCAAGAGCAATCTTCTATTAAGGTTTCGGCATATATAGCGGTTCTCAAAAAAGTGAGGATAGCCATAGCCCTATGCCCATAGCCCTATGCCCATAGCCCTATGCCGTTCGCGTACCTGATCTTTCTGAGAAAGGCTATATATAGCATCCATCCATCAGGGTTAGGACATTCTTAATGGCCCTTTCCCGATGGAGTCGATTGCTTCTGACTTATGACTTCTGACTTTTTTTTACCCGCTCGCGCAGCCGTTATAGCCTTCTTCCTTCTTCCTTCTTCCTTCTTCCTTCTTCCTTCTTCCTTCTTCTGACTTCTTTTTACCCGCTCGCGCAGCCGTTATAGCCTTCTTCCTTCTTCCTTCTTCCTTCTTCCTTCTTCCTTTTTCTGACTTCTTCCTTCAACATCTGCTATAACTTGCACAGAGCGCAGTCCGGGGAAGGCAATTCGGTAAAAAATCAAGGAAATTTCACCTGTTCGTAGAACCGGTTTGAGCTAAAACCACACTTAATCGGCGCGGCGGCAGAAACATCGCGCAGCCACCACCAGAGGAATTAGCTGCACCAAAAAAATGTCTGTGATGTTCGAGGGGGAGAAGGGGATGGGGGACAATAACAAGGAATAGGGAATTAAAATAGACAATTTAAATACTGTAGATCGATTTGTTTCGATCGCGCGAAATTGCTGCGCCACTCTTCACCCTTCGCCACTTTCTCAGTAGACTGCGATGGAGCGATCGGGAAAATCGTCCTCCCAGGGCCCAAAGCCAGAGAATTTGACGTTATTTCCACAGGCGAATGGAAAAAGACCGAATTAAATGCAGTACAGCTTAAATATTTGATGCAACACAAATTAGCAGCCATTCCCGGCAGCGAGTTTTGGTCGAAATGATGGTAAGTCCCAGATGCGATCGAGCAGCAGCCGATCGCGAATTACCAAAGATCACCGCAGTTAATTTCGATCCCCAGCAAGCAGGTTCAAACTCAGGATGGCGATCGGTTTTAGTGGCGTTCTTGCAAGTAATTTTGCGATAGGGGAGTCCGTACCGCCGGCAGTAACTCTTCCGGTTTCGTGCCTCGTTGATTCCAGTGCCGCCACCCAAACAAGCCAGCACTCAAAGCAACGGGCAACAAGCAAAGCATCACTACCAGACCTTTTTGCAATCCCCATTGTTTTAAAGATTTCTGAGTCGGTGCAGTGGCGCGAGTTGCTTTGATCGCCGCAGACTCAGGATTAGGAATAGAGTTCGGTGAATTAGCAGCAGAAGATCGATCGTTCTGGTGAACCCAATCCTTGCGATCTTTTAATTGGTCGGGAAAATATTCCCAGACTTCGCCATCATCAGTATCTGACTCCTGCGGTTGATTGGCTGCGATTGGCGGGTATGGGGCGATCGTCGAGAGCGCAGATGGCGCCTTCCATTCTGTACCTGCTCCCGCCGTCGGCGTTCCCGGTAAGATTAAATTTTGCACCGCAGATCCGGATGGCGCGCCGGTCAGATAGCCGTCAAAGTCCGGGTGCTGGTAAAGAATCGGCAAAGCCCAGTATAACTGATGAGAACCGTAGGCAGAAATTAGTCCCGCCCTGGCCCGACTCAGGCTGAGATCGACTGGATAGCCTTGATTCAGGTTGCGGTAAAACAGTCGCGTCAGAGTTAGGGCTACATCGTCGGGAATGCTTTCTGCCATTGCTAGCACTGCTGGAATGCCCCGCTTGACTAAAGCTGCGGTTAAATTGCGTTCCGGGCTGTCGTCCCCGATGTCTGAGGGGTCGCCGTAGGCCCCGCGGCAGGAATTGAACACGGCCATCTGAATGCCGTTGTTGACGAGCAATCCGGCTAAGTCGTCGCCACTCAAGGTTTCGGTTAACCCGGTGCGACTGCTGACTAGGTAGAGTTCGCCGCCCCTAGAACCTAAGTTGCTGTGGCCTGCGTAGTGCAAGACTTGGTAGTGTCCTTGTTCTAGGGCTTGGGTAAGCTGTTCTCGATCGGGCTGTTCGAGAATAGTCAGTTGAATTTCCGGGGAATGGGGGCTGTTTTTGAGGGGATTAGCGCTGCGGTTTTGCAGTTCTTGTTGCAGGTGGAGCACTTCTCGTTTGAGCTGCAAGCTGTCTTGATCGCTCGGAGAGGCGATCGCCACTAAAATTTTTAGTGGGCCGCTGCTAGGTACCATCCGGGTTTGTTTGAACAAACTTGTACCTGGTTGGTAGCGGGAAAATACGACATCGGTGCCGGTTGCCAAAGGGCGATCGTCCGCGTGCAGAACTTCCCACGGCAGCCGTGGCAAGTGCCTGCCTTTGAGTCCCAGGCGCAGTTGCAGCACTTCTCGGCGGTGCTGGGCGATGCCTTGAGCGCAAGTCCAGCTATCGCGCAAGTTTCCTTGAAACAGCCCGCTATATAATTGTTGCCCCAGGGCTACTAAATTCGGCGCTGAGTTTTTTGTGGATCGCCCAAGTCCGCGACCGGCACCGACTCCTTGGAATACGCCCACCATCGGGTCATTCATCAGTTGAGCAGAAAGTGCCAGCCATTGGTCGATCGGCCAGCGGACTTGTTGTTCTGCTAAGGGTACACCGGGTGCAACCTTTTCTGTCCGCACTAGATATTCGTCGTCGCCAACTGGGGTGACTGAGAGTTGAAATTCCTGGCTCACTGATTTAGCGCCCTCCCGCCTCAATTTTGAATATGCCTGCGTTTTTGCAGCTAGCAATCGCGATCGGCAAACTGATTTTTACTCTTTCAATCAAAGTTTCTGAATGCGCTTCCCCCGATCGGGCGATCGCTGGGTTCAAATATATTTCTTCAAACACTTTGAGGCTATAAAAGTTGTACTTTAATAACAGTTTATTAGTTTTGATTGCCCTATGGCTCGGTGAAAGCCGAATTTTCTCCAATCTTTCTATTTTGAACATTTTGCACCTCTACCGCAGACCCCTTTACCTTCGTCGGGAACTTGAGTTTGTCATTGCTCAGTAAAGTTAAATTGGAGGCACTTTACCAGGCGGATCTCTAGTTCTTATTAAAATTACTTCAGCTATCGCCCACCACTTTCAGGGCAATATCAGAGGTAAATTTGAGTATTTTTTTGGCGGTGGCGATCTGTCGCTGTGTCTTAACCGCTTATCCTCTACCATCAACCCCCCCATCTAAAATCTTGATTTTGTGTCAATTAATTAATTGGTCAGCCGGCGAGTCCTCATCCATAAGCCCTTCCCCTCATCCATCAGCCCTGAGTGGCGATCGCTAATCGATAGAGCGACCATCGAGGATTCCTCATCGATTATTGCTAATTTACCGCTTCTATGTTATAGATATTTTTAATTTAACTGTCTTAATCTAGTTAAAGTTAAGCAGGAAAAATCAAGTCAAGTATCCAAGAAGTTTTCAGAATACAACTGCTATCAAATATTCCCAGACTCTCCAGCAACCAGCATTTTGATCATCTAGACGGTTCAGCCTCATCCAGCCTCTTTATCGTAGAAATATTGGGAAAGGCAACTATAAACCTACAAATAAACCGGCTTTGTGATGCCCGCCAGGGGTCATTCGCGATCAAAATGCCGATCGATCTTGTAACTTTAACCCAAAATAATGCCAGTTTTAAAACGTAATGGAACTGTAGGCAAGCTTCAAGACTATACAAAATCGGTTATTACTCATGTCAAATCTCAAATCTCAAATTTATTATCTCAAGTCTCAAATTCCAAATATAAAATGGTATAAATTCCGTGTTTTTTACTGTGTTGTCGGATGTTTACAACCTGTCTTAAAATAGATATTTTTTGGCGTAATTTGTATTTTAATTGTGAACATAGCGGTTCTCAAAAAAGTGAGGTATGCCCCATGCCCTATGCCCCATGCCCTATGCCCTATGCCCTATGCTGGAAGCGTACCTGATATGAGAGCTTGAAAGGCTATATAATATTTTATCGGTTCGCGAGGCTGGCTCGAATCGAGATCAACTTGTACGACAGAAAATTAAAACAAATATTTGTCTGGGCCAAATATCTAAATTTTTTATTAATCATCGGGAACTAAAATTAGGAGCGTTTAGTCAGTGGCAAAAGAGATGCAAATCCTAAGTCAGGGAAGGATTTGCCAGAGCTGGGAGTGTTACGAAAAGTTAATGCAACCAGGCTCGATCGCAGGAAAAGCAAGGGTAAAATTTTGATAATAAAGGTTTTGGGTAGTTATGTGGGAGTTGTGAGTTGCGAGTTTAAATTCTGCTAATTCACTGTAGAAATTACGTAGAAAATCTACAATTCGGCGCACTTCGGTGCAGGTTACTGTAGAAATTACGGAGAACATCAAAAGTGATCTGCGTTTCCGCGCAGCAATTACGGTGTATGTGGCGGATCAATTATTTTTGGTGCACCATTGCAGAAGAGAAAACTCGCAACTGATGGAAATAACCCCTTGCAGTTTAAATAGCATCTACAAGTAGAAACGTGGGAAATCAGCTATAGCAGGCGAAAGTATGAAATTAAAATTTTCTGCTTCTACTGCCTCATCCTTGCTGATAAACTGACTCTAAGAAACTCAGCCCTTTTTTGGAAATATCAAAGATGAAAGAAGAAATCAATGTATCGGGAACACTTTTTCCCGATCGAGATGAAACACAAATTTCTGACCTAAAAGCAACCAGTTTGTTTGTACCGCCCGTGGATGATGAGCAGCCAAAACTCGTGTTTTCTGCCAGCGAACTCGCTCGACTAGCAGATTTTCGCAACTCCAGCGCGCTCGATTCCAATAGCGAGTTAGCCAAGTTAGTTGATGATGCGATCGGCCAAAACAGGGGCAGCACTAACGGCCAAGTTCCGAATCCGCCTAACGACGCATCCCCCAAAGTTACTGATGATAGCAAAATTGCTGAATTGAGCAGCGTACCCGAAGAAGGTGTGGGCGGCAAAAATGACAAAAAAGATGACAGCGACACTGATGGCAAGACGATCGAAGGCACGGATGATGATGACATAATTGTCGCCACCGGCGCTAACCAGTCGCTCTACGGCAAAAAAGGCAAAGACAAACTCAAAGGAAAGAGTGGCAAAAATAAACTCTATGGAGGCAAAGACGACGACGATTGCGCGGGCGGCGATGGCGATGACGAAATAAAAGGCGATCGCGGCGACGACAAGTGCGACGGCGGCGAAGGCAGTGATACCGTCTACGGCGGCAAAGACAACGACACTATTTCTGGCGGCAGTGGCAACGATACCTGCAAAGGCGATGACGGCAATGACTGGGTGCACGGCAACGAGGGCAATGATGACGTTGACGGTGGCAGCGGCACTGATACCGTCTACGGCGGCAAAGGCAACGACAAGTGCGAAGGCGGCGAAGGCAACGATATCGTCAGGGGCGATCGGGGCGAAGACAACGTTAGCGGCGGCGAAGGCAACGACACCGTTAACGGCGGCAAAGATAACGACACCGTGATGGGCGGTGCCGGCAGCGACGTTTGCGACGGCGACGACGGCGACGACAGCGTGATGGGCGACACCGGCAACGACACCTTGATGGGCGGTGCCGGCAATGACGCTTGCGATGGCGGCGAAGGCGACGACAGCGTGATGGGCGACACCGGCAACGACACCTTAATGGGCGGTGCCGGCAATGACGCTTGCGATGGCGGCGAAGGCGACGACAGCGTGATGGGCGACACAGGCAACGACACCTTGATGGGCGGTGCCGGCAATGACGTTTGTGATGGTGGCGACGGCGACGACAGCGTTGTCGCTGGCACCGGCGACGACACCTTGATGGGCGGTGTCGGCAACGATACCCTCGTTACTGGCGACGGTAATGACATGGCAGACGGCGGCGAGGGCGACGACAGCGTTGTCGGTGGCGGATCTGGCAACGATACGCTGATGGGTAATGCTGGCAACGATACGATCGTTGGCGGTACTGGCAACCATACCTGTACCGGCGGTGCTGGAAATGACGTTTTTGTCATGAGTAACATGACCGCTCCCGGTAGTTCAGTCATCACTGACTACACAGCAGGTAGTGACAAGTTTCTGTTGTCTGGCGACTTGAATTTTAGCAGCTTGTCCTTTGTACAAGTCGGCCTCAATACCGAAATTCGAGGCAGCAATAACTTTGTGCTGACGATATTGTTGAATATCAACGCCACGATTATCAAAGCTGGCGACTTTTTGGGAGTTACCGCTCCAACTACAACTCCAACTCCAGCTCTACCTGTAGTTTCAGCTCCAATTACAACTCCAACTCCAACCCCTCTGTCAGTGGTAGCTAATCCCCTGACTGTCGGTTCCGGTGGCAGCCAAACTACTATTACTTCTGACTTGTTGAAGGTTGTCGATGGCCCGGCAGGCCCTAGTGGCACTGTCTTCAAGCTAACGGAACTGCCTGATGCTAAAACCGGGCAACTATTCTTTAAGGGAGTAGCGGTAACAGCAATCGGTGTTACCTTCACTCAAGCAGACATTAACGCCGGTTTGTTAACTTTCCAAGCAGTATCTGGTTTTACGGGTAAGGCTGACATTAGTTTTGGTTTTGAATTTAGCCAAGGCACAAAGATTATCACCGGTCAGCGTTTTAACTTGAAAGTCGAGCAAACTACCTTTGATTTTACTGGCAGTACAGCTCCTCAAGTTATTGTCGGTTCGGTGACGCTGGATAACGACATCAAAGGCGGCGACGGTGACGATGACATTAAAGGCGGTAACAAGACAAACAAAATTAAAGGAGGCAAAGGCAAGGACAAAATTAAAGGCGGTGATGGCGAGAATGATATCGACGGCGGCGATGACGATGACGATATCGAAGGTGGTAAAGGCAAAAACAAACTCATCGGCGGTATTGGCAATGACAAAATTAAAGGCGGCGATGGCGATAGTGAGATCGACGGCGGCGAAGGAACCAATACTCTAATTGGGGGTGCTGGGAAGGATCGCTTTATTTATCGCACTTCCCGCGAAAAGATTAAAACAGTTGCAGAAGCTGACTTAATTACTGACTTTAATGTCGATGACGATGTTTTAGATTTGTCGGCGGCAGCTTTTGGTAATCTCAGCGTTGCCAGCTTGACCCAAGTGGCGATTACTGCTACTTCTGCTGTTGGGGCGATCGGCAGTGCTAACTTACTCGACTTCAGCGCTGATATCACCGTTACCAGCATCGCCACTTTACAAGCGCGGTTTGCTGCTTTGGGTGGCAACAGCGATGCGCCTACTTTCTGTCAGTTTACAGATGCTGATACTGGCCGTTCCGTGCTCGTATTTGCTGTTGGAGTGCGCTTTGAAGTTATCGCTAGTTTCTCGATCAAAATTAGCCTGCAAATCAAGAACTTTGTCTTCAGTGGCCCATCGCTAAATGTTCCTGTCGGTACTGACGGCCCGGATACTTTTAACTTCGGTACTTATCCCGTCGGAGTTAATTTTGATGCTAAAGCAGGCGATGACAACATTGTCGGCAGCAACTTTAACGATACCATCAAGGGCGGTGACGGCAGCGATACCATCACCGGCGGTCTCGGTGCTGATGTTTTGAGTGGTGGCACTGGCGCCAATCTCTTTGTTTACACGACAACTAAAGAAGGCGACGATAAAATTACCGACTTCAAATCTGGAACAGATAAATTCCAGTTTGTATCGAGCGAATTCGGCAATTTGACTACTACTAACTTTGACGGTGTTAGCGGTTCAACTCCTGACATTACCGGCAAAGAGTTAGTAATTTTCACTGGCGGAACCTATGCCAGTCTCGAAGCCGCGCAAGCTAAGGCTTTGGGCAGTTCAACAACTCCTGGTTTCTTCGCATATAACAATGCTGCGAACGAAACGGTGTTGGTGTTTGACTCGAATGGTACGCTTCCAGGTGGTTCGACAATTGTTGCGAATCTGGGTACGGCTGCGGGGACTTTGGGCACAGCAGACTTCTTGTTTACTGGTGCGACTGGTTCTGCTCCGACTGGTACTTCTACCAATTCAGGTAGCATTGTTGATTTAACTGCTGCTGGAAATACCTATCCGACTGGAAACATTAATTTGGGTTCTGGTGCTGGCGGTTACAACTTCAGCACTCCTGTCTTATTTACCGGAGATGCGGCTGATAATAACGTCACTGGTACTGAATTTGCTGACATCCTCACAGGCGGCAGCGGTTCAGATATTCTGACTGGCGGTTCCGGTGCAGATATCTTTGCTTACAAGGCTCCCGGCGAAGGCGGTGATACGATTACTGACTTTACCTTTGGGGTTGACAAGTTGCAGTTTGTCAGCGGTGCTTTCGGCAATTTCACTACTACTAATTTTGCCAGTGTGAGCGGTTCAGCTCCTGACATTACTGGTAAACAGTTAGTGATTTTCACTGACGGAAATTATTCGACGGTGGAAGCGGCTCAAGCTAAGGCTGTGGGCGCTTCTACAACTCCTGGTTTCTTCGTATTTACGAATACTGCGAGCGAAACGGTGTTGGTGTTTGACTCGAATGGTACAGCAGCAGGCGGTTTCACAACTGTTGCGAATCTGGGTACGGCTGCGGGGACTTTGGGCACAGCAGACTTCTTGTTTACTGGTGCGACTGGTTCTGCTCCGACTGGTACTTCTACCAATTCAGGTAGCATTGTTGATTTAACTGCTGCTGGAAATACCTATCCGACTGGAAGCATTAATTTGGGTTCTGGTGCTGGCGGTTACAACTTCAGCACTCCTGTCTTATTTACCGGAGATGCGACTGCTAATAACGTCACTGGTACTGAATTTGCTGACATCCTGACTGGTGGTGGCGGTGCGGATATTCTGACTGGTGGTTCTGGTGCAGATATCTTTGCTTACAACGCTCCAGGTGAAGGCGGTGATACGATTACTGACTTTGCTTTTGGGGTTGACAAATTGCAGTTTACTGCGAATGCTTTCGGCAATTTCACTACTACTAATTTTGCCAGTGTGAGCGGTTCAGCTCCTGATATTACTGGTAAACAGTTAGTGATTTTCACTGACGGAAATTATTCGACGGTGGAAGCGGCTCAAGCGTCTGCTGTGGGCGGTTCTACAAGTCCTGGTTTCTTCGTATTTACGAATACGTCGAGCGAAACGGTGTTGGTGTTTGACTCGAATGGTACAGTGGCGGGCGGTTTTACAACTGTTGCGAATCTGGGTACTGCTGCGGGGACTTTGGGCACAGCAGACTTCTTGTTTACTGGTTCGATCGCAAATTCTCCAACTGGTACTTCTACCAACTCAGGTAGCATTGTTGATTTAACTGCTAATCCGGGTACTTTCCCGACAACCGGAGTTTACGACTTTGGTTCAGGTGTGGGCGGTTACAACTTTACCACTCCTGTCTTGTTTACCGGCAATTCAACCGCGAATAACGTTACCGGCACAGAGTTCTCCGATATCTTGAATGGTGGATCTGGTTCCGATATTTTCAACGGTGGCGCTGGTAATGACAGCATTTCCGGTGGCGCTGGTAATGACAGCATCTTCGGCGGCGTGGGTAACGATACTATCAACGGCGGTGACGGGAATGATACTTTAATCGGCGGTTTGGGAACGAATGTTCTCAGCGGCGGGCTTGGTGCTGATGTGTTTGTGTTCACCGGAACTACTGCTGGTGGCGGGGATATCATTACCGATTACAGCATTGTTGATGATGTCATGAACATTGACAAGATTGCTTTTGCCGGGTTGGGATCGGGGCCTTTGGCTGCGAATTTCTACCTGTACAGCAGCACTGTTGCTACTGTAAGTGCGATCGAGTCATCGTTGACTGCACCGTCGATTATTGCTCTCTTCGATAGTGTGGCTAATACTACTAAGCTGTACTACGATAGCAACGGTTCTACGGTTGGTGGCAACAGTTTGTTTGCTACTGTCAATGTCGATTTGGGAGTTTCTGGTAATTCTGAATTGGTCTTGTTCTAAAGGGCAAGAATTCCGATCTGGATATCGAGGGTATGTGTGGGGACAAAGCAATGCTTTGTCCCAATAAAATAAGGACACAGCAATGCTGTGTCCTTATTTTTGTATTATGTTAAATAATTTATAGATTGTGCGATCGATTACGATAATAAAAACGGTTCGTTCGTAGTGCGGAGTTTAGTCCGCAATCCGGGAACGGACTAAACTCCGCACTACGAACCAATTTTAGATATGGCAATCTACCGGATGCGATATTAAGCGTAGATTCTACATTTTTTTCTCAATCCATGCTTACTTCGTTTCCAACCGCTGCCGCCAATTGCTGCTAATAATATCTATTACCGTAACTACAACTAACAAAACTAACATCATTGTAGTAGCTTTATTGTACTCAAAAGAGCGGATGTAATTCACCAATTCAAAGCCAATTCCCCCAGCGCCCACCACTCCCAACACCGAAGCCGCCCGAATATTATACTCAAACATCCACAGCGTGTAACCCAACGCTAGCGGCAACACCTGCGGAAAAATGCCGTATTGCGCTACTTGCAGCCAAGATGCACCAGCAACTTGCAACGATTCGATCGATCGCGCTTCCACAGACTCGATCGCCTCCTGATAAAATTTAGCAAGATAACCTATAGTATAAATTCCCAGGGCCAAAGTACCAGCCGGCGCACCCAAACCAGTCGCCGATACAAACAGCAACCCCAGCACAATTGAAGGCACAGAACGCACGGCATTTTGCAATAAATTAGCTAACCATTGCAACCACTTTGGTGCTATATTATGGGAGCTGCAAATAGCGATCGGTACAGAGAGAATTGCCCCGATTGTCGTTCCCCATAGCGACATCTGAACTGTTTCGATTAAAGCCTTAATTGCTACATCAATAATTTCCAGATTCGGCGGCCACAAGCGCGAGATAAAATCAGTCATGTAAGGCCAGCTACTTATCAAAGTTGTGGCATCAATTTCTAGTCCCCGCAGCGCCCAACTGTAAAGTAGAATTAAACCTGCGATGATACCGAGATTTTTGATCCAACTATAGGTTTTTGATAAGTTACTTGAGTTTTTTTCGGTCATTGGCATTTATTTTAAGATTTTTTTTTAACCGCAGAGGGCGCAGAGGGCACAGAGGAAGAGTTGAGAAGAGAGGGGTTTAGGCTGGTATTTTGGGATTGGTTAATTTGCTGAATTTGTCGGAGAGGTTGTGGCATTTGCCATCATAGACTATTTGACCGGCATCTAGGACGATCGCCCTTTCGGGATAGGTGCTGGCCATTCCCAAATCGTGCAATACTACAACTATGGTCATGCCTTGTTCTCGGTGCAGTTGGGCGAGGATTTCCATTACTTGCTGGGCGGCGATTACGTCTAATCCGGTGGTGGGTTCGTCGGCGAGTAAAATCTGCGGTGATTGGATTAATGCGCGGGCGATGGCGACTTTTTGCTGTTGTCCGCCGCTGAGTAGTCCGGTTTTTTGGTATGCTAGGTCTTGGAGTCCGAAGTCTGCTAGTAAGTCAAATGCTCGATCGCGCTTTTGCTTCGGAAAACCCCACAAAGTCTCCCAAGTATTCAATCCTCCCAAGCAACCACATAGCACATTGTCGATCGCCGGTGACGGTTTTACCAACCCGCCACCTTGAAAAATTAAGCCAATATCTCGCCGAATTCGCCTCAAAGTGCGCGGACTTATCACAGTATCGTTAATCCGAATTTCTCCGGTTTTTACCGGAACCAAGCCGATAATTGAACGCAAAAGTGTGGATTTTCCGGCACCGTTTAAACCTAGCAGCGCTACAAATTCGCCTTGTTCAATTTTGCAATCAATTCCGTTCAATATCGGGCGTTTGAGGGAGTTTGAATAAGCTGTTTTTACTTGGCAGCATTCGATAGTCATGGTGGATATTTATTGAGAAAAATAGTAAAATATTAGGCATTAAATTGTATATTGGGCGCGGCGTCGAAGCCCACTCCACAAGCAAAAACTAAGTTCACTTCCCAGGGATTCGTGACCTCAGAAACCCGGTTGCTTTGTAGATTTCTCGTCACTCCACGCAAAAATCGTATAAACCGGGTTTTTCTCTATAAATTTTATGGTTCCAGTTTAGCGCGCTGCAAAGCTTGACGCAAGGTTGCTAAATGGCGCGTATGATCGACTTTCACCAATTTTTGAGAATTGTACAAACTGCGGAACAATTGATTGTTTGCAGGTTCATTCATTTTCATGAAAGCATTGATCAGTTTTTCGCGCATTGGTGCAGGAATGCGATCGTCAATCACAATTCCGTGGGCGGGAACTCCGGGAACTTGTTGCAAAACTCGCAATTTCTTGCCTTCTTCCGCTGTAATCCAAGGCGGTAGCAAAGCGTATTCCGAGACAACTCCGACATCTGCTTGACCTCTTAAAACAGATTGCAAAGCGCTGCTGTAACCGTCGCCATAGGTGACATTTCCGAAGAAGCTTTCCAATCTATCCGGCCCTGAAACTAATCCTTGACCTACCAATTCTGAGATTGGGAAAATGAATCCAGAACCGGAAGTTCGAGAAGTGAAAGCCATTTTTTTGCCTTTCAATTGTTCGAGAGTTTGCTTTGCCGAACCTTTCGGGCGCAGGGGACTGTCTTGGCGCACTACAAACACGGAATCGTAGGTATTTCCGCCGGAATAATCGCTGCGAACTTCTGCTAAATACATCCGCGCTTTCGCCAATTGTTCTGCTTTTAATGCCGCGCGCCCTGCTACAAATGCTACATCTGCTCTGTCGGCCCTCAAAGCTTCTACAGCGGCGGTTTCGTCGCCGATGACTGCATCGACGGGCATTCCGATTTCTTTGGATAGTATTTGCGCTACTTGATTGGCTTTATTTTGCAAATCTGTAGCATCTCTGCGGTTGGCAAATACGATTCTAATGCGAGTTATAGCAGCTTGTGCTCTTAAATCTTGTTGGCGAAGCCCTCGAAGAGGATCGCCCTTTGGTGTTGTTTGGGTGATCGCCTTTTGCCCGATTCCAACTGCATTCGCTGTCAAACCAGCTAGCAGTAATAATCCCACGCTCGCGCTTGCTATAACTTTTGACTTGACCTTCATTAATCGCTCTCCTACTTAACCACAACTATTTGATAATTTATGGCAATAATTTTCCAATCATTGTAGAGCTTTTTTGGTAATTAGTTGCAATAGTGAAAGCATAACGATATATTATATAAAATATAAGCAATATTAATAATGCTTTGACTCTATGTATGGTATTTTAAGCATTCTACGGGGAAGAAGTGGTGCAAACTAGACACCATACTGATAAAATGCTTCTAAAGCAAACTTTGACAGCACAGCACAATGTCTTCAGAAACAAACTCAGCGCCTGCATCTACAACCGGTGCAGATGCGATCGATGTTGCGATCGCCTCAGGAATCGATTTTGACGGCACTCCGATTCCGAAAGCAAAATTAGACCTGTACGAGCAAGTAATGGGATTAGAAGCCGGGAGACAGCGCAGTGGCGTATCGAACACCATGCGATCGCGCATTGTCCGAATTGGTGTAAAACATCTGCCTCAAGCAGAACTAGATCCAATGTTAATTGCTGCCGACTTTGCACCGCTAAAAGACAAAGAAGTTGCCTTTTATTACGGCGCCAAGTAAAAATCAGATAATGCAGAAAGGCAAGATACAAGATATCAAAGAAACCGGGTTTTTTCCATGATTCAACGCTTTGATGCAATATTTTTCGCAAAAACCCGGTTTCTGCCTCCACGATAGATTCACAAAGGAGAGATATTTCAATAAGACGCAAGTATAACGGCAATTATGGCTAGCACAAGAGCGATAATTTGCGGAATTGTAATTGCTTCTTTCAGGAATAAAGATGATAGAAGTACGGTAATGACTGGGTACAGGGATGTAATGCTGATTACGCTGATAACTGGCCCGCTTTCAATGGATTTCAGAAAAATCACAGATGCCGCAGTTCCGCAAACACCGATTAATAAAGCAAATACGATTCCTGTAATATTTCCCTCAAAACTCAAGTTTTTACTGTTAGCAAGAATGAATACTGTAGTTAAAATAGCGCCGATTGTTTCATAAACAAAAGCTGTTTTGTAGTCGAGAGATTTAGTCGCTAACTTGCCAAAAAATCCCCAAAAACCGTATAATAATGAACAAATGAGTGCATAGATTAACCAATTGGGTATTTTAACCATTGTTTCAAAAATTTAAGTGTATTATTTTAGATCTGCAAAAATATCTAGGAATGGGCATCTTGCCAGTTCCACAAAAATATCTAGGAATGGGCATCTTGCCCGTTCCAAAATTTGATTAAAAAGACTTTTGCAAGAGTTTTTTTTTTGCTTGTTGTACTCGATTTTCCCTCGATATCACAGTTGATAACTTTTTGCTCATTGCCACCTGCAATGTTCTTAAATCTCCGGTTTCAAAGCACGTTCCATCAGCGATAAAACAGCTTGTTCGGGAGTAATATCACCATTCAGCAAACGATAAACTTGACGGGAAACAGGGACTTCAATCTCGCGCCGATTCGCCAAATCAATCAACACATTAGTAGTATTAACTCCTTCAGCAGTGCTCTGTAATTCCTGCAAAATTT
The DNA here is from genome assembly GCF_026130175.1 of Lyngbya sp. CCAP 1446/10. Lineage (GTDB taxonomy): Bacteria > Cyanobacteriota > Cyanobacteriia > Cyanobacteriales > Microcoleaceae > Microcoleus. Next base: position 16,376 of record NZ_JAIGNI010000052.1, on the reverse strand, counting down.
GCTCCAAAGACTTGCCTTTCGCCAATCCGAAACCAACTCGATAATTGCGCGACAAAGAACTATTGCAAGTCGCGAGTAAATCTCCCAAACCAGACAAACCATAAAAAGTTTCGGCGCGAGCTCCCAAACGAACTCCTACCCGAATCATTTCCGGCAAAGCGCGAGTCAGCAAAGCAGATTTAGCATTAGTTCCTAATTGTAAACCATCGCAAACACCAGCGGCGATCGCAAAAACGTTCTTCAAAGTCCCACCCAACTCAGTCCCCAGGGGATCTTGATTCACATAAACTCGAAAAATATCGGAACTATAAATGGTTTGTACTTGCTTGGCTGCGGCTAAATCTAAACTCGCCGCTACCGTCGCAGCCGGTAATCCTTGCTGAATTTCCTCGGAAAGATTGGGCCCGGAAAGTACGACAATTGAATTGTGAGGAAAGGCATTTTGCCAGATTTGAGATGGAGTGCGTGTCGTCGCGGGGTCTAAACCTTTGGTGACAGTAACTATAATTGTACTGGGAGTTAGGTTTAAGGCAAGCAGGCGATCGACTGTTTCGCCAACTCCCTTCATCGAAACTGCCGAAATTACAACATCCGTGCCAGTTATAACCGATTCTAGACTAAAAGAACTGCGGCGCGACCACAAATTTACCCGATCGCCCTTTTTGCCTCCCAGATTTGCCAGTGCCAAACCCCATGCACCTCCGCCTAATATTGTCAAATTTACCATAAAATTTAGTTTATTAATAACATCAATCCGTTACAGCCCGTACATTGCTCGTTTCCGAACTTCCTTCTCCTACAAACCAGGCCGCAATCCGTAATGACGATAACGCCAATAATCCCGTAAAATGCGATCGTGATCGAAACACAATTCACCTGGAATCTGCCAAGATTCAAAAACTTGTAAATTTTTAGCATCATCAGCAGCTTGGGGTTCGCCCGTTGCCGCAGCCAAGAATACAATACTGATAGTATGTTGGCGCGCGTCGCGATTTGGGTCAGAATAAACGTAAAATTGCTCAATTAATTCTACATTCAAACTCGTTTCTTCTAAAGCTTCGCGTTTGGCCGCCGTTTCTACCGATTCCCCGTAATCGACAAAGCCGCCGGGAATCGCCCAGCCGTAGGGAAGATGCCGACGTTCTATGAGTACGATCGGTCGGTGCGGGCGATCGACCAATTCGATGATAATATCAACTGTAGGAGCGGGATTTTTATAAGTCATTTTGTTTGGGAATGGGGCATCGGGCATCGGGCATCGGGCATCGGGGATTAATGATTTTATATTTAACTAACAAACAACAAATAACAAATAACACATAACACATAACACATAACAGTCAACAGTCAACAGTCAACTAACAAACATTATGCCTAAGTGGCTGAGCAAAGTTTTAGGTATCGGTGCGGGTACAATCCTCCTATTAGGTGCGACTGGATACTGGTACGTTTTTATCGCCGGAGCACCTCAATTAGACCCTCCAAAAATCATCGCCGATGCCGACATAAAATTTGAACTCAAAACATATAAAAGTGCAGCTATGAATTCCGAGCGCACCTACGGCTTAATTTTACCACCAGGGTACGCAAAAAATCCCAAACAGCGCTATCCAGTGATTTTTTTGCTACACGGCGGGCACGGAGACGCGCGCGCTTATCAAGACAAAGCTGCTGTTACTTCCGTGCTCCACGATTTATATAAAAGCAAAAGATTGTCGCCGTCAATTGTCATTACTCCTGACGGGAACGACAAGCGGGGGACGAGCCCTTTGTGGGACCCGCAGTATTTTGATGGGCCCAATGGTCAGGTCGGAAGTGCGATCGGCTCCGAGTTGGTTCAAATCGTAAAATCGCGCTACAGAACGCTGGAAGACCCCAAATTCTGGGCAATGGGAGGACAATCTTCGGGGGGTTGGGGAGCTTTTAATATCGGTTTGCGCTACTTGAATAATTTTAATATTCTGTTCAGCCACAGCGGTTATTTTACCGATCAAAGTGGCAAAGCTAACAGTCCTAAATATTTAGTTCCGAAACTCTCTACAAAAGATAGACAGCGACTGCGGGCTTATTTGGATGCGGGGGAAGGAGACAAGGAATTTCTGACTTCTACGCAACAGTTTCACGAACAATTAAACAGTTTGGGTATTGCCAACGAGTTTAACAAATTTCCTGGCGGTCACGGGATTGTCGGCCCCGATGTCGGTTGGAATTATTGGCACAAGCATTTAGCCGATTCATTGAGTTATGTTGGAAAACAGTTTAAGATATCACTGGCCGCACAGAAAAATTAAACAGGTGAACTGTGTTACCCCAAAAAACTAGGATTGGACTCTGGACTGCATCATTTTTAACCGGATTGGTAGGAGTTATTAACCTGCTGTCTGCTGTAACTCCCAGTTTACCCGATCGCCGAAATTGGCTAGAACCATTTTTTCCTTTTCCGGTGAGGGCGGGCGGGCATTTCTTTGCAGCAGTTATCGGATTTATGCTGCTAACTCTGGCAACTAATTTGTTGCGACGAAAGCGGATTGCTTGGTTGCTGACTGTGGGATTATTAATTGTTTCTATTGTAGTTCATTTAGTCAAGGGATTAGATCTTGAAGAAAGTTTGCTTTCTGGCGTTTTACTGTTTCAATTGTTGGTGATGCGGCAGACATTTACTGCTCAATCAGATCGCCCTTCAATTGCTCAAGGACTCCGAGTTTTGCTGGGGGCTTTGCTGTTTACTCTCGCTTACGGTACGGCTGGTTTTTACATTTTAGATGGGCGTTTTGAAGTTAACGAACGAGCAGTTAATTTTGATTGGGACGATGCTATATTCCAGACTTTTGCCATGTTTTTTACGGCGGACAATGCGGGTTTGGTTCCGAAAACTCGGTTTGCTAATTTTTTTGCAGATTCGATTTATGCTGTGGGTGTTGTAACTCTTGGTTACGCACTTTTCATGCTGCTGCGGCCGGTGCTGCTGCGAGATTCGGCAAGTATTTCGGAACGGAATAAAGCTAAACAAGTTGTAGCAGAATACGGGCGGACAACGCTAGCGAGACTGGCGTTGCTTGAGGATAAATCTTATTATTTTAGTCCTTCGGGAAAAAGTACGATCGCCTACGTGCCCAAAGGTAGAGGCGCGATCGCCCTCGGAGACCCCATCGGGCCAGCAGAAGACCGCAAAGAGGCAATTCTGGGGTTTCAAGAGTTTTGCTATCGCAACGATTGGTATCCAGCATTTTATCAAACTTTGCCCGACGATTTAGAAATGTATTCTACTCTCGGTTTTCGAGTAGTACAAATTGGCGAAGAAGCGATTGTAGACCTCAAAAACTTTAGTCTCAAAGGCAAGGCAAATCAAAACTTAAGAACTGCGATCAACCGACTGACAAAAGCAGGCTATCGTGTCGAATTTTACGAACCTCCTTTAAGTTTGGAATTGATGCGACAAATGAAATCTGTTAGTGACGAGTGGCTGCAAATGGTTCAGGGTGCGGAAAAACAGTTTTCTGTGGGTTGGTTTTATGAGGCATATTTGCGGGAAACTCGCGTCGTAGCGATTCACACTCCCGACGGTAAAATGAGTGCTTTTGCTAATATAATATCTGCGGGAAATCAAGTGGTTGGAGTTGATTTGATGCGCCGTCGCACTGAGGTAGAAAATGGGACGATGGAGTGTTTGTTTGCTTCGATGTTGCAACACTGTCAAGAATTGGGCTATGCAGAATTTGATTTGGGTTTGTCGGCTTTGGCGGGAGTCGGAGAAGAGGGTAAATCCGGGCGGTTGGAAAAGGTTTTGATTTATCTTTCGGATCACTTGAGCAAGTTTTATAATTTTAAGGGATTGCACAGTTTTAAAGATAAGTTTGGGCCGCGCTGGGAACCGCGTTATTTTGTTTATCCGAGTTTGGGAAGTTTGCCGGATGTTGTGGTTGCTTTGATTCGGGCCGATTCGGGCGATGGCTTACGCCCCGCTACGCTACGACTTTTTGACTATTTGCGCCCAGGAAGTTAGACCATTTTAGATTGAAGATTGAAGGTTTTAACGCAGCAATTACCAACAAACAGAAGCAGTTTATGAATTTGACGCTGAATCTATCACCTGAATTGGAGCAGTACCTCTTACAGTCTGCTGAGTGGCGCGGTATTTCTGTAGAGGAAGTAACCTTGCAAATGCTGATGGGATGTATGCAGAGTCAGGAACAGGATTCGATCGGATCTGGTGCGGTGTGTGAAGTTTGGTCTCCCTATGATGCGTTTGATGCTGCACAGACGATGCTGGAAGTTTTAAAGCAATCGAAATCCCAAGAAGATGAGTAATGTGGAACATTTTTTTTTGTATCTGAAAATGTACCGTTGATTTTGGGACAGGTAAATTTCTTTATGGAGTTTGATGTTTGTTTTTATCGATCGCAATTGGCGTTTAATGTTAGTCCTCGTTAACTGGTTCCCAAGCAGAGAGAGCCTGGGAATCCATAACGAGTAAACGAGTAATACCAATATCGCAGAGGAAACGGCACTGCCGCTTCCCTACCAATATCGAAGAAGACACGGCACTCTTACTCTTTCCTTCCCCCTTCTTCCTTCTTCCTTCTTCCTTCTTCCTTCGTTATGCCAAGCCCCGAAGTGGCACGCGCTGCTTCTGCAAAATCTGTGAATACAGCTTTTCCAACTCAGTAATATTCTGACTGAGAGTGTACCGCTCGATCGCCCGTTGGCGCGCTTTTTGACCAAGCAGCATTCCCAACTCAGGATGTTCGCGAAATAGCGGCAGTAAAGTTTGCAACTGACTCCGCACCCGCTGAGTGTTCAAAACTACCCCTGCGCCTTCCTCCAAAGCCTCACCGTCAGCACCGGCATCCGTTGCCAAACAAGCTAAACCGCAGGCCATCGCTTCCAGCAGCGACAGCGACAATCCCTCCACCAAAGAAGGCAAAATAAATACATCTGCACCGCGCAGAATTTCGATCCGGCGTTCCTCCTCGGCGACAAATCCGAGCCACACAATGCCCTCCTCTTCGCCGTAGGACAGTTGCAGCGACGCGGCTAGGGGCCCGTCACCTACGATCGCCAATACGTTACCAGGGCCAAAATTGCACTGTTTCCAGGCTTTCAGCAAAGCCTCGACATTTTTCTCCGGGGCAATGCGGCCTTGATATACAAAAAGTCGATCGGCCTTTAACTCCGACTTCAACCCCGAAGGCCCAGGAGAATACTTCATCGCGTCTACTCCGTTGGGAATCACGGCTACCCGTTCTTGCGGTACTCCCAACTTCACCAAAATATCCCGCTGAATGTAAGAAAAGACGATCGTCGAGTCGTAGTGAGCCAAAAACGGAGCATACAGTTGATACATCAGGTGCTGAGTTCCTGATGTCAAATTCCGCAATTTGCGATCGAACGGCGGGTGAAAAGTCGCCACCAAAGGCAAATTCAATTCCTGACAAATTTCCGGCAGCAGAAAGTCCAGAGGCGAAAGCGTCAGGGAAGCGTGAACAACATCCGGTTTCAGTCGCCGCAAAGACTTCATCAACACTGTGCGGGATTTGAGAGTCGGAATCGTATAAATTTGCGATTTGTAGTGACAAGGTAAAGAAACTTCGTTGCAACTCGCGGGCGAAAGCGAATTGGTATATGAAGTTGGAGTAATTCCAGTTCCCCATTTCCCATTTGCCATGCTCCACGCCGTATTATTCCTGTCCAATGGGCCCGCTTCTTGGGCAAAGTGCAGGAAACTAACCTGGTATCCCCGGTCTAAAAGTGCGTTGGTGACTTCCCTGGAGTAAGTGACATTACCGCAAAAAGGTGATTTTTTTCCTAGCCAAGCGATGTGCATTCAAGTAAATCAGAGTTTGTTAAGCAGAAGGAAGAAGGAAGAAGGAAGAAGGAAGAAGGAAGAGTGCTTATATAGCAAGCTTTATTGCCATCTGTATCTTACGTTTAATTAGGTGGATTTACTTATTTTATTGGAGTCGATCGACTTTAGTATTGCTGTTACGGGAAATATACCAGGTTAAGACGCCACCTGCGATCGCCAATCCTGCCAAAGCCAAAAATACTGTCGGCAAACCCAGAAATGTTTCAGCTACTCCAGCCAAAGCTAATGGTAAACTCAAAGCGATATTAGTGGCATTGTTTTGCAGCCCGAAAACTTTTCCCCGCATTTCTTCTGGGGTTTCTGCTTGAATCGTCGTCTGCATCGGCACTCCCACCAACGAGGCAAACAAACCCAACAGGGTAATGAACAGTACCGAGATCCACAAATGGTGTGTAAATGCAGAAAGACCCATCAGAGCCACTGCCATGCCAACTGATCCGATTAAACTAAGTTGGGAATGAGAAAATTTGTGACCGAGATAGCCGACAGTCGTCGCCCCAATAGCCATCCCAACGCCTACGGCAGCCAGCAAAAAGCCAAATTGGGAGGCTCTCATACCGGGCAGGATTTCTGCCAGCCGCACCGCTAGAACTGCCAAGGCTGCAAAAATGGAAAATAGAATAATTAGTTGAATTAAAGCATTGCGGACTTTCGGTTGATCGTTGATGTAACGCAGGCCGTCTTTTAAATCTGCTAGGGGATGCGGCGGTTCGTGTTCGACTTCGTTTTTTTCGCCTGTTTTCATCGACAACAATAGCACTCCAGCGAAGGCGTAACTGCCGCCTACTACTAATTCTTTGCCGATGCCGAGTCCGCCGCCAATGTTGGTAAATAGGGTGTCGGCTAAAGCTAGTAAGGGTTCTCCGACTGCGAAGCCAATAATCACCGAACCCATCATGGTGGTGGTGTAGAGGGAGTTTGCCGATAGCAGGTGGCGGCGTTCCACTATTAGGGGAATTACTGACTGTTCTGCTGGGGCGAAAAATTGAGTTAGGGTCGAAACTAGGAATGTTACTAGCAGCAGCAAGCAGAATCCCAGGGGTAGTTTACCGATTTCAAAACCGTCTGAGAGCCACAGCAGCAGGGGTAATGCTAATACGAAGCCTCCCCGCAGCAGGTTTGTGGCTACGAGCACGGCTTTTTTCGGCCAGCGATCGACATACACGCCTGCGGCGGCACCGAACAGCACTGCGGGTATGGTAAAGGCGATCATGATTGCTGATACCCATCTGCTGATGCTTTGATCTGGCGCTTGAAACCGGCTGGCTACGAGGGCGATCGTCAGTACGAGATAAACTTTATCTGCTAGTTGGGAGAAAACTTGCCCACTCCACAATGCTAGAAAGTTGCGGTTTTTGAGAACCGGCAGAAATCCTGTTGCTTTTTCGGGAGTTTCGGCAACTGTTTCGGGGAGTTCTGCTGCTGGCTCTGCTGTTGGTTCCGGGGTTATGGTTGGGGGTTGTTGGCTGTTACCGTTGTTCGAGTCTGTTTCTGGAGTTGTGGGATATTTATCCATTTCTGGGTGTTGGGCGTTGCTCCATTGTCGATCGGGCAAAATGGCATCAGATTGAAAATCTGGAAAATTTTCTCGTTCTTCCATCTTGTGGTGGGTCACAGCTAAAACAGATATTCTCAAATCAGTATCGGACAGTCGCATCATAGGATTTGGGGGATTGTCGCCTGGGATGGTTCAGGTTGGGGGGATGGGAATTTCAAATTGAGGCGTTAACCTCTAAGTTTAATAACTCGTAACTTTATTTATTATCTAGTGTTGCAACAAGAAGAGAGAATTTACATGAAATTACCTACAGGTTCGGATATCCCCCAGGCGGGTGCGATCGGCGATCGCCCGTTTCACTGTTTAACTCAAAATTCCCGATTTAAAACTCAAAACTCTCTAAGTAGGTGTCGATCGAGCTTCCCGATCGAATCGTGCAACCTAAATGATACTGGGCATATTGCCGCAAAATATTTTCTACTGATATCCAAGCCGTGCGATCGGTAATCCCCTCTTCTAGTTCTGCACTACCCAACTGTTGCAACGCCGCTAATTCTATAGCATTAATCTGGAAATTTGTCAAGTGTTTGCTATCGCTCGTTTGCGGGGAACGGGAGCTGGATCTGTACAAGCTACCGGTTTGTGAAGAGATTTCTGCCTCTAAGTTAGCTAGCTCGGACAAGCTGAAGGTTCCCCCAGAAGGTATACTAAACCCGGTTTTCCAGTTTGGATCGCTGAAATTTGGGACGATCGGTTGTCTGGTGGCGCAGCAGACTTGGACTTGGGGCGCGAGGCCTGCTAGGGCTAACAAGTGAAAAATACCCTGAGCCAGATGGGCGACTAGCACGGCGGCGGATGCGATTTCTGTGCGATCGGACAAACGCTCTAAACGGCTCAAGTGTTCGCCCAGCAACAAGAAGAGTGATTCTTGGGGTTCGTCGGAAAGGGCGCTGGCGATCGCCAATTCTGCCAGATATTGCGCGGCTGCGAGTTTTCCGAGGTTGCGGCTCAAACCCGGATGGGATTCGACAGTGCTAGCTTGGGTAATCTTGTCGAGCGATCGGCCTTTGGCGATTAGCAATTCGTTGACGACAAATAACTCGCTTCTACCGCCAATGCTCGATCGCTGTTTGCGAACACCGGGCGCTACGGCTTTAATTAAGCCGAATTCCCGTGTCAAAACTGTCAGCAGGCGATCGGATTCGCCGATCGGCGCACTCTTCAGATTAATACCAGTTGCTTTGTAAGTTCGAGTCATTTGTTAGTTGACGGTTGGCTGTTGACTGTTGGCTGTTGACTGTTGGGTGTTGGCTGTTAACTGTTGACTGTTGGCTGTTGACTGTTGGCTGTTGACTGTTGGGTGTTGAGTGTTGAGTGTTGAGTGTTGACTGTTGGCTGTTGACTGTTGGGTGTTGGCTGTTGACTGTTGGGTGTTGACTGTTGGGTGTTGACTGTTAACGGTTAACTGTTAACTGTTAACTGTTAACCTTTAGCTTTTTGTTTTAGTGAGTTAAGATAGGCATTAAGTTTTGGTGAAAGTTCATTTAATAACGGATGCAATCGATCGATCTGTTCTTGAGTTAAAAGATTACGAGCATAGGCAAGTCTTAACCAGTGCCTTGTTTCGTTTAATGAACCTCGTGCAATTTTCACAAAACGCTGATTATCCTGATAGCTGTGGCGTCCATGTCCTTCTGCAATATTAGCGCCAACACTATCAGCCGATCTGACGATTTGTTTGCCCATCGTATCCTTCGTAAAGTAGTCCCATTCTTTAACAATAAACCATATTTGATTTGATATTTTTTCGGCTAATTGATATACTTGTAACTGTTGGAAGTTCTCCATATTAACTCCTTTAAACAATTAATCACCAAATCAACAGTCAACAGTCAACAGTCAACAGTCAACAGTCAACAGTCAACAGTCAACAGTTAACAGTTAACAGTCAACAGTCAACGATTATCTAAATTATCTCGCTGGCGGATTAATTCTGGGCCACGAGAAGTCCCCAAACGAGTTGCACCAGCCACGATCAAATCTACAGCTTGTTCGTGAGTGCGAATTCCTCCAGCGGCTTTAATACCAACCCTTCCCTTAGTAATTTCCTTCAGCAACCGCACGTCTTCAACTGTCGCCGCGCCAAAAAAGCCGGTGTTAGTTTTGATGTAAGCCGCGCCCGCCTCCATGCAAAGCTCAGCCGCTAATTGTTTTTCCTCATCAGAAAGCATCGAGCATTCGATAATCGCTTTGATAGTTTGTCCGGTTTCTTCGCAAATTTCGGCCAATTCCCGGTGAAATTCGTCACTTTTTCCAGCTTTCAACAATCCTAAATTGACGCAGACATCTAACTCCACGGCTCCATTGTCTGCGGCTTCTAGGGCTTCGTACAGTTTTACTGCTGATGTGGTTGCTCCTGTGGGAAAACCTATAACAGTCGAGACTTTTGGCTTTCTGCCGTGCAGAAGACTTACCGCTTGTCGCACGTAGGCGGGATACACGCAAACTGTGGCAAACCCAAATCTTTCTGCTTGTTGGCAGCAGTTTTCTACTTGCTCTGGGGTGGCACTGGGGTCGATCAAGGCGTGGTCTATATAGAGGGCAATATCGATATCTGGCCCTTTTGCAGCCATTGCTGTTTTTTCTCCGAAGTAACTACTTCCTTATTATGTAGCGAATTTACCAATTTTTGAATTGGCTCCTGGCCCGATCGAGTACAAATACTCAATTTACTACTTATAGCGGTTCTCAAGCGTGGTGAGGTATGCCCTATGCCCTATGCCCTATGCCATATCCCCTATGCCCTATGCCATATGCGTACCTCATTTTTCTGAGAAAGGCTATAAAAAAACTCTTGTGGCAATTGGTTCATCCATTTATGGCAAAAAAAATAAATTTTAGTATCTGCCTTTAGATACATTTTTTATCTTTCTTTAGGTATACTTTATTAAAAGGAGTTGGGGTAGAGCCTGCGTCAACTAGGCGATCGGGCAGAGCCTGGTAGCAGTCACTGTTTTTACTCCGATTAGCGCTTTAAAAACATCACAGCCAGTGCCAAGCATGAATCATTTAGAACTCGAACAAGAAATTGGGAAGATGACTAGAGCGATGATGACTCGCAATAGCTTAATTGGTAAAGATTTGATTGCCGATCTCAGAGGGCGGCTGTCTGTTGACAGTGTAGCTGCTTTGATGATTGTCAGTATTGAACGCTTGATTTGGTCTGACTGCGAGTCGGTGATCTGGAGTGTGAGTTATTTGATTCCTGCTGATGTGATGGAAGAAATTCGCCGGATTACGGCGCTGGTTGTTTGCAAGCGGTTGATGGGCAAAGGTTTTGTGCTGGGGAAGGATTTTAGTATTGATGCTTCTGGCAGGTTGCTGTTGAGCGATCATGCTCAAACAGCGGTTGTGGTTGCTTGAAGAAAGTCAGCAGAAGTTGGAGTGTCTGTCACGCACAGCCTGAGATTCGCAGCAGATCCAAGAGTGCGATGAGTGCGGTTAGCTGAAAGAGCATTTCATGAGAGGAAAATAGTTAGTTTCGATCGCCAATTGTTGAGGTTGTTACTGACAGTTTGTACGGGCGATCGCCCTGTATCAAAATTTTCAGAATTTTAGTGAAATTACAGTTTAACTCCGGGCATTGTTTCATGTAGAATCATCCCTAAGATAGATGCGAGATATTATGAACTTAATTCAAAACTTGGAAGCGGCTTGGTATTACCATCTCGGTTCGCGCCACCTCGAAGCTAACGATCATGATAGTGCTCTGGCGAATTTTGACAGAGCGGTGAAGTTGCAATCGGATCATTATAAGGCTTGGTTCGGGCGAGGTATGGCTTTGGGGAACTTAGAACGGCACTTAGATGCCCTGAAAAGTTTTGATGAGGCCTTGGCTGTGGAGCCGAATGCGAGCTTTGGCTGGCACAACCGGGCTATTGCTTTAGGAAAGTTGGGCCGCCCTTTGGAGGCGCTCAACAGTTTTGACAGGGCTCTGGAGTTTAACCCATGCTCGCCGAGTATTTGGCACAACCGGGGACTGACGCTGATCGATATGGGGCTTTACCATAAGGCGGTTCTGAGTTTCGATCGCTCTTTAAGTTTGCACCCGGAGGCTGCTTGGGCTTGGTACAACCGAGGTAATGCTCTGTTGGAATTGAAACTTTACCATCAGGCGCTCAACAGTTTCGATCGCGCGATCGAGTTTAACCCAGACGATGCGAACGCTTGGTACAATCGTGGTCTAGTTGCTAACTCAATGGGACTTTACAAACAAGCAGTGGCTAGTTTTAGCCGATCGATCGTTCTGAAACCGGGCAGAGCCGAAGCTGTGGGAGAGCGTCGAGTTGCTTTGGGAAAATTAGTAGGTTTAAATCAGAAAAATGCCAAGTTCACTCCTACATCTGAGTGTGCCTTTGAGGATTATTTGATTTGGTACAATCGGGGTGTGGAATTGGCGCGACAAGGTAGCTATTCAGAGGCGATCGTTTGCTACGAAACTGCCTTAGAAATCAATCCTGATTTTGCTAACGCTTTTTACAATCAAGCTTGCTGTTATGCACTGTTGGGGTTTGCAGATTTGGCCCTTGACAATTTGCAGCGGGCTGTGGAGTTTATGCCTAATTTATACCGAGAACTAGCTTTAGCTGACTCTGATTTAAGCTGCATTTGGAAACAAGAACGTTTTGCAGATCTGATTCAAGGTTGAGAAGGAAGAAGGAAGAAGGAAGAAGGAAGAAGGAAGAAGGAAGAAGGAAGAAGGAAGAGGGAAGAAGGAAGAGGGAAGAAGGAAGAAGGAAGAGGGAAGAAGAAGCAATTAAGGAACTTCCTAACCTTCTTGGTGGTTGCTATAGCGCGTCGTCAGGAGTTGTACAATCAATTAACGCTATTATCTAATCGCGTTAAATTGTGAACATCTTTCTCTCCCTCTTTCTCTCTTTTCTAGTTCCTCTGCGCCCTCTGCGCCCTCTGCGGTTAAAAAAATCTGATTTACAAATCAAATATAATTGCTATGTACGCAAAAAAAAGCTCGCGTTTCGGGCGAACTTTTGTGGATGGGCGACGGAAATTCGATCGCCCTCAACAGTGTTTTTGCAATCTTTGCTATTGCACAGAAACTCTGATGGAGGGCTTGACCGGCCTGTTGGCAACTATTAGTACCTTGTAGGTACCGGACTCCGGGAGTTGAGCAAAAGTTTGACCTGCGCCTTGATCCAGGAGTTGTCCCGACGGAGATTCGATCGCCACATCGAGATTTTTGTTGCTAGCACTCACCCTGATTGTCTGTCCCTGTTTTCCTGGAACTGTCAGGGGTTGGATTTGGTAGCCGGACATTTTGAGCCTAACTGTGGCTTCTGTTTCCCCGTATGCTATGGGAATTGCGCGATCGGGCCTATAAGTCCACTTAGCGTTAAAGTCGCGTCCGATCACGAAGCTGCTAGTCTCACCTTTCGGGGTAACTCGCACGCGGTAAATCCCGGACTCTGGCAATTGGCCGATCCACTGATTGTCGCTTTTTTCAATAACTCCCAGATTCTCGCCGTTGGGGCTGTACAGTTCGGCTGTCAGTTGTCCCGCCCACAGCGAGAGAGTGAGTTCTCGCCCTTTGATGCCTTCAAAAATATAGGTGGTTGGTTTGTTGATGGTGGCTCGAATTTCTGAGGTTGACATTCGCTCGATGGGTTCTAGCTTGGCAACTGGGGCAGAGGTAGCTGACGTTGGCTCGATCGGTTCTAGGTTGGCAACTAGGGCAGAAGTAGCGGGTTTATTAACGGTTTGTGTAATTTCCGAGGCAGCCATCCGATCGCCCGGTGCAATTTTTGGGGCTACAGGGCTGGCAAATACTGATTTTGCCGTCATCATGAGTAGCATTCCAGTCAGTAAAATTAGTTTTTTCATGTCACGCTTGCCAAAGGTAATCAGTTGTATATGTTTACTTGTGTGGTGCTGTTTGCACCGGATTAAATCTGCCGATCGCGCGATCGGCTTGATCAGCATAGAGGATACAGCTAAATATTTCGTAATTTCACAAAAATTCGCGGTAGTAAATTGCCCTGCCGAAGCTAAATAGTAGCCTGGGTCGATCGGACATTTCCATCATATTCCCTACCCATAATATCATCGGATCGTCCTAGTAATTTGGTCAAAAATTCAAGCTTTTTCCCAAAAGCTTGCTCAAAAAATGCCAACAACCCAAAAACGCGGTGTCTGGGTTCCAAGAGAGGCTTTGCTACCAGAAAACGACCCTTAACCCAGCGGGGGTTACGGCCTCTACTTTTAACTGGTGCGAGGGCGATCGGCTTGTAGGGCGATGCACACCGCACCTTATCCTATGGGTAGCGTGTCAAACCACTTTTTGACCTTAGTCCCAATCTTGTACTATAGGGCCGGGTAAGGCAAGGATATGTAATAAAAACGAGTTTACCGATGCCAAACCCGCCCTGCCAAGCCAGGTTTATTTTTACTACGAACCAGAGAGAATTTTTAGATAAGCTTGTACCGTGTTGGATAATCCCATTTCTAGCGCTTCGGCAATTAAAGCGTGACCGATCGAGACTTCTAGTATATCAGGAATCGAGCAAAACTTAGCTAAATTGTCTAAATTTAAATCGTGTCCGGCATTCACTCCCAAACCGACAGATTGAGCGGCTTGAGCTGCTAAGACATACTGTTGAAAAACAGATTCTACATTGCCTTCACGAAAAGCAGTTGCGTAGGGTTCCGTGTACAGTTCTACGCGATCGGCTCCAACTTCTTTTGCTAGGGGCATAAGAGCAGCATCTGCGTTCATAAACAGGCTGACTCTGATGCCGTTGTCTTTTAATTTTTGAATAATTGGTAACAGCCGATCGCGATTTTCGGGAATATTCCAACCGCTATCGGATGTTAGCACGTCTGGAGCGTCCGGCACTAAGGTACACTGAGCCGGTTTCACATCGCAAACTATATCCATAAATGGCGGCTGAAACGGATTTCCTTCGATGTTGAACTCGACAGTTAGCATTTTGGCTAAGTCGTAAACATCGGCAGCTTTGATGTGTCTTTCGTCGGGGCGGGGATGGACTGTAACGCCGTGAGCTCCGGCGGCAATTACTGTTTTTGCGGCTTCGGTAACGCTGGGGATGCCGATGTTTCGAGAGTTTCTCAGGAGGGCGATTCTGTTGATGTTGACGCTGAGTTTTGTCATGAGATTGGAAGTTGCGGATGTTTGTTGATTTTTAATTTTAACCGCTGATGAACGCTAATGAACGCTGATGCAGGCGGATTGATTTTTAGGGCGGCTGTTAATTGGGTTGATTTGGATGGTTGTGAATCAGCTTTTCTGCAAGCGGTAAGGTTTCGGCAAAAATCGCCTCTGCTGTTTGGTGTTTTGCTGGCAAATCTTGTAGATTGGTAATGCAGAAAAGTGGTGCGGTGCGATCGACTATTTATGCCATAAAATCTCGGCTGAAATATTTGAGTTTAAAGTCGGATCTGTGGGGACAGTAAATCATGGCCAACATTTCGAGTAATGGTAAAAGCGTCAAATTGTGACAATTAGGGTAGAAACAATATTTTCGAGCATGATTTGTCTCATAAAATCAAGCTATACTGTTTGTTTTCCCAAGCTTGCACAAGTTTAACAAACATCGCAGGTTGAGATTGCTGCGACATTGTTCTGCGAGGAATTGCTAATGTGTCCGGTTGTGGGCTGCTGCCGAAAATTGCAGGGGAAGCCGCAAGGGAGAAGGGCAATTTGGGGGAAAGTACGCGCGGCGGAGCTATCGGGTAGGAAATCGCCCGCGAGCAAAAATCAGTCTTAAATTCTCACTCATCAGAAACCTGCCCGCTGTCCGGTAATATGAGAAAGGATTAATTTTTAACAGCGCGGCATGGCTACTATTTGGGAACTCGATTTTTACAGCCGTCCAATCCTAGACGAGCGAGAGAAAAAAAAATGGGAAGTGTTGATTTGCGAAAGCCCGCTGAATGTAGGCGACAAGGCAGAATCTCTGTTTCGCTACTCGCAATTCTGCCCGAGTACAACCGTGAATTCCCTGTGGCTGGCTGGTGCAATTAAAGATGCGATCGCCTCTGCACCGAAACCACCCGAAAAAATCCGCTTTTTTCGCCGCCAAATGGCGAACATGATTACCAAAGCCTGCGAGGAATTGGATATTCCCGTCGCTTCCAGTCGCCGCACCCTCGCCCTCAGCCTGTGGCTGGAAGAACGGATGCAAGACGTTTATCCCGCCGAACCGGGCTATCAGCCGGTTGTGATCCAGAGCGTTCAATTTGTACCCGAAACGCCCGTAGCGTTGCCGGACGCCTTAATCGGCGAAAAATGGGCGTTTGTGAGTTTGCCGATCGCAGCTTTTGATGAAATGTCCGAGTGGGATATTGGATTTGGCGAAGCTTTCGGGCTCCCGATGACACGCCTCGCCCCGGAAACACAAATTCCAGGATTAATCATCTACTCATCGAGAGCAACGGCTTTAGCAGGTTGGATGTCGGGTTTGGAATTGGCTTTTCTCAAATTTGACACCCGCGAGCTCCCTAGGCTGGTATTAGATACGGGAGCTAACGATCGCTGGATTATAGCTAATCTCAGAGACGCAGCAACTGAGAAAGAAGCGAAAGGATTTGAAGCCGCGAAAAAGCAAGCAAAACAAGTACATTTCTTAGCAATTCAGTCGAATCCACAATCGGAATCTTTTGCAGGATTTTGGCTGCTGCACGAACTAACTATTTAGTCGATCGCTGGTGAATAACCGCTCTGGCATCGATCGCAAAAAATTGGTAATCGGTAATTGGTAAATTGGTAATTGGTAATTGGTAATTGGTAAATTGGTAATTGCTTCCAATGACAACTACCAACTGTCAACTGTCAACTACCAACTACCAACTATAGCAATCCTAAATCATTATCTACACTTATTATGATATAATTATATGCAATAATTGATTGTGACAATAAAAAAATGAATAACTTACAAATGCCACAGAAAGATATGGAAAAAGAAAGAGCGGCGT
>NZ_JAIGNI010000051.1 GCF_026130175.1 Lyngbya sp. CCAP 1446/10 | reverse complement strand
TGTGATGTAAAGAGATTTTAGGTACTCAGTCAGTTTCATGATAGATTTTAGAGAAATTAAGATAGGCTACACACTGAAATTATCTTTCGGTTATTATAGGATCATTTATTCTGTGGGACTCTCTAACTGATACCCAACAGGAATTAGAGCCAGAAGAGCGGGAGTTAATTATGGCGATAGCACCACTTTTTCAAGAACAATTAGAAGCAGCGCAGCGACATGGAATAGAACAGGGGCTGGAACAGGGGCTGGAACAAGGCTTAGAAAGAGGCTTAGAAAGAGGACTAGAAAGAGGCTTAGAAAGAGGACTAGAACAAGGCTTAGAAAGAGGACTAGAACAAGGTTTAGAAAGAGGTAGACAAGAACAAAAACGCTTAATCTTAGAAAATTTTCTGGTAGTTAGATTTGGAGAATTAACTCCAAAAATGACAGTTGTTTTATCTCCAATATCCAAGTTGCCTGCGGCGGAATTTACTGTGCTGTTGCTGGGATTGTCGATGTTGACAGTTGATGATGCAGGGCGGGAATCTGCGGTTAAATTGTTGGTGGAAAGTGTCTTGCAAGTACGATCGCCCGAATTGGGCGATCTTCTACCAGCAGCCGTCAATAATTTATTGGCATTGCCTCTGGCAGAATTGACATTGCTTGTAGAACAACTGCCCCAACTATCGGCTGATGAATTGAGGGAACGGTTAGGTAAAACACCTGACTAAAACCTGCGATCGCAGCCATCAAGGGCGATCGCAGCCATCAAGGGCGATCGCCCTTTATAGCATTTCCATAATTCTTCAATCAAATTCCTCGCTGCTGCCGATCGCATCGTTAACATGGAAGATGGAAAATTAGCCTAATTTTTAACTTCCCACAACTTCCCACAGAATAGACATCACCCATAACTCCCCCAATCTCAACTTATAGCTATCTCCAAAAACTCTTGTGGGGTAGGCATCCTGCCTGCCATTTACAGGCTTTTCACTGCGATGACTAATTGCTAACAACCAATCCTGGGCGGTAAATCCCTAAATTTTGCAGGTACATTTTTTCCAGTTTGGGTATCGACGAGTCCACTGAACCGCCAAAACGACGAAAAGAAGGCCAGATGTAGGCGAGTTTTCTGATGGCTGGCTCCAATCTACCCGCTTCTATATCTTCTAAAGCACCTTTTTCTCGGATCAACTCTACAGCTACAAAGTCTTGATTTTGAGGGCTGAAATCGGTGATGCTAAATTTTTTAGCAAATCTATCCCAAGTTGTGCTGAGAAACTGATACCGCCCCGCAGCGTCGGAACACAGCTTTTTGCCGTAGCGGCGGCCGCATCTCATTTCTCTGGGATGGTCGCTGAAACTGTCAAATTTGGTGCCGGTGTACTGGGTATGGTAGCCCTCGGAACCAGCAGTGCCTTCGGCTGTGGCAATGGTGTCGAGAAATGCTTTTACTCGATCGCGCTCAATGTTATCCTCTCCTTTGTCTGGTGAGTCGCCAGTTGGAACTTTCGGCAAGGCTTGGGGCGAAGTCCGAGAGCTTTCTGACGAGACAGTCACGCCTTTCGGAGGCGGCGAGATTTCTGCCGAGACAGTTTGTCCCCACAGTTTCGGGCTCATTCTACCCAAAAAAAAGCACGAACAAATGCACAAACTCCACCCCAGCCTCAAACGGAGGCGTTTGGAATGCTGGCTGCGCTGTCGCATCGGCCACCCGTGCAGGGGAATGGCTGCGGGTAAGATTCCTGTTTGCTGGCCGAAGGCGAACAGCGATTTCAAGGCTAGCAAGGTTTGTTTGTAGAAACGAGGTGGAAGTTTGCGAGCCCTCATCGCTGTGGCGAAAGTCTGGACATCTGTCAGAGTCACTTCTGCGAGCGGTTTTTCTACAAACCGCTGAAAACTGTTAGCCGTCTGCCAACTAAAACTCTTGCTGCGAGGGGATTTGCGATCGACCCACAGGCGAATTAGCTCGATGTCTGAAATGGGTTGCAGATAGCTTCCCAGATGTTCTGGTGCGTACAAGAGTACCTCCTGATATCACTTCTAGTTGAAGATTCCCAGTTAGAACGGATGATAGGAACAGGGATCGAGGGAAACTGGCTTCAACCATACTAAGTGATACTACTAAGCGCTCACGGGGTCAAGTTTCATCGCCGCTTTTTCGAGCAGTTGAGTGTAAAGTTGACCTAGTTGGGAGGCTACACCGTCCCAACTGAAATAGGTTTGGACGCGCACTCGGCCTGCTTGTCCGAGTTGCTGGCGCCATACTGAGTCAACTAACAGCCGATCGATCGCACTTGCAAACAGCGCTTCATTTTTCGGTGGCGCCAGTAAACCGGTTTGTCGCGGCACTACGGTATATTTCAGCCCTCCCACGTCGGAGACGACTACGGGCGTGCGGCAGGCCATCGCTTCAATGGCGACTAAACCGAAGGGTTCGTAATGGCTGGGAATGACGCAGACATCGGCGGCGGCGTAGTAGGCGGGGAGAATGTCTCGACTCAAGCCACCGGGAAAACTGGTAATGTCGCTTAAGCCTAATTCTTGAACTATGCTGCCGATCCGATCGCGCTCTTTACCGTCGCATTCGCCCTCACGCCAGCCGCCACCGATAATTAGTTTTAAATCGCCTTTGCCTCGCAGCGCTGACAGACTGACGGCGCGGACTAAGGTTTCGATGCCTTTGCGGTGGTCAAAACGGCCGACGTACAGCACGACTTTGGTTTCCGGTGCTATTCCCAACTGCTGGCGGGCGGCCGATCGCCCGATCGACCCAAACCGCTCAATCTCGGTACCGCAGGGAATGATCTCAATATTGCCTTTTGAGGACACCAGAGACCTCATGTGTTCTCTTTCTTGGGGACTGGTAGCCACTACGCGATCGGCTGTTTCCAGAAGTGTTTTTTCCACTTGCAGCCTGGTTTTGGCAATCATCGGAATTGTCGTAACCGACTTATATTTAACTGCTGCCAAAGAATGATAAGTGTGAACTTGTCGCAGGGGTTGGGATTTTTTCAACTCCATTCCCACCCAAGAAGACAGCCAGTAATTCGTGTGAACTAAGGGATATTGAAAGCCTGACTCTAACTGAAACTTCTGAAATTCGTGAACAAAAATCGGCAAATATCCGAAAAGTTCGTCGCGGGGAATAAATTCTTGTGGCCCTGCTACTAGCCGAATTGTCCGGCAATTGCGACTGTGCTGTACAATCCTTGCTTGTTGGCGATCGGACGATCGGGTGAACATATCAACTTGCCACCCCTGTTTCGCCAGAGCTTCTCCTACTTGACGCACGTAAACATTTTGCCCGCCCGCTTCTTCTTTGCCAATTTCCACAGCCGGATCGCCGTGTACCGAGATCAGGGCGATGCGTTTTTTTGTTAATGAAATCATGATTATTTACCAAAATTTTAAAAAAACTTGCAGATTGAAAGTGCTCTTTTGGCTACTACGTGAGGATTGCAAGGTTAAATCTAATTTTAATTAAAATCAAAATAGGCGATCGATAAATCATCCTTCAGGGATAACTTTCCGGGGGGAAATTGACAGCCGACTTCCTTCTGCTGACAGATACGTGCAACAGATCCAACTCTAGATAATCTAAATAGAAATGAACAAGGGTAAACTAAATTTCCCTGATTCGCGCCGGTGTCAAACTCGAACCTGCTTTCAGCTTGCTGTTCGAGGTGCTTCCGTCAGTCGAAGGTAGAATTGTTACCTTTCGGGAGAAATAGTTTGAGATGTAGAGAAATCAGAAGTAAATCTTCCTAAAGATAGAACTTTACAGGGCGATCGAAAAGAAAGCTAAATTACATTCAAAATTTTTCTTTCCTTGCGCCTTCTGGCTTATGTGTTACTGCATCTTTTTAATGTTAAGAATTGTTCCGATGTTTGCGCGTGGAGGATTCCTCATTTTCGTGCATGGTATTATTTCGCGAACTTCGCATTTTGGAGCCGTATCGATTAGCCCAAACTTGCGTAAACTCGGCGCCTAAGAAGAGAATTTGAGCGGAATAATTAATCCAAAGCAGGATAATCACGAACGATCCCGCAGCACCGTAGGTAGAGGCAATACCGCTACCTCCCAGGTAAATTCCAATTAGGGATTTGCCGATCGTAAACAGCACTGAAGTGATGGCGGCGCCGATCCACACATCATTCCAAGCAAGATCGACATCGGGCAAAAGTTTGTAAATCAAGGCAAACAGCAGCGTAACTACACCAAAGGAGATAGCAAAGTCCACAATCTGCCAAATACCGACTGGCAACTGTAGCAAGCCGTTCAACCAATAACTGACTGCTGCTAAAACGGCGCTAATTACTAAAGATACTAGCAGTAAAAAGCCTATGCCCAAAATCATTGCAAAAGACAATACGCGGTCTTGCAAAAAGCCCCAGATGCCACGTCCGGGAGGCGGTGAAACATTCCAAATAGTATTGAGGGCTTCTTTAAGATTAGTAAATACGTTGGAAGCGCCCCACAAAAGTGTAGCGACGCCGACTAAAGTAGCAATCATTCCCGACTTGGGTTCGGAGGCTTTGAGGATCAATTCTTGGACGGTTTGGGCGCCATCTTTGCCGATTAGACTTTGGAGTTGGGTGACGATTTGACCTTGGGCTGCGTCTGCACCAAAGACTAAACCCGCGATCGCAATTACGATAATTAGCAGCGGAGCGAGGGAGAAGACTGTGTAATAGGCTAGGGCGGCGGCTAGGGTGGGTGCTTTATCTTTTTGCCATTGAGTAAAAGTTTCTTTGAGCAGCGATATGACTGTCTTTAAGTTCACGACCTTTGGTTTCCTTATACTTATGCTTTACCAAGGGATTATAATAGTTTAGGAGTTTTTCAGCCTCAGCCACAAGATAGATTTATCGATTAGCAAACTCAGAAAATTACTATGATGTCAGATTCCAACACAACTGTTAACAGCACCGATGTACAAGTGTCAAAAAAATCAGTGTCCTGGGCAAAACTGAGCACATTAGTAGCGGTGGCAAACTTCTTGCTGGTGATTTTTCATTTCAGTTACCTTCAGTTGCGCCCTATTTATCAGAGCTATTTGCCGGGTATAGTTAAAATTTACGACCCGATTAAAGGTATTAATTCTAGTTTGCCAAATCCCGAATCTTTGCCAAATGCTGACCAGTTTTGGCGAATTGATGCGTGGTTTATCGCCTTTTTTTGGGCGGAATTTTTGATTAAAAGTCTGTTCCACACCCGCCGCAAACCGGGGGTAAGTTGGTCTAATTTTGTGCTGAGGCGCTGGTACGAGGTGTTTCTGTTGATTCCGATTTGGTACGGGTGGCGGATTCTGCCTGTGTTGGTGCGCCTCCACAAGTCGGGTTTGGTGAATCTCGATCGCGCCATTGCTCAAATTACCTACGAACCGGTGGCTTATTTAGCCGATACGATGTCGGAATACATGATGGTGCGGTTTATCAATCAAGCTCAAAGTTCGATCGAACAAGGCGACGCAGCGCGGGTACTGCTGGAACCGCAGCAGACCTACCTTCACGTCAATCAGGAAAATACGATCGAACAAATTACCAACCGGATTTTGGAACTGACAATTTACAAAGTTTTGCCGCAGGTGCAACCGGGTTTGGAAGAATTGCTGCACCACAATCTGGAAACAACCATCAAACAATCGGATTTTTATCAACTCCTGCAAACTTTCTCGCCGATTAATATTCTGCCTAAGGAAATGACCGAACAGCTAGCGAATTATTTAGCTCAAACTGCGGTTGATGTGGTAGCAACTACTTACGAAGATGATAAAGGGCGAAAAATTATTGATAATTTCAGCCAAGAATTCAATCAAAGTTTGCGGCGGGAATTGCAAGATGAAAAAACTCTCGGGGAATTGCAGTCGCTGCTGTCGGATTTGTTAGAAGAAGTGAAGTTGAATTACATTCAAGGCGGGTTGAAGTCCGATCCGGAGGAGACTTTTACGGAAATTGATTCGCTGCGGGAGGTAACGGAGAGTTGAGACAGCAATTAGTTCTGGTTTTGTGAATTGGATTGTTTTTTTTAGGAACCGCCAAGGAGAACAGGCGTCCCGTCTGTTCCACTCAGCTAGATAAGGTGACGCGCATCTAATTTTAACAATTCTGTTGCTTAAAACTCCTGTGGGATGGACTTCTAGTCCGTCCATAAAAATAATTTTTCATGCAGAATAGCTTAAGAGAAGACAAAGAGTTCATAACTTGTACGGTAAGGTGCGCATTGCGCACCCTACGAATACGGGTAGTGCGGATATCCGATATGTGAGGCAGTCAATCTATCTGAATCGACAGCTAAAATAAACGTATTAGTCAAAAATATCTATCGTATTATTTATCTATTTTGAACAACCTTGCTTGCCTGGAAATAGAAGTCGCCCAAACACTGCTGAGATTAGCAATGTTACTGGGCTTAACACTTTTAATCGCGTTTTTTGTGGCGGCAGAATTAGCATTAGTATCAGCCGATCGCCATCAAATCCGCCAACTTGCTCACTTGCGCGATCGCCCAACCGCCCAAACCGCCGAACTCGTCCACCAAGCGCAGAAGAACATACCGCATTACCTGTCGGTGACTCAAACAGGCACAACGGCAGGGAGCTTGCTGTTAGGTTGGTTGGGCGAGAGTGCGACTGTACACTGGATCGAGCCGTGGATCGACAAATTGCCGATCGGTCATTTACCCGCCATGTTGAGCGCTCATTCGATCGCAATTCCCGCAGCTTTTATCTTAGTAACTTACGTCGAGATAGTATTAGGAGAACTCATCCCCAAAGTATTAGCAACCCACGCCCCAGAACGCACCGCTTTGCTGCTAATGCCCGCCCTAGAAATCTGCTCAAAAATACTGTGGCCGCTGCTAGCAATTCTCAACGGTACTGTGCGGCTGCTGACAGATGGGATTACCAGTAAAAAGTCCGAACCGCTGCTGTCACCTTCCGAAGCAACAATCGTGGAAAAAGATGCTCATTCAGCACTAATTTCAGGCGTCTGGGAAGTAACAGCAGTTAACGAAAAACTCGGATTAAACCTGCCGACCAACCAAGCTTACCAAACAATCGCCGGATTTGTGATACACACTTTGGGTAAAATGCCCGCTCAGGGCGATCGATTCTTGTGGGGCGAATTAGAAATAGAAGCAGCAAACGTAATAGAAGGCAGCTTAGAAACAGTCCTCCTGCGCCAAGTAACACGCCCCTTATTTGAGCCACAACATCCAGAACTCGTCTTGAATTGAATAGACTTGAATTGCAAAAATAACTAGGACGGGCTAGAAGCCCATCCCACAAGAAAAAAACATTGTGGGGTGGGCTTCTAGCCCGCCCGAAATTTTAATTAACCTGAGATTTGAGACTAACAACTAATCCCAAATCTCAAAAAGTGCGACCTCAATCACCCAACAGCCACCTTAACCGGACCCCCAACAAACTGCTCATAATCCTCAAACAACCACTCAGGCAAACAACTATTCGCATCCTGAACTTGCAACTGCCCAGCACGACAAAACAGCATCGCCGCCAACAAATTATGTACAGCCTTAGGCGTTCCAAACCCCTTACTCAACTCAGCAACCAACGAATTAAAAAACGCGCGTTCACTCTCATTCAGCGGCTCATTAATAAACCCGCTGCCGAGCATTGCTTTGTAACCCTTGCCAAAATCACTCCGATACAAAAGTTCCACTTGCTCGGCAGAAAGACTCAGCCACAAATCAGCAATTTGCTTGCGAATTTGCCGCAAATCTACTATTACCATTTCTGCTGTCGGATCAATTTCATAAAGATTCACGGCAGCATTTAATTGATTGAGAAACTGCGGCAAATAATCTTGGTTGACAATGGTTTGTTCTGTTGCCAGAAATGCGCTCTCAAACACCTTTTCGTAATCCTCAATCAACCACTGCGGCAAGCGGGTGCGAGCGTCGGGAACCCGCATTTTTCCAGGGAAAAAATACAACATTCCACCCAGCAAAGCATTGATAGCTTGAGAATGCACTAACCCTTTGCTAGTTTCGGTCAATTGCTGCAAAAACTTCTGTTCGGCTTCAGTCATTGATTCTGCTTGCAAGCCGCAGCTAAGTATTGCTTGATATCCTTTGCGAACTTCGCCTCGGTAAAAAGTTTCGAGTTTGTCTGAAGGGACATTCTGCCAAAAATCAGCCAGTTGTTTGCGGATTTGGCGGAGTTCCAAAACTACCGATTCGTCAGACGAATCAATGCGGTAAAGATTGACGCATCCTAACAGTTGATTCGCAAATTGTGGGGATTGAATGTATTGAGCTAGCAAGTCAGAACTTGAATCAGACTTGACGGCGGATTCAGTCTCAAAAACTTGTTCATAATCCCCAATTAACCAGTGTGGCAAGCGGTTGCGAGCGTCGGGAATGCGCATGGTTCCCGGTGGGAAATACAGCATCGCCGCCAGCAAGGCATTGACAGCTTTGGGATGCACTAATCCTTTGCTAATCTGCGTTAATTGCTGCAAAATTATTTGTTCGCTTTCCATCATGGCTTGATGTTGAAAGCCGCTAGTCAGCAGAATTTGATAGCTTTTACCGGGCGCACTTTTGTAGGTTGCTTCCAGATTTTCGGCGGGAATGCTCAGCCAAAAATCAGCGATTTGTTTGCGGATTTGACGCAGTTCGGATATTGCTGAGATGTTTGATGAGTTTCTTTGGTAAAGCTGGACGTTATTTGAGAGAATCTCGCTCAAATCTGGCTGCTTGGGAATGCTAGCCTGCAAGCTGTGCGAGGCTTCTAGGTGGCTGCTTTGCCAGTTGCTAAAGAGTTTTTGGAATAATTTTGCGATCGCCCCTGAATATGCAACACTGTCAAAACAGGGGGGATTGGCTTGCATTTTTTGCTGAATTTCCTGCCGTTTTTGCTGGCGCAGTTGTGGGTTAGTGCCGAGGGTAACGGCTAGCTGAATGTAGGATGCTTCGTCATGGGCGATTAAATCTGGCATCAAGAGCGATCGTACCACAGCCGCTCCCATGCGCGATCGTAAAGTATCACCATCCCGAACAACAGTTGGCAATCCAACCTCCAGCGGATCAACCAGAGAAGTAGTCCCCGCATAGGGATAAGAATCCAAATAAACATCACCCAACTTCAAAACTTCCTTAACATCCGCACGATTAGGAAAAGCCTTCAACACCCGCAAACGCTGACTCTCAACCCCATACTTAGCCAAAACCCCTTGCAGATTATTCACAAAAGCCGCCCCTGGATAATAATTAGTCCAGCTAGGGCCAAAAGGCATTAAAAACAGCAGAGAATTAGGAACAGCCGCCAGAATTTTTGCCCAAGTTTCCCTTAACTCCGGCACCAACTTATACAAATTCGCACTCGAAACAAACACAACCGATTCCTCAGAAATACCCAGGCTATTTCTAGTCAGTTGAACATTAGGAGTATAAGGTTCGAGAGTATAGCTAAAACAGCAACCAAGCCCATCAACAGTTACTAATTCCTCCCGATAATGCGTGCGTCCCTCAATTGTCGGCTCCATCAACTTACCAGCAATATAATAGTCAATGTGGCGCATTCCCGTCGTGACAGGAGAATTAAAACAAGTAGTTTGTACCCGCGCCAGTCGATGCAGTGCTAGTAAACTAATGGGATGAGTTACAGCAGTAATATTGGTAGCAATCAGCAGAATATCTAAATCATCAGCGCGGATTGTCTGAACTTGAGTTGGCAAATCATTCGACAGTTGCACCAGTCTGTCAGCGCGACTCTGGCAATACTGTTCTAGTTTATTCCCATCGAGATTGATAGCGTACAAAATAATCTCAAATTGCTCTCGGTTGAGATATTCAAAAGCAGGCAAAGTGGCGAAAGTTTCCGTCATCGCCCCGAAATGTTTAGTCAGAACTCCGACCCGAATTTTCTGTCTGTTTGCAGACCTTGCCGGAAAAATGCAATCAATCGCAGCCCCGCGATTTTTCATGGCAAATTCAATAATATCTGCCCGCTTCCTGTATATTTCTTTGAGATTTTCGCTATTGAAGTATAGAGGGATGAAGTTAGCGCTTTGAGTGAAAAACCAGGCAATTTCCTGCCAAACTTGTGAATTTTGGTTTTGGAATATATTGCGGTGTACGTAACTAACCCATCCCTGCACATAGTGGCAATAATTGTCAGCCTCTCCTAGTTCTTGAAATAGCGTCGGCGCCGCAAACATAAATTTGAGATAGTCGTTGACAAACCAATTGGGTATAGCTGCGTTTTCATACTTCAGCAACAACTGGTCAGCCCGACGGTAAAGAGCGGCTGCTAGTAAGTAGTTAACATCTTTGAGAGTTTTAATTCCCTGGGATATATGTGCTGCTAGTTGAGCTATCAAACTCTGTTCGGCATCTGTTAGTGCTTCATATTTGATAGTGCTGTTGAGCAGCATTTGATGTGCCTTACCTGCATCGCCGGAGTAGGCAGTTTCTAGTTTTTCTGCGGGTAGATTCACCAAATAATCGGCAAGTTGTCGGCGGCAGTCGCGGATGTTAGCCAAAGCAACTTGATTAGTTTGGTCTTTTTGGTAATCTCCCAAGTATTGAGGAAGGGAAGCTAAGAATTGTTCTGGTTTAATAACTTGAGCTAATTCATCAGCAATCAAGTTGCCGTGTTGCTGCAAAATTTGTTCTGACCAACGAACTTCTTCGGGTTTATAAAGTTGAGAGTGCAGGCGAACAATTGTAGCTCTCATCAAGTCTAATTTTGGGCGTTCTCCCGCCATCCTTTGGGTTCTGCTAGAGCCGTCGCCATGTTGCCTATAGTATAGGTAAGGCTGAGGTAAACGATAGCCTAACCAGCCTTTTTCATAGGCAGAAATCCAAAATTCCCAGTCTTCGCATCCCAGCTTCATCACTTTTTTCAAGCCGCCTACTTGCTCGTAAATTTCTTTTCTAAATAAGGAAGTAGCGGGGGCTTGATTGTCTCTCAAAAATTTATTGGGTTCAAAGTCGCCGTGGTTGACTAAATCGCAGTTTGCCCCGAAGTGCTGCACATCTGTATAGACAAAGCCCACATTCGGTTTTGCTGATAAAACTTCAACGCACTCCTCTATAAATTTGGGATGAATTTTATCATCAGCATCCAGGAATAAAATCAATTTTCCTGACGATTGCTGCACGCCAACATTTCTCGAATCAGCGGGCCCCGTGTTGGGTTTATCGATGAGGCGCAGCGCTTTTTGAGGATACAATTGAATTAAATAGTTTGCGAAGTTGCTGGTATCATCGGTGCTACCGTCGTTGACAATTATGCACTCCCAATTTTGATAGGTTTGATTGGCAACACTCTCTACGGCTTCTCTGAGTAGATTTGCGTGGTTGTAGCAGGGGATGATGATGCTGACGAGTGCTGGTTCGGACGTGCGGTAGGGCATGGCATTTAGCTGTGATGGAGAGATGGCAACGGGGACGGTAGTGGCGGGTTTGACACCTCGGCGGATGATGCCGTATTCATTCCATATCTTAAGCGTTTCTTGTTGCGATCGCCCTGAACCATATTCTAAACCTTGTTCGTTGTGGTAGTAAAGCCCGATCGCTTCCGGGATGCGGCACATATTTTCTGTTTTGCCAATCCGCAGCCAAAATTCGTAATCGCCAGCCGCAGTCAATTCTGCTCGGAAATAGCCATGTTTTTCATGCAGAGATTTTCTCCACATCGGCTGAGAACCCGTAATGCAGCGCTTTTCCAGTTCCCCATAGGAAAATTCCGGCCAATTCCACCGCGTTTTAGATTGCGTCGCCGCCCAAGTATCATTAACAAAATTTGTAATTAATTGATCTCCGTAAACCAGGGCAGTTTCTGGTTGCGATTCCAAATAATTAGCCATGATTTCCAATGCGTCGGGGCGGTGTCTGTCGTCGGCGTTAGCATTAGTAATGTATCGCCCTCTCGACATTTGGATGCCTCTATTCCAAGCCGCATAAATCGTTTCTCGCTCTGGTATCCGGCAGTAAATTATGTTAGGATATTTTCCTTGAAACTCCCGAACTACTGCTCCTTCATTCTGTTGGGAATTGCTGTCAATGACAATGATTTCCAGTGCGCCTTTTTGGTACAGGGTTTGGTTTATCAGGTCTTCCAGACATCCGCGAATAAAGTTTTCTGAGTTGTAAGTAGAAACTATGGCGGATACTTTTAATGAATCTGAAACTTGAGCAGTGACATCTTTTGTTTCATATTGAATTTTTGGCGTCTGTTTGTCAATTAAAGTCATGAATTGAACTGCAACATTCGTCAGTTCGCTTTGCAAACGGCTATTGTCGTTCGCCAACAGTTGTTCAAATTGGCGCGACAAATTTAGATCGAAAAACTGCGTGAAGTGAATTCCTTTTGTTTGCCAAAAGTTGTTGATGTAATTGACCTGATGTTTGATATGATAGGCAACTGGACTAGCAAGATATTTCAGATTGAGATTTTTCTGATGAGCGGTAAGCGGTATCCACAAATCCCACCAGGGAAGACCTAAACTAAATTGGGAAGTGGGAAACTGTTCTAACAGTTGTTTGTCAAAGAAGAAGAAATCAAATCCCTGAGCGTAAACTTTCCCCTCTGTGTTTTCAGATGTCTCGACATCGACTCGCGAACCGAAAACTATGGAATTTTCCGCTTCTTTGCAGATTAAGGCGAGAAAATCGTCACCAGCTTTCAGGCGGATGTCTGAGTTGACTATGCCGCAGATTTTTGTAGGGCGATCGCGCAAATATGCAAACATATCATCAAGATACACTAGCGGTCTTCCCGCTTCGACCCGTGCATCGCGGTTGACAGCCTGAAAAGTAACATTGGCATAGATGGGCTGTAGTTGGCTAATTTCTTCAGGGGTATTGAGCGAAACAGGCGAAAATCCCAGAGCTCGCCAGCTTTCAACAGCAGCCCGCTGATTCTCAATATTTCCCGGTGCTATGCTGGTTACGATGATGGTATTGTTTATCTCATTTACAGACAAGCCACTCGAACTAAAATTACCCGCATCTTGACTCGGAAGTGGTTTTTTGACATAAAAAGCATCTCCCCAAGATGGATGGGAAGGATTGGCCATCGCTACTCGTTGAAAGCCGTAGGATGAGAGAAAATCATCAATTTGGTCAATTAACGCGCACCCTTCATAAAGTTCTTCGCGATTAACTTCTGTGATAATTGCGTCTATATATTTCAAAGTCTCGACTGCGCCTTGAAAAGCCAAAAGTTCTGCCCCTTGAATATCAATATTAATGATATTAAAATCGGCTGAAGTGAAGGGGCTTTGTTCCAGAAGTGCGTCTAGAGTTTTCGAGATGACGGTAACTTGATTTACCTCTACCATTCCGGGGTAAATATCTTTATGCAGCTTCAGGGGCAGAATGCTGCTGCTCATATCGTGGGAATTTACGCGCAGATTGACTGTGCCATTTTCGTTGCTGACAGCGCAATTTGCCGCCCACACATTAGGAAGTCCAGCTATATTCTGTTTCAATCTTTCAAAGACAGAAGGGTTAGCCTCTATGAACAGCACTTTTGGCACGCCCATCGCTTGATATTCCTTCATTTCTTGCCCTTCATGGGCTCCGATGTGAATCAGACCGCGCGGGGTAATCGAGTGTTCCTGACAAAGTTTCTGTAAGTTGAGATATCCTTTTGTTGCTATCACTTCATTGCTGCTATCTTTAGCTTTTCCACCACCAGAAATATGATGTTGATTTGCCTCGAATTTAGCATAAATATCTCCCCACAGTAAGGAGTCATTGCTAGATTCTAGGTACTTGACAAGGCGTTCCTCGGAAACCCATTCAGGAAATACTAAATTAGTTTGTTCGCCATTGGCAAAATTAAAAAGCTTATAGCCGAGAGTTTTCAGGTGGTTTATGCACTTTTTTGTATCGTCAATAAATTCTATGGCAAACTCAAATGATATATAAGGAATTGGTGTAGATAGTCCCTTTAATACTTGATACTCGAAGCCTTCTACATCTATTTTACAAAAATGTGGTCGTCCCCACACTTCGATCATCTCATCTAAGGTAGTAACTTCTACGCTAACAGTTTCATTCCATTGGTAGTTAGCAAAACGTCCGGTTTGCCATTTTTTAGAAAAAGTTGATATGTAATTCGCATCATTACATACTGAAAGCTCCATCGTTCCCGCTTGTTCCGCCAACCCCTTATTAACGATGGCGATATTTTGATTATTCTGGTATTTTTCGGTCAGGATGTTGACACAATTTGGCTGTGGTTCAAAGCAGATTACTTTCGCCCCAGCGGCAGCATAGACATCAGCTTTTTGCCCTATATTTGCCCCCACATCAAAAACAAGCTCTCCAGGTTGAACAAAGTTACGAATAAAATCTATTGCCATTGATGATTTAATTGCCATTGTTTTAAATTCCTTTTTTATTGCTGCAACATGAAAGTCAAAAGTCAGAGTTTAGTTGAATGATTATTCAGGAGTTTTAACCTTTTACAGGATATTTTAGAGGATGCCGAAGGTCTGTGGCTTAACTTTTTTGAGTGATTTCCTATATATATAGGTAAACAGCCGATCGCGATCCTGTAACTCCAAAACTTCTTCATAGTTATAGGCCAAGTCGGCTGCCAAAACAGCACAGTCAGCGATCGCCTGTTGTGATGCACTTGACAAAAATAACTTGATCGTGTAATCAAAAATTTACCTTTTGCGAGGAAAGCATCCCATCACCTGACGCAGTAAAGCCACGTTCGGTTTCCACCACCTCAGACAAGCGATCGCCCTTGCCGGGATTCCGCCCACACAAAAACAAGTTACAATTACGTTAAGATTGATGAACATAAATAAAAAATCCCGAACTGTAGGGACTAAATAATTAGGAGGATCGACCTCGGTGAATAAACGGTGGAGAAACGCTGGACTGTACGCACTGCTGGCTATTGTAGTCATTGCCCTAGCAACCGCATTTTTTGACAAACAGCCCCCAAGTAGGGAAGTTTGGAAGTACAGCCAATTCATTCAGGAAGTCGAAGGCAAGAGAGTAGACAAAATAAATATCAGTTCCGATCGCAGCAAAGCCCTCGTAACGGCTCAAGACGGCAACAAGGTACTCGTCAACCTGCCGAATGACCCCGAACTGATCAACATCCTGACCAAAAACAACGTAGACATTTCAGTTCTGCCCCAAAACGACGAAGGCTTCTGGGTAAAAGCCCTCAGCAGCCTGTTCTTCCCGATCCTGCTCTTGGTAGGACTGTTTTTCCTGGTGCGGCGCGCCCAAAACGGGCCCGGAAACCAAGCCATGAACTTCGGCAAATCCAAAGCTAGAGTTCAAATGGAACCTCAAACTCAGGTGACATTCGGAGACGTAGCCGGCATCGAACAAGCCAAGCTAGAACTCGCCGAAGTCGTAGACTTCCTGAAAAATGCCGATCGCTTCACCGCAGTCGGAGCAAAAATCCCCAAAGGCGTACTGCTAGTGGGCCCTCCCGGAACAGGCAAAACTCTGCTCGCCAAGGCAGTTGCTGGAGAAGCTGGCGTTCCCTTCTTCTCGATTTCCGGTTCAGAATTTGTCGAAATGTTCGTGGGTGTCGGTGCTTCCCGCGTCCGCGACTTGTTTGAACAAGCTAAAACTAACGCTCCTTGCATCGTATTTATCGATGAAATTGACGCGGTAGGCCGCCAGCGGGGAGCTGGTTTGGGCGGTGGTAACGACGAACGGGAACAAACCCTGAACCAGTTGCTGACCGAAATGGACGGTTTTGAGGGCAATACAGGGATCATTTTGATTGCTGCTACAAACCGCCCCGACGTGCTGGATGCTGCGCTGCTGCGTCCGGGCCGTTTCGATCGCCAAGTTGTGGTCGATCGCCCCGACTTCTCCGGCCGCCTGGAAATTCTCAACGTTCACGCCCGCGGCAAAACCTTGTCAAAAGACGTGGACTTGGAAAAAATCGCCCGCCGGACACCGGGTTTCACAGGTGCCGATTTGGCTAACCTGCTGAATGAATCGGCAATTTTGGCCGCCCGTCGCAACTTGACCGAAGTCTCGATGGATGAAGTCAATGATGCGATCGACCGCGTGCTCGCAGGCCCAGAAAAGAAAGACCGCGTGATGAGCGAAAAGCGCAAAACTTTGGTAGCTTACCACGAAGCCGGTCACGCTTTAGTTGGTGCTTTGATGCCCGATTACGACCCCGTTCAGAAAATTAGCATTATCCCCCGCGGCCGCGCTGGCGGTTTGACTTGGTTCACACCGAGCGAAGATCGGATGGATTCTGGCTTGTATTCTCGCTCTTACTTGCAAAATCAAATGGCGGTAGCTTTGGGCGGCCGCATTGCTGAAGAGATTGTCTTCGGCGAGGAAGAAGTCACGACTGGCGCTTCCAATGACTTGCAGCAAGTGGCAAGAGTAGCACGACAAATGGTAACTCGCTTCGGTATGAGCGATCGGCTCGGCCCTGTAGCTCTC
This sequence comes from Lyngbya sp. CCAP 1446/10, assembly GCF_026130175.1. Lineage (GTDB taxonomy): Bacteria > Cyanobacteriota > Cyanobacteriia > Cyanobacteriales > Microcoleaceae > Microcoleus. Next base: position 25,117 of record NZ_JAIGNI010000051.1, on the reverse strand, counting down.
GGTCGCCAACAAGGGAATATGTTCATGGGTCGCGATATCATGGCCGAACGGGACTTTTCTGAAGAAACCGCAGCCACCATCGACGATGAAGTGCGTTTGTTGGTAGAGCAAGCTTATCTGCGCGCTAAAGATGTACTGGTTGGCAATCGCCACGTCCTGAACGCTTTAGCAGAGATGCTAGTTGATAAGGAAACTGTGGATGCTGATGAATTGCAAAATTTGTTGGCTAACAGCGATGTCAAGATGGCAACTATTGCCTAATTAATTTTAGGTTTTAGATTTGAGATTTTAGGTTGAATCTAAAGTTGGAAATCTGTAATTGGGGTGGTTCTAAGATAATCTGGAATCGCCCCGATTTTTTTGTGTCGCGGGCTGTTTCAGATCAAATCCGCTGACATTGGAATTATACCAGAGTGCGATCGTCCCCGATCGCGAGGAGATCGCGAGTGATCTGGCGATCGCACTGTATCATTTGTATGTAACCGAACTTGAACTTCACCCTTGATAAACTTCTCGCCGGTGACGAACTTTACTGATATCGATCGTGCGGCTGTCGTCATCAATGGTGTAGATTACCCTGTAATCACCAATCCGAATTCGCCAACCATTTTTCTCCCCCTTTAACTTGAGACACCCCGGCGGGCGCGGGACACTTGCTAAAGCATTTATCTGGGGATAAATTCGGCTGCTGATTTCAACGGGCAGAGCATCCAGGTCTTTTTGAGCCGAACGTGCAGTAATGACCAAGTAATCAGACATTCAACATACCCTTTTTCTCAAGCTGCTGCTTAACTTCTTCCCAGGGAACTCTTGGTTCATCTTTTCTAGATTCAATGGTCAAAGAGTCATAAACATCCTCCCAGAGTTCGCCGTGCTTCTCAAATTCGAGCACCACCGCAATTTTTTCGCCTTCGCCGTCAACTAAAAACTGAAAGTCTGTCGGTTCACCGCATTCAGCCAACACGTCAACCCAAAATTCACTGTGTTCTTTGAGGTCAACAATTGCAGCGGTTTTGTTGCCTAGATTATCGGTTAAAAATTGAACGCCGCGCATATTGTAGTTTGGCATATATCGAAGTTTGTAATGTGTACTAAAATTATATCCTAGTTAGAATGATACTAATTTTCCCCAAAAAAAGCAACTGTATGCCCATGTTCCAAACCATACCATAATAATCATTAGTAGACCTTTGGCTAAAGTCACCTCTTGAAACTATTTGCGTTGATCTGCGTGCATCTGCCTAGTATCTGCGGTTGATCGGCTCTATCAAAATTTCATGCAAGAGGTCTATTGATTCTCAATCTTAAATCTAAAATTTCAAATCGCATGAATCATCAATCTTGGTTGACACAACTAAAAAAACACCGGGCGATCGCAGTCATCCGTTCCTCCGAAAAGGAACTCGCTTGGCAGATGGCATCAGCGGTAGCAGCAGGCGGATTTGTGTTTATTGAAATTACTTGGAACACCCACAAAGCTGCTGAATTAATTGCCGAACTCCGCTCGGAATTTCCTACTTTTAGTATTGGTACTGGCACTTTATTAAACTTAGAACAGTTACAGGAAGCCATAGATTGCGGCGCTCAATTTTTGTTTACTCCGCACACAGATTTAGCTATGATTAAAACAGCAGTTGATGCCGGAGTGCCGATCGTCCCTGGTGCTTTTTCTCCCACGGAAATTGTGACGGCGTGGCAAGCAGGCGCTACCTGCGTTAAAGTGTTTCCGATATCCGGTTTGGGAGGCGCAGCTTACCTCAAAAGCCTGCAAGGCCCTCTGGGACACATTCCTTTGATTCCCACTGGCGGGGTGACAGTGGAAAATGCGAAGGTATTTATTGACGCTGGGGCGATCGCCGTTGGTTTGGCCGGAGACTTATTTCCGAAACACTTAGTAGAAAATCGAGATTGGCGGGCGATCGTCCAAATTGCCCAAACTCTTACCCAAAAGTTAACAATTAGTTAACCTCTCTTTCCCAATCTAAAATCTATAATCTACAATCTAAAATAGTACAATGTGTGAAACTTTCCAAATCTAAAATCTAAAATCTAAAATCGTCTTAGGTGTGAGGAATGAACAGCATTATCAACTCAACTTACTTCCGCCGCTGCGGAACTTTCTTAGCCGCTTGCGCCCTAACAGTTGCTGCATTTTCTGGGGGACAAAATCCTGCAATTGCCAGTTCGCAGCACAACAAAATTGCCAATAGAATTATGCAGTTGCAGCAATCAAGTCAGCGCTGGATAGAAATTGATTTGTCAAGACAAAGATTAATAGCTTGGGAAGGAAATCAACCTGTTTATGCAGTGACCATTTCCAGCGGCAAATCATCGACTCCCACCCGCACGGGAACCTTTGCCGTTGAAACCAAATACCGCGTTGCTAGAATGACTGGGCCGGACTACGATGTGCCCGACGTTCCCTATACAATGTATTACGACGGAGGCATGGCAATTCACGGCGCTTACTGGCACAATTTGTTTGGCAATCCCGTCACTCACGGCTGCACAAATGTAGCTGTAAATCACGCTAAATGGCTATTCAATTGGGCCTCGGTGGGGACACCCGTGGTGGTGCACAAATCTTAGGTTTAGGGCATGGGGCATGGGGCATGGGGCGTAGTCGAACATTATTAGGAATGACGGATGGGTAGTCAGAAACCGGGTTTTTTGCGAAATACTTAGTTATAGCCCGCAGATTCAGTCAAAAACCCGGTTTCTTGGTCGGAGTTCATCAGTTCTGGTTTTTTTAGGCGTGCTTAATTCCTAACTTAACTGCACCACTGGTTTATCCTCCAACAACGTTTCATTCGTCAACAAATCTTCCACAGTAATCCGCAAAAATCGCTGTTCGTCCACGCGGAAGAAGATTTTGATGCGATCGCCCCCCGGATACCCCGGCGGCGTCAATTGCGCGATACTGCGAGCTCCATCTTTGTCATTTAGCGGCTGTACCGAAGTTTGGCCCGCGATTTGGCGAGTAATCAGCCGATCGCCGTCAAAATATATCTCGGTGCCGCCAGTTTCCGCTCCCAATTCGCCGATAATTAATTCAATACTCGGCTGATTTTCCAAAGAAGCTCCCAAGACTAATTCTACCGGTTCGCTCATCGGATAAGACTGGCCCGATTTAATTAAACTGTGCCAACTGTGGCAATTTTCGCGGCGGTTCCAGTAGCGAATTCCGTAACTGTGGTACAGAAAATCTTTGATTTCTATGCCTTGACTCAGTTGCAGAGCACCTTGGGCGATCGCCTCAAAAGGTTTATCGCACCGAATCTTTGCCGGCTCGAAATATTGCTCAACCCAACGCTTTACGGCGGGAATTTGAACCGTACCGCCAACGAGCAAAACTGCATCAATGTCGCCAATTTCTAAACCTTGGCGGCGCGCTTGCTGCAATACTTGATTCATGCACTCGTCGAGGTTGTCAAAAAACTGATGTTCGGCGAGGATCGATTCAAAGCGCGATCGGTCTAATTCTAATTCGTAACTCTCAAAATTTTCATCATCAAAATAAACCTCACTCGCCTTATTTACCAAAGATAACTGAATCTTTAACCGTTCTGCCAATCTCGTTGTAATCGGAGATTTTGCTAACTTTTGCGTTTTAACAAAATAGTCAACCAGCCAATTATCAATATCAGAACCGCCCAAATTTTGTCCGGCCTTAGCCAAAACCCTGGCTACTTTTGCCTTTTGTGCCGAAGATTCAGCTAATAATTTTTCGCCCCATTTCAGCAGAAAACCCAGGGGCTTTTTGCCAGCAGAAATGTCCAGGCGCACTAAAGAAAGGTCGAGAGTTCCGCCGCCGAAATCAATGACTAACAAAATTTCGCGATCGGCTAAACCGTAACCCAAAGCAGCCGCCGTCGGTTCGTCCAACATCCGCACCTGTTCTACTTGCAGAGATTCAGACACTTTACCCAACCAATGGCGGTAAGCTTCAAAACTATCTACCGGCACAGTAAAAATTAAAGAATCTACCGGCAAGGGGAGTTCACGAATTGAGTTGACAATTTGGCTCAAATACCATTCACCTACTCGTTCAAAATCAACAATTTGCCCGTCAATTTCCGGCACAAAACCCTGCACCGAAGTGCCAATTCCCCGCTTAAAATTGCGAAAAAACCGAGAATCTCCACTCAAATCAAGGCCTTTGTCGCGGACTTGCTGACCGAGAATAACTTTATTTTGAGCAGCGTCCTCAACGTATAGCAAACTGGGAATTAGGGGCGGGTTTTGAGCCGAGATTGCCGACAATCCCGGTAATTTCAAAGTTTCTGGCTGCTGGATGGCCTGATTCCAGCGAGCGACGACGGTGTTGCTAGTTCCAAAGTCAATGGCGATCGTCATTGGGCCAAAATACACAGCTATTAGGGATTAGATTATATTATGGTATTTTGAGCCGCAAATGCAAACAGGCGATCGAAATGTTCTTACATGAACATTTTGTGGCAACCCAAAAGGCACGCCACTTTGATAAGCGGCACAAAACTCCCTTGTCCGCAGCAGCAAAGCTTTTACCTTCGATCTCAATACAATTTTTCAAATGTCGCGTAAAAAATGCTGGATAATGGCGATCGCAAAACAGCACTCTTAGCTCTCACACTGCTTGTCCCTGCCGCCAGTATTGGTGCAGTAACAGCATTATATATTGGCGGAAGCTGGGGACAAACACTGTCAGCCTTGTGTCAAGTTTGGTTGCTGGTTTTTCCGATCGCATGGTCTGTTTTAGTCGATCGGCAAAAACTGCATTTCTCCCTCCCCAACCGCCGAGAATTGCTGGCTGGAGCTATTTGGGGAATATTCATGTTTGCGGTGATTGTGGGTATCTACAGCCTTTTCGGTCAGCACTGGATCGATCCTGTAACTGCCAAAGAAAAAGCGCAGCAATTGGGTATTAGCAGCCCTAATATTTACTTGATGATTGAAGCCTATTTTGTGCTAGTCAACTCGCTAATTGAAGAATTTACTTGGCGGTGGTTTGTCTGCAACAAATGCCAGATTCTGATACCGGGAAAAACAGCAATATTTCTGAGTTCACTATTTTTCACGCTCCACCACATTATTGTAATCGCAGCTTACAGCGACTGGCGCGCCGTAATTTTAGGCTCATTAGCAGTCTTCACCGCCGGGATAATTTGGTCGCACTGTTATCTGACTTACCGTTCGCTTTGGTCAAGTTATATCAGCCACGCGATCGCAGATTTAGCCCTGGCAATTATTGCTTGGCAAATCCTCTTTAACTAGCCACTTTTTTAGCAACTATAGCCCAATACGCGATTTTTAACACTTTTTGTCCGCAGCGATCGCGCCCCAGAGCAATCTCCGTGTCTATTTTTCACATCGTTATGACTGCGGGACTGTCTTAACTCAACCTTATTCGGCTCTGCTGGGATTTAGACTGATGCTGCGCCACAATTTAAACCTAATTTGTTCCCATTGAGAGATGCTTTGTGTTAAAATATCTGTTTTAAATCATAGATTTTGTTGCGCTGGCGAGCGCATAATGCTAACTATGTGAAAACTGGTAAACCATATCGCTGCAAGCATCGGCAGCACAACGCCCAAAAGTACGCCGATTGTGATTCGGAATCGCCAACTCAGGAAAAATGATTCTTTCATAACAGGATTTTTTTGTAAGCGAACTCGTTTGATACATACCGCTAAGCTGGGCCTACTACTTAAGAGTCAAGGTTGCCATGATCTATATCACTGTATCCTGAGAATTTCTTTGATTTCTACACGATCATTTGATAATTTACGGAACTTGGTTTTTGCGGTAATTACTTAGACAGGATTTCCGCACGTTACATACTCGGTGGAGAAGTGGCAGTCACTTTTGGGGATGCTTTCAGGCGATCGCCTGCCATTAACAACTGCCAAACTCAGGCAGTTAATTAAATTGATACCGATGAAACTCTATGTTCTGTCGCGATTACAAAACCTACCTTTTCAAGCAGTGCCGGACGCATCAAACGGTTTTTTCACACCTCTACGACAAGAGAGCGAGGGATAGTCAAAAAAACAGGTTTTTTTCCTGATTAGTCTATCCATGACTGTGATTCCCGCGATCCCTTTCTGGATTAGCTCGCACCTGTGCAGGTAGTTGAGCCAATAACCATCTCTTAATCCCGAAAAAATATCATATTTTTAAGCAATACTGACTGTACGTATAGTCACTCAAAAAGCACAGTCAACGAGTCATATTTATAGCTATGGGAGCTATCGAAAATCCATATTTTAAAATTAAAAAATTGGTAAGAATTCAGGTCACTGAAATCCTTGCTGGGCAAAGACTTTAGCTCTGGAGCTTGATGCTAAATAAATTTCTATTCTCAATAAATGACGAAAAATGACAGTTTTTCGTCATTTATTGAGAATCAACAGATCAGGACAAAAGCCCTTATTTTGCCCTAAAACCCTTTCCAGACAAGCGTTGGAGCCGCAAGTTTTTAGACCTGAATCCTTACAAAAATTGCATCTAGTTGTTTTTAGTATAAAGTTTTTTTGACCGCGATTTTCATCTGCGGAATATTGTGACGATGGCTACCTTTACCCAATGCTAAAGTTGGGTGAATTTCGGTTTACCGTACCTCTCTGTCGGTAAGATAAGCAAGTGATGTTATGTTAGACACGAAGTATTGTATAACTTCGTATTGGTAGCAAAAAAAGCTGCTGTCAGAGCGGGTATCTGTCTTTAGAAGTAACTTTCGCAGACATCAAATAATCTCCCTACAGGAACTGTTTCAGGATCGAATCAATCATTACTATAAATTGAATGACCGCGACATTGTGGATCGATACTGGGGTGTTGCGAACAGTCCCTAGGTTTGATTCTATGTACACACCGGGAAAGTGGTAATTAATCTTCACCCGCCCCTCTTTCCTGTCGGCTCTCACAAAGCGCACTCATCGTAGCGCCGAAACCGAGTCGGATTCTTTAGCGGGAGTTAAACATGAAAATCACCTTTGTTCTTCCTACTCTGTGTCTGACTGGTGGAATTCGAGTAATATCTATTTTCGCAGAACTCTTGAAACAACGAGGACACTCGGTGTTCGTCATCTCTGTACCCCATGTTCAACCGAGTCTGCGCCAGCAAGCCAAGTCGCTGCTGCGGGGAAGGGGTTGGATTTCGACACCTGAAAACGAGCCATCATTTTTCAATAATTTGAGTGTAGAACACAAAATTATCGATCGCTGGCGCCCCATAGAAGACAAAGATGTACCTAACGCTGACGTAGTAGTTGCCACCTGGTGGGAAACAGCCGAGTGGGTAGCAAAACTCTCTCCCAGCAAAGGAGCAAAAGCTTATTTTATCCAGCACCATGAAGTTTTTGACTATCTACCTGAAGGTAGAGTTGAAGCAACTTGGATGCTGCCCATGCACAAAATTACGATCTCTGACTGGTTAGTTGACCTAGCTCGGACTAAATACGGCGATCGCCAAGTTTCCTTAGCTCCTCCGAGCGTTGACACCAAGCAATTTTATGCCTGTCCTCGCCACAAACAATCGGTTCCGACAATTGGCATGATGTACTCTACAATTTACTGGAAAGGAACCGACATCGCCCTGAAAGCTTTTTCCCTAGCTGCTGAAAAAATTCCCAACCTGCGTCTGGTTGCCTTCGGTGTAGATGCCCCATCCTCCGAATTGCCCCTACCGGCCAATGCCGAGTATATAATTCAACCCGACCAAGACAAACTCAAAGACTCTTACAGCAAATGCGATGCGTGGCTGCTGGCGAGTCGCTCTGAAGGCTTCGGCTTGCCAATTATCGAAGCGATGGCGTGCCGCACTCCCGTCATCAGTACCCCAGCAGGCGCTGCTCCTGAAATTCTGAGTGGCGGTACTGGCATACTTGTAAGACCAGAAGATCCCGAAGAAATGGCAAAAGCCATAGAATCTATCTGTCAGTTGTCCAATGCCGAGTGGCAAGCCATGTCCGAAGCCGCCTATGCTAAGGTCATCAATTACTCTTGGGAAGATGCCACGGAGCATTTTGAAGCAGGATTGAAAGTTGCTGTAGAGAAATCTCAACAGCGTGACGTTAACATAGTTTCCTGTTCTCCCTACTATGCCGAAGCAGCACTATGCGGCGTTGGCAGCGGCGCCGGAAAAAGTTAAGCTTTGATCTTAACAGCAGCAATTTGAAATTCTGCGGTAGTCAAGCGAGCGCGGGATTCTGCGTAAGAACTCAATTATCGTTTGGTGGGGTGCTTCTGCTAAAACTCATATCGCCCGTGTCCTGTTTTCTACCCAACAGTCTCGACACGACTTCTGACCGCATCTACCTAAAAGACTGGTTCAATCTTACCGCTGGCCAAAATCTCAAGCCTAGTTCAACAGATGTTTTAAAGCTGACGCCGTTACAGGTTAGACTGGTCTAGTCCTCAAACATCTCCCGATTTCTGATTGAGAAAAAGTCCCTGACGACCAAGTAAGGTCGGCTCTACTATCAAGTTACGATCGCCTCCAACATTCACCTACACCTTGCAGTAAAGCCAAAAAGAGACTCATAAGTTTGAACGAACTACGATCGAGAAGTTTGAGGAACCAGTTTTGATCTTCTACATCTACCTAGTTTATGAAAATTACTTTTGTCCTTCCTACCCTTGCTCTTACAGGTGGCATGAGAGTTTTATCTATCTACACAAAAATTCTCCAAAAGCGAGGACACACAATATTTATCGTCTCTACACCCCCGGAACGACCAAGTTTGATAGAACAATTGCTCTCTGTGCTCAGAGGTAAGGGTTGGGAACCCACTTCGCTGAAAAAATGGTCTTATTTTGACAATGTAGATGTCGAAAGTCGAGTGATCGAAACCTGCCGTCCAGTTACCGACAGTGACGTACCTGATGCCGATATTATCATGGCTACTTGGTGGGAAACTGCTGAGTGGGTGTCTAAACTCTCCCCGAGCAAAGGAGCGAAAGTATATTTTCTCCAACACTACGAGGCTTTTGACTACACACCAAAAGATCGAGTAGATGCAACTTGGTGGCTGCCGATGCACAAAATTGCCGTGGCTAAGTGGCTGGAAGACAAGGCTAGGAATGAATTTAAGAATTTGTCTGTATCTCTCGTCCCACCAACCGTGGATACCGAACAGTTTCACGATCCTCAGTCGCGGAAATCGGGGCAGCCGCGAGGCAAGCAGTCAGTTCCCACAGTCGGGATGTACTATTCTATAGCTCCTTGGAAAGGCTCTGCTCTTGCCATTAAAGCTTTCAAGCTAGCGGCTGCAAGAATCCCTAACCTTCGTTTAGTTGCCTTTGGTTCCGGCGAAACCCCTCCTCCAGATTTGTTGCAGCAGAATAGTGAGTATCATAGGATACCTAGTCAAGACGAACTCAAAGAACTTTACAGCAAATGCGATGCTTGGCTGTTTGCCAGCAGCACCGAAGGCTTCGGCTTGCCAATTTTAGAAGCGATGGCTTGTAGCACTCCAGTCATCGGCACTCCTGCTGGCGCGGCTCCGGAACTCCTCGCTGGTGGGGGTGGAATACTTGTCAAGCCAGAAGACCCAGAGGATATGGCAAAAGCGATCGAGCAGATTTGTCAGTTGTCTGATGCCGAATGGCGGGCAATGTCCGAGACCGCTTTGGAGATGGTGATTAATTATACCTGGGAAGATGCAACTGATCTCTTCGAGGCTGCACTGTACACGGCACTGGAAGGTCAGTCACAATTAACGGACAAGCCGTAAAATAGAGGTGGATTTAAAAGATTGGGGTTGGGCGATCGTAAGAGCTAGAATTTAGATCCGGGAAATAAAGTAGTCTTTCTACCATTTTACTGCGACAAAAAACATATGGCTATATTAATCCCAATTACTATGTTCGGTTTGATTCCGGTCGTTCTTTACTTGTTTGTGAGGTTTCCGACTCAGCGGGCAGTAATTATCACTTTTGTGGCAGCGTGGCTGTTTTTACCACAAGTTTCTTATCCCATCCCCCTATTTCCGGCGTATACCAAAGTTTCGGCATCTTGCTACGCCATTTTGCTGGGTGTGATTATCTACGATACTGAGCGCATCACCAAATTTAAGCTTGGTTGGCTGGATGTGCCAATGGTAATTTGCTGTTTGTCTCCAATTATTTCACAACTTACTAATGGTGGCAGCCCGATTTCTCCGACTTTCAACCAAATCGTTACTTGGGGTCTGCCTTATTTTTTGGGACGGTTGTATATGGGTAGTTTAGACGGGCTGCGACAATTGGCGATCGGGATTTTTGCAGGTGGGTTGGCCTACATTCCTTTTACTTTACTTGAAGGGGTTAAGGGCCCAATTCTGCACCAAATGGTTTACGGCGTCAATGCCTTTGAGGACTGGGGTCAAGCAAGGCGTATGGGCGGGTGGAGACCCGTAGTGTTTATGCAGCACGGTTTGATGGTGGGAATGTGGATGATGACAGCCGCCTTAATCGCAGTTTGGCTCTGGCAAACTGGGACGCTCAAAAAGTTTCAGGGCAAAAGCATTAAGACTCTAGCAATTGTATTAACTATCGCTTTTTTTCTGTGCCGTTCTACTGGCGCCTACAGTTTATTTGCGATCGCGTTGTTCATATTATTTTCTGCCAAGTGGTTTCGCACTTCTTTACCGCTGCTATTGGTAATTGGATATATAGCGTTTTATCTGTACGTAGCCGCATCGGGTCAATTTTCGAGCAAAGACGTGATGGCTGTTGTCAATCCCATATTTGGAGAAGAACGAGCCGCCTCTCTGAAGTTTAGATTTGACATGGAAGAGATATTGGGGGAAAAAGCGCGGCAAAAATTTCTTTTTGGCTGGGGGGATTCGGGCGGAAACCGCGTGTACAACCAGTACGGTACAGATATCTCGGTCACCGACAGCTTGTGGATTATTGCATTTGGTACTAACGGTGCAGTCGGTTTAGCTAGTTTATTTTCTTCATTGTTACTTCCTGTTATCGTCTTTTGCCTGTTCAAGTATCCCGCCAGAACCTGGTCTAATCCCAAAGTAGCGCCCGCTGCGGTCCTGGGAGTAGCCTTAACTATGTATATGTTTGACTGTGTGTTGAACGCTATGACTAACCCGATTTTTGCGCTCATTGCTGGAGGAATATCGGGTCTGGTTTTAAAAGCTCCAGAAAGTCTTAAGGCCAAGAAAACCATTTCGCCGCCAAGAAGACAGTCGCTAGTTCACCAAAAATCATCCTAATTTTCCAGCTTTGAGCGCGCTCAAAGCTGGAAAATCTCTTGCATTTTCTAGATAGAAAACTTTAAAAATCTACCACCTTTGTATTAAATCTAGTTCGGGAGTTGCGATCTCTTTCTCAGTCGATCAAAATTAGTGTAAAAGAATATTGATTACATTAATTAGCAAGGGTTCAAATATTAGCACGGAATTGTGTTTTTATTGAAACTGTGTTACGAGTTGTAAACCGAACTGGGTTTATATACTGTTTGCTAAAACGAGCAGATTCTTTACAGAATCTTTAAAAATCCTGACTCGACAGGTAGGCTGTAGGGAGATATACTAAAGAAAGTATATTCACCCCCACGCCCAAGTAGTAAAAACACTCTTGGTATAGTGTGGGTTATTGTTTGACTTGTAGTTGAATATTAAGGCTGGATGGGAATAACAAAAATGAAAACAGTTAATTTATTGAACATAGTGATAGATAACTTTACGATTTTAGAGTTGTTTGAAAAACTAGACGATGAAGGCGGTGTCGTATTTACACCCAATGTAGACCACTTAATTAAGTTGCAATATGACCGCGACTTCTATGAAGCTTATAATACATCTAGTTATAGAGTCTGCGACAGTCAAATCTTGATGTATGCCTTAAAGTTTTTGGGTACTCCTATCAAGGAAAAGATTTCTGGTTCTGACTTGTTTCCGGCATTTTATATGTATCACAAAGATCACGAGGAAATTAAAATATTTTTGCTAGGAGCTGCGGTCGGAATTGCTAAGAAAGCCCAGGAAAAAATCAATCAAAAAATTGGTAGAGAAATAGTGGTTGAAGCACTTTCTCCTTCTTTTGGCTTTGAAAAAAATGAGGCAGAGTGTGAGGCAATAATTGAGGCGATCAATCAATCAGGAGCTACAGTTCTGGCTATAGGAGTGGGAGCGCCTAAGCAAGAGAAGTGGCTGGTTAAATATAGGAGCAAATTCACACACGTGAAAGTTTTCTTAGCCGTAGGTGCAACCATTGATTTTGAAGCTGGTTGCAAAGCAAGATCTCCCAAATGGATGAGCGAAGTCGGTATAGAATGGGCGTACCGACTGTTAAGCGAACCAAGAAGGTTGTGGAGAAGATATTTGATAGAAGGTCTGCCATTTTTTAGATTAATAGTAGAACAAAAATTAGGGTTTTATAAAATGCCTTTCGTTGATAGTTAAACCACGAAGCTAGAATGGAAAGGCGGTTCCAAAACACTGGATCTACAAATCAATAAGGTCAATGAATCCGAGTATGATATCGGGCGTTTAAATTCAGCCCCAGACGGATGGAATCTGTGGAAAGTGCGATCGCCCTTTCTGCCAAAAATATTCATTTTTGGTTTCAAATCCAGGTAAAATCGAAAGGAAACCTTTCTTGCAAATCCCTAACTAGGGATTTAAATCATGAATTTGCCTTCTTTCTTGTGGTTGTGGAAAATAGCAGCTTGGTCAATGGGCGTTTCCCTGTTAGCTTACCTGTTGCTGGCCGTTACTGGAACCTGGATGTTTGCCGCCCGCAGTACGAAACAGCCGCGCCCGAAATGGCTGCGTCCCTTTCATTTGGCGACTGGTACGGGGATGGCGACTTTGGTAATTTTATTGTTGGGAATTGGCGTAGTCGGTACGCTGGGATACTACGGCAATTTGGGTCACTCGGCTCATTTACCAGCGGGGTTAGCTGTTGTGGCTTTGGTGTTGGTTTCGGTTGGTAGCGGGCTGCAAATTGGCCCTAAACATCCTTGGGCGCGTCCCCTTCATATTGGCGCTAATTTGGCTTTGTTTGGGGGATTTGTGATTGTGTTGCTCACAGGATGGACTATTGTACAAAAATATTTACCAAAAGTTTAACGTTTGTAGTCAGGACTTCAGTCCTCAAAGTTTTAATTCGACTGAAGTCCCTACTACAAACCTGCTGCTTTAGCTGTGAAATCTAAGATATGTTGAGCGGTAATTTGCGGTTTTTCTAAGTGGGGAACGTGCCCGCAGTCGGGTATCCAAATTAGTTTAGAATTTACGATCGCACTTTTAAACTTTTCTGCATCCGCAATCCCTAAAATTCTATCTTGTTTTCCCCACAAAATCAAGGTCTGCTGCTGAATTTGGGAAAGTTTTTTCCCAAAACCGCCGTAACCGCCGCTTTTGGTAAACGCAATTAAAGCTTGATTCCAGTTGGGCATTTCCAAGTGCAAAGCAGCGCAAGTTTGTGCATCTACAGAAGCTAAGGTTTCGTCGAAATAAGCATTGACGCTAATTTTTTGACGAATTTTAGGGTTTCGCAAAAAGGAAGTTGCTAGAGTTCCTAAAGGAGGAATTAAAAATTTACCCTTATTAGGAGTGATCGCAAAACCTGCACTGTCTATTAATACTAATTTTTTGACTGCTTCGGGATGATTTAGGGTAAAGTCTATTGCTGCTGCACCTCCCATCGACGCGCCAACTAAGATTACTGGTTGCGAAATTAGCGTTTTCCAGAAATAGTATAGATGACTTCCAATCGCCTTTTGACTGAATGGCAAACCTGCCACTCTTTCTGTAAAGCCAAAACCTAACAAGTCAATTGCCCAAGTCTCATTTTTTTTGGCTAGAAGCGGTAACAGACGGCGATATTCAAACACGGAACTGTCGAAGCCGTGAATTAGCAAAATAGGTGTGTTTCCGCTGCCTTGATGCACGTAGGTTGTGGTAATTGGCTCAGCGGTTAGGGAAGTTGTAATTGCTGACTGTTGAATGCTTTGGGCTAAGGCGATTGAGGTGGATTCTGTGAGTTGTGCGATCGACTTTGGGAGAAAACTTGCTGGCATAATGCTTGATAAGTTGTGAATTCGTAGCGCAGGTGCTCCCGCGATCGCCCTAAGACTTAAGTATATATGCTCGATCGCCCTTATTTAAGTATTTAGGTCGATCGCTACTTAAGTATCGCTCAGCCAGATTTAAGGATGAGTTTGCTGGTATGCTAAAATATTTGAGAATTCTTGCCAATAATTATTTTTTAGTTTACTATGCTTAAGGGCAGTAAATCTTACTTGCTTTCAGTTAAAGCGCAAATCAGCATCTAGCGCCAGAGAGATTAAAACTAGGAACCTGCCAAAAACCCGTCTAATGTCTGGGCGCTGGGAATAGCTGCACGCCTAAATATTCAAGGCTAAAGAGTGCGCTAGAACGGAAAATTTAGCCCTATCTGCGATTTTATACCGATCGTATTGAGAATATATCTCAAGTCGATCGCACCAGCAGGCCAAATAACTTGTTATTAAAGTCGATCGACTTCCAAAACAGATGAACAAACCATACAGTCAACAGAACCAAGAGTCAAACCCCTCACAGTTCAAGGGTTTTACCTTTTACGGCGAGACACCAGAAGTCTCGGAAACCGAAGACAGCAGCACAAAACCTCAGATAGAAGTTCAACCAGACTCAGCTCAGAGTAAATCATTTCCGCTAGCAATGGCAAGCATCGGCGACAAGTTGCGGATATTTAAACTCAAGGGTTCAGAAGGCACTGTGCGTCGCCTCATCGGCATGGGATTTGTCTCCGGCATCGAAGTTCAAATCATCAGCAATTCTGGCGGTTCAGTGATTGTAGCAATGGGCGACAACCGCATCGGTTTGGGCGCAGGTATGGCACAGAAAATTATGTGCATAAATTAGGGGAATTGCCATAAATGTACAGCAATCTTATTTCATTTGTGAACAAGATTTTTTTTATTAACCGCAGAGGGCGCAGAGGGCACAGAGGAAGAGAAAAGAGAGATATTCACAAATACTGAGAGGGTTGCTACATTCAAGAGTTTGATTAAATTTGTACAAATTTAGACTGAATCAAAAAAAGAAATGAACGAGAAGAAACAACTGGGAGATTTAGCTGTTGGCAGCACCGCAAAAGTGGTTGGCTATGAGAAAACAGCCCGCGCTTATAAAGGCAAATTGTTAGCAATGGGATTGACACCGGGAACCGAATTCACTGTTACTCGCCACGCACCTCTGGGAGATCCCGTAGAAATCTTAGTGCGGGGTTTCAAACTCAGTTTACGCAAAGATGAAGCAAAAACTCTATTTGTAGAGGAGGTGAAATAATGGCTAAGCAAATTATTGGATTGGTGGGTAATCCCAACTGTGGTAAAACTACTTTATTTAATGCTTTGACAGGTGCTAACCAGCGAGTGGGCAACTGGCCTGGTGTCACCGTCGAACGCAAAGAGGGAAAATATACTCACGATGGTTTACCAATTACTATCGTTGACTTGCCAGGGGTTTATTCTCTTGATGCTGAAGACGGAGATACTGGCCTTGACGAATTGGTAGCGCGAGATTATTTGCTATCTCGCGAAGCTGATGTAATTATTAATATTGTTGATGCTTCCAATATAGAGCGAAATTTGTATCTCAGCACCCAAATTTTAGAGATGCGTGTGCCCATGATAGTAGCGCTAAATATGATGGATGTTGCCAAAGAACGAGATACCAAAATTGATGTTAGCAAACTCGCAGAACGCCTCGGCTGTATGGTAGTGCCAATGAGTGCTGCGTCAAATGACGGATTGCCACTGCTGCGGGATGCTGTGAATAAGGCGCTACAAAAGCCGATCGTACCATCTGCTTATGTCGCTTATCCGGCTGCGATCGAAGATGCGATCGCCCAACTCATCCCGCACATCGAAAAACACAGCCCAAATCGCAACGTCGATGCCCGCTGGACAGCCCTGAAACTCCTAGAATACCAGGATGAGGTCGCCCCGGAACTCGCAAATACAGAATTAGAAAAAATAGTCGTCCCGCACCGCCGCAGAGTCCACGAAACCCTCGATGACGACTTGGATATTATCATCGCCGACAGTCGGTACACCTACATCCGCACCCTCACCCAAGGCGTAACCGAATGTTCCAGGGAAATCAAAACCAACCTTTCCGACAAAATCGACCAAGTTGTGCTTAACCGCTGGTTAGGTATTCCCGTATTCTTGATGGTGATGTACTTCATGTTCACCATTTCGATTAACGTTGGCGCAGTGTTTATTGACTTTTTTGACATTTTGTTTGGGACAATTTTTGTAGACGGTTTAGCTGCTGTTTTAGAAAGCGTCAATTCTCCTGGATGGTTGATTGGACTGCTGGCAAAAGGTGCTGGCGGTGGCATTCAAACCACAGCTACTTTTATTCCCCAAATTGGGATGATGTTCTTGTGTTTGTCTGCCCTAGAAGACTCTGGCTACATGGCGCGGGCAGCCTTTGTTATGGACAGATTAATGCGATTTGTCGGACTTCCCGGCAAGTCCTTTGTGCCGATGATGGTAGGTTTTGGGTGCAACATCCCCGGAATTATGGCGACGCGGACATTGGAAAATAAGCGCGATCGCACAATGACGATTATGATGAATCCATTCATGTCTTGTAGTGCCAGATTAGCAGTTTACGCCCTATTTTGTGGCGCATTCTTCCAAGTCGGTGGTCAAAACATGGTGTTAGGACTTTATCTGTTAGGAATTTTAGCCGCAGTTCTCACCGGGCTAATCTTAAAAAATACCCTTTTGCAAGGAGAAGCTGCACCGTTTGTAATGGAACTCCCGCCCTACCACATTCCCAAGCTCAAAGGAGTGCTACTGCGGACTTGGGATAGATTGCAAGCTTTTATCAAAAAGGCCGGAATTGCGATCGTGATCATGGTGGTTATACTAGGATTCATGAGCTCAGTGGGCACCGACGGTTCCTTCGGCAAAGACAACAGCAAAGACTCAATTCTTAGTGCAGTTGGCCGCGCGGCAACACCTGTATTTACACCAATGGGAATTACTCAAGAAAATTGGCCCGCCACCGTCGGTTTGCTAACAGGAGTATTTGCCAAAGAAGTAATGGTTGGAACCTTAGATTCATTGTACACCCAACTAGCAGACGAACAAAAAGCAGCCAGTGGAGAACCGGAAAAAGAAGAAGAATTTAGTTTCTGGAAAAATATCGGCAAAGCATTTTTTAGCATACCAGAGAATCTTACAAAACTTCCCGGTCAACTTTTCGATCCCCTCGGCTTAAATTCTGCTAATATTACCGACCAAAAACAAGCGGAAGAAGACCAAGGTATCTCTGGTAGCACCTACGGACAAATGTCCCAGCGGTTCGGTTCCAATCAAGCAGCTTTTGCTTATTTGCTTTTTGTATTGTTGTACTTTCCCTGCGTCTCCGCAACGGCTGCGCTTTACCGCGAAACTAACTTGGGATGGACTGTATTCGCAGGCTTATGGACAACTGGTTTAGGTTACTGGGTTGCAGTCCTCTATTATCAAGTCGCGACATACGCAGAGCATCCAAAATCTTCAGTTATTTGGGTAGTGATACTGGCAATAGCTATGACCCTGACACTTGCGGGATTAAAAATGGCTGGTGCAAAACGCCCCAAACGGCGCGAAGCAATAAGTCAATAACTGTAGGGTGCGTCGCCATCGAAAATTCCTAAATAAAGATCACAATCTCACAGCGATGCACCGGTGCAAAATAGATTGACTCGGACAAGTCTGTTGGGTGGGGGCGGGTTTACAATATTATTTATTTTTGCCATAAATTGTCTGTGAACCTGCCCCTACAAACCCTAAAATTATTAACCAATGAATTCACAAAAAAAACATCCCAAGCTCCTGTAGGGGCGGGTTCACCAACCATCTATAGAAAAAACAAAAAATCTCATAAACCCGCCCCAACCCGACCACTATTCACATCAACATCTTACGACAAGAAAGGATAAAAACCATGATTTTAAGCGAAATTCAACAGTTTATTTCCGAAAATAAAAGAGCTTCTATCGCCGATTTAAAACTCCATTTTCGGATGGACGGCGATGCTTTGCGCGGAATGCTCAACCGCCTGATGCGTAAAGGCCGCATCAGTAAAATGGCAGAGGCAAAAAAGTGCGGCGGATGTCACAGTTGCGCTGACGATGCTACGGAGATTTATGTCTGGGTAAATGCCGATAAATCCTCACCTGTATAGGAACCAGTGTCTGCAAATTGCCATTAAATTCGACAAATTCAGGGTGCTAACTCAACAATTGTCCTACAGCAATCGCCATCAATCCCAAACCTCCCTTTTCCTCTCTAACTCTGCGCCCTCTGCGCCCTCTGCGGTTAATAAAAAAATCTTGTTCATAGCTCAAATACAATTGCTATGAAATCATTAATTCCTCTCGACTACGGCAGCAACCAAATCCTTGTTTGATGGGTGTTTCACTGGTAAATAAATGGCAAATTCAGCTTCCTGACCTATTTTGGAATTCACTTCAATTCTACCCTCATGCTTCTCAATAATTTGGTAGGAAATCGAGAACCCTAAACCAGTCCCTTTCCCGACAGGTATGGATTCCTCGATAATTGTCATCATTGGAATGGGATACTTAAAATTTAAAATCTAAAACTGGTTGGCGGCTGTGTAGAGATAGCCAAAAATTTAATATTTCTTCCCCGACTTGTTCTGGATAGAAGTGATGGAAAAAATGCCGCCCGTCTGGACATTCCCAAAGCCGATCGCCTTTTTTGAGAAATTTCGACCAGCGTCGCATCACAATAGGAGATACCACAAAATCGGTTTTGCTACTACATATCAACAAAGGTACTTCTACACCCTCATCGCGGGAATTATTCATCCTAAATAAGGAGTGAGGACAAGGAGAACAGGCTAAATCATCCTCAAAATATGGTATAAATTTTTGATTGATACTTTGATTTTGGAATCCCAGCATATCGCTAACCATTTGAGTTAAAACTTGTTTCCCACTCCAGGGAAAAGCTGCAAGATGCGTATAGTAATGTGCTTGCCAATTAACCGCAGATGGTATACCGACACCTAAAAGTCCCAAAGAACTTACTTTGTGAGGATAGCGACGCGCATACATTAAACCAACTAATCCACTGGTACTGTGACCAATGAGATGAATTGGGCGATCGCGCAATGTTAAAAAATCGTGCAAAAGCTCAACAGCCATATCCAAAGAGCAAGCTTCGTCTTCAGTTTGTTGGTATTCCCATACTTGCACGGGTACAGAATCGTTTAAGTAGGAAAGCAGCGATCGATCGAAGCATTGCAAACTCGGACTTACACTTAACCAAAGCACATCATCTGAACTAAATTTCATCTATTTTAAGTTGGAGATCGAGTTATTTATGACTTAAGTATAACGTTTGAATGTAGGGTGCGCAATGCGCACTTTACCGCTACTAATTAGGTGGGCATAAAAAATATCAGGAAATAGAAAGAGGGCGGGTTTTGCCTTGATAAACTGCGTTATATCATAGACTCTTAACTAAACCCGCCCCTACCAGATACCATTATTTTTTCGCAATGACCTACTTACTAGCAGTCTACAAACTAAATTCTTTCTTGAGTTGAGATACCCAAGATTTGATCCGGGCTTCCGTCAGATCGGATTGGTTGTCTTCATCAATAGCAAGACCTAAAAACTTGCCATTAACTACAGCTTTAGATTCATTGAAATCATAACCGTCTACCGGCCACTGACCGACAGTTTCGCCGCCCTGTTCCGAGATTTTTTCAGCCAAAATCCCCATCGCATCCATAAAATTATCCGGGTAGCCTTCTTGGTCGCCAGTTCCCAAATAAGCTACTTTTTTGCCGCTAAAATCAATATCATCAAGTTCTGGGAAGAAACCATCCCAATCGCTTTGCAGTTCGCCGATGTTCCAAGTCGGACAAGCGATAATCAGACATTCGTATTCAGCAAAATCATCATTGTCAATGCTGCCGATTTCGTGCAAAGTTACGATATCGCCGCCAAATTCATCTCGAATCATGTCAGCGATAGATTCAGTTTTGCCAGTTGTAGTTCCGTAGAAAAGACCAATTGTTTTTGACATTTTTACTCCGAGTGTGAAATTTGATAGTGTTTGATATTTCTTTGTTTTGAGTCAGGATTTGGCATTTCTTGTCTGCAATTCAGACAAAAATAGTAGACGCGATTGTGGCTAACCTGAGAAATTAGAGAGTCAAGGCAGCAAGGACACTGTTTTTTCATCTGCTTAAAGTTGAAAATTAATCAACCAAGCTGACTCACTCAGATCGGGGTCGGGTTCGCAGTCAATTAGTAATAGATTCAGCGTCGTTTGTACTTTTAGACTGCGCGGGATGCCGGCGGGTACAAACACAAATACTCCCGGTGTTAAAGTGACTGTGCGATCGCACACCGTGAGAGTTCCCACTCCTTCTAAGACGGCTATGCTGACATCTGTGGAGTGATCCAAGTCGGGTATTTCGGAATTTCTACCCAAACTGATCAGTTTTTGGCTGGTCGGTTGTCCGTTGCCGATTCGCGAGGCTGACGCGGAAATTATTGCTGCTGTCACGGTGATTGACCTCCAGGTACTGTTAACTTCCGGTAGTTATTGCAATTAATATTCAATAAGCTACCATACAATTTAGATAAATTGTCAAGACTTAAATATTAATATTTGTTACAAAAAGGTGGCTTTACTGGAGATTTTGGGGAAATTACAGCCTTAAATTCAGACCTAGCGGTAGTTTTGGGCGATCGGGCCCGAATGTGAGGTTGTTTAATTTTCAAAATACTTGCTAAATATTTGCATTTATCTGTTAAAATCTTGGGCAGGTTGGAGGCGGATTTGTCGATCGACCAAATCCGCCCCCAACCTGCCACTAATGACAACCGGCTAATTCTTCGCCCCTACGCCAACATACATAATCGAGGTATCCTGATTAATTTGGATTTTAAACAATCCAGACTTTTTGTAATCAATATAGTTAGCGATATTAGAGAGTAGCACTTGAGAAACTTGTTGGAAACTTGCCAGCGAAGGAAATAGCTGCTTTCCACTTGTAAAATTTCCCCAAAAACCGTGCATTTCGGATAAAATGGCGCCCATTTCTCCAAACATATCAAAACCTTTAATTTTAATCTTGCCAAAACCCGTATCCCGCATTACCACAGAAAGTTCCTCCGGGGTAATAAACTTTTCCCAATCGTGAACGCCTCGCTTAATTTCCTGCAAGATATTTTCCATCAGTTCAATCATCACAATTTGCGAGGAAAAAGTTCGGTTGATTGTATCAAAAAAGAACAGTCCTCCGGGCTTGAGAATTCTGTGAACCTCTGACACAACTTGTTTGTAATCGGCAACGTGTTCTAAAACATCTACGCAGATTACAACATCGAAGGTATTGTCAGCGTAGGGCATATTTTCGGCAAAGCCTTGACGGTAGTCAATTTCAAAACCGCTGGTAACTGCGTGATTCTGCGCTGCTACAATACATTTGTGCGATCGATCTATTCCAGAAACCACCGCGCCTCTCTCGGCCATAAACTCGCAAGAAAAACCGCCGCCGCATCCGACATCTAAGGTTTTCAGCCCTCGCCAATTCGTTGCGTGTCTGTCGAAAAACTCAAATCTAGGTTTATTTAGATGGTAAAGAGCATAGATTTTAGCATTTTCGTCCCACCAATTATCAGCATTTTCGTCATAAAATTCTAGATCGTTTTTTAATTCTGTTTTCCTGGACACGATTTTTTCAATCCTGATTGATGAAAGATATAGATGCAGTTGTGAATCGCCACAGTTTTTTATTATAATAGTTTTGCCATAAATTTCAACCAGATGGATCGCGTTTCTATTATCATCCCAACCCTCAACGAAGCGACTTGTCTGGAACGCACCTTGCGCCAACTGAGCATTCTCAATCCTCCTGCTTGGGAGGTTTTGGTGGTAGACGGTGGCAGTCAAGACGAAACAGTGGCGATCGCACTTTCCGCCGCCACCCGTGTTATTTTTAGCAGTATGCCGGGACGTTCCGTGCAAATGAATTTAGGTGCGGAAACCGCTACAGGCGAAATTCTGTGCTTCCTCCACGCCGATACTTTGGTTCCCGACGACATCGTAGCAGTTATCCAAAACACATTATCCGATCCGAAAATTGTCGGCGGCGGATTTATTTCCCTGATGGCTGGTTCGCAGCACACAAGATGGGGTTTTTCGCTGCACAATTACCTAAAAACTTACTACGCGCCGCTGCTATTTCGCCCTCATTTGTTTGTTAAAGGATTACGCTTGCTGTTTGGGGATCAAGTTATTTTTTGCCGCCGCACTGATTTTTGGGAATGCGCAGGTTTTGATGTGGCACTACCAATTATGGAGGAGGCAGATTTATGTTTAAAATTGGTGCGGCGGGGTAAAATTAAGTTAGTTAATCGGGTTGTGGAAAGCAGCGATCGCCGAGTGGCGCATTGGGGCGAATTTAAATCAATTTGTATCTATCTTGCGATCGGTTTTTTGTGGGGTTTTGGCGTTGATCCGAAATATCTCAAGCAGTTTTATGAAGACATCCGCTGAAACACAAAATCCGTTTAAATTCCCAGAATGTACTGGCTGTATTTTTTGGGCAAAACTTTCTGCAACAGGTAAATGATCGCCAAACAAGCGAACAAAGTACCTGTCACTAAAAACCCGAGCTTCAGCAGCGGATGTACGGGATCAATAAATTTATAAAACACTAACAACACATATTTCACGACTGTCGAATCTAGGAGATATATCGGGAATGAATAAGCCGCCAATATTTTGATTAATCCCGATACTCTACTGGGAAGTGCGATACTCTTAGCAAATGCGAGGATCGATAATACGAATAAAATTGCGTATCCTTGGGAAGATAGTTTGAAAAACGATCGCAGAAACCATCCTTCTGAATTAACTCCACTTATCAGGTAATATTCCCAAATACTCGATAGATAAAAGAGGATAGTTGCTCCTAAAATTGGTATTCTTATGCCTTCGAGAACGGGTTGGATTTTGTCATAGGCTGCGCCCAAATATAGACCGGTTGAAAATGGCAAAATCCAACTAAAAATCCAGCGCTCCATCAAAGGTAGAGGTATTGAT
Organism: Lyngbya sp. CCAP 1446/10; assembly: GCF_026130175.1. Lineage (GTDB taxonomy): Bacteria > Cyanobacteriota > Cyanobacteriia > Cyanobacteriales > Microcoleaceae > Microcoleus. The sequence continues at coordinate 2,027 of NZ_JAIGNI010000051.1, read as the reverse complement.
ATGTATTTGAAAGCGGCTAAGTAAAACCCTATTGTAAAAATTGTTTGAATTATCAAACCCAATGCTAAAATTTTTCTGGGTTCTAAAAATCTTAGTTTCACTAGGAGCCACCACCAACCGTAGCATTGAACAATCACCACGATGAAGTAATAGGGAGGCATTACGGAGCCTGTCAGGATATCTCTGAGTAATGAAAGTAAATCAAATTTTTGGAGTGAGTCCCAATTATTTAAAATGTACAAACCTACTGACCAAAACAGATAGGGAGGTATAATTTTTGACAGTCTTTTTTTGACTACCTGTGCGGGATTATTTTGATTTTCCAGTTTGTTGGTGAGAAAAAAACCGCTGAGCAGTAAAAATGCAGGTACGCAAAATAGTTGCAATGTATCGATCGCGACAAAGATGATTCTGCGATCGCGAAATGCCGAAAACCCAGCATGAGTAATGACAACACTGACGATCGCTAAAGCGCGGATCAAGTCAAATTCAGCAAACCGATTAGATGCTTTTTGCATGGTAACAATTAGATTACAAACATTAGGGTCAAATCAGGAATTTTCTGTGTGATGAATTTTTACAATAGCAGAAAATATTATATTTGCTCCTCTATTCAAAAAAGTTATCTCTGGGAAAATAAGTCACACCATTTTCAAAAAAAATGCAACTGTAGGCCAGTGCTACCCATATTTCATCAGCCATTGCCAATTCTAAAATCTCAAATTAAAAATCGGATCACGAAGTGCTGGGATTGAGGAATCAAGACTGTTGCGAAAAAAAAATCTACCTAAAGATAGGTAGACTTGGAGAAATGTTTAAGCAATTAATTAAAAGTTAGCTAACCGTTGTTGTGATGGATGTGCGACGCCGAAACACTATCCAATTGATCGCGCCCGTTGCGGATCACGCGCAGCATATCGCTCAGCTTGTGCTCAATATTATCGAGCACTTGGTCAGCATAATCGTCGGCGCCGTTTTGAATTTCCTCGCATTCAGTCATCGCCCTGACTCTCATCTCTTCCAGTTCCTCTTGAGCCTGGTAGCGAATTTGTTCCACTTCCGCCAGCGTCGCCTGCTGAATTGCCTCGCAGTCGAGCAAAACTTGCTGTCGCAACTGATCTGCTTCTACTTTTGCCTGCTGGATTAGGCCCATATCATTTAAAAGTTCTGCCGCTCGCTGTTCTGCTGCTTCTATCACTTCTTGAGCGTAGAGTTGAGCTTCTTGGAGCAGTTCGTCCTTGTGCCGAATGATCATCTCGGATTCCTGAAAGGCGATCGGCAAATTTAGCCTCACCAAGTCTAACTGATCGAGTAACTGTTCTTCATCCACCAGAGTGCGTCTGGTCATGGGAATTCGCGGACTGTCGAGAACAATTTCCTCAAGCCGATTCAATTCCCGCTGGATGTCTACTCCTGCGGTTCTGGTGTCGTCTCCGAAGGCTGCTGTGTTCTGAGGTGATTCGTTCTCAGTGCTGCGTCCGGTAGTGTCGGGTTCGATGCGATTTGGTTCCTGCTGGCGTAACATTTGTAAATATCTAGGGCGACGTGTTTCGGAACAAGATGATCTACGGAGCCACCAAACTTGGCAATTTCTTTAACTACACTACTACTTAAAAAGCTGTACTCGTTAGAAGTTGCCAAAAAAACTGTTTCAATTTCACCCATAAGGGTTTTATTGGTGTGGGCCATCTGGAGTTCCATTTCAAAATCTGTTAATACCCGGAGTCCCCGCAGCAGCACTTTGGCTTGTCGAATCTTAGCATAGTTTACTGTCAAACCCTCAAAACTGTCTACTTCTACGTTTGGCAAGTGTTGGGTAGAGCGCCGGATCTGCTCGATTCGTTGCTCTACGGTGAATAGAGGGGTTTTGCTGGGATTTTTGACTACTGTAACAATTACGCGATCGAATAATCTAGACCCCCGCTCGATAATATCTGCGTGACCGAAGGTAATGGGGTCAAAGCTGCCTGGATAGATTGCAATCACGAGTTTTGCCAGAGAGTGGGGGAGGGGGAGAGGGGGAGAGG
>NZ_JAIGNI010000050.1 GCF_026130175.1 Lyngbya sp. CCAP 1446/10 | reverse complement strand
TGGTATTTATGTAAGTCTTTTAAGATAATTAAATTTTTGTTTGAGTTTTTCACAAACGAACATAAATTTGATTTCCCCAAAATCCATCAATACACCTATACATAGAAAATGATTTAGGATTGCTATAGCGGTTTAATGCTTCTTATGTGCTTCAGATTTAACACATTGACTTTCTTTGACATTGTGCACCCAAGATGATTAGGTCGTCAGTCCTGATTTCCTGAAATTTAGTCAGCCGGCGCTTATTGCTTATCCGATCAACTTAACCGGTGCGCAGTGCGCACCCTACAAACTACTAAAATTGAATTATGGATATTTTTGAAAGTGTCAAAATGGCTGTCACAACTTTGACAGCAAATAAGTTACGCAGTAGCTTGACGATGTTAGGAATTATCATCGGTAATGCTTCTGTAATTTCGATGATTGGTATCGGTGAAGGAGCACAGACATTTATTGCGGGACAAGTTAACTCTCTGGGTTCAAATTTGCTGTTTATCATTCCCGGAAGTCCTGAAGCGCAAAGTCGCCCGGTGATTCCGCCTCAGACGTTGGTGTTGGAAGATGCAGATGCGATCGCCTCTCAAGTTGCTTCTGTCCAAGAAGTTGCACCAACTCTCAATGACAGTCAACTCGTTACTTACCGCAATAAAAACGTTTCATCTTCCATTGTCGGAACTACTCCCGAATTTCTGACAGTCAGAAGCTTTGATGTTGGTAAAGGTCGATTTTTAAACAAATTAGATTTAGAAAGACAGGAAAATGTAGTTGCTTTAGGTTCAGAAGCTGCTGAACAATTGTTTGGCAATACGCAGCCGATTGGTCAATATATTCGGATCAAAAATTCTACTTTTCAAGTGATTGGAGTGATGCAGTCAAAGGGTTCGAGTTTTGGCGACAATCAAGATATGAATGTCTATTTGCCGCTGACAACGATGGCTAATCGGATTGTCGGGCGCTCGTCTCCCTACGGTACTAAGGTGACATTTATTTCTGTGTCTGTGAAAGATGAGAAGTTGATGCGGGCGGCGCAATTTCAAATTGAAAATTTGCTCAGATTGCGCCACAATATTACGAAAGAAGATGATTTTACTGTCCGAAATCAGAAGGATTTAATGAAGACTTTGGGCAGTATTACTGGGGCTTTGACTCTAATGTTGGCTTTTGTGGCGGCAATTTCGCTGTTTGTGGGCGGCATCGGGATTATGAATATTATGCTGGTTTCTGTGACGGAACGTACTAAGGAAATTGGACTGCGAAAGGCGATCGGGGCTTCTCCCCAAGATATTCTAATTCAGTTTATGATCGAGGCTGTAATTTTGTCGGCTGCTGGTGGCGCGATCGGTACTGGATTCGGTATCGGCGGCGTGTTTTTGGTGTCGGCTTTTACTCCTCTGCAAGCTAGCGTGTCTCCAGTGGCGATCGCCCTTGCAGTCGGCGTTTCTGGCAGCATTGGCTTATTTTTCGGCATCGTACCTGCAAAACAAGCTGCGAAATTAGACCCGATTGTGGCACTCAGAAGTGCTTAAGAAGGAAGAAGGAAGAAGGAAGAAGGAAGATGAAAGAAGGAAGAGGGAAGATGGAAGAAGGCTTTACTTTGTAACTTTCCCAATTCCCAATTCCCAATTCCCAATTCCCAATTCCCAATTCCCAATGCCCGATGCCCGATGCCCAATTCCCAATTCCCAATTCCCAAATTATGAATTTTATTGAAAGTGTTAAAATGGCTGGCCAAACACTGCTAGCAAATAAAACTCGCAGCAGTTTAACGATGATTGGGATGATTGTCGGAAACGCTTCGGTAATTGCGATGATTGGTATTGGAGAGGGAGCACAAAAATTTGTAAGTGGACAAGTTCAATCCCTTGGTACAAATGTATTGATCGTGAGGCCAGGAGTTCCCAATGCTAGGCGAAGTTCGATCGCCAGCGCGCCTCAAACATTGATAGTAGAGGATGCTAAGGCGATCGCCTCTCAAGTCCCTTCCGTCCAAGGTGTCTCCGCAGAACTCAACAGTTCAGAGATTGTTCGCTACAGTAACAAAAATGTTTCGTCTCTAATTTTTGGCACGATTCCAGAATTTCTCACAGTCAGAAATTTTGAAATGGCTAAAGGGCGATTTTTGACTGAACTCGATGTTAAGCAAAACAATCAAGTTGTAGTGCTCGGTTCAGAATTGGCCGAGCAACTGTTTGACAATGCTAATCCCCTCGGCGAACAAGTGCGAGTTAAAAATGTCAGTATGAAAGTAATTGGAGTATTCGCGCCCAAAGGCACATCTTTTGGTACGAATTATGATAACTCGGCTGTTGTGCCGATCGCCACAATGGCCAACCGCATTGTCGGGCGGAAATCTCCCTACGGTTTAGCTGTCACTTCGCTGTTTATTTCAATTCAAGATGAGTCGAAAATGGATGCGGCTCAATTTCAGGTAGAAAACTTGCTGAGACTGCGGCACAAAATTAGCACAGAAGATGACTTTACGGTCAGAAATCAGAAAGATTTAATGGCGACAATGGACTCGATTTCCGGGGCCCTGACACTGATGTTAACTGCTGTTGCTAGCATTTCCCTGTTGGTAGGTGGCATTGGGATTATGAACATTATGCTTGTGTCTGTGAGCGAACGGACGCAAGAAATCGGGCTCAGAAAGGCGATCGGGGCTTCCCAACAAGATATCCTGTTTCAATTTATCGTCGAAGCTATAATTTTATCGGCTGCAGGAGGGATAGTCGGTACTTGCGTAGGTGTCGGCGGTATCTTGCTTGTAGGTAATTTTACGCCATTGCAAGCTGGTATCTCCCCTGTGGCGATCGCCCTTGCTGTCAGCGTGTCCGGCACAGTGGGCCTCTTCTTCGGCGTTGTCCCCGCGCGTCAAGCCTCCAAACTCGACCCGATCGCAGCATTAAGAAGTGCTTAACTAATAATCACACATATAATATACTTAAGTAAATACCGAGATCAGTAAATACCTAATGTTACAGTTTGATTCTAACCGCGATATATATATCTTTAAATATTAATAAAACCAGTGGGATTGTACATAGTGAGCAAAATTCATGTATGAGAAATTACAAATAAATCCGGAAACTTTATAAAAATGAGTGAAATATTAAAGATTCAATAAAGTTGTAGTCCGGGTATTTACGTAGTAAGCGGAAAGTCTAATAATATAAATGAGAAGCAAACAGACATGAGCACTTATCAATGCTATGATTCTTTGCTATAATTTAATGAAAAATATCACATAAATACCAATGGCTTCTATTACCAGTAGTCCTAAATTCGACTTTCTCGAAGGAACTTCAGCAGCAGACACAATTAGCGGCTTGGATGGCAACGACATAATTTATGCCAAGGGCGGAGATGACTTTCTTGAAGGCGATCGAGGTAAAGACAAAATCTGCGGCGACCAAGGCAACGATACAATTGTCGGCGGCGCAGACGAGGATATCATCTGGGGTGGCAAAGGCAACGATCTAATTTTGGGCGACTCTGGCAACGATACAATTGTCGGCGGCGCGGGTAGCGATACAATGGCCGGCGGCCCCGGCGATGACATTTTTGCGATCGCGAAATTGAACGGTGGCCCAACGGTAGCAACAGCCGACTACATCAACGACTTCGGCAGCGGCAACGACAAAATTCAATTGCTAGACGGCCTGACATTTAACGACTTAAACATCCAGCAAGGCACAGACGCTAACAGCAACAGCACCGTAATTCAAGACAAACTCACGGGCGAATATTTAGCAGTATTGCCAGCAGTCAACAGCAGCAGTGTCAACCGCGACAACTTCACAACTCACTTATCGGGAAACCCGATCCTCGATTGGAACGGAGTCATGCTCAATGCAGTGCGGACAGCCAACAGCGCGCCTCCCCAAGCCTCCCGCAACATGGCAATGGTTCAGGCAGCCGTTTACGACTCTGTTAACTCCATCAGCAAAAAATACAGCCCTTACCGGATCAGCATCGATGCACCAGCAGGCACATCACCAGAAGCAGCCACAGCAGCCGCTGCCCTCCGCGTCTTAGTCAGCCTCTACCCAGCCCAAGCAGCCACATTCAACGAAGCATACGCATCGTCTTTAGCCAAAATTCCTGATGGTAAATCTAAAGAAGACGGCATCGCCCTCGGACAACAGGTGGCCGACCAAATTATCGCTTTGCGGAGTGCAGACGGCACAAAGACAGAAGTGCCGTACATCCCCTCAACCGAGCCCGGTCTCTGGACGCCGACTACCCCCGGTTTTGCTGTAGGGCTGGCGCCGCAGTGGCCCGGCGTTACTCCCTTTGTTATGACTAGCGGTCCTCAGTTTCGCACAGAGGGCCCCCTCGCCATTGACACCGCCAAATACGCAGAGGAAGTTAACTTCGTCAAAGAAATCGGCAAAAGTGACAGCCTGACGCGCACCCCAGATCAAACTGCGATCGCCAACTTCTGGGCCAACGGTGCAGGTACTTTTACGCCTCCGGGCCACTGGAACCAAATCGCCCAAGATGCAGCGGCTATGGCGGGTAGCTCTCTGGAAGATAACGCCCGGTTGTTCGCCCTGCTAAATTTTGCCCTCGCCGATGCTGCTGTTGTCTCTTGGGATACCAAGTACAAGTACAATTTGTGGCGGCCGGTGACAGCTATCCGCGAAGCTGACAGAGACAACAACCCCAACACGACAGCCGACCCCCTGTGGACTCCGCTGCTAACGACTCCGCCGTTCCCAGAGTACACGTCGGGCCACAGTACCTTTAGCGGTGCGGCAGAGCCTGTTCTGAATGCTGTATTCGGTTCGGATTACGGCTTTGCGGACAAGGGAGATAAATCTGTCAACAGTTTGCGAACTTTTGACAACTTTGCCCAAGCTGCTGAAGAATCGGGGATGAGCCGCCTTTACGGAGGCATCCATTTCATGACTGCTAACCTAGATGGTTTGAGTTCTGGTAGAAATCTGGGGAACTATGTTGTGCAGAATTTCTTACTTTAGGACAGTGGCGAGTCGATCGGGAAATGGAAAATGGAAAACTTGTTATTTTCTATTTTCTAAGTGGGTGCATCTCTAATTTTGCAAATAAAAGAAAAAAGCATTGCACACCTTACCGCTACAAGTAGCGCGTCAAGCCACGCTTTGCGTCCAATACTTACTATTCGAGCAATTCTACAGTGCCGAGATATCCGTCTACCCGTACTTTTTGACCGTCTCGAAAGCGCGTTGTAGCTTCAGCAACATTCATGACTGCGGGAATTTTGTACTCGCGAGCGATAATTGCTCCGTGAGAGAGTTGGCCGCCAACTTCGGCGATAATTGCTGTTGCTCCTAATAATAGCGGTGCCCAACCTGCATCGGTGTAGGGTACGACAACGATCGCACTTTCGCCTAATTCAGTGGTGACACTCCGGCAAATCTTGACAAAACCTTCGACGCAGCCGATACTTGCGGGGATTCCCTGCACGATAGCGGTTGTTGATGTTGCGGGTGCGATCGACCTTTTGGAAGAATTGGGCAGTAAATTGCCGTAGACTACAGGAGGAATCGGGCGATCGCGATCAGTCAACAGTCGATCGCGCCTTTGGCTAATCGTATCTTGAAAACAAACATTTGCAGCGCTGCGAATCCACTGCTGAATCTCCCCAAATTCCAGATAAAAAATATCCCCCGGTTCCTTAAATACTTGCATTTCCAACCCGCAGGCTTCAATCTCCAGAAAAGTCCAGCGCAGGTGAGCCAACAAACGAGCGTAAATTTCGCTAATTTGGCTTTTGACTATAGCTCGTTCCTGACATTTATTTAAGCGCCATTTTTGAGCAAAAGTCAAGCTTAATTTATCAGTTGCTGCCAAATTAGCAACAGCAGGTTTTTGAGCCAGATTTAACAGCAACTTTCGGTAAAATTCCGGCTGTTCCCGCCAAGTAGGAACAGCAATATCCGTTCCCACCTCGCTCAAATATCCGTAAGTATTAAGCCACTGTTCAAAGTTTGCTTGTAAAACCGAATTTTCAGCAAAAAATTGTGCTAACTGTGCGGTTGAAACAGTTTCGCCCAATTGCAAAATAGCACTTGTTCGCAATTTTTCAGCCAACTGCTGTAAAGCTCGCACCGAAGCGATTTCAGGAGCAGTATCATTGTCTAGCCATTCATCGTCAACTCGAAAAATTGATTTGCGAATTGCCAGCCCGATCGGCCCTAATATATTGTAGTAAGTAATCGGCTTCAGCCACTCCTGAATTTGCTCAGATTTATCCAATAACTCCGACAAATACTGATAATTGGGCATTGGGCATTGGGCATTGGGCATTGGGCATTGGGAATCGGGAATTGGGCATTGGGCATTGTTACTATTATCAACTGCCAACTGCCTACTATCAACTGACTTCTCCAGACTTTGGAGTGCGGGGATAAAAACAGAAGTGCGATCGCCCTCAAAATCTGCATTTAGCGCCCGCTCCCGCTGCAACAAACGCCACAAACCGGGCAAATTGGGCAAAATCTTCCCCAAAGGCGGCTTACCCATCTTCTGCCCTCTGAGCAAAAATTCCAAACCCTGCTCCGGCAATCCCATCATCCGAAAAATTTCGCCCAACAAAGTCGCGTTAAAATAGGCGTGGGAACCAAGCAAAGTTGCTGTTTCATTAAAATTTAGATTGGCAGCTCTTTCCCCTAAAACAACCTTAAATATTTCTCCCCAAACCCCGCAAGTCAGCGGCCGATTAATCGACCAAGTTAGCGGGCGAATTGCACCGGGAATCACTTCTGCCGCAATAGTCCGCGTCCAAAACGGCTGCAAATTAGTAATCGGGCGGCTTTGCAAAATCCAAACTTTTTCCCCATCCCAACTCCACTCAATATCCTGCGGGATGCCATGAAAAAAGGCTTCGATGGCTTGCGCTTGTTTGACTAATTCTGCGATATTTTTTTTATCAATAATTGAACTAAATTCTAGGGCGCTTAAATTTTGATCTAAAGTTTCAGGTTGGCTAAAATCCACTTCCAAATGAACCGGAGTAACTTGCCCGCCGACAACAGATTCCGCACCTCCCGGCAGAGCTTCAATAATAATTTGAGAACCGCCATCTAAAGGATTGCGGCTGAACATAACTCCGGCAATTTGGCTTTCAATGTAAGGCTGAATCAAGACAGCCATTTGAGTATCGGGGAGTTGTCGCTGGCGGCGGTAAGCCACAGCTTCGGAAGTCCAATAAGACTGGCGGCAGCAATTAATGCCGTCGAGCAATTCTGCTTCAGTGAAAACAGGCCCGATGGTTTGATATTGTCCGGCGGCGGAACTAAAATCGCCATCTTCTCCCGCAGCAGAAGAGCGCACAATTATGCGGTTGGGGATTTTTCCTTTGAGGTTTTGGATGACAGAATTACTGATTGAATGGCGATCGGCATTTTCCTCATTCCCTTTTCCTTCTTCCCTCTTCCTTCTTCCCTCTTCCTTCTTCCCTCTTCCTTCTTCCCTCTTCCTTCTTCCCTCTTCCTTCTTCCCTCTTCCTTCTTCCTTCAAAAATGGCAAAATCCAGCCCGAAGGAACATTAAAACCAGCGCGTTTTAGCTGAGACAACTTAGCCGCTTTATCGCCGCAGATTGCGGCATCCAACGAGTCATCTAGAGAAAACAATTGTTCCGATTTAGATAAAGCCATATCATCACCCTGACGGATATTAATCGCTGCTAATAAAACTCCCAATCCTGCCGCTGCTAAAAATTCCGGCAAAGATTGACGCCACACCCAAACCCAGATGGGCGTGCACAGACAGCCGCAGCGGGAAGCAAATAGTCTCGCCCGATCGCCCTTTTGCCACCACCGCCGTGCCAAACCCCACACCAGCAGCCCCCAGATGCCCGACGAGACAGCCACCGGCGGCGAAAATACCAAAAGACCCCAAACGGCATTAGTGACACCTCCACCTCCGGCGATCGCATATCTAGCAGCGACTAGAGGAATCAACAGGGCGATCGCAATTTCCGGTGCATCCGGGAAGTAAAATCGGCCCGCCAAAACCGGCAAAATACCCCGGCCAACTTCCGCCAACACCGCAGCAATCCCCGCCAATTTCCCGCCGTGAATGAAAGCAGCCGAAACACCAACATTCCCCGTGCCCAACCGCCTCAAATCACCGCCGCCCAACAGTCGCACCGCCCAGCTAGTAAGCGGCAAAGCACCGAGGGCAAAACTGGCAGCTAACAGCAATGCCATTGTCAACAGCACCATAAACCAGCCCTCAAATTCCCATGTCTAAGTATTATGGCTGCAATTCACTCGCTTTTTCAGCCTTCAGATATATTGCGCGATCGCCCAAAGCACCTAAAATGATAAAGAAGTAAAGTAAATAAGGATTTAAACCTAATGGCAGAACCCAACCTAATTATTCCCATCTCAGTTCTTGGTGTTGGATTTGTAGCTGCGGTTAGTATCGGCTCCATTGCGTGGTACAACTCCAAGCGTCCCCCCGGCTGGGAATCCAAAGAGCGGCCTGATTTTGTTCCGAAAGTTGACAAAGACGATTTGATTGCTGATGTTTCTGATTCCAAAGGTAAGTAAAATCTAATTTCTTGAGACTGAAAAAAGATTTCCGAGGACTTGTGCATCAATGAAAAAACTTTGTGATTGCCAGCCGCAGCGCCGCAGTTTCAAGGGTTGAATTTTCCATTTTTTGCACGAGTTCTACCCTTAAGTAGCAGGCTGCATCAGTTCCAACAATTGCTCGAATTCAAAAAGTGTTATTTGTGCGATCGACAAAAAAACCGATACTGTGCCACCGAACCCCGTCGCGAAAATATCTAATTTTTATAATTTTGTTGCAACTCCCAAATTTGTCTGTGGAGTAAATCTTAAAAATTTAAATTTTAAACTGTTTTGAGTCAAGTATAAAAATCTCCAATCGACGCACCGCACGAGAAAACAGAATTGAGTTGCACTCAACAAAGACAAGATTCAATTATCTGCGTCCATCTGTGTTTATCCGCTTGAAATCTGCGGTTAACAGATCGAATATTCATGCACATAAAGTCTAAACTCCTTGTTGACAGAAACTGGCAATCCAGAGTTTTAACGTTTATTGTCAGCAGCAACTTTTAAATTTTTGAGTTTGCGGCTGATGTATTCAGATAGCGATTTTTCTGAGTCTGGGAGTGGCAAACCATCAAAAATAGGGATTTTTGGCCAAAAGTATTTTTGAGAAGCCCGATCGCCCGCTACAATAAGTTAAGAGCCGGCACCGCATTTTGCAATGAATCCAGAATCAACTCTCGCCAGACTACAAGCTACACTTCCCGATGGAAAACTGCCTTCTAGCTACGGGGTTTACTTCAAAAACACCCTAGTAGCCCTGTGTCACGCCCTAGAAGACCACATCTTGCAAACCAGCGGGGGGGAGGACGATCTCGCACTCAAACCACTGGTATTGGTGACATTTCAGCAGGGAAAATGGTATTTGCAAGAAGCCGATCGCTACTTCGATATTGCTAAGGCTTCTCGACAGGTTGTCATCGGTGCAGTAGCCGACAGCGGCTTCGCTACCCACAAAACAGGTCAATTAGAAAATGTATCTTTAATAGAACTCGATGAGATCGATCCCATCATCCAAGAATGGAATTTAATCATCCTCGCCCCGACTTATAAAGCAATGGTGCTTTGTCGCGAACTTTCCACCGAAGAATATTTGCCAGAGGGCAAGCCAGAAGTTGATACAGAGCGAAAATTCTACGGTTTGTGGTCGTTTGACCAGTCCTTGGTGTCGGCGTCTGCAGAAATTTTTATAGCACAAACACGACATTATAATTCTTCCCTAGCCGACAGTTTGCAGGAAATTTACCAATCCATTTTGGCAACCAAAGGCCCGCCCTTGGCAGACATTAGCGGCGTAGTATCGCGGATCGTCACTTACCTGCAAAGTTCTCAGCAGCAAATGGTGGCAATTAACCGCCAAACCCGCGATTTGTGGGAATTGGAAGGTCAAGCTTTGCGCGTCAGCCGCAATTTGAACGCTAACAAACTGCAAGCTTTCCTGCGGATGGCCCAGCGCGTGGACGAACGCGATAGCTCAAATCCCGCAGCTTCTTTGCAGGTAGCGGCGCTGTCCGAAACTTTGGGTCAATTGCTGGATTTGCCCGCTTTGCAGTTGCGCCGGCTGCGGCTGGCCGGATTGCTGTTTCGAGTCGGCTTGGTTTCGGCCCCAAATGAAGTATTCGATCGCACTCCCGATCAATTCGACCAATCAACTCTATCATTTTGGCGCGATCGCAGTTTCATCGGTTGCCAACTTTTGCAAGCAATGCCGGAGATAGCACCAGTAGCCGAAATTGTCAAGCACGAACTCGAAAAATGGGACGGCAGCGGCAGACCCGAAGGTTTGCGAGGCGAAGAAATACCTATAGCATCGCGGATTTTGGGATTGGTAGCTTATTATCAAGAACTGACTCAACCGCGGGGCGATCGTCAGGCTTTAAGTTTGAGCGCAGCTTTGGAACAGTGCCGCGAACAGTCTGGTACTCGTTTCGATCCGGCTTTGGTGGAAACTCTCAGTAACGTCGTCAGACTCACAGAAATGGGTTTGATGGAGTTACCGAGCCGCCCCAGCCAATTGCCGAATGTCTGGTTGGAAGAATCGGGCGATCGAACGACCGCCGCCGTCCCGGCATTATAGTATCACTGGACTGTTGACTGTTGACTGTTGACTGTTGACTGTTGACTGTTGACTGTTAACCAACAACTGACAACCCACAACTGACAACTGACTAATGACTAACGACCTCGAAGCCATACGCAAAGGCAAAATTCTCATGTTGGCCGGCAGAGATTTAGCCGGCACAGACTTAGCGGGAGCCAATCTCGCCGGCGCCGACTTGTCTCAAGCCAACTTAGCAGGAGCTAATCTCGCGGGCGCTAACTTGCAGCGGGCGGTACTGCGAGCAAACCTCCGCGGCGCTGACTTGAGTGGTGCAGATTTGCGGGGCGCAGATTTTCGGAATGCCGATTTGCGCGGAGCTTCTTTTGCTAATGCTTTAGTGCGCGAGGCAAGTTTTGGCGGTGCTTTTTTGACAGGCGCTTCGATCGGCAATTTGGATTTGAGCGGTGTCGATTTGCGCGGGGCAGATTTGCGGGGCGCAGCTTTGGCTAGGGCAATTTTGCAATCCGCCGATTTGAGCCATGCTAATTTGTCCGGTGCTGATTTGTCCGGCGCTGACTTGGAAGAAGCCATCTTGAATGGAGCCGTACTGCGCGGCGCTAACCTAACGGGGGCTAATTTGCTCTGTGCTGCGATCGAACAAACCCTTTGGGATGGAGCGTTGCTCGATCGCGCCTGTCTCCAAGGCACTCCCCTGAACCCTTAAATTTCAAAAATATTCCTTTCTAGGCATACCCAAAATAACATCACCTTATAAAGTGAATAAGCACAAGCTATTTTAACATTTCTTAATGGGAGGTTATAATGGCGACTGTAGATCAGCAAACGCATAAATGGTAGCAGCTTTGTTTAGCGGTACATCCTTTCAAGGTCAAAATGGCGATCGCCTTGTCAGCAAAGTAGCAGGAGCTGCGATCGCGGCCTTATTCAAAAGTTCGGAAAAGGCCGAAGCCAACATCCGAGTCGAACCAGTAGCCAAACTCTTGCAGGGAAGCATCGACGGTTTCGACTTCATTGGCAAAGGTATGTTGATGTACAACGGCCTTCGCATAGAAGTGATGGAACTCTACCTGCAAGCACTCTCCATTGATTTTGGGGCGATTTTTGCAGGAAGCGTGAAATTGCGGCAGCCTACCCAGGCAAATATGCGAGTAGTTTTAAGTCGATCGGATTTAACCACCTCATTCAACACACCTTTTGTAGTTGAAAAACTCCAGAAGCTGAAATACCAAGAGCAATCTTTGCACTTTCAAAACACAGAAGTCAGCTTCGGAACAGACAAATCAATTCGGCTTCAGTCTGAAATTGCCGTAGGCGATGCCAGCGAACCCGTCAACATAGATATTACAGCTCAATTGCAAGTAGAAGACCGACGCAAAATCCAATTTGTCAGCGTTACATACGGAGGCGACCAGCAAGCAGTAGACTTGGGTCAAGCTATAATTGCCCACGTAAATAACCTGCTAGACTTAGACAAATTTGCCTTAGAAGGCACTCAACTGCGAGTAGACCGCTGCCGAGTTCAAAACGACGAGCTAGTTTTTTACGGTTGGGCTGGCATCGAACAGTTCCCCAAAGGCAAGCGTTAAGCCTCAGCCTGCTCAGCTTTGCCCAACAATCTAGTTGGGAAAGAGAAAATTTTTTAGTTAGCAAACAACCCGCGGATGCGGGTTTTGCTTTGGATTTTAGATTGGAGGAAAAATTTCAGATCTAAAATCTAACATCTAACGTCGATCGACTCAAAATCAGCACTGAGGTTGATTCGATCTGGCAAATTATTTTGATACATTTAAACGATCGATTAAATCACCCCTCAAGAATAAAGATGCTCGGATTTTATTTGTTTTGTATCTACGTAGCAGTTTTGTCCGTGCTTGCTAGACCCAGCCACAGCGGGTCTGAGAAATGGTGGGTAGAAATTGTCACCGATTTGCCCCACTGTACCTACTATTTTGGCCCCTTCGACACCGAGAAAGAAGCTTCCAGCAATACTCCGGGCTACATCGAAGACTTGGAAAGCGAAGGAGCCAAAAGGGTTAGCATCCGCATCAAACGGTGTCAGCCTTCCGAGCTCACCATTTGTGATGAATTCTCAGAAGGTGTCGCTGCTTAAGAATTTTGATATTCCTGACCACAGAAACCGCGTTTTTTGACGAAAATACTCCGTCTATCGCGAGGGGTATCGGTTAAACAACCTGGTTTCTGAGCGTCAAGAGTGCGTAAGTTCTGTGTTAGTTTTTCATTAACTGAAGCCTCAACAATAATATTAAGCATCATCTTGTCCTAGTCCTTACCGTGCGGACTTTGTATTTGTAGTGGTGGTTTAAAAGTCGGCTTCTTCTCCACCAAAATGCTGATTGTAAGCAGAATTAACTGTCAAAAATTACCAGGGCTAAATCAGCACAGAGTACGATCCGATCGATCCCGTTGCGTTGATAAATTGAGATAGAACAGTAAAAACTACTTAAATCTTCCCAGAGGTAAATATGTTTGAGCTCTCTATGTTCGGTATGTTTTTCACGGCATTTTGGGTGCTAACTCAACCTGCTAGCAGCACTCGACCTAGCGAATGGTGGGTAGAAGTTGATACAGATTCGCCAAAGCGTACCTATTACTTTGGCCCCTATGACAGCAGACAGGAAGCTTCTAACAGGTCGAACGGCTACATCCGAGACCTGGAGAACAAAGGAGCTAAAAAAATTAGCATCAACATCAAACAAGGTAGCCAACCTACTCAGCTAAGAGCTAGCGAAGAGTCTTGAGAAGTTGGGAAACTGCCAATTACGGGCGAATAAAATTTGACTTGTTAACAGGTTTTTTTTCAAATGAGATCGCGCTTTCATACAGGAGGGACACAGCATGGTTGTGTCCCTTTAAAATTTTTAAGAACTGGTATTATTTGCGCCCGGTAAATGCAAGTTTTTTCAAGGGAGCATTTGGTTGAGATTACTGCGAGGATTAAAAGTACGATTGGCTTTGATTTTCTCGTAAAACTCTCGTTCCTCAGCGGTGAGTTCTTTCGGCGGGACGATCGCAATTTTGACCAACAAATCAGTCCGTTCATCCTTCTTCGGTTTCGGCCATCCTTTCCCGCGCAACCGCAAAGACTGACCCGATCGCATCCCGGCTGGAAATTTTACAGTTATCATACCTTCAGGCGCCGGCACTTCAATCGAAGCTCCCAACACCGCTTCATCGGGAGTTATCGGCACTTCGCAGACCAAATTTTCTCCCTCAAACTGGAAGAAAGCGTGGGGTAAAACTTCTAACTTTAAGTACAAATCTCCCTGCTGCTTCGTGTACGGGTCAACTTGACCTTTACCTTTTACCCGAATTTTGCTGCCAGTTTTCACTCCCGCAGGAATCGAAACTTCGCCCGTGGCGACTCGCTTGGAAGTTCCCCGAAATGCTTCCCCCAGAGTCAGGGAAATCGTCACCTCAGTGTCGCGAGTGCCCCCTGCGCTGCGGTTTTCGTACCCCGCAAAATCTTCAAATCCGCCAAAACCGGTCGGCCCGCCGGCGCTGGTGCGCTGGTTGCTATAATTCCACTTGCTGCTACGGCTACTACTACCACCCGCACCACTGGCCGCGCGCCCCAGCAAGGCATTGATAAATTCGTCAAAACTACCGTACTGGCTGAAGTCAACACCACCAAAGTCTACATTCGTGGCGCCCCCTCCTGGCCATCCGCTGGGAGTTGCAGCCGCTTGCTTCCAGTATTGACCGTATTGGTCGTATTTTTGGCGTTTTTCTGGGTCGGAAAGCACTTCGTAAGCTTCGTTTACTTCTTTAAAACGAGCTTCGGCTTCTTTGTTCCCTGGATTCATATCCGGGTGATATTTGCGGGCTAGTTTGCGGAAAGTTTTTTTAATTTCATCAGCGCTGGTGGTTTTGTTGAGTCCCAAAATAGCGTAATAGTCTTTAAAATCTGTTGCAGCCATTAAGTAATCCTCTCTTTATTAGTTATTAGTTGTTAGTTGTTAGTTGTTAGTTGTTAGTTGTTAGTTGCTAGTTGTTAGTTGTTAGTTGTTAGTTGTTAGTTGTTAGAAAGAATAAATCCCAAATTAGCAGGATGGCGAATTATAGCAACCGCACCCGACAGTAAGGACGTTCTCGCGTTGCACCTCTTCCTTCTTCCCTCTTCCCTCTTCCTTCTTCCTTCTTCCTTCTTCAAATTATAGGTTATCAAAGGTTTGGACTCGATCGAGTTCGGTTGTTGCTTTGCGGGACATCGCAATTTCCGCACCCCGCTGCTGTTGGAGATTTTGACGAGTTGTGCGTCTTCGCGATTTTGGTGTGGCTGCGAGATTAGATGAGAGTTGAGGCGGGCCGGAGAAAGCTGCTGCGGTTGTGCGATCGCCCGTTGGGTTGACTGGCCCTGGCGATCGATCTTTTTTTGGGGTGCGCGGTGCGATCGAACTTTTCTTCTCTAGCTTTTCACCCAATGCAAATCCTAGCACGTTCTCATCAGCAACTCCAGTCCAATCTGCTACCTAAATTTTGACTCAATTATACCCTAAAGTGCGCAGTAATTCAACAACCCTTCGAGATATCTTTTCCTCCCCAGACTGGTGCTATACTATTTATTTTGAAAGCCTCTGCATAGATTTATGTCACAAAAATATAACATAATCTCTCTGCTTTTTGTTAACTAGAACACACACTTTTAGAAAAATTAAGATAGGATGGTAGCTCAATAAGTTATTAACGTTACGAGAGTGCAGCTACCATGAATTATTTGCTAAGTTGGCCTTGCGGCTGCTGCGACGATTGGAAAGAAAATTCCGAGAGTTGTGTTGTACTCAGAAACGGGCAGCGCATTTGTCAGTCGTGCTACGATCGCAAATACAATAATCAGAAGCTATCGGCCCGACGCAGGCGATCGAACATATCTGTATCACCGCAGACCGTAACAGAGACTGTCCCTTATTAATGCGCCTGAGTTTGAATAAAGCCAAGTATTTCGACAGCCTTGCACCAGAAGTTGCCATTAATAAGCTGTTCTACATTTAAATTGTGTGTGAAAAATTAATAAAACTCTTGTGGTACGTTGCTCCGACGCCGTTCCAAATATACCATTCAAATGCGCGACAGCTTAATGAACTCAAAAAATAATTGCGTCATCAGTCATCAGTCATCAGTCATCAGTCATCGGTAATCTGCCACTAATTTAGTTATTTATCATCAGTCACTTGAAAAGCAGGTAACAGATTTTAACTTAAAAAACTAATGACTGACAACTAATGACGAATGACTAATAACTAAATGATAGTTCCATCAAGAATCGTGGCATTTTTCAGGACTACGACAATGCCGCTGCGGATATAAAAACCTTGGTTTTCGCGGTTAGCTTCTTCCACTCGGTCTTTATTAATGATTTGAACATTGCGGCCGATGCGGGCATTTTTATCCACAATCGCGCGGCGAATTGTAGTATCTGGGCCGATACCGAGGGGAACTCCGCCATTGTCTAAACTCGAATGCCGTTCAGCGTCTGGTTCGTAGAAGTCAGCACCCATAACCAGGGTATCTTGAATCGTACATCCAGCTTCAATGCGCGATCGAACTCCCAACACAGAATGGTCGATGCGGCACTGCTTGAGAATGCAGCCTTCAGCAATAATCGATTCGGTGATGTGAGTATCCAAAAGCTTAGTTGGCGGCAAGAAACGCGGGCGAGTGTAAATCGGCGCCTTTTCATCGTAGAAACTGAAAGGAGGCTTAGGCTGTTTTGTCAGCGCCAAGTTAGCATCGTAAAAAGCCTCAATGGTTCCGATATCTTCCCAGTAATCGTCAAACAAATAAGCTTGAACGTTATGATTTTTTGAAGAATTCGGAATAATCTCTTTACCAAAATCAGTTTGGTTTGGAGATTCTTTCAGGAGTTTAATCAAAACTTCTTTTTTGAAGACATAAATCCCCATCGAAGCAATGTAAGGATTTTCTTGAGCCTGCTGCGCTGTCAGTCCCAGTTTAGTAGTATCCACCTGCATTTGTTTGAGCGCATCGCCTTTTGGCTTTTCGCTGAAAGAAGTAATGCGGCCGTTGTCGTCGATTTTTGTCAAACCAAAATCCGAGGCCCGCTTCTCGTCCATTGGTAAAACCGAGAGAGTGATATCGGCGTTGGTTTCTCGGTGTCTCTTCACAAACTTCTCGTAGTCCATGCGGTAGAGGTGGTCGCCTGAAAGAATCAAGTATTCGTCAACATCCCACTGTTCTAGCAGCGAGAGATATTGGCGAACTGCGTCTGCTGTCCCTTGAAACCAGTTGGGGTTTTCCTGGGTTTGCTGGGCGGCGAGCACTTCGACAAATCCCTCGGTAAAGCCAGAAAACTGGTAGGTACGAGAGATGTGGCGGTTGAGGGATGCCGAGTTGAACTGGGTGAGAACGTAGATTTTGACTATTTCGGAGTTGATGCAGTTGCTGACAGGAATATCGATGAGGCGATATTTGCCTGCGAGGGGAACTGCGGGTTTGGCTCGCAGTTTGGTTAGGGGGTAAAGGCGGGTGCCGACACCGCCACCGAGGATGATGGCTAAGACTCTTTTCAAGGAACTTTCTCCCTAGGATCTATTAACTCTCCAAGTCCAGTGTCCGATGGTGAGGGCTTCTTGACAAGGGGGGGAAGGAGGAAGTTTTGAGTGAGGAGTTCAGTCGCTTGCGCAGAAACCGGGTTGTTTAATCCAAATACTTCGTTCAAACCCTCAACAAAACTTAAAAAACCAGGTTGATCAGAGTTGGAGTGCTTCTGGGACTGGAGTTATGAGTTTTGAGTTTTGAGTTAAAATACTCATCAAGGAATAATGGATATTTAAAAAAGTTTTGAGTTGTGAGTTAAAATACTCATCAATAAATTAAGGGCAGTTTATTGAAAGAATAAGGTTCGGGGTTTTGGTTGTTAATTACAAGTTGTCTGGGTTAATTCCCCGTTATTTGACATCCTCCCCAGGGCTAAAGCCACGGGGATTCCTCACGACGCCACAACATATAAATAGGAGAATGGTCGCCGAATGGGGTTGACGATTCATCGGAGATTGCTACGTTTAAAAGTAGTCTGACATCGCCTCCACGTCCGTTTTAAGTCTCGGAATGTCCTTCCGCGACTGAGTAAATGAAAATGAATTGGTTTGTTTTTGCTTCCAGGTTGGACTTTCACCATTGCCCTTGCAGCTTTCTCTACGCCTGCTCTCACGCCTTGCTGTTTCAACGTGTCTTGAGCCTAGAGGGGGTATTTTACGCCAATATTATTTTAACATAAAGTGCCAATTTGTAGCGCACAATGCGGCTAAAGCCGTGGCATTGCTCTCAACGGCGACTGAAGTCGCAGCAGGCTCGACCCCACGCATGAATGCGGGGGCACGGCGCCCCGCTCTTCGGTCAATTTCTCGATCGAGCCTCGATCGCACTTATTGTTTTTGTTGTAGACCGATCGCACTTTGTCAAGAGCGCTCTTGTTATGCTTGAGTTTGATCCCGTGGTTTTTGCTGGCGCTCCTCTTCTCACAGGCGAGTCCAACTCCACAGCAGTCAGGAAGCGCCACCCGTCGCGACGATCGAGTTATAGGGTAGAATCTGTTTTAAATTTTGGATAGACTGCAAATTTGTGTGATATTTGGCGATCGGTCGATCGACCAAACTTGACAAGCCGTGTCTATTCTCTACCAAAAGCTAGATCCACTAGAAACCTCTGATACTGTAGCCTAAGCCGTAAAAGACAGGAAAATTGTATGCAAATCCAAACGCCAGACTGGGTTAAACACGCCGTATTCTACCAAATATTCCCCGATCGCTTCGCAAAAAGCAAACAGCCCCGCAAACGCCTGCTGCAAAACTTCATGTGGGAAGAATGGCACGAATCCCCCACCCTCCAAGGCTACAAGGGCGGCGACTTGTGGGGCGTTATGGAACAGCTAGACTACTTGCAAGACTTAGGCATAAACGCGATCTATTTCACCCCGATATTTCAGTCAGCGAGCAATCACCGCTACCACACCCACGACTACTATCAAGTCGATCCAGTGTTGGGCGGGAATCCAGCATTTAAAGAGCTTCTAGACGCCGCCCACGCTCGCGACATCAAAATCGTCCTCGACGGCGTATTCAACCACGCCAGCCGCGGCTTTTTCTTCTTTCACGACATCCTGGAAAACGGGCCCCATTCTCCTTGGCTCGATTGGTTTCAAATTGAAGGCTGGCCGCTATCCGCCTACGACGGCAATTTCCCAGCTAATTATGCCGGTTGGGACGGCAATCGAGCGCTACCTGTATTCAATCACGACAATCCTGAAGTGCGAGAATATATCATGGAAATCGCCGAATATTGGATTAAATTCGGCGTTGACGGCTGGCGGCTGGACGTTCCTTTTGAAATTAAAACAGAGGGATTTTGGCAGGAATTTCGCGATCGAGTGAAAGCGGTTAATCCTGAAGCTTACATTGTCGGCGAAGTTTGGGAAGATGCCAGAGAATGGCTCGACGGCAGTCAATTTGACGGAGTGATGAATTATCTGTTTGCTGCGCCGACTATTGCTTTTGCTGCCGGCGATCGAGTAGATCTGAACCAATTAGAAGGTCGCTCTTATTACCCCTATCCGGCGCTGTTTGCCAAGCAGTACGGCGAGAAGATTCAGGAAGTTTTGGAATTATATCCGTGGGAAATACAGCTAACTCAACTAAATTTGTTGGCCAGTCACGATACTGCGAGGTTGCTGTCAATTTCTGGAGACGATCGAGCTAGTGTAGAAATTGCGACTTTGCTGCTGTTAACTTATCCCGGAGCTCCCAGCATTTATTACGGTGATGAAGTTGGTTTACCCGGTGCTTTAGATCCTGATTCTCGCCGCAGTTTTCCCTTAAATGCTCACTGGGAACTTGATGTTTTAGACTATCACAAGCAGTTGATAGCTTTGCGCCACAAATACGCCGCCCTCCGCACTGGGACTTACAAAATTCTGTTTGCTGAAGGCACGGTTTACGTTTTTGCCCGAATTTTGGAGGATGAGGAAATAATTGTGGCTGTGAATGTGGCAACTCAAGAGGTAAAGCTGAGTTTTGAGACTCCCAGTTTGAAATCTCCTCACGAGAAATTGCTGTTCGGTAAAGGAGAATTTGTTTGGAAAGGTGAAGGGGAAACTCGGCAGTTAGAATTGAGTCTGCCGGCGCGATCGGGTTTAATTCTCGGTTCAGCTAATTAGTGCTTTAGACATTTGAAACCAAAGAAACCGGGTTTTTGACCTAATTTATGGAAAACCAAATATTGAAGTTAAAAACCCGGTTTCTGATATTGATCCAAGATTTCTGATTGATGAGATTGCTGGGCAAAGTGAAACGTAGGATTCGTTTCTCCTGATATCAATTCCGGTAACAACGGAATGATATGGAGGAGACGGCAATGCCGTGTCCCTACCCAAAATAATCTTGTAGGGACACGGCACTGCCGTCTCCTCATTTTGGCGAATAATTGCGATGCAACCGGAAACGATATGACATCTTGCACAACAAACAAAAACTGGAAATAGGATTAAAAATTTAGGATAAAAACTTAGATATTTGGTCTTATTCCCGGTTTTTATAAGTTTATTGAAAATAGTGCAATATCTCAGTTCCTCTCAACCCAACCTACACAAACTGCCTCTTGTTGATGCTCCCACCACAAAGACAGGCATCAATGCACTACACTAGGTTATTGAAAAATATCTATTGTTTTCTCAGGATATGTAATGCAGCGCCTAAAGATATTAGCGCAGTTCTCTCGGTTGAGACGCTGGTTTGCTCAGAATTTAGGGGTGAGCACCCTTCGCAAAGAACAAGTCTATTTGGACATTGCTCAATCGGTGACGCTGACAGATGCCAGCTATTGGATTCAAGTGTTATTTTCTGCTGGGATTGCTACCCTGGGACTGGTGTTGAATAGTCCGGCCGTCATCATTGGCGCGATGCTGATTTCACCTTTAATGGGGAGTATTTTGGCAAACGGGCTGGCTTTGGCTGCTGGGGATGCGATTTTGGCGCTGCGGGCTCTTGTTAATTTAATTTTGAGCTGCGGGCTAGCTATTTCCTTTGCGGTTGTGTTGGTATTGATTTTGCCATTTCAGGAAATGACCGACGAAATTCTGGCGAGAACTCAGCCAAATTTGCTGGATTTAGTGATTGCGCTGTTTTCTGGGGCTGTGGGGGCGGTGGCTATTTGCAAGGAGGCTAAGGGGGTTGTTACGTCTATTCCGGGGGTTTCGATCGCAGTGGCGCTGATGCCGCCGCTTTGTGTTGTGGGTTATGGTATTGCAACGGCGGTGAGTGTGAGTCCTGGAAGCGGGTTGGCGGTGGCGCGGGGGGGAGGGCTGCTGTTTTTTACCAACTTAGTCGCTATTACGTTTATGGCGATGCTGGTGTTTTTGGTTCTGCACATTGATAGTTTTCCGGTGCGCGAGCGAGTGCGTTTGTGGCGGGAAACCAATGGAGAAAGCATTTGGATGCAGTCGTTGGTCGCTCGAATTCCGGCGTCGGAACGATTGAAGCGCATCGGTAGTTTGCCAAGTCGCCTGCTGCTGATTTTGATGACTATTTCATTGACTTCGATTCCTCTATATCAATCTTACAATCAACTTAGCGACGAAATCTCTCGCAAGCAGCAAGAAAATCAACTGCGTAATAACGCTACAGAAATCTGGCAAAAAAACTTTGGTAACTTTGCTGATGGCAAAGTGCGATCGTACATCAGTCAACTTTCGTTTCGAGAACAAAAGCGTAAATTGGTCGCTCAACTTCAGGTGGTTACTAGCCAGGTTTACACGGAAGCGGAACGAGAGCAATACAAGCAATTGCTGTCAGCGAAGCTGGGGAGGCCGTTGGAGTCAATTTCTCTGAATCTGATTCAAATTCCTATAGCTTCTAGCGAGCTGTTAGCAACAAAGGTTTCTGAAAAAACAATCAAGCCGGAGCCTCCTCCGACGGTTGCCCAATTGCAATCGAGTTTTTTGAACGCTGTGGAGTCTGCCCTTGATTCTCTGATTTTGCCTCTCCCGGCTCAATTGATCAGTTATCAGGCGATTACGAGCCAGGTGACGCCGTTAAGGATTCAGATTGCTTACTTTAGTCCGCGGGATCTCGATCGCGACGGCCAAGCGCTGCTGGTGGAGGATATCCGCAGTCAATTAAATTACCCGACAGCGGAGGTCAATTTCAATCGGATTGCGCCGATCGCTGGAACGGTTACTTTTGCGCTAAATCAAGCTCAAATTGCAGCAAATCAAGTTCAATTGCTCGATCGACTGGGTAAGACGGTACAGCAAAATCCTAAATTGCAGATTGAAATGAGTTCCGGCCAAGCGCCCTCGGAAGTTGGAACGCCGGCGATCGGGCGATCGGTGGCGGTTCGCAATTATTTGCAAACAAAATGGCAAATTAAGCCCGATCGCTATATTACTAAAACTGCAACTGCAACTCAACCAATTGTCCAGTTGAAAACAGTTCTCCAAAAAACGCCCCAAAATTCCTCACCTTCTGTTCAGCAGGATTCAGTCGAAGGAGAATTGACGCGCTGAATGTTTTTAACACTGGTGTCGAAAAGACGGTTCGTAGTGCGGACTTCAGTCCGCGACAAGACAGCGGACTAAAGTCCGCACTACGAACCAATCTGTTAGTAGTGGGGACTTCAGTCGGCGACAAGAGAACGGACTAAAGTCCGCACTACGAACCAATCTGTCTATGCAATCCGATCATTACAAATAGGAATTTTTTTAAATGATAGAAACGAGTCTACAAGAAGTCGGAATTGAAGACAATTTGAAGCAATTTTTACTGGTGCTTTCAGTGTCTTTGAGTGTGGCAACTCTGCCACAAATTGTTAGTTGGTTGCGCCGAATTCCCTATACGCTGCTGCTAGTAATTGTGGGAGCTGGGCTAGCTTTGGTCGATGTGCGATTGGTGAATCTTTCGCCTGAATTGATTCTGTTGATTTTTCTGCCACCCCTGCTGTTTGAAGCTGCTTGGAATTTGAAGTGGTCGAGTTTAAAACAGGATTTAATTCCTATTTGTCTTTATGCTGTTTTCGGTGTGCTGATTTCCATTGCTGGTGTGGCAATTGGTTTGAATCAATTTGCCGGTCTTTCTTTGGGAACTGCGCTGATGATTGGGGCTACTCTTTCAGCTACCGATCCGGTTTCGGTGACGGCTTTGTTTCGGGAGTTGGGGGTTGAGAAGCGTCTCAGCACTTTGATGGAAGGCGAAAGTTTGTTTAATGACGGAATGGCGGTTGTAGCGTTTGGATTTCTGGCTGCTTTTGCTCAGGGAACTGCTAAGTTATCGCCGGGGCCGATCGCGCTTCAGTTGATAACCGTGGTGGGGATTGGGCTGGGGGTTGGCGGGCTGATCGGGTTTGCGATTTCTTATCTGACGCAGCGGTTCGATTTACCTCTGGTGGAGCAGTCTCTGACGTTGGTTTCGGCCTACGGTACTTATTTGATTGCGGAGGATTTGGGCGGATCGGGGGTGATTGGGGTGGTCACGACGGGGCTAATTTTGGGCAATTTTGGTTCTCGCATCGGGATGAATCCTCGCACTCGGATTATTGTGAGTGAGTTTTGGGAATTTTTAGCTTTTTTTGTGAATTCGATTGTGTTTTTGCTGATTGGGGATCAGATTCGGTTTGGGAGTTTGGGCGAAAATTTGGATGCGATCGCGGTGACGATTGTGGCGGTGATTGTAACGCGGGCGATCGCCATTTACGGACTGGGGAGTCTCAGCAACCGTTTTGCGGCATCCGCCATTCCACTACAGGAGCAAACGGTGCTGTGGTGGGGAGGGCTACGGGGTGCGGTGTCGGTGGCTTTGGCTTTGAGCGTACCTGAAGGTTTACCGGGCCGGGAGGTGGTGATTGCGACGGTTTTTGGGACGGTGTTGTTTACTTTATTGGTACAGGGACTGACTATTCAGCCTGTTCTGAAAAAACTGGATCTGCTGGGGGATGGGCCGATGCGCGCGGAGTATTTGGAGGCGATCGCGCGTCGGGCCGCCCTGGGTAGGGTGTTGCAACGGTTGGCTGAGATGGAGGAACAGCCGGGGATCGATCGGGAGTTTTATGAGTATCAAGAATCGCTGGTTAAGGGCGAGTTAATGAGGATTGAGGCGGAGGTCGATCGGCTTCAAGATGAATATCCGGATCTCAGTACGTTTATTGCTGAGCAAATTCGAGCGGAGTTGCTGGCGATCGAGGCTGACACCTATGCTGAGTTTGTGCGATCGGGTCGCTTAAATCAAGAACTGTCTCTATTTTTGGGAGTTGAGAATATAGGGGAGTAATTAGCGAATCGCTCAAGTTATTTAATTGCCATTCCTAACAGTGTTAAGGGAACTGAACGGGTAACTGAATCAGTTCAAGCCGTTATAATGCAAAAGTAATCTGAGTATCAAGTACAAAAGTGCGCTGGCTGGGTATTCCTCAAGCACTGCCGCGCCGTTAATCCTTCTGATGGTTGCACTCATGGGCTTTGTCATCAATAGACCTCTTGCAATTCCCTTATATCTCTCCAATGATTCTTGTAAAACGGGCATCCAGCTTGTTCAAAAACTTGCTTTGCGGTGAGGTGTATTAGAAGCGTAGCATCGCGGAATATCAGAAGTGAAGCATTGAAATCGGTAAAATATGTTAAATCGTCGGCAATTTTCATCTGTTCGTTACCAAATACTGGGAATCATCACAGCCTTGGCGCTGACCATAATTTTGCTAGCTGGGCCCGTTCAAGCCGCTCGGACGGCGACATCTATTGTAGTAGATGGTCGTCCGCTTTTTAGCGTCAGCGATGCTGACTCATTAACAGCCGTCGAACGTGCCGATTTGCTCAATTTGCGACTCAAACAAATTGAGCAATCTCAAGAAACAGTTGAAGTCACAACAGAAGTTCGCAATCAATACCCCACCATTCTGGTTAATGGCAAATACTTGCTGACAGTGACTCAATCGGATCTGCAAGAAACTCGCACGCTTACCGAACAAGCTAATCTTTGGGCTGAACAACTCCGTCAAGCTTTGCAGCAAGCTCAAGAAGAAAAAAGCGCCGAATTTATCAAAAATATGCTGCTGCTGACAATGGCGATTGTAGTGCTGGCGATCGCCCTTCACAAAGGATTGGGATGGCTGTGGCGATCGGTAAAACAAGCAATTATCCAGCGATTTGTAGAGCCATCAACAGCAGAAGCTGCGGTTGCTGACTCCCCCAAATCTTTGAACTTATTATTGATCTTGACTTTGCTTGCAGCTAGGACTGCGCTTTGGATTGCCACCGTCCTTTACATTACCAATTTGTTTCCAATAAGTCGGAGTTGGAGTTACACTCTGACCAGCGGTTTAATAACCAGTTTCATTTCTCGATCGCTCTCTGTAGGGCGCAACAATTACTCCGTCACTGATCTGTTGTTTTTAGCTGCTCTCATCCTAGGATGGGTCGCCCTGAGCGGTACTATTTCAAATTTCTTTAAACTGCGAATTTTGCAAGTCACCCGCATCAGTCGAGGGAGTCAAGAAGCTGTTGCTGTGATTTCCAAATACTTGCTGATTGTTCTGGGAACGATCGTTTTGGTGCAAGTATGGGGAATCGATTTGAGTTCTCTAACAATAATCTTTAGTGCGTTGGGAGTTGGTATCGGTTTTGGGTTGCAGGACATCGCTAAAAACTTTGGTAGCGGTCTGATTTTGCTGTTTGAACGTCCGATTCGGGTAGGCGATTTTGTGAGTGTAGGTAAAATTGAAGGCACTGTTGTCCGAATTGGCGCTCGCAGTACAGTGCTTCGCAACCTCGATCAAGTTTCCATTATTTTGCCAAATTCCCGTTTCTTAGAGGATGAGGTAACTAACTGGAACTACGAGAATGCTGTTTCGCGGATCAGAATTCCGGTTAATGTTGCCTACGGCTGTGATATCAGTGAAGTTAAGGCAGCGCTGCTCAAAGCTCCGAAGGGGCATTCTGATGTATTGAATACTCCAGAACCGATTGTTTGTTTCTTGGGTTTTGGTGAGAGTTCCTTTAATTTTGAACTCCGGGTGTGGATTGCTGAACCAATGGTACAGTATCGCGTCAAAAGTGATTTATTGTTCCGTATTGAAGAACTGTTTCGAGAGCGTGAAATCGAAATTCCGTTTCCTCAACGAGATCTGCACCTCCGCTCTGGGAGCATCCCTTTGACTTTATCACCGCAACTAGAGGCAACCTTACGAAACACTTTACTCAAGTCGGAAAATAACTCAGTTGCCCCTAAATAACTTAAACTAAATTATTCCTTCTTGCTTCTTTTTTCTTCCTAATGACTAATGACTAATGACTAGATTCGCGAGATTTTAAGCTCGCACTAATAGCAACTGTCAACTGTCAACTGTCAACTATTTATTATAATACAGTTAGTTTGACCATGACAACAACAATTAATGCGCTATTTATGTTCGCACAACTGCCTTTAAATAATGGCGATCGCTTTTTGCAAGTTATCCTGATTTTTCTAGCCGGAGGGATTGGGGGATTAGCTGGAATGATAGCGATCCCAACCTTGAGATTAATATTAGCTTGGTTTGCCCCAAGCTTATTGACAAAAACTTATATTGGTGTATTGCTTGCATCTAGAAACCTAATTTTAATATTATTAACTCTGTCGGCGATGGAAGTCATGTTAGTTGTAATCCCTCACACTCAATGGCTAAAATTGATGGAGTTTTGTTTTAGTGCCGGCATCACTTTCTCTGCCGGTTGGCTAGTGTCAAGTTTATTTCGAGAAGTTTTTAATAGCACAATTTTAGGCGCAACCTTTGACTCCAACCCTAAAGTAAGAGGCGAGTCTATCTTTTTAATTCGCTATCTGGGAGATTTTGCGATCGCTGTAATAATAATTTTAGTCTTTTGCATTAGCCATAATATCAATGTTGGAGGCATACTTGCTAGCTTGGGGATTGGAGGTGTTGCTATTGCCTTTGCTGCTCAGAAAACTTTAGAACAATTTTTAGGAGGAATTGTATTAACTCTCGATCGCCCTTTTCAAGTTGGAGACTATATTGGTTTATCCGACGGGCCTATGGGCAAACAAGGCACTTTTGGACGAGTAGAAAGTATTGGTTTAAGGTCAACAAAAATTCGTACCTCTGGTAAAGGTACTCTCACAGTTATTCCTAATAATTACCTGACAGAAGTTACCATAGAGAACTATACAAGCGCCAAGAAAGTCATGTCGATTATGATGCTAGAGTTTCCCGAACAGGTATCTGCTCAGGAGCAAGCACTAATCCGCCAAACCGTGATGGAGAGCACGATGGACATTTTTGGTTTAGACTGGCGCAGCACGGAGGTTTCTTTCAGTAACAACCAAGCCCAAATTTCTTTTTTCATTTTGGGTTCTAATGAATTATCTATGGACTTGAGGCGGCAATTGCTGGATCTAACTACCCAACAAATCACCAAACAACTCCAAAAACATCATATTTCTTTTACCATTAACCAACCAACGATTTATGTGGATGCTCCAATTCCTATTTAAGCGACCAATGAAGCTAATCTTCTTATTTGTAATGGCTTTGTTTTTGGCGACTTTTCCGATGAGTTTTTCTCTAAGTGCTGACGGCCCTCATTCTCCTGTAGTAGTTGATGGCATTCCGCTATTTTATTTGCAACCTGTCGATCGGTTTTCAGCATTAGATCGTACCGAATTTGCCAATAATTTACTGGCTGATGCGATCTCTAATGATAAAGTCATAAATTTCGATGTGCGTAACGATCCTAATACAAGCGCTACCTCAATTTCTTTAAACAAGAATTACCTGTTGACAGTTACAGCCAACGATGTTTTACCAAACTTTTCTTTGTCTCAACAAGCTAAGGAATGGGAAAATATTCTAGAAAAGGCGGTCGCTAAGGCTAAAAAAGAACGAACTTCACAATACATTTTACAGCGAAGTTTGTGGATTTTAATTGGCATAGGAATTATTATAATATTGCGCTTTTTGTTGGTAATTGTCGCCAAAATAGCTAAGTGGGAAACTGGTATTTTTACAAAGGTTTTTTTTGGTTTGGCCTGGTTAGCGATCGTCCTAGTGAGTTCGGAATGGTTCCCGGTATTGCGAAGTATTCGTTATCAGATTGTTTCCCCATTTTCTCAGCCCCAGTGGCTGATATTTTTAGGAGCATTAGGAGGGTCTTTTGTATTTAGTCAATACGCTCCAGCCTTACTGAGATTTGCCATCAAAAAGCTAGATATCCAATCAGCAGAAAATATTTATCTGGAAATTGTTCAACCGAGCGATCGCCTTGTGCAATTTTCAGTCCTCTGTATTTGTATCAGTTGGTCTCTGAACTTACTGGAAACATTAGTACCAGTTGTGTATGGGCTGCTCAAACCGATTGCTAATTTATTTGTAGTTGGCTGTTTGTATTGGTTATCCACAAAACTTACTAGCCGCTACCTGCGTACCTATGGATTGAAGTTTGGGGGGAAATTTAATCCCAGTAGCGATGATGCAATTTTAGTATTTGAGACTGTGTTTAATGTCTTTATCTTTATTGTAGCACTGGTGGCATTTGCCCGCAGCGTAAACTTTGACTTGATTGGTTTGGTTGCTAGTTTGGGGTTAGTTGGTTTAGCCGTCGCCTTTGCTGCCCAAAAAATTCTTGAACAACTCATTGCTACTTTAGTATTGTATTTAGATCGCCCTTTTGTTACTGGTGACTATATCCGTCTACCCGCTGGAGATTTGGGGAAAGTAGAAAGTATTGGCTTGCGATCGACAAAAATTCGTTCCCTCGGTACGGGTACAATTATTGTGATGCCCAACTCTATCTTAGTCAGTGTAGAAATTGAAAACGTTACTCTTGCCAAAAAAATTATGGTGTTACTGTATATGGACTTTGCAAGTGCTTTAGGAGAACGAGAATATGCCCTAGTGCAGCAAGCTATCATGGAAAAAATTGCTTTTTTATCAGGAATCGATCCTAACAGCACAAATATTGCTCTCGCCGATGGATCGGGAAAAAGATTAAGGGTGAGTTTGGCAATTTTAGGCTCTCAGGATAATGCGATCGAGGTGCGTAAACGCCTACTAGAGTTAGCAAGTGCTGAAATTGCTAAATCTCTTGCAGTCCACGGTATTGTGTTTACGATGGAAAATCCTACGGTTTATGTGCAGTCCCCTGCTACTATTTGAAGACAACGCTGCCCTTACGGAAAAACTGCTTTAAAATTTCTCCGGGATTTCTGTCCCAAGTGTCGATATGTTGGTAAATTAAGCCGTCCTCATCCATTTTGTAGGTAGAGTAGCCGTTAAAGAAAATCTGAGCTTTCCAGGGTACGCGCAGTGTCCCGTGCACAGTCCAATTTGCCACAATAGTATCAGGGGCTGTCTGGCTTACGTCGTGGAGGTCGAAGTAAATCTCGTTAAAAAATAGCTGGCCGTGAAATCGCAAAGTCCAAAAGATAATGCGGTAGTTGATTTTTCCTTTAAATTTGTTGACTGGATCTTGAAAATAGATGGCTTTTGTGTAGATGTCGTAGGAGATGTCTTTCTCAAACAGCGTCGGGAGATCCGCTTTCAGGGTGTCTACTACTTGTTCTACCTGCATTTGATATTCGATCGCGCTCAAGCTACCACCTTGTGACAGTATTAATTTATAAGTTTAAATGAATAATCTCGATCGATCGCTGGAGTATCGCAGATTTGAGATTTCATCCAGTTCTGATTTTAACTCTAGCGGTATTGTCCGAGCCCACCTTTCTGCTGACCCGGACTTGGGACATCGAAACCTTGGCACAGATTTGAATGAACACCCCCACTCCTCTGACATTCTCGCAGAAATCAACAGCGGCAAGCTGTTGATGGTAGATAGCCGTCGCCGGAACGGTCTAATTTTGATTAAACGCTTTCACGCAGAGTTTGCCGGGCCGGGGGCTGCGGTTGGCGGTGCTTTTGATGTTGATTCTGTGCGGGCGATTCCGGTGGGGGATTTTTGTTTGGTTTGTCCTCAATCTCCCGAAGAAAAACAGAAAGCTTTTGAAATTCGGCGGCATTGGGTGCGGTTAACGGAACAGTTAACGGCAAAGCCTGTAGCTTTGGAACGGGCACAAATGATTTTAACTCAGTTTGAACAATATTTTGATGGGGAAACAGTGGCACAAATTCCCGATGAAGCTTTGGCACTTTTAGTAGGCGTATTTCCCCAAACTATTCGCGCGGCCAGACAAGGAAATGATGAGTTATAAATTGGTGTACATACCTGATGCGGCGCGCTGCTACAAGCTCCACTCGGCATTTTGCAAAACGACTCGATAGCCATCTGGGTCTTCAAAAGTCACTCCATTTTTGTCCCAGTAGGGGTTGTATGAGTTTACAGGCTCAAATCCAATTGCTTTCATTCGCTCAACAGCCTGCTGCCATTCTTGTTGGTTAGGAAGGTAAAAGACAATAATATTGTCTTGAGTTGGAGCGCCACCTACAATATGTCCCCGTTGATGGATGAATTCAAGGTGGTGGCTTTCTCCTGGCATCCCAACCATTACTCCGTCAAAACCTTCATGGTTTTCAAAACTATCGAGGATTTGCAGCCCTAAACCCTCTGTGTAGAAATGAACAACTTGATCAAGGCAATCAGTTGGACGAGCAACCCGTAAAACCTTTCCTTTAAGCATATATATCTTCTCCAAAGTTATTTTTGTGTTAAGCAAAAACTGGATACCGAATATTATGAGTTGTCAAAAATTTCTGCAATGCGATCGCAAGTTCGCTGATTTTCATCGGGACTCCCTACCGTAATTCGCAAACCTCCGCCTGTGTGCCGAATCAAAGTACCTCTAGCTTTTAGCTGCTGCATGATTTGTTGGTGTGCCTTTTCTGCCGATTCGCCCTCAACCGATTTAACCCGCAGATAAACGAAGTTCGCCGCACTTGGCCAAACTTGCAATTTTTGATACTGAGTTAGGGCTGCAATTAATTTGGCTCTTTCTGCAATGATTTCGGGAATTACTGCTAGCAATAACTGCCGCTGCGCTAGGGCAAACTCGGCCGCGGTTTGCGAGAAAGTGGGAAGGTTGTAGGGGAGGCGGATTTTTTCTAAGGTGGCTGTGAGTTCGGGATGGGCGATCGCATATCCGACTCTCATTGATGCTAGTCGAAATGCTTTGGAAAATGTTCGCAAAATTATCCAATTCGAGTGTTGGTGCAATCTGTCTGCTAAAGTATTTTGACTGAATTCAAAATAGGCTTCGTCAATTACTACTAAAATATCTTCGGGCAAACTTGACAACCATTCTATTTCATTGGTTGTTAAAGCATTGGCGGTGGGGGAATTGGGATGGACGACAAAGACGACGCGCACGGGGGGATTTTGATTTTGGTCGTTAGCGCAGCCCTCGGAGAGGATCGCTCTTTTTGCCGCCTCAATATCAATTTCAAAATTATCCTCTTGTCGGGCAACACTGACAACGGGAATGCCGAGGGTTTGGGCGATAATTCCATACATCGAAAAGGTGGGATTGGCGACTAAAATTGAGCCTTGGCCACCCAGACAGGTTGCAATTAAGAGCGATCGAATTAGTTCGTCGGAACCGTTGCCGACAGAAATATTGTCGGCTGTAATGGCGGTTTTTGGCTGTGTAACGCCCTCTGGGCAGATATTTTGAGATGATTCGTTGACGTATTGGGCGATCGCCTGTTTGAGTGCTGCGTGGCCTCCGTCGGGATAGCGATTTGTTTCAATTAACTGCTGGTAAGTCCAAGCTAGCTTTTGTTTTAATTCTTCTGGTAAGTCGTAGGGGCATTCGTTGGTGTCTAGGCGATCGATTACACTTTCGGAGTGCGCCGATTCTGTTGATGCGCCGCCCGGATGGGGAGTGTAGGCGGTAAGTTCGGCTAAGTCTTGGCGGATAAAAGGCAGCATAGTATGATTTCGGGTCTGAGATTGTAGATTGTCTAATTACGATTTAGTTTGACACTATTAGGGTTATTAGTCATTAGTCTCTAATATCTAGTTGGTAAACTCTTCATTCTCACAAATAAATATAGCCTTTTTCAGAAAGATGAGGTACGCGAACGGCATAGGGCATAGGGCATAGGGCATAGGGCATACCTCACTTTTTCGAGAACCGCTATAAATAACTGATGACTAATGACTAATGACTAATGACTAATGACTAATGACTAATGACTAATGACTAATGACTAATGACTAATGACCAATGACCAATGACCAATGACTAATGACTATGTTAATCGCGCCACAAAGCGATGCCGCCCAACAAACCGCTCACATTCGGCACTATGTTAACCAGTGATGGTAACTGTACAACAATCTTTTTTGTATTGCCACCGCCGATATAAAGGCGATCGTAATTAAAGAGATTTTGCAAAGACACGAGGGCTTTTTCCAGACGGCGATTCCATCTTTTCGCGCCGATTGCATCTAATGCCGATCGCCCTAATTGCTGTTCGTAAGTTTCCCCTTTGCGAAACGGGTGATGTCCTAATTCTAGATTTGGCACCAAAATACCATCGACAAATAAGGAAGAACCGAAACCGGTGCCGAGGGTAATTACTAATTCTACCCCCGTCCCAGCGATCGATCCCAATCCTTGAATATCGGCATCATTCGCCACTCGCACAGGTTTTCCCAAGCGATCTTTGAGGGTAGTTGCTAGGTCAAAATCTATCCAAGACGGATCTAAATTTACTGCGGTTTTGATGACACCGTGACGCACAACGCCGGGAAAACCCAGGGATACTCGGTCAAATTCGCCTTGTGCGCTGGCTAAAGAGGCGATCGCCTCTAGTACCGGTTCCGGTTTCGGCGGTTGAGGCGTTTCTAAACGGCTGCGTTCCGTCAGAGGTTCACCTTCAGCGTCCAAAACCATAACTTTGATGCCGCTTCCGCCAATGTCAACGGCTAAGGTGCGAGTCGATGAATCTTGTTCAGTCATTTGATTGTTGAGACTTGCAAGTTGGTCAAATTTTAATTTTTGAATTGGCAAAACTTTTGCATCGCTTCCCAAATTTCCCCTAGGACATTTCCCAAAGAATGATCGTCTTCTAATTCGATTAATTGCACCCAGGGACGGTCAGCGGCAAAACTTCTGCTAGCTTGAATCGGTATGATTGTATCATGCTTGCCGTGAAGAATTAACGTAGGGACTGACCGCATTAATTTTTCTTCAGGGTATTGAGCCATATCTGCCACAAACTGATAATTTAGCGGCAGATAGCGCTGTTCGCCATAATGATAAACTGGTAAATACTCGTCGGACTGCCACTTTTCTAACTTTTGCTGTCCCAACAGCGGCAGCCAGTGAGAGAGAAATTGAAAAGCCGGCGCTAACAAAACTATTCGTTTTACCGATAATTGTCGCTGGGCCAACCAAGCCGCTGTCAAGCCGCCAAAACTTGACCCAATGATTGTAACTCCCCCTGGATTATTTACATTTTCTGCCGGAGATGGGGAGGATTGGGTTTGCCAAAATTCTGTTTCTATTTGGTTTAATTGGCGGGTGAGGGTGAGGCTGGAAAAATCGTTTTGATTGAGATCGGGAGTTTTGAGATCGATTCCTAGGGAAGAAAAGTGCGATCGGAAATATTTAGCCTTAGCTGAATCTGGACTTGAAGCAAATCCGTGTAAATAAATGTAAGTTGAATCGTTTTGTAGATTCATCCAGAAAATTTTATGAAATTTACCAACTAATTATTTTAACTTAAATTAGTAAGGTACGCAATTCTTTTGTAG
Source organism: Lyngbya sp. CCAP 1446/10 (assembly GCF_026130175.1). GTDB lineage: Bacteria > Cyanobacteriota > Cyanobacteriia > Cyanobacteriales > Microcoleaceae > Microcoleus. Next base: position 10,330 of record NZ_JAIGNI010000050.1, on the reverse strand, counting down.
GGTGTGCACCGCGCACCGGTCGCTATAGCTAGCGCGTCAAACCACTTTTCGCCTAAGTCCTATTGATCTCTAGCTGCTTACAGCCAATCCTCCTGTGTGCAGTGCCCACCCTACAATTAACTTAATTAGTAAGGTGTCCAGTGCGTACAGGAGGATTATTAAGGTGTGCAATGCACACCCTAGGATTAACTCAAAATTACTTGTATTTTACTGCGGTTTTTGGCTGTTTTGCCTCCGGGTTTTAGCAGCTTCCCTGCGCTGCTGCATCATTTGAGATAGTTGGCTGCGCTGTTCGGGGGTGAGCACTTCTCGCATTCCTAGCATACTTTCAAATTGCGCTTCTTCTAACTGCTGTCTCAATCCCATGATTTGACGGTTTTTATCGCGCATTTGGCTGGCATTTGATGTCGCACTAGACATCATTGTTTCCAATTCTTGTCTGGCTTGGCGGACGGCTTGCATTCGCTGGGAAACTTGGTCTTTGTAGCGATCGCGCACAGCCTGCATTTTCTGCTTTTGGTCAGCGCTTAAATTGAGTTGCTCGAACAGCCCGCCTTTCTTGCCAGCGGGTCGATTGGGAGGCTGGTTTTGGGCAATTGTTTCTGCTTTGGCGGGGGCAGAAACGGCTGTCGCAGCGGCTGTAGTGCCGAGGGTTAACATTAAAACTGCTAGGGCAGAAATTCGGCGAATAGACATGAAAATTACCTCTTTGAGATTAGTTATTTGTTGGCTGTTCGCTGTCAGGGGTGACAGCGTAATTAAACAAGTCAGTTGGCGAGCGTTCCAGCAAGTTGTCCGCTGAAGGCTCCTTCAATACAGCCTCCCAGTTATTGACCAGAAATGCTTCTAGGTGTGCCGCCTCATCCTTCTGATGTTGTGCGGTAACTAAGACGCGATAACCCGATCCAAAAACTAGCAGACTTGCAGCGATCGCAGTAGGAAAAGCCCATTTGGGAAAACGGAGGATTTTTGACTTTTTAGTAGTCTCGCTCGCTCGCGCTTCTCCTAGATGATTTGACTCTACCGTCGCCTCATTCCTGTCTATTGCTGCTAAAAGTTTTAGCTCAAAATCTGGGGCAGATTCCGGAACATCTGGGCGATATTGCTTTAAAAAATTAACTAATTTTTCGTCACTATTTCCGTCCTTCATAGTTCGTGAACTCCCTGTTTTTGCAAAAATTGCCGCATAGCATTTCTGGCATAAAACACGCGAGATTTGACAGTCCCTGATGGCAGTCCCAAAATTTGGGATACTTCTTTTTGCGGGATATCTTCTAGGTCGTGCAACACCAAAACGCTGCGGTGTTCAAAGCTCAGTTGCTCCAGTCCCTGCTGCACTAAATCTTGATAGTGTAACTGCATCAAGTCGGAGCGGTGATTGTTGACAATAACTCGATCCATTGTTTCTTGATTTTTGAGCTTGGAGTCAAAAGAATGCTGTTTAGCAAATGCTTGTCTTTGGTCGGAAGCCACATTCCATGTAATTCGATAAAGCCAAGTAGCAAAATTTTCCTGTTGCTTGAGTTTGGGTAATCCTTTCCAAACCCGCAGGAATACTTCTTGTGCTAAATCGTCTAGCAGTGACGGGCCACAAAGTTGGTAAAGGGTTGACCTGACTTTGTGTTGGTAGCGTTGGTAAAGGTATCGAAAGGAAGTACGATCGCCCTTTAAGCATTTATCAACTAAGTCGGAGTCGGAACAATCATCGGTTAAAACATTGGCTGGCACACCTAACACCTGTGAAGTCTCCCCCACCTGTTCGTTATCTGAAGGCTTTAGACAGGACGATCTCGAAAAAGGTTCAAATTATTTAAAATTCTTTTTTAATGAGGTGGCAGGTAGATCAGACAGGTAGATCGGACGTACGGTTGAAACCGCGCCTATACAGACAAAACCCGGATGGTGCGCGGGTTGAAGATCGTCTTCAGTCCGCGGAGGCGGACATTGTTTGTGTAGACGCGGTTTCAACCGCCGTCTTTTCTTTACCGCAGAGTCACAAACTCTTCAGCAGTCGATGGGTGAATGCCAATAGTCACGTCGAAATCTTTCTTCGTCGCTCCCATATTAACAGCGATCGCCATTCCTTGAATAATCTCGCCCGCGTCTTTCCCCACCATGTGTACGCCCAAAACTCTGTCAGTATTAGTTTCAACAACTAACTTGACAAAAATCTTTTCATCTGCACCTGTCAAAGAGTGAAACATCGGTCGAAACTTGGCTGTGTAGCACTTAATAGAGTCGCCAAATTTAGCTTTCGCTTGCTCTTCGGTTAAACCGACTGTAGCAGCTTCCGGCTGGGAAAATACGGCTGATGCGACATTTTCATAACTAATTGCTCTCGGATTGTTGCCAAATTCCGTATCGGCAAAAGCGCGTCCTTCGGCGATCGCAATTGGCGTTAAATTAATCCGGTTGGTGCAATCTCCGACGGCAAAAATGTGCGGTTGACTGGTGCGGCTGTCTTTCGTAACTACGATCGCACCTTTTTCGGTTTCAACTCCCGCATTTTCCAAACCCAATTTTTCCAAGTTGGGCCAGCGTCCAGTAGCGCACAAAAGCGCATCAACTGTCAAGGTTTCTTCGGATTCTCCCGACAAAGTTAATTTTAAGCCTTCCGGGGTTTTTTCAATTTGGGCGATCGAGCTTCCCGTCACAAAATTGATCCCGTGCTTAACCATTCCTTCCTGCACGTTAGTGCGAATTTCTGCATCGAAGTCATTCAAAATTAAGTCCCGCCGGATGATTTGAGTTACTTGACTTCCCAAACCGTTCATAATGCAGGCAAATTCAACCCCGATGTAACCTCCTCCCCAAATTGCCAACCGTTTCGGCTGCTCTTTTATCAAGAAGATTTCGCGGGAAGTAATGGCGTGTTCGATTCCAGGAATCTCGACTCTGTGAGCTTGGCCACCGACTGCAATTAAGATTTTAGCAGCGGTGTATTTTTTGTCACCAACTTCGACGGTGTGGGCGTCGATAAATTTGGCGTATCCTGAGATTAATTCCACTCCAGCTTTTTCAAGGAAGCTGATGTGCAGTTTGCTCAGCCGCCGCACTTCTGTATCTACGCTGGTAACGAGTTTTTCCCAATCGAAACTGCTTTCTACTGGGCTCCAACCGTAGCCGATCGCATCTTCGTACAGGTGCGAAAATGTAGAGGCGTAAACCATGAGTTTTTTGGGGACACAGCCGCGAATTACGCAAGTGCCGCCTACTAAGTCATTTTCGGCGATCGCCACTTTCGCTCCGTAGGATGCCGCGCGCTTGGAACTAGCCAATCCGCCGGAGCCCGCACCTATCACAAACAAGTCGTAATCGTATGTCATAATTATCGTTAGTTTCCTATCTCAATTTTACCAATTTTACGCTTTACTTTTCTTAATGATATCTCAAAAATTTTTTGTTTTTTTTGGGGTCAACTACTTTACTTCTTCCGTTTGACATGGTATTATTAGATAATAGAAATCTGTGCGTTAATTTTAAAATTGCTCACACTCCCATTATTAGAGTATAGCACAAGCAAGTCGCTAGAAATATATAAAAATGTAACTATTTTTAGGCGGCGGCTGATGAGGGAATTGAGAAAATTGGTAATTGCTTTAACCGAAAAGACCGCCAGGGGTTTAAACCCCTGTCTAATAGCCAAAGTCCTCGGTCGAGGACTGATGAGGGAAGGATGAATTCTTTAGTTTTATTAAAGGACGTTTGGATAGGACTGATAAGTTTTTCAGTCCTCTTGAGAGGACTTTCGCTATGAGGCAGGGATTTAAACCCCTGGCGGACTGTGGGTTAAACGCAGAACCGACTGCGAGTTTAACATTTTGGTTGACAACAATCGCACTGGAATTACCCTAAAGTTTTTTGAGCTTCACAAATCATTGATAATTGCTATATTATAAACATAAATTTATTTTCGGGCTAGCTTTATGATCGAGTGGCTGGTACTCTGGGGAGCAACGGAAGCAGCAGGCATTATCGTCAAACCCATCTTAGAAGAATTAGTCAAAGACGGCGCGAAGGATTTTGCTAAAGATTTTTTTAAAGATTCCCTAAAAAACGTCATATTTGGCGAAAAAGACCCGCGACAAGTCGCTGCGGGCAAAGCGCTGAAAAAGTTTTTGGAGTTAGTACAACAGCAGTTGAAAATCAGCGGACTTTCCCCAGAACAGATTAAGCTGTATATTAAAGATGTTAAAAAGTTTATCAGCAACAAGTCAGTTAAGGAAATTTTGGGTAAGGGCTTTGAGAGCGATCGCGAATCCCTCGATGCAGAAATTCTCGAAACAACCTGGACTCAACTAGATTTAGCTGCTTTACCCGCCAGATTTAAGTGGCAAACCATCGCCAATCAGTATCTCGCCGAAGTTCAAGAAATTCTCTTTGACTCAAAAGATTTGCGGGATATCTTGAATGCTCAAAATCTGGATAGCATTCAGAAAAATACTCAAGAGATAGCTGGGATTATCCCCGATTTTGACTTGAGGCAATATCAAGAGGCTTTGTGCGAACGTTACAGCAATCTAGATTTAAGCAGCGTCGATAGCAATACCTACGATTATCGGGAAAAGCTGAAAGTTTGGCAAATTTTTATTGTGCAAGATGTGCGCTTAATTTACGAGTCATTTCTGCCGCAAGCTTACGAAATTCCCAAGGAACATCAACGGCGGTTGCAAGATTGCGATCGATTAGACGCGATCGAACTAGAAAATTTAGACAAATATCGACACGGTTATTTATCTCAGCCAATCGTCTCGGTGTTAGATGTGATCAATGACAAGTCAAATTATCCCTACATAGTGATTTTAGGCGATCCGGGTTCGGGCAAATCTACTCTGTTACAATATTTAGCATTAACCTGGGCGCGATCGCCTTTAAATAGCGTAACATCTCTCCCGATTCCGCTGCTAATAGAATTGCGGATTTACATTCGCAACGTGGAATTAGGACATTGCCAGAATTTTCTGGAATTTTGCCATAAAAATTCCGGTTTTATTTGTGACTTGAATCAGCATCAATTGCAGGAAAAGCTTAAAACCGGCGAGGCTGTGGTGATGTTCGACGGGTTAGATGAAATTTTCGATTCGGGGAAACGAGAAGATGTAATTACGGCGATTCATCGGTTTACCAATCAGTATCCGCGCGTGCGAGTGATTGTCACCTCTCGGATTATTGGTTACAAACCTCAACGGTTGCAAGATGCGGAGTTTCATCACTTTATTCTCCAAGACTTGAATCCGGCACAGATTCAGGATTTTGTGCACCGCTGGCATGAGTTGACTTTTACGGATGCTAGGGAAAAAGTGCGAATTTGCGATCGGATGAAAAGAGCGCTAGAGTATTCATCAACGATTCAAGATTTAGCGGGAAATCCGTTATTGTTAACGATTATGGCGATTTTGAATCGCAGTCAAGAATTGCCGAGAGACAGGGCAGAACTTTACAATCAAGCTTCGCGGGTATTGCTCTATCAATGGGATGTGGAAAGGTCTTTAGTAGAGGATAGCAGGCTCGATCCAAAAACGATCGATGCTAAAGATAAGCAAGAAATGTTGCGGCGAGTTGCTTGGAAAATGCAGGCAGCACCTGAAGGGTTGTCTGGCAATATTATTAGTGCGGAAGATTTGGAGGATATTCTGACAGCATATCTGAAGAATAAAGATTTTGACCAACCGAGAAACCGGGCGAAGTTAATCATTCATCAACTGCGAACGCGCAACTTTATTTTATGTTTTTTGGGTGCGGATACTTACGGGTTTATACATCGAACTTTCTTGGAATATTTCTGTGCGTCGCAAGTGGTAGAGAGATTTGAGAAGACGCGAGAACTTTCTTTAGATGAGTTGAAAACAGAGGTTTTTGGCCCGCATTGGCATGATGAATCTTGGCAGGAAGTTTTGTGCTTGATTGCAGGATTGATTGATGGACGGTTTACAGGGAAATTGATTGAGTTTTTGATTGAACAGTCTGAGGAATTTGAAAATTGTCAGAGCCTGTTTTTGGCTGCAAAGTGTTTGAACGAGGTGAGAAATAGAAAAATTATTGCTGGGATTGATAGTGAATTTCTTGAACGTTTAAAAGAGTTAACGAAGTGCCCTCTCAGCGAGCATAGCATAGGTTTTCATGTAAATGGCAAAGAAATTGAACTAATTAGGGAAATTCATACTCAAGCAGTAAGTGCGATCGCCTTGACTTGGAAAGATGACCCTAAAACCTTACTTTGGCTCAAACAACTGGCTCAATCTGATGGTGAAAATTGGGGTGTACGATATGCCGCAATCCAAGCATTAGCATGGGGATGGAAAGATGATTCCGAAATCTTACCTTTCCTCAAACAAATGGCTCAATCTCAAGATGACAATTGGGCCGTGCGACAAGCAGCAGTCCAAGAATTAGTACGTGGCTGGAAAAATGACTCAGAAACTTTACCCACTCTCAAACAAATAGCTCAATCTGATAATGATGATTACCTTGTGCGGCGTTTAGCAGTCCAAGAACTAGCATACGGATGGAAAGATGATCCTGAGACATTACCTATCATCAAACAAGTAGCTAAATTTCGCGGTGGTTGCGTTGTGCAAAGTGCAGCAGTCAAAAAATTAGTGAGATGGTGGAAAGATGACTGCGAAACATTACCTATTATCAAACAACTAGCTCAATATGGTGAGGATTCAAATGTGAGAGAAGCAGCAATTCAAGAATTAGCACGGGAGTGGCAAGATGACCAGGAAATCTTAGATATTCTCAAACAACGCGCTCAATATGATGATGATTCGGATGTCCGAGAAGTAGCAGTCCAAAAATTAGCACGTGGGTGGAAAGATGACCATGAAATCTTACCTATTCTCAAAAAATGCGCTCAATATGATAATGATTCAAATGTACGAATTGCCGCATTTTTAGAATTAGTACGTGGGTGGAAAGATGATCATGAAATCTTACCTATCCTTAAACAATGCGCTCAATATGATGATGATTGGACTGTGCGATATACAGCAGTCCAAGAATTACCACGGGGGTGGAAAGATGACTCGGAAACATTAGAAATACTTCGCGATCGATTTGCCAACGATCCAGATGAACAAGTCCGCAAGTTTGCCGAGGAACAATTGGCAAAACTAGACAAGCTGTGATATAAACAAAAAAAGGAGAAACAAGTTATGACCGTAGCCACTAAAATCCCCCAAGCTTATGCAGAAATAGTTGAGTTTTTTGCTGCTGGCGCTACTCCCGAAAGCATTCTCAACTTTCAACTATCCGAAGAAGCAAAAGAGCATATCGCCGACCTAATTTATGCACACAATAACGAAGGTTTAACCACTGATGAAAAAAGTGAATTAGACAACTATCTAATCCTAGAACATCTGATAACTCTTATCAAAGCAGTCGCTCACAAACACGTCGTCAAAGAGTAAGTTTTTTATGCCTCGTCCTTACATTAATGCCGAACTTAGGCGTTTAGTTGCTCTCCGTGCCGATCGCATTTGCGAATACTGCCTCATTGCAGAGACAGACAGAGCATCAGGCTGTCAAGTTGACCACATCATCAGCGTCAAACATGGTGGAGAAACAACAGCCGATAACCTCGCCTATGCTTGTGTTTTCTGCAACCTCCAGAAAGGAACAGATTTAGGATCAATTGTTTGGCGCACTGGAGAATTGGTGCGTTTTTTTAACCCGCGTAGAGATTTTTGGGGAGAACATTTTCGCTTAGACAAAGCTGCGATTCAACCACAAACAGATATTGGAGAAGTAACAGCACGAATTCTAGAATTTAATCACAATGAGCGGATTAGAGAGCGACAAATCTTCATAGACTTTGGTGCATATCCGTCACCAGCCGCGCAACAACGGATGACCCAGTAAATCAAGAAACATCACCCAATAATAGTATAATTAAGATCGGATAGTTTTCGGAGACAACCACTATGCAAGTCACGACCGAACAAATTATTTATCCATCCAGCGACGGCCAACCAATGGCAGATAGTACGACTCAATTTGATTTAATGGTCAAAATTCAAGAGGGTTGCGAGTCGCTGTTTAAAAAAGATCCAAACGTATTTGTAGCAGCAGATTTACTGTGGTATCCGGTTGAGGGAAGAAATGACATCTTTCAAGCACCGGATACAATGGTAATCTTTGGCAGACCAAAAGGTGACAGACTTTCCTATCTACAATTTCGCGAAGATCATATTGCTCCTCAATTTGTGTTTGAGATTCGCTCTTACAAAGACACTCAAACAAAAATGGACGAGAAACTTTCATTTTATAATCGCTATGGAGTTGAGGAATATTACGTTTACGAGCTAGAAAACAAAGATTTGAGCGGTTGGCAAAGAATGGAAGGAAATTTAGAAGTAATCGATCAGATGCGGGGATGGGTAAGTCCGAGATTGGGAATCCGATTTGAGTTGGGCGAAGATGGGTTAGAAATTTATGAACCTAATGGACAAAAGTTTCTTTCCTATTTAGAATTTGTGGAACAGATAGAATTAAACCGTCTGCGTAGAAAACAAGCAGCTAAAATATCAGAACAAGAACGTCAAAGAGCCGAACGTTTAGCAGCAAAACTGCGCGAATTGAACATCGATCCCGATCGCATTTAAGCGACAAATTGTTTAATTTAGGACTTATTCATTAAGACCAAAGAAACCGGGTTTTTTATCGTTTTTGCTGGCTATAACGAATTGTTTTCGCGAAAAAACCCGGTTTCCGACCCGCCCGTGCGTAAGTCCTATAAGCGTCCAAACGATCACCCTTCCACCCGCCAAAACCTCTCAGAAGTGTTAACTTAGTAGTACGTTGTGTCGATCGCACATAAAAACAAATGCCTGAACTACAAACCCAGACCCACCAAGACCTCCAGCAGCAAGACACCTCAAAACCCGTCATCGTCGGCCTGCAAGACGTAACAAAAGTTTACGGCATTGGCGACCTAGAAGTGCGCGCCCTAAATGGCGTAAGTTTGACAGTCACGCAAGGAGAATATTGCTCGATTATGGGCGCATCGGGTTCTGGCAAATCTACAGCCATGAATATTATCGGCTGTCTCGATCGCCCTACGAGCGGCAGTTACTACCTAGACGGCGTAGATGTCGCCCAAATGCCCGAAGCAGAATTAGCCGGAATTCGCAATTTAAAATTAGGTTTTGTCTTCCAACAATTTCACCTGCTAGCTCAATTAACAGCCTTAGAAAATGTCATGTTACCGATGGTTTATGCAGGCATTCCCGCAGCCGAAAGACGCGAACGGGGCGTAGACGCTTTAACGAAAGTAGGCCTGCAAAGTCGGCTGCAAAATAAACCGAATCAACTATCAGGAGGACAGCAGCAGCGCGTAGCCATCGCCCGCGCGATTGTCAACCGTCCGGTATTGTTGCTTGCAGATGAACCGACTGGTGCATTGGATACTAAAACCACTCAAGAAGTAATGGATATTTTTACAGAATTTAATGAAAGCGGCATGACTGTGGTGATGGTGACTCACGAACCGGAAGTGGCGCGTCAAACTCGCCGCGTGGTCTGGTTCCGCGACGGTGAAGTTATTCATAATAATCTCGATCCGGCAGAGCTTTCTCACGCAGTATTTTAAAATTTTGTAATTAGTTATTAGTTATTAGTTATTGGTTATTGGTTATTTGTTACCTGTTACAAATAACCAATAACCAATAACTAATTAAAAGCACTCGGAAAAGCAGCCCAAACTCGATCGACAAAATCTCTAAGTTGCCGAGACGCGATCGCGCTATCCTTCTTATCAGAATCCAGAGACTGCAACTGAGTCAACAGCGAAATCACCTCAGTATCCAGCGCCGCCCGAAACAAACTCAACGGCCAAAGCAAATCAGCACCATCTCGCAAATCCGATAAAGTGTATTCTTCCGGCCACTTTTGCGAGAAATCCTTCCCCGATACCAATCCAACCAACATTAGAGGGCGCACCCAACAAATTTGACGTGCTTCAACCACTTCAATCACCTCTGAATGCAGGCACGCATTTCCACATTCTAAACTGACAATTTGACCGGGTTTAAAGTTCAAAGCACAATCCATTAATGCTGACCCTTAATACAGACAATAACAAGCAAAATAAGTGCCACAACTCTCTACAGCACCAAAAAACATTATATCACCAAAAAACGAGAGGGAAGCCCCTGGCTTTAGACATGAGGAGGAACTCGGTAGCGGTTTCAACCGCCTTCAAATTTTTTTTTGTATTGGTTGTTTTGTAGGCATACTTTACCCTGGAATTGCGAATACTATGCTAATATAAACCAAGGAGGAAAACAGAATGTATGGATGCCAGCAAAATCTAATCAGTCCAGGCAAA
>NZ_JAIGNI010000004.1 GCF_026130175.1 Lyngbya sp. CCAP 1446/10 | reverse complement strand
CAAATCATGGGCGACATAAGAAGAACCAAGTAGGTATAATATTTGACATCCATACCGAAACATGAACCTATTCATATTCACTCATTTATTTATTATACATCGCTGAGGTTATTAAATTTTCATTCCTAAGCACAGGAAGTGGCTACAGCAAGTTAAACCCTGTGATTGCTCTGACGATTACAGATTTTAAAATGTTTGAGAACATAGACACAGTGATTTCGCATTTTATCTTCAAAGAAAAGACATTTTTAGTAGATTATCTAGCAGATCAATTTGAGATGGTGTTTGTGGAGTTACCAAAATTCAACAAGGAACTAGATGAATTAGAAACCTTGACAGATAAGTGGATATACTTCATGAAAACAGCTCAAGCTTTACAGGCTGTTCCAGAAGAATTGGGAAATGTAGAGGAACTGAAACAGGCTTTTAAAATTGCCAGTACAGCAAATCTAAATGCTCAGGAACTAGATGAGTTAGATAAGCGAGAAATCTGGATTCAAGACCAGCGTGGCTCCATTAGTCTAGCTACCAAAATAGCCCTGGCAGAAGGTATCGAACAAGGTATCGAACAAGGCATCGAACAAGGCATCGAACAAGGAAAGCAGCAGTTACAGCAATTAGTTGTGTCGCTGTTGGAGCGCCGTGTCGGGCCGCTGTCGTCGGAGATTCAAGCTCGCATCACTCGGTTATCCGCTGAGCAATTAGAGAATTTAGGAGAGGCAGTTTTAGACTTGGCCAGTGTGTCAGATTTGACCGATCGCTTGCAGACATATTCTTGACGAAAGTAAAAAGGGTTGGTCTCTGGCGGGCCCTTCGTCTCCTCCAAAAGCGAAGTATTGAACAAGCAAGAGTTGTGAAATGGGCGATCGCACTCCAAACCCATGCCAACCGCCCGATCGAGCTAATGGCCCACTCGTCATGTCCCCACCCGTATTTGAGAAATGCTGAAACCCTGCTGGACAATTTTCGATTTTAGCTCTTAGAGTTGAGTGTTACCCTCTTAACTATAGAAACATCTAAAGTTGAAAATCTATGACCAAATTTGTGTTTGTGACCGGCGGCGTGGTTTCCAGTATCGGCAAGGGAATTGTCGGTGCTTCCCTGGGCCGTCTATTGAAGTCGCGGGACTACTCTGTCTCGATTTTGAAGCTAGACCCCTATATTAACGTTGACCCCGGCACTCTCAGCCCGTTTCAGCACGGAGAAGTCTTCGTCACGGAAGATGGTGCGGAAACTGACCTGGATTTGGGGCACTACGAGCGTTTTACCGATACTTCGATGTCTCGCCTCAATAGCGTCACCACGGGTTCCATTTATCAAGCCGTGATTAATAAGGAACGCCGGGGCGAATATCAGGGGAGTACGGTGCAGGTGATTCCCCACATCACTAACGAGATTAAAGAGCGTATTTTTCGTGTAGCAAAAAATACTAATCCCGATGTGGTAATTACGGAAATCGGCGGAACCGTGGGAGATATTGAATCTTTGCCGTTTTTGGAAGCAATTCGCCAGTTTCGCAAGGCAGTTGGGCGGCAAAATGTTGTGTATATGCACGTCACGCTGATACCTTGGATTCCTTCGGCTGGGGAGATGAAAACTAAACCGACTCAGCACTCGGTTAAGGAGTTGCGGTCGATCGGCATTCAACCAGATATTTTAGTCTGTAGGTGCGATCGGCCTTTACCTTTGGGCCTGAAACAAAAATTGTCGGAATTCTGCAACGTACCCGAAGAATGCGTCATCACCGCCCAAGATGCCAAAAGTATCTACGAAGTGCCGCTGATGATGGAACAGGAAGGTTTAGCGGAACAAACCATCAATTTGCTGCAACTCGAACAGCGGCCACCCGATTTGACTCAGTGGCAAACCTTAGTCAAACGGCTGTATAGCCCCAGCCACAAGATTGATATTGCTTTGGTTGGCAAATACGTGCGGTTGAACGATGCTTATCTTTCCGTGGTGGAAGCTTTGCGACACGGCGCAATCTCGATCGGCTGCGACCTAAATTTGCACTGGATTAACTCAGAAGATTTAGAATCGGGAAACCTCGATAACTATCTCAAAGATATGAACGGCATTGTTGTGCCCGGAGGTTTTGGAATTCGGGGAGTTGACGGCAAAATAGCGGCGATCGAATATGCCAAACAGCATAAAATACCATTTTTGGGATTGTGTTTGGGGATGCAGTGTGCTGTGATTGAATGGGCTCGCAACACCGCCCAACTAGAGAATGCCAACAGCGCTGAATTTGACCCAGATACGACCAATCCGGTAATTAATTTATTGCCGGAACAGCAAGATGTAGTCGATTTGGGCGGTACAATGCGACTGGGTTTGTATCCGTGCCGCGTCAACCCAGATACGCTAGCTTTCCAACTTTATCAAAAAGAAGTGATTTACGAGCGTCACCGCCATCGGTACGAATTCAACAACGCCTACCGCAATCTTTTCTTAGAATCAGGTTATGTAATATCCGGCACATCTCCCGACGGCCGACTCGTAGAAATGATTGAATTGCCCAACCATCCCTTTTTCATAGCCAGTCAATTTCACCCCGAATTCCAATCTAGGCCTAGCGCCCCCCACCCCTTGTTTCAGGGGTTTATCCAGGCGGCGAGCACCCAGGGAAAGCAGGATTTTGTAGAAACTGAGGCTCGCGACTTAGTAGCAGGGAAACTTGCAGGAGCCTGATCTCATACCATCTGCGATCGATTAGTTCTGATATATTAGAAGTCTGTGGGGGCGGGTGAGAGTAGACAATATTCAAATAGGATGGATAGTCGATCGTACTCTCACCCGCCCAACCCAAGAATAGGATTTGATTAGGGTGGCACTTACCGGACATGATATCGGGCAGCATTCTCAACGAGTGAAAAACCTTACCCCTGCCCTAGCATAGGGGTTGGGGGGCTAGTACCCGAAGGGAGAAGACAGAAGGTAAAAATTCTTAGTATTTTTACTTAACTTTTTAGCTGAGATTTCAATCGTGATACCAGTTTCAAAAAAGAATGCAACTGTAGGCAAGATCCAAACTCATACAGAATCTGTCATTCCCAATCTAAAATTTAAAATCTAAAATGGTATGAGTTGTCAAACTATCCTAAAATACCAGGAAGCGCAGGTTTGAGGAGGTTTTTGTGGCGTATTGGAGCAAATTTACTTATGAGAAAAGTACATACATAATTGACCTTGACACTATTAGTGCTTTTTCTAGCGAACTGGATAACAAGCGTATCACATTTTGGCTGCCTAATAGCAGTCAGCCGATTATTCTTAATCCCCAAGGCAATCATGAGGCTTACAAGCAAGTTCTCGAATACATCAAAAAAACGATCGATCGCAATTCTAAAGGTTCGTGGATTAAGATTAATTACGATCGCAAGGAATTTGCGATCGATCTGAGTAGAATTAGCTCTTTTGCTTGCGAACAGAACGGTAGGCTAATCAGCTTTTTCCTGCCAGACAGTGCTACTAATATTATTCTCATGCGCGAAGGCAACTCAGACGATTATCTAAAAATTCAGGAATACATTAAAAATATGACTGGGCACTCTCTGCCATGAAGAAGGAGGAAGGAAGAAGGAAGAAGGAAGAAGGAAGAAGGAAGAAGGATGAAGGATGAAGGGAGATTATTATTAGTAACTCCCAACATTCATTTTAATTGTTTTTGTGGTATGTGCGCGATGCGAACCGTAAGTTTAGAGATGAAAAGAGCGCAGTCAAAGGCGCTGCATTGTTAATTTTTCATCACTATTGAGCGACTTGCCAAGCGAGTTTTGCTGCGCCTACGATGCCTGCTTGATTGCCCAATTTGGCCACCAATAACTGCAAATATTCGCGAGAACTGGGGAGTACCCGCCGCTCAATTTCGGATCGAACTGCTGGCAAGAAAAACTCTGCACCGGCACTAATTCCGCCACCGATAATAATAGCTTCCGGCGTTAAAATATAAATGAGACTTGCTAAACCGATACCGAGATATCGTCCGTAATTGTGCCAATATTCTAAAGCTTTGGCATCTCCAGACTTTGCTAAATCTGCTAGTTCTAGGGGTTCTAAACCAGTTTCGCGGCGAATTGCTTGCACGGAAACGTACTGTTCCAAGGAACCGCGATTGCCACTGTTGCACTCTGGGCCATCGGGATTTATGGCAATTAATCCGAGTTCTCCGGCGGCGCCTTGATGACCTGAAAATAGTTTACCATCTAAGATAATTGCACCGCCGACTCCTGTTCCTAATGTTAATAAAATTAGATTTTTAAAGTTTTTTCCTGCACCTAACCAAGCTTCTCCTAATCCGGCACAGTTGGCATCATTTGCTAATATTGTTGGCAGTCCGGTTTTTGCTTCTAACCAGTCAGCGAGGGGGACGTTATGCCAGTTTTTGAGGTTAATTGCTACTCTGGCTATTCTGCCGGCTGCGTCTGCGGGGCCTGGTGTGCCAATGCCGATCGCCCCTACAGCATTTTCTTGTGAATTAAGTTGTAAAATAGCATCGGTGATGGCGGCTAAGACGGCTTCCGGCGTAGCGGGTTGAGGCGTTGGGACAGTTAAGGATTGGTGACAAACGCCGTCAGCGCTAAATCTGCCGAGTTTGATTGCGGTGCCGCCTAAGTCGATGCCGATTACTTGTGTCATTACGATTTGAGATTGTAGTGAGGACTTCAGTCCTCTTTCATCTTATTTGAGTGTGTGAAAATTACCGACGGATGCGGTGCTTAGCTTAATTGATCAGAATATCATGGCGATCGCCCAACTCCGCCAAAATGCTGGAGCGAGGCGAGTTCGGCTATTCAGTTTGTTCTAACGTTCTAACTGACGTTGCGCTACGTCTCGGTTGTGCAAAAATTCGTGGTAGTCTGGTTTGAGAGCAATTGCCTGGTTGAAAGATGTGATCGCCTCTTCAAACCTGCCTAAATTAAACAATGCACGACCCCGATTGTTCCAAGCCTCGTCAAAATCAGGTTGAATTTCTAAGGCTTTGTCGTAAGATGCGATCGCATCTTCCAACCTGCCTAAATTATCCAGTGCACCGCCCCGATTGTTCCAGGCGTCGTGTAAATCTGGTTTGAATTCTAAGGCTTTGTCGTAAGATGCGATCGCAGCTAAAAAATCTCCTTCTTCAAACTGCTCATTCCCTCGATAGCACCACGCATCAGCATCTAAATTAACTTCCGATTCATCCTCCGCATCCCTGCGATTCCCATCCCCAGAAAAACCCAAACCATCCCCAACAAACACCGCCTCAATCACATTCCCATACCCACCATCATCCTCAACCACCGGCAGCGGAAATCGCGTCAAAATCTCCCGCCCAAGATCCCCCGCTACCTGCGACAATTCCCCGCTACCAAATCTCCCCAACAAACCCAGCCGCTGCGCCAATTCCTGAAGCGAAACCACCGCATCCGTAGCAGCGGTGTCATCATGTTCGCCCTCAAACAATCCACTCCCAAACCGTCGCAACCAAGCGGCCAATTCACCATCTCTCAGGCGTTTTGCGATTAAGAATCCCGCGACATCCCCTCGACTCCAGCCGGCATTCACCCCTTCCAGGATTTCCATGAATTTCGACTCGTATTCCGCGTCTGTTAGGGTGGGGCGGGGCGCAGGTGGTGGCGCAGGTGGGGGTGTAGTTCCCAATAGGCGCTGGATTAGTCCTTTGAGGAATTGCCAAATTTTGTTGAGCATTTGTGGGGTTGTGATGGGTGGGGTTGTTTCTATTTTGTTCTGTTTTGCTAGCCACTCGTGAATATCGAATAAACCGGGTTTTTTCCTAATCTATCGATGATTGCGAATAATTTTGGTAAAAACCCGGTTTATGGCCACTCGCTTTGTTCCTACTTTAATAGCGGATAATACAGTTCTCCAGTAGAGTTGATATAACCCGCCCGATCGCCCGCCGAGTTTCCCGTCCCCATAAATACATCAACTCTGCCCGCGCCTTTAATTGCACCACCCGTATCCTGATCCAAAACATACCGATTTACGGCACTTTGTTCGAGTTTCCCCGCTGCATTGGGATAGGGCAGTTTCGTGCTAATTAATGCTAGCGCGCCGGGGGGCATTAACACTTTATCCGTTGCGATCGACCTTTCGGCAGTTACGGGCACTCCAATGCTGCCAGTAGCAGGTGCGCCGTTAGTATCTCGGAAGAACACAAAACTTTGATTCTTCGGCAAATACTTGTCCATTTCTGCCGGAAAATTGGTAAAATATTCGTTTAGTTTCGGCAATGTTAGCTGTTCTAAAGTAAACTTGCCGTCCTTAACTAATTCTCGCCCGACACCTGTATAACTCTGACTGGTTTTGCCCGCAAAACCGACTGTCATTACGCCGCCGTCTGCTAACTGCAACTTCGCCGAACCTTGGACGTGGACGAGAAATGCTTGGAAGCGATCGCGCAACCAGACCAATTCCAACCCCCGCAACAATCCTTTACTTCCCTGCAAAGCATCCGCACCTTCCAATTCCAATCTGGTTGGGTGAGGTTTCGACCAAGAACCCAAGTTTGGCGGCACTCTGTACAGGGGGTAACGGTATTCGGAATTAGGCGTGCGAGAAGCTGGGTAAGTCGGCTCGAAATAACCGGTAAATGCAACTGTACCTTTGTTGTCTTTGCCGATCGACTTATAAAACACAAATTCCCGCTTGACAGATTCCTGGAGTTCTGCTGGAGTTGTAGAACTGACAACTAATTGCCGGAATCGATCGAGCGATCGCCTAACTCGATCGCGCGTAATACCTGCTACAGGATAGCGGCTGTAAGCACTGGCGGCGGCTTGGGAGTTGAGATAACCGAGGCTGTTGTCGATCGACTTTAACAGCAATTGCTTATCCCCCGGTTTGCCATTTTCGCCCCAGATTTGAGCGTCAAAGGCGATCGACTCCAACTCACTCGGTTGTAATTGACTTACACTAATGGGTTGCAGCGCCGGAATTGCGATCGCGGGCACCGAAAATGCGATCGCCAAAACGCAACAGGCGATCGCCAATAGCTGATAACGAAAAATCTTACTCAATTTCCAATCTTTCCTACTCAATTGATAACTTTCCCGATCGATCATTCATCGTATCGTTCGATGCTAGAACTAAATATCGGTTCAACGCGAATTCCGAGAATAGCGGTAGGCCGAATTACCATGTATTCGCCTTGAATATTTTTGATCGGGACATTAACAAATTCTGACGAATCTTGTTTGGGAACCAGGGTTTTATACCACTGTTGAAAATCTTGCAGGGTTGCAAAACGGATTTCTTCGCGGTGGCCGCCATCAATCAGTAGGTGCACGGAATATTCGCTGGGAGTTCTAGCCATAGGTGTATTTTAGATTTTAGATTTTAAGGTTTTGGAACGATTTCATATTTTACCCGATCCTCGGCGCATTCCCTCATCTAGTAGGTTGGATTCAGGGAGAGGAGATGGGGAGGGGAAGAGTGGGAGAGTGGGAGAGTGGGAGAGTGGGAGATTTGTCTGTCATTGCGCTTCGGGAAAGCAATCGCAGAAACTTGTAGGCTACGCCGACTAAACTTTCAGGAGAATCTAAAATCCAAAATCCAAAATCTTAAATCGATTGACTGCGGCCCCCATTATGGCTACGCTATGGAATTAAGGCTGCTTTGCTTAGAAAGGAAGTAGCCGGCGTCGCTCAAAAATCTAGTTGCACTGTCCAAAGCTGTTACGAGCAGCAATGGACAGCTAACCGCCAAACTGGGACAAGCAGTCTGGAGGCTAACGGAGAATTTTATCACTCTCTGTAGCCGCCCTGCTCTGTGTTATCGTGCGGGGCGGCTGGGTTTTTGGGTTTTCCTCGCCAGAAAAACCCAAAACTAGGAGAACATATTATGTCACAGGAATTCGTACCTGACGACAACTTTTCTGATCGTCCAAATGACGGCTCAACAGTACCCGAACAAGAAGTCGTGCAGATAACGGTTGTCGGTTCCCCCGCAGCCGTGTCAGAAACCATCCACACGTTGTATCGACTGGGATTTGCAGCCGTTGGGGATTGGAGTCCGCCGCAGCGAGGCCCAAAGCCGGGACAAGTTATCAGTGTACTCATCAAGCGATCGTCCCGCAAACCCTAAAAATTGGATGACATACGGTAGGGAAACGGCACAAGGACTTACGCATTAAGACCAAAGAAACCGGGTTTTTTACTTAATCTGATGACTCCAACCAAGGATTTTCGTAAAAAAACCCGGTTTCTGACTATCCTTGCGCCCAGGAATAAACGATCGATCGGGCGGAATACCAGGATTCTGTATTTTACAACACGATTTGAGCGCAACACTTAAAATAGTCTGGATTTAGCGATCGACTAAACCCTTTTCCCTCAATATTTCTCCCTAGCTGGCGGTGTCGGCCAGCCGGAGTCGCGAGGTTCTGCTTCCAAAATGCTGATAATGGTGCACAATTTCAACTTAACAACAAAACTTGCACTATTTTGAGTAAGCTTTTGATGGAACAGCTCAAAAAGTCTGTTTCTAAGATTGATGCCAAACATCAAATTTATCGTTAATCCTGTCCAATTACCAATTACGAACCTATGCCCCGTCGTCAAGACTTAAAAAAGATTCTTCTCATTGGTTCCGGCCCAATTGTTATCGGCCAAGCGTGCGAATTTGATTATTCGGGGACGCAAGCTTGCAAAGCTTTGCGAGAAGAAGGTTATGAAGTTGTTCTGGTGAATTCCAACCCTGCAACGATTATGACCGATCCAGAAACTGCCGATCGCATTTACATCGAACCTCTAACACCGGGCATCCTCGAACAAATTATTGCCAAAGAAAGACCACAAGCAATTTTGCCGACAATGGGCGGTCAAACGGCGCTCAATTTAGCAGTTGCATTGGCTAAAAATGGCGTTTTAGAAAAGTACAACGTCGAGTTAATTGGTGCTAAATTGCCAGCAATTGAAATGGCAGAAGACCGACTGTTATTTAAAGAAGCGATGGCGCGAATTGGTGTCGCCGTTTGTCCTTCGGGAATTGCTAACAATCTCGAAGAAGCCAAAACAATCGGTCACCAAATCGGCAGTTATCCGTTAATTATTCGTCCTGCTTTTACAATGGGCGGTACGGGAGGCGGTATTTCTTACAATCAAGAAGAGTTTGAAGAAATGGCCCAAGGTGGTGTTGACGCGAGTCCCGTATCGCAAATCTTGATCGAACAATCTTTGATTGGTTGGAAAGAGTACGAACTGGAAGTGATGCGGGATTTGGCAGATAATGTAGTGATTATTTGTTCGATCGAGAATCTCGACCCGATGGGCGTTCACACCGGCGATTCGATTACCGTCGCACCAGCCCAAACTCTTACCGACAAAGAATATCAGCGCCTGCGGGATGCTTCGATTAAAATTATCCGCGAAATCGGAGTGGAAACTGGCGGTTCTAACATTCAATTTGCGGTGAATCCAGTTAACGGAGATTTCATTGTAATTGAAATGAACCCACGGGTTTCTCGTTCCTCTGCCTTGGCCTCGAAAGCAACCGGTTTCCCCATTGCCAAAATGGCGGCAAAATTAGCGGTAGGCTACACCTTAGACGAAATTTCCAACGATATCACCAAGAAAACTCCCGCGTCTTTTGAGCCGACAATTGACTACGTGGTGACGAAGATTCCCCGATTTGCTTTTGAAAAGTTCCCAGGTTCCGAACCGACTCTGACGACGCAAATGAAGTCAGTTGGAGAGGTAATGGCGATCGGGCGCAGCTTCAACGAATCTTTCCAAAAAGCGCTGCGGGGATTGGAAACTGGCCGCGCAGGTTTCGGGTGCGACAAACCGGAAAAATTGCCGAGTTTGGAACAAATTCGCGCCGGATTGCGGACACCAAATCCCGATCGCATTTTTACAGTCCGCCACGCGATGATGATGGGAATGTCGGTGGAAGAAGTCTTCGAGCTCACAGCAATTGACCCCTGGTTTTTGGATAAAATGCAGGAATTGTTGGAAGCAGAGAAGTTCTTGAAACGAACAACGCTCAAGCAGTTGACAAAAGAGACAATGTTTGAAGTAAAGCAGTTGGGATTTAGCGATCGCCAAATTGCTTATGCTACAAAAACATCGGAAGATGAAGTCCGCGCCTACCGCAAAGATTTGGGCGTAATACCGATTTACAAAACAGTTGATACCTGTGCCGCTGAATTTGAAGCGTTTACACCGTATTATTATTCCACCTACGAAGTGGGAGCGGCAATTTGGGAATTGGGCGATGAAGAAAAGAAGATTTCGCCCGTTGGCCACAGTCTCGCGCCGGAGTCGGAAGTTTTGCCTTCTACTAAGCGCAAAGTGATGATTCTAGGTGGTGGTCCGAACCGGATCGGACAGGGGATTGAGTTTGATTATTGTTGCTGTCACGCCTCCTATTCTCTAGGTGAGGATGGGTTTGAAACAATTATGGTCAACTCGAACCCGGAGACGGTTTCAACAGATTATGATACAAGCGATCGCCTGTATTTTGAACCGCTAACTAAAGAAGATGTTCTCAATATCATTGAGGCGGAAAATCCCGAAGGAGTAATCATTCAATTTGGCGGACAAACGCCGCTGAAATTGGCGATTCCTTTACAAAAGGCTCTCGAAAATCATCCTGACGTACAAACAAAAATCTGGGGAACTTCGCCGGATTCTATTGATGCTGCTGAAGACAGGGAGCGATTTGAAAAGATTCTGCGGGAATTGGATATTCAGCAAGCAGCTAACGGTTTGGCGCGGAGTTTTGAGGATGCTTTGATAGTAGCTGGGCGCATCGGTTATCCGGTGGTGGTGCGGCCGAGTTACGTGTTGGGCGGGCGGGGCATGGAAATTGTTTATTCCGATACAGAATTGGAACGTTACATGACTTATGCGGTGCTTGTAGAACCGGATCATCCGATTTTAATTGACAAGTTCTTGGAAAATGCGATCGAAGTGGATGTAGATGCGATCGCCGATATTACTGGCAATGTCACCATCGGCGGTATTATGGAGCACATCGAGGAAGCGGGTATCCACTCCGGCGACTCGGCTTGTTCTATCCCTTACCAAACCCTTCCCGACGCAGCTTTAGTCACAATCCGCCGCCAGACAATCGAACTAGCAAAAGCCCTGAAAGTGATCGGGTTGATGAACATTCAATTTGCTGTACAAGGCGAACAAGTTTTCATTTTGGAAGCTAACCCGCGGGCTTCTCGTACAGTACCTTTTGTGTCAAAAGCGATCGGGGTTCCGCTAGCAAAAATGGCATCGCGAGTCATGTCAGGTCAAACTCTGGAAGCTTTAGGTTTTACTAAAGAGATTGTACCAATTCACGTTTCTGTGAAAGAGGCTGTGCTACCATTTGCTAAGTTCCCAGGAACTGATACATTGTTAGGGCCGGAAATGCGATCGACTGGCGAAGTCATGGGGATTGACACAGATTTTGGCAAAGCATTTGCCAAAGCTCAACTCGGCGCAGGCCAAGTGATGCCGTTGTCGGGAACTGTGTTGGTTTCGATGCGCGATCGGGATAAACTAGCAGTAGTACCGGTTGTCAAGGAATTCTTGGAATTGGGTTTCAAAATAGTAGCAACCCACGGCACACGGAAAGTTTTGCTAGAGCAAGGTTTAGATATAGATTTGGTATTGAAGCTGCATGAAGGGCGGCCAAATTTGTTGGATTCGATCAAGAATGAGAATATCCAACTAATTATTACCACACCTTCCGGCGAAGAATCCCGCGCCGATGGCATCTTTATCCGCCGCACAGCTTTGACTTACAAAATCCCGATTATTACGACAATAGCCGGTGCCAAAGCGACAGCAGCGGGAATTCGATCGCTCAAATCTCACCCGATGGAAGTGAAAGCAATTCAAGACTATTACCCGCAAATGTAGGGTTATTGTAGCGTGCGAAACACTGTTTGATCGTTAGGCCATCGATCCCCCCTAGCCCCCCTTAAAAAGGGGGGGACAAGAGCGTCAAAGCCCCTTTTGTTAAGGGCGAAACCGTCCACTTTTCAAAGTCCCCCTTCTTAAGGGGGATTTAGGGGGATCGAGACTTTGCTAGAAACGTAGAGCACTGATGGCGCACCTTACTCAAACAGCGCACCACCAAAACCTAATCTGAATGAGAATCTAAAGCACCGCTAGACACCATCAACTTCGGCCAAACTAATAAGAAAAATCCCATCCAAGCTAATAAAGGAATCGCGACTAAAACAGTTATCCAAACAGTTTTTAGCAAAAACCAACTACCGGAAATCAGACTCGTGCCAGTCAAAAGAATCGACCAAGGCTGACACCACCAAGGTTTGTAATCCCAAGCACTAATAGCTTTTTTATCAGAACCAGTTTTCATATTTGCAGTAATTTTGTATAGATTGACGGACTGGCTCTCTAGAGCAAACCAATTTAAACATTCATCACCTGTTCGGCTGTCAGCGTTAATTCTGGAAAAGTCTGCGACACAATTCGATCGCTACCCTTAAATGCAGTTGTTTGATAGTTACCGTCTGCATCCAAAAGGTGGACAAATATAGTCGCAACTTTTGGCTTTCCGATGAATTTAGAGCTAGCAATTGCTAAATAATCGACAACCCAATATTCGGCAATTCCTAGACGCTGATACTCATCCAATTTATGAATATAATCGACATTCCAATTCATTGACGTTACCTCCACCGCTAACTGAATTGGTTCGCGCATAGCAGCATAGGCAGAACGGTCAGAATACCACAAATCGCGATCGATTACGCTGACATCGGGTCTCCGTCCTTGTTCGACTCCGGCTTTAGTTACAGTTCTGATAGCTGTTTTGCTTGTCACTACATAATTTAAGCTCAGGTTTTTTATTTGAGCGTGAAAAGAGTCTAAGATGCAGTTAGCAACATCAATATGATTTCTGGTTGAAAATATTTCGATAATCTCTCCGTTCACCAGTTCGTATAATCCATCTTCGGGACATTCTACAAGAAATTGGTCAAAGCTGATTTTTGCAATCATCAGACTTATCCTTATTTTGCAGGAATACTATCAACCTATGTTACCACAGACAGGAATGAATTTGTTTTTTTGACCGCAGATGCACGCGGATGCACGCGGATGAACACAAGATCGTAGCGTAGCGGGGCGTAAGCCATCGCCCTTCAGATATTTAACACGCTATATTTCACGGAAATGGTAAAATGCGATCGAGACGATTAGAACGTGATTAATGCTCCTAACCCATGCGGTCGATCGCTTCTTCCTTCTTCCTTCTTCCTTCTTCCTTCTTCCTTCTGCTATAAAGTAACCAACCTAAAAACCGAGCCACTCCAAGGTCAACCCCGAACCATGAGACTAGACGAAGCCGTAGAATTTGCCGAAAACCCAGAGCCGCGCTGTCCCTGCGTCCTCCTGCTGGACACATCGGGCTCCATGCAAGGCGCACCCATAGATGCCTTGAATGAGGGGCTGGAAGTTTTTAGGAATGACCTAATTAAAGACGAACTAGCTAAAAAGCGAGTCGAAGTCGCGATTATTTCCTTTGACAATAATATCAAAGTTGTGCAAGACTTCGTGACCGCCGACCAGTTCGAGACACCGCTGCTGACTGCTCAAGGACAAACCCACATGGGCGCCGGCATTCAGCTAGCACTAGATTTGATTGCCGCCCGTAAATCTGAATACCGCAACAATGGGATCACCTACTATCGCCCGTGGGTATTTATGATTACCGATGGTGAACCTCAAGGCGAATCAGATGATGTTGTGGAAATAGCAGCACAGCGCATTCAACAGGAAGAAACTAATAAGCGCGTGGCGTTTTTTGCTGTCGGAGTGGAAGGTGCTAATATCGCCCGTCTGGCGGAAATTGTCGAGCGCACGCCTGTAAAATTGAGAGGATTAGATTTTCGAGAGATGTTCATCTGGCTGTCGGCTAGTATGCAGAGAGTTTCTCACTCAAAAATTGATGAACAAGTCGCATTACCGCCGCCCGGATGGGGAACTGTTTAGTCAGTTGGCAGTTGACAGTTGGCAGTTGGCAGTTGTCAGTTGGCAGTTGGCAGTGACAAGCGGTAAGCTCGCTCAGCATTTAAATTGTATCTCAAGAAATAATCAAACTCTTGTGGGGTGAGCTTTGAGCATCACCCAAAATATTCAATTTAAATACAGAACAGGTTAAAGTGGGCATTGTACACCCTACATTTTGAATTTACGAAGTTTTGAATAAAAGAGTTATTAATGGAGAATTCATCTTTTAATTGGCAAGTTGTCGCGGCATCGGTGACTGGTACGAGCCACGAAAAACGATCGCAGCCCTGTCAAGATGCCCACTGTTGGCGCGTCTTGCCTAACGGTGTTTTGGTGGCAGCAGTGGCTGACGGCGCGGGTTCGGCTACACTCGCCGAAGTTGGAGCGAAAATTGCTGTGGAAGCGGTTGTGGAAACGATTTGCCAACAGGATTTGCAGCCTGAAAGTGATGACGAGTGGCAGGTATTTTTGACAGCTTCTCTGCAAGTCGCACGGGCGGCTGTGGAAGCAGAAGCGGCAACGCGGGAAGTGGCGGCGAGAGATTTGGCTTGCACTTTAATTGCGGTTGTTGCTACACCGGAATTGATCGCAGTTGCTCAAATTGGTGATGGTGCGGCGGTGGCGGGTGATAGTGCGGGAAATGCGATCGCCCTTACCATACCTCCCTGCGGCGAATATATCAACGAAACTATCTTTTTGATTTCACCAAATGCGATCGAAACAGCGCAATTTCAGGTACTTCGGGAAAAACTGCGGCACTTAGCTGTGTTTTCCGATGGCTTGCAAATGCTAGCTCTCAAAATCCCCGAAGGTACCCCCCACAAGCCGTTTTTTACGCCGTTGTTTCGGTTTTCGGGCGAAGCGAAGGAAGATTCGGATGCAAAAGAGCAGTTAGAGTCGTTTTTGCGATCGCCCAGAGTCTCCGAACGCACCGATGATGATTTAACATTATTGTTGGCAACTTTTGCGAGTAATGTCTAATCTGTTCAAATCCACTTACACAAGCCGGATAAAAAATTATGACAGCTCAACAAATTAGTGCCAGAGACTTGTTGCGGGAAACATTTGCTAGTACGGGATCTCTATACGCTCCCCTGTTGATAATCAACTCTCCCAGTTTGATATTTACCGCGCTCAATAGTTTTGGCAATCTAGGTTCAGCAGGTATTACTTTCAATATTATCTACTGGTTTGTGGCTATTCCTTTATTGTCGGGAACCCTGATTTTCTACACTTACCGAAGTTTGACTAGAAATCAAGTAACTGTTGGTCAAGCTTTCAATCAAGCAAACAGAAGATTGCTGCACATTATTTTGGTTAATATTCTGTGTACGCTGCTGGTGTTGGCCGGTTTCATTGCACTAATAATTCCCGGGCTTTATGTATCATATCGCTTAATATTTTCATGTTACGCTACCGTCATTGATAACTCTTCGGCGCTGGACAGTCTTAGCAGCAGTTGGGAATTAACTAAAGGGCGCTGGTGGTTGGTATGTCGAGCGACTTGTCTGATAGTTTTTGTCGTTTTTGTGCCAATAATATTGATTTCCCTATTCATCGCTCTGACGGGCCAATCCCTAGCATCTCAGATTGCAAGTAATCTACTCGCATTTTTAGCCACACCGTTCATCAATATTTATTTTGTTTTATTGTACCTGCGCGTGCGGGAATCTGCAGCAACTATTGAATAGGCATCTACTCAAATAAAGTCAAGGGCTGGTAGGATACTTACCCACAACAATTTTGCGAGATGTGTAATCAGAGGCGAAAATTTGGTGCGGTTCTATAATAAAATCGAGGTGTCACACAATTCTGGTTTAGTCTGTACAGTAGGTCGTCACTTGCAAGCACAAGATATTAAGGATAAGCTCAACTCCCTAATTAGCGAAGCAGCTCTCATAGATCCGAGTTTGGCGAGAAGATTGGATGAAATCAATCGCTGGGTGAAAGATGTTAAACCCGGTTCGCTAACTGCTAAGAAATTTGTGGTGGCTTTTTTGCTACAGCTTATCCGAGATTCTCAGGTTTGGCTGGCAGTTCAATCTCTACCTTCGGAAATAGAAAAACAAGCGGCGTTTGAGTTAATGACTCCAGGAGAAAGGTATTGGTACGGCTATCTATTTCCTAAATGGCTGAGTGAAAACGATCGCAAATTTTACATCTGGAAACAAAAACTCAAGACCGGTCAATTCGATCCGGCTGACGATGGCGTCATTCGTGCGATCGCCTCCCGGATAGTCGAACGCCAAGGCAGTGTTTTGTATCGCTATGTAGCAGATCTTTCTATGGCAACCGATTCGATCGTTAGCAACCGCCAACAGCAGCCCCTCTGCATTCAAGTCACCACTCTTTCTGATGAGTTTTCGGAACAAAAATATCAACAATGGCAACAAACTCTTCAAGGCTGGGGGATTGACAGAGGACTATTTTTAAGTTATGATACAAAAGATGCAAATTTCCTGAACCAGTTAGTTAACATTGCATTATATAATAGTGATAATTTGCCCGCAGGTCGTTACCTCAAATTCCCATAAATTCACCCGATCTGCTGCTGAGAATAGTTCGACTGCTAAAAACTCGGTGAAGAAAAAATTTTGAATAACTCACATATTGCAGAATTCTAGACAAGGCCACAAACCTAACCCTCAGCCCGCTTCCCGCAAAAAGGAAGGCTATGCCAAGATTTTTCCTCCCATTTTCTATTTCCGGGAGGTGTCTGGCAAACTGCGGCAACAGGTACTTGATACAAATGCTAAGCAACGGGAAGATTTACCGCAGCAATCAATAGCGGTAAGGTACCCATTGCGCACCCTACGAAAGATAGAGATTTGATTTAATCGCGGTGAAGTTGTTGGAAATAAAATCAAATTACATCAACATCAATACTATGACAGTACAAGGCACAAGCACCGTTGAAAGCAACTTGCAAAAAGTCTTTGAAGAACTAGAAGCTGCCCGAAAAATGCAGGATGATTGGATGAATCATGGGGTAGATTTTGTTGATTTCTATGTGGAAGATGCTGGCGGTGATTGGTTGGAAAAGTGGGGAAAATGTGAAGAAGAATTAGAGTTGATCAAAATTAAACAGGTAGATGTTGAAGCAGTCAAAGTAGCGATCGACCTTTCGGACTTTGGGCAAACCAAACTGCTGGAAATCGCCTTGACTAGCCACTGCCATACCAGCGAGTGCGATCGCCCGCACGAGTCTCCCACTGGGCAAGAGGTGAAGCAGCAACGGCTGTCACTCCTAGGGGAAGCGATTTTCGGTGCTGTTGTTACCGATTACCTGTACCGCGAATATCCCTACCTGAACTGCGATGCTATCTCAACTTTAAAATCTCGTTTAGCAGACAATAAAAAACTGGCGGAATTTACACAAAGTTGGAAATTGAAGGAACTTAGTTGGCGGGTTAGGAGCGGGAAAGAAACAGACAAAAGCGAGTACAATATTTTTTTAGCTGAGACTTTTGAGGCTTTGTTTGGCGCGATTTACTTAGAGTTCGATCGCGATTTTTGCCGTGCGGGTAACTGGCTGATTCAAAAGTTGATTGAACCAACTCTGGGAGAACATCTCGATCTAACTCAGCAGTCGAAAGGTACGCTGGAAAATGAGCTAAAACGGCGGGAAATCCTGGGGGCGGACATTCTTGAGGCGATCGCGATCGACTATCTGTACAACCGCTTTCCCGATCGCAACAGCAGCCAGCTAACTCGTTGGAAAAATCTGTTAGGGGCTAAAGAGATTTTCCCGAAAGACTTTAAAACAAAATTAGGCAGTCATTACCTAGAATTGGAGAGCAATTTCTCGCGTACCCGCGACTGGCTGGTGGATAATTTCATCAAAACCGCAGTTGACGAACTGGAAGACGAAACAGGCGATCGACTAAAATAAAATCAACTCCTAAAAAAAATGGGAAAACAGCAATGGTTACACAACTGCAATCTCCCGAAAAATCAAAGATCATCTACCCCGACGATAACGGCGAACCGATGTCAAACAATACGGATCAGTTTCGATTAATCGTTTGGATTAAAGAAAATTTAGAATTGCTGTTTGCAGACGATCCAAATGTTTTGGTAGCAGGTGACTTGCTTTGGTATCCAGTGGAAGGGAATAATAAACTACGCCAAGCACCAGATGTGATGGCAATTTTTGGCATCCCCAAAGGATATCGAGGTTCTTACCAACAGTGGAATGAAGATAATATTGCGCCGCAAGTCGCCTTTGAAATTTGGTCGCCGGGAAATCGTCTGACTCCGATGATGCAAAAATTTCAATTTTACGAACGCTACGGTGTGGAAGAATACTATTTGTACGATCCAGAAAAATTGGAACTGATAGGATGGTTGCGGGTTGAGGGAAAATTAGAACAGATTGAACAAATGGAGGGTTGGGTAAGTCCGAGACTGGGAGTGCGGTTTCAATTATCTGAAACAGGACTCGAAATGTTCGGGCCCTCTGGAGAACCATTTATGAGTTTTGCTCAGATCGATCGACTGCGACAGCAAGCCGAGGCGCGGGCCGAACAAGAACGGCTGCGGGCTGAACAAGAACGACAGCGGGCCGAACAGGCAGAAATGCTGCTGGAACAAGAACGATCGCGATCGCAAGCTTTAGAATCAAGACTGCGAGAAATGGGAATCGATCCCGATCGATTGTAAGCACAATTGCAAAATTGAACTATTGTGGAACAGGCCCGAAAGCCTCTTGCTGAGTTTTCCAGGACGGGCAGGATGCCCATCTCACAATAAAATAGAATTACGGGTTTATCAGTGGGGTAGCTTTCTTTAATCTAAAATCCAAAATCTCAAATCTCAAATTGATTAATCCTCTATCCCCTAACGGAATTCTATGCAGTTGCAGCGCCAATTTAGCGGACAACTGATTGCGATCGACACCAACAGCGCGATCGCCAGTGGCGGTGAAGGTCGCATCTACCCGATCGCCAAAGACTCGTCCCTTGTAGCAAAAATCTACCACAAACCGACAGACGAAGACGGCGACAAACTCACTGTCATGTTCAGTATGCCGCCGGATGCGCCGATCTCGGAAGTGGGACACTCATCAATTGCTTGGCCGATAGATTTGCTGCATACTGTCGGCGGGCGCGAAAAAATCGTCGGTTTTGTGATGCCGCGCGTCAAGAAAGCCTTGCCGGTACACACTTTCTACACACCCAAAACCAGGCGCGAACAAAAACCGCTATTTAACTATCTTTACCTCCATCGCACCGCCAGAAATCTCGCCTCGGCTGTAAACGCCCTCCACGTCAGGGGTTACGTCATTGGCGATGTCAACGAGTCGAACATTCTCGTCACGGATACGGCTTTGGTAACGCTGGTAGACACCGATTCGTTTCAAGTGCGCGATCCTTATACAGGTTACGTTTATCGGTGTCCGGTGGGGAAACCGGAGTTTACGCCGCCGGAATTGCAGGGGCAGACTTTCCGTGATATCGATCGAGCTCCAGAGCACGATTTGTTCGGTTTAGCGGTATTAATTTTTCAATTGCTGATGGAAGGTACGCACCCGTTTTCGGGAGTTTATCTCGGTAGCGACGAACCGCCGTCTTTAGAAGCGAGAATTCGATCGGGCCATTTTCCCAGCGGTACCAAGCGGATACCCTACCGCCCGATGCCCGCTGCGCCAGCCTTCGAGATGCTGCATCCCCAACTGCGGCAGATGTTTCTCCGCTGTTTTGAGGAAGGGCACGGCAATCCGGCGGCGCGCCCGGATGCGAAAACTTGGGTGAATGCGATTCGGGAAGCCGAAGATTCCCTAATTACTTGCAGCAAAAACACTCAGCACAAATACGGAAATCATTTGAGTCGGTGCCCTTGGTGCGATCGGGCAAAACTTCTCAAAGGTCGCGATCCGTTTCCTTCGCGGCAGGCAGTCAGTAACGGATTGCACTTGCAGCCCGCGAAAACCAAGCGTAAAAAGCCCCAGCCACCGCCCGTCGTGAGGGAGACCGCAGTGCGCCGCCAACACCAGTCCACGGGGCTGCCACGCCAAATGGGCAACTATCAACTGCCGATGCTACCGATTCCTTCTCGGAGTCGGACTCCGGTGCCTCGGATTCCCCCTAGCAAGTTTGAGCGCATTGTTCAGGATGCTGCTTGGGGTGGTGTTTGGGGCACTTTGTGTTTAGCGGCGGTGGCGGGGATTTTTTCGGCAATCACTGAGGGTGGCGGCGCGATTTTGGGGGCGATTTTTGTCGGTTCGATTTGGGGCAGTTTTTTTGGGATGATGTGGGGTATTTTTACTTTGTCGCCGAACCAGATTTGGCGGAAGTGGGGGGGAGTTTTGGTGGGGACTCTCTGGGGGGCTTTCTTTTTGGCTGCGATCAGCGGTGTGGTGTTTGGGGCGATTAGTGATAATTCGGCGATCGGACAGGCGATTTTATCTGGCGCGGGGATTGGTACTGTGTGGGGCTGTGTTTGGGCTGGTTTTCCGCCTCCTCTGGCGCTGCCAATGGGCAGAGTGTGGGGCCGGCGGGGAGCATTTTTGGGGGCGGTTTGGGGAGCGTTTTTAGGGACTTGGGCTGGTGTTTGTTTGGGGGCTGGGTTGGTGGTTTGGCAGCAATATAACGGGCAGATGCGGCCGATGATCGAGTTTGGGGGTTTATTGCTGGGTGTGGCGATCGTGGCGGCGGGTGTGGGTGCGATCGGGGGTGTGGTTTCTGGGAGTTTGTTGGGTGTTTGTGGGTTTGCGCCGAAGCTGCCGGTGTCGTTTCAGCCTTCGGGTGTCAGCGGTGCGGCTTTGGGTTCGATTTGGGGCAGTTTTTTGGGGACTTTTGCGGGTGCGGTGTTGGGGGCGGGGGTTTCTGCGATGTTTCCGGCTGTCAGCAGTGGGGTGTCGGTGCAGTTGGCGCCTGTGGCGGGTGCGATCGTGGGAGCTGGTTTGGGGGCGATTTGGGGCGTAATTTCGGGTACTGTTTGGGGGGCGTTGGGGAAGTGGTGATTTGATTAGATTTATGGGTTGAGACTTATTGGATAAATCTTTGATCGATCGCAAAACCGCTCCTTCAAGGTAGATAAACCCAGCCCAACGCAGATGTATTTCAACAGCAGATCAAGAATTACAATCTTGTCTATGAAGGCAGAGGTAAGTTGTTGTACTTCAGCGCTCAAACAGGGCTCGCATCCCAACAACATACCGCTTCTAATTTAGAGATGTATGATATTGTTGCCGTTTGCATCGGAATAATATTTTTCCGAGCGCAGTGCAAGCGCGACGCTCGCGAGCAGGGTATAATTCAATACGGTAATAACTCCAATCAAGTGATGTTCCGCAGCGCGATTATCCGGTATGATTCGATAGATTTTTCGCACTTTTAAGGATGCTTGATAATCTTGATTGTTAATGCAAACTACAAATGTTGTTTTTAAGTTAAACTTCAACATATTTGCATAAATTAGTAAGCTCAGAAGCAGTTGTGTCTGTCAGCAAAATCGACCCTTGCGCCGTCAATTCCCATCTGTCGCGGGGCGAACCTGTTTCTACATATCGTTTAACCAAGCCATCAGCAGACAGTTTTTTTAAGACAACCATCATGTCTGGTTCTCGCGGTACATCTCGACGGGAAAGTGCATTGGCGAGTTCGTACCAACTCCACTTTCCTTGACCTTTAGCCACTAATTCAAGAAGCACTAATTCAAGCTGAGTTAATTGAGTTAAGTTTTGCATTAAAAGTCCTCCACGCTAGGATGAAACAAAACGCCAAATCCTTCTCCCTAGCTGACGCACCCTACTTCACGAGAAT
This sequence comes from Lyngbya sp. CCAP 1446/10, assembly GCF_026130175.1. Taxonomy (GTDB): domain Bacteria; phylum Cyanobacteriota; class Cyanobacteriia; order Cyanobacteriales; family Microcoleaceae; genus Microcoleus. Next base: position 159,046 of record NZ_JAIGNI010000004.1, on the reverse strand, counting down.
TTATTGATACTTCTGGTGTTTTACCTTGACTAGCTGCAATCTCTGTCTTTAATCCTAAAGCCTTCAGCAAACCAATAAATCGGTAAATCTCTTCTCCCCCTGATGCTTTCAGCAATTCTTGAAGTTGAGCCCAATTTTGTAAATCGTCTTCAGCTATGATAGAGACTTGACTTTGAGCTTTAAGTACATCTCTGAGTACCGTCAGTAACAGTTCAGGTTCCGGTGCTTTTTCTTCTAAAATTGCTTGAATATAAGCAGCAGTTTCTTCAATATCTTGAAGGGAGTTAATCAGATAATCATGGTAACTGTGCGTTTTAGGCATCGTCTCTACTCCTGAATTCTATCCAGTATTCTTTGGCTTTGCGAATATCTCGATCTTGGGTACTTTTATCTCCACCGCAAAGGAGGAGTATAATAGTTGAGTCTCTTTCTGCAAAATAAACCCGGTAGCCGGGGCCGCAGTCAATCTTTAACTCGGAAACACCCTCTCCTACTGCTTTACAGTCTCCTAAATTACCAAGAGCAACCCGCTGAAGTCTACCTTTTATTTTAGCTTTCCCTTCGCGATCGCGCAAAGCATCAAGCCAGTCTTCAAAAGGGATTTTTCCCTCTAAGGTTTCATAGGTTTGAATTTCACGCTTGTGGACTTCCATGACTCTATTTAGTACGAACCTTAGTGTCACATGATATCATTTCTGGTAGCTGCGATTTTGTATGTCATGGCGTGCGATCGAATGTGAAGCAATCTCAAGCGGTAGGGTGCGTCAGTGTGGTAATTCTCAATGAGCACCGAAAATCTAATTCTGACCTATTTACTGTTGATTAACTATTAATCAACAGTCACATTCTCAAACAAAATAGGTTGAATTCGCCTCAAGACTTCCTCAATTATATTTTCTGGACATTCACTAAGAAAACTTGCCTGCCTTGCGCGATAATCTAGAGAACGCAGTTGATCCGTCATAATTACACCTGTTATCGCTTCACCTTCTGGAATGGGAACATAAAACGGATTTTTGCGTTGTGTGTTGCTAATGGGACAGACGAACACAAACCCCATTTTTCGGTTAAATTTAGTTTGACTCACCACCAGTGCAGGCCTAGTCCCCATTTGTTCGTGTCCTGCTTGAGGGTCAAAATTGAGGCGAATAAAATGACCTCGTTCGGGGATATAGTTTACCAAACTTCCTCTCCTTCTGGTTTTCCCCAAGAGACTTCTTCGCTAGATTCTATTTCGCCTGCCAATAATTCATCTAGGGTATACTTTGATATTTTATTATTTACAGGCTCTATGACCAGTTTCCCATTTTCTATGCTGCAAATTACTGAATCTTCGGCTTTAAGGTTGAAAAACTTTACTATGTAGTCTGGTATTGGCAAAGCCAAGGAATTACCTAATTTGCTGATGTGTATTTTGGCTGTCATACATTTGCGATGTTAACACTCAGGTTTATTTATTGTAACACAATATTGGGCGGGGGTGGGTTTATTTAAATTGCTATTCATCGACATAGATGTTCGTGAATCCGCCCTTACATAACCTTTGTCTATGCAAATACTGCTTCTACGGCTTTCGGCAATTCTATCGGCACGAAATATGAGACTGGATACAAATAATCTTCTCCTGATTCATCAATAACTCGGATATATTGATGTTCCGCAGCGCGATTATCGGGTATGATTCGATAAATTTTTCGCACTTCCAAGGATGCTTGATAGTCTTGATTGTTAATGCAAACTACAAATTGTGTTTCTAAGTTATGGGGATTCATGCCTCCTCCTATAAAATATATTTGATTTTGATTTCTTTTTTCCCAATGCCGTGTGCTTCGTACCAATGTAACTCAGCTTCGCAGGCTGTACCATCAGTCAGGATAATTGTTGCAATTCCTTTGAGTTTTCTCCAACGTCCATTGCCATAATTTTTCTGCAAACGTTCTACTTCCCGAATTGAGTTGCCAACTGCTATTGTTTGAATATTAGTAATGTTTCCGATAATTTGAAAGTTCATTCGACATCAAACATTATGTTAACAATTAGTGTCGCTGGTAGCCTTTTATTTGAGTCCGGCCAGTGCCCGGTATCGGAAACCTAGAAGTGGCGCAGTTTCGTGGTTTAAGCCTCTGTCATAAATCTTCACGAAACCCTGTAACCCTTAGATGTTACACTCTACAAGTCTCGACGCGAGAGAAGAGTACCCCACCCTAATCCGCAACAGTCCAAACCTCCCCCCCACACTCAAACCCATTCTTGGGAGGTGCCCCTCTTGTGCTTTGGTGTTAAATTTTAAATCGTTGTAGTACAACCATTCTTTATTCACGCGCCAACCTACCCGATCGCCAAAAGCTTTCCAAATTTTCTCATCATCTTTCCCAGTTCCCCCCAGACTTTCATAGATGCGTTTCTGTACCGAAAAGCCGAAACGTCCATTACTGTATTTTACCCAAAGTTGGTCAATAGTTCGCAAGTCTGCACAGGGAAATCGATCGATATCTTCACTTCTCAGCCAGCCTTCCTCTGTTCTCCCCGCTACCTCCAGCATCTTATTCGCAGTTTCCTCATCCGCCTCTTTCCATTTTCCGCTAGCCAACAGCCGATCGAGTTGACGATAATCAACTCCTTTTGCTGAAATTAAATTTACAGGTTGTGGCGCTGGCTGTGGGCTAGGAATCGTTGGCAAAACACCCCCTCTTTGTCCCCAATTGCCAATGGTGGCTTGTGGAAGTATAGCCAACCATTTTTCCACCGACTGAGGGCGCTTTGTCTCATCCATTTCCATCCCTTTAAGAATTGCTCGATGCACCGCATCGCTAATATTAGGATTAATTTTAAACGGCGGCTTTAAAGGATGATTTAAAGCCCTCATAAATGCAGCAGTTGGTGGTGTTCTCGTTAGCATATAGTATAGCGTTGCCGCCAGAGCATAAACATCTGTGTACTCAGCAAATCTGCCCATTTCCCCGTACTGTTCGGGAGGCGCAAAACCAGGTGTTAATCCAACAGTCATTTGCTGAGTGCGATCTGGAATAAATCCCCGTGCCAAACCAAAGTCAATCAAAACTGCATCAAAATTGTCGCGTACCATAATGTTTTGTGGCTTGATATCCCGATGTAGCAAACCTTTTTCGTGAACTACTATTACGGCTTCTCCCACTTTGCGGATGTAGTTTAAAGCTTCGGTTTCCCACAGAATACCGCGCTTTTCTACCAATTTCCACAAATCTTCTCCTGCCACATATTCCATTGCAATACAGGGCAAATCACCATCAATGAAATAGTTGTCTATTTGCACAATATTGGGATGTTTGCACAAAGATAGCAGTAGCGCCTCATCCCGGAATTTGTCCCGATACCAGGCAAAATTTCGATCGCTCAATAATTCATCTTTCAGCGTTTTGATGACAACCCGCTGCCTGTTTTGCGCCTTCTGCGCTAGGTACGTGACCCCAAAGCCGCCCTCACCTAACTTGCCTTCAATGATATACCGATCGCCATTTAACCGCTGCCCCGGTGTCCAAACCATTCCCCTCACCGCCAACCAATATCAAGGTTTATCTCAGCCTAGCCTGTATCTTAACTGTATTTTGTAGGTTGGGTTTAGTTGCACGGATTCAACTTCAGTTCGCCTTCCCGGTGATGGTTGGCTTTTAGTTCGATCAACCTGTTTGTCCAAACAGACCCTTTCTATGGCAACCTAAAAAACAGCAGACACAATTTTATAGACCTTCGTAACAAAACTCTACCAATCAACTATGCAAACTCTGCCGAATCCAACTAAAACCGCATCCAGCCAACCAATTTTCGACACCAGCATCAAACGCCGCAAAACCCGTCCCGTCAAAGTCGGCAGCATCACGATCGGCGGAGGCAACCCAGTCGTCGTACAATCGATGATTAACGAAGACACCCTCGACATCGACGGATCAGTCGCAGGAATTCGGCGATTGCACGAGATTGGCTGCGAAATCGTCCGCGTTACCGTGCCCAGCATGGCCCACGCTAAAGCTTTAGCCGAAATTAAGCAAAAATTGCAAGAAACCTACCAAACCGTGCCCCTGGTTGCTGATGTCCACCACAACGGGATGAAAATTGCCCTCGAAGTCGCCAAACACGTAGACAAAGTGAGAATCAATCCGGGACTTTACGTGTTCGAGAAGCCGAAAGCTGACAGAACTGAATACACTGATGCGGAATTCGCGGAAATTGGCGAAAAAATCCGCGAAACCCTCGAACCTCTGGTGATTTCCCTGCGCGATCAAGGTAAAGCTTTGCGAATCGGCGTTAATCACGGTTCCCTCGCCGAACGGATGCTGTTTACCTACGGCGACACCCCCGAAGGTATGGTGGAATCGGCCCTGGAATTTATCAAAATTTGCGAATCCCTCGACTTCCGCAACATCGTGATTTCCCTGAAAGCTTCCCGCGCGCCGGTGATGGTGGCTGCTTACCGCTTGATGGCGTACCGGATGGACGAATTGGGGATGGATTACCCGCTGCATTTGGGCGTTACGGAAGCTGGGGATGGCGAATACGGCCGCATTAAATCCACGGCTGGTATCGCCCCGCTGTTGGCTGACGGTATCGGCGACACGATTCGCGTCTCGCTGACAGAGGCGCCGGAAAAGGAGATTCCTGTCTGTTACAGCATTCTGCAAGCTTTGGGATTGCGGAAAACGATGGTTGAGTATGTGGCTTGTCCTTCCTGCGGCCGCACTTTGTTTAATCTGGAGGATGTGCTCCACAAAGTGAGGGAGGCGACGAAGCATCTCACTGGTTTGGATATTGCAGTTATGGGCTGTATTGTCAATGGGCCTGGAGAAATGGCTGATGCTGACTACGGCTATGTCGGGAAGCAACCGGGTTATATTTCTCTGTACCGTGGCCGGGATGAGATTAAGAAGGTTCCTGAGTCTCAGGGTGTGGCAGAATTGATTGATTTGATTAAGTCGGACGATCGCTGGGTTGAACCTGAGTAAGTTTTACTGGATTTAGTTTTGGGGTTTGGGGCGATGCTCAAAGCCATTGGTGTCAACAATCGCCTGAAACCGTTGAAAAATCTCGCTTTTATCCGAGGCCAGATCCCCCCTAGCCCCCCTTAAGAAGGGGGGGACAAGAGCGATCAAAGTCCCCCTAGCCCCCTTTAAGAAGAGGGGGGGACAAGAAAGTCTTCTCAAAGTCCCCCTTCTTAAGGGGGATTTAGGGGATCGAGACTTGTGCAGCAGATATACAAAGGATTCTAGGCATTTGCAAATCCATCCCCTACACCCGCGTCCGCATTCAGGCGCGGCAGCCTCGGCTTCGGGAATACAACTTGGCAAAGTTGAATAAATATGTATCCAAAATCCGACCAAGCCTTGCCTGTGTTAGATTGGGCGTGATTATTCTGAAATCTTTTGCTCCGGCGCGTCAGACAAATGGTTATAACAAAACGAGGCCTTATTCTAAGTGCTACAGCAGTTGCACTCACTGCTGTAACTCTTGTCAACACTGGTTGCAGTTCTAAATCTCTGGCTTCTTTTCGGGGAAGTCCTAAAGAGTTGGTTGATGAAGTTTGGCAGATTATTGACAAAAGTTATGTTGATGGCACTTTTAACCAGGTTGACTGGAAAGCGGTGCGAAATGATTATTTGAACCGGACTTATACCAGCGATGAGGAAGCTTATAAGGCAATTCGCGAAATGCTGAAGAAGCTTGATGATCCTTACACGCGGTTTATGAACCCTGAAGAGTTCAAAAATATGCAGGTTGAAACTTCTGGGGAGTTGATTGGAGTCGGGATTCAATTAACTCAAGATGAGAAAACTAAGAAGTTGGTGGTGATTTCTCCCATTGAGGATACTCCGGCTTTTACTGCTGGTATTCTAGCAAAAGATATCATTACTAAGATTGACGGCAAGAGCACGGAAGGCATGGATACGAATCAAGCGGTAAGTTTGATTCGCGGCCAGGCGAATACTGAGGTGACGCTGACTATTTTGCGGGATACCAAGGAATTACAATTTAAGCTGAAACGCGCGAAAATTGAAATTCATCCCGTGCGGAAGTCGGTGCAGAAAAGCCCGATCGGCGAAATCGGCTATATTCGCTTAAATCAGTTTAGCGCCAATGCTGCATCGGAAATGCGATCGGCAATTAAGGATTTGGAACAGAAAAAGGTGACGGGCTACATCCTAGACTTGCGCTCAAATCCCGGCGGCTTGCTCTACGGCAGTATTGAAATTGCTCGGATGTGGCTCAAAGAAGGTACGATCGTCTCAACGGTTGATCGCGTCGGTGAAGCAGACAAACAAACTGCAAACAAGGGAGAGATCACCGACAAACCCTTAGTTGTACTCGTAGACGGCGGTTCAGCAAGTGCTAGCGAGATTCTATCCGGTGCTTTGCAAGACAACAAGCGCGCGGTTTTGGTGGGAACTAAAACCTTTGGTAAGGGTTTAGTTCAGTCAGTACGCGGCGTGGGAAATGGTTCCGGTTTGGCGGTGACAATTGCCAAGTATTTTACTCCCAATGGCACCGATATCAATCACATGGGAATTAAACCGGATTTTGTGGTTGAACTCACTGATGCTCAAAAACAGGAGTTGCGGCGCGATCGCGATAAAATTGCTACGACGGCAGATCCGCAGTACGCGAAAGCTTTGGAAGTTTTGACAAAGCAAGTTACTGGTAAAACCGGGAACGATAAGGCTGAGTCGAAACCGAAGGCTGCGTCACCTAAACCGACTGCGGCGCAGGCCAAACCGAGTCCGACACCTTCTAAATCTAAGTAGCAAGTTTGATCGTTCGGACTTCAGTCATTTCCAAGTTTTGAAGGACTAAAGTCCGAACAATCGAACGGTTTATGGAATCTGATTTATTGCGGTTGACATTTTCGGGCACGAATTAATCCGATGCGTCGGGCGATCGCATCTTCAGCAGAATCATAAGGGCCCCACTGTTCTATAATAGTGGGGCTTTGCTGTTCGATTTGGGCGATGGGTAAAATCTCGCAATTGCCAGCAGGACGTTTGACAATATAAAATTTCTGTGATTCTGTCATAGCTAAATTCGTCAAGTAAAAGATCGATACTAACTAATATAAGACGTACGGTTGAAACCGCGTCTATACAAACCATGTCCGCCTCCGCGGACTGAAGACAATAACCGTCTAATCTTCAACCCGCGAAGGCGGGTTTTGTCTGTGTAGGCGCGGTTTCAACCGCCATCTAATCTTCAGAATTGGGAGAAAAATTAAAAAAAACTAACACTTTCGGTAGATGCCGGAGAAACTATCTATTATCAAAATGGATACATTTATTTCATTTTTGCATTAAACAATTTCCGAAACACCAAAATATTCTAATCAATACCAAAAAAAACCATGCAATTTGTCCCCAAAGCAATCCCCGAAATTCAACCCGAAATCATCCCAGTTAAAGAATCACCGCCGCCAGAACTTGTTACTTTCGATGTCAGCGGGATGAAATGTGCGGGCTGCGCCAAAGCAGTTGAACGCCAACTCATGCAGCATTCAGGCGTAATTTCAGCTTGCGTTAACTTAGCCGTAGAAGTCGCAACGGTTGAGTGTCAACCGGGGGCTGTCGATGCAGAAGCTTTAGCAAAAAAATTGACTGATAATGGATTTCCCTCCCAGTCTCGCTTAGGTGGAAATCAGCGGGAAGCGGAAGCGGCGATAATTGAACGACGGCGGCAAGAAATTCGACAGCAAATCAATCAATTGTCGATCGCCCTAATCCTAATTATTCTATCCGGTTTAGGTCACGTACTCGGCACCAAAGCCCCAATTCTCAGCAACATTTGGTTTCACTGGGGACTCGCCACCCTCGCATTGCTGCTACCTGGCGGCCCGATTATCGTTGACGGGTGCCGCAGTTTGTGGCGAAACGCACCCAACATGAATACTTTAGTAGCTTTAGGCGCAGTCACAGCTTACACCGCTAGCAACGCGGCGCTGCTGTTTCCACGCATGGGATGGGAGTGCTTTTTTGACGAACCAGTGATGCTGCTGGGCTTTATTTTGTTGGGCAAAACTCTCGAACAGCAAGCCAGACGGCGCGCTGCATCAGCTTTACAAGCTTTGATCGCACTACAACCCGCGACAGCCCGCTTAGTTGATTTTAAACTCCCAATTTTAGATTTGGGCTCTCAAGAATTGCCTGTAAACTCGACATCTCAACTCCACAATCCACAATACATTGAAATTCCAGCCGATCGCGTCCGAGTCGGAGAATGGCTGCAAGTTTTGCCAGGCGAAAAAATTCCCGTAGACGGCGAAGTCTGCGAAGGCAAAACAACTGTAGATGAGTCGATGCTGACTGGCGAATCGATGCCAGTTTTCAAGCAACCAGGAGATACAGTCGCGGCGGGAACTATCAATAAATCCGGGGCAGTTGTGATGCGGGCAACTCGCACCGGTCAAGAAACAACTGTAGCCCAAATGGTGGCTTTAGTGCAAGCAGCCCAAACTCGCAAAGCACCAATTCAAAATTTAGCTGATACTGTCGCCGGATATTTTGTGTATGGCGTAATGGCGATATCGGCTTTAACTTTCCTATTTTGGTATTTTGCCGGCACTCATATTTGGCCTTCTGTGCTTTTAGGACAAGGGGCGATGAATATGGAACACGGCGCAATCAATCTGGGAAATCAATTACCCATGATTCATTATCAATCTTCTTTGCTGTTAAGTTTGAAATTGGCGATCGCAGTTTTAGTTATTGCTTGTCCTTGCGCTTTGGGACTGGCTACCCCAACTGCAATTTTAGTCGGTTCTGGCATCGGGGCGGAACGCGGGCTTTTGATTCGCGGCGGTGATGTTTTGGAACGGGTACATCAATTAGATACGGTGGTTTTTGACAAAACTGGGACTCTCACAACCGGCAATCTCACACTCACTGATTATTTGCCGATTTTTGTGAATTCTGATTTGGATTTTAACTCGGATATTAATGTCGGAAATAGTCAAGATGCCTGTTCCACAATTTCCACAATTTCCACAATTTCCGCAATTGATGATGTTTCTGGAAACAGACAAGATGCCTGTTCCACAATTGACTCAAAACTGCTGCAAATTGTGGCGGCGGTGGAAAGAGGCGCTTGTCATCCCATCGCCGCCGCGATTTTACTGGAATCTCAAAAACAAGCTTTGCCGCTGCTACCTGCTGAGGATTTCTACACGGAACCGGGATTTGGGGTTTCTGCTTTGGTGGATGGCCGGCGGGTGTTCGCTGGGAATGCCGCGTGGATGAGCGAGCAGGGGGTCGTTGTGGCGACGCAATTGTCGGAGTCTTTGCAGGGCAAAACGGCAGTTTACGTGGCTTCTGGGGGCGTTTTGCTGGGGGTAATCGGGCTAAAAGATACTCTGAGGCTGGATGCTAAGGCGACGGTCGATCGCCTCCGGGAAATGGGATTGCGGGTGATCATGCTGACGGGGGATACTGCGTCGGCTGCGGCGGTGGTGGCGCAGCAGCTAGGTTTGACGGCGGCTGATGTTTTGGCCGAAGTGCGGCCGGATGGGAAGGCCAGGGCGATCGCCAGTTTGCAAGCCCAAGGCTGTAAAGTGGCTGTGGTGGGAGATGGTATCAATGATGCGCCGGCTTTGGCTCAAGCTGATGTTGGTATCGGTTTGCACTGTGGCACTGATGTGGCGGTTGAGACTGCTCAAATTGTGTTGATGCGAAATGCTTTGATGGATGTTGTTGAGTCGATCGACCTTGGGCGCGCTACTTTTAATAAGATTCGCCAAAATTTGTTCTGGGCTTTTGCTTACAATACTCTGGGAATTCCGGTTGCGGCCGGTCTCTTACTGCCTGCAACTGGAATCCTACTCAGTCCGGCGGCGGCAGGTGCATTTATGGCGTTTAGTTCTGTTAGCGTAGTTACAAATTCTTTGCTGCTGCGTCGTCGGAACTTTCGAGCTTAAATTTAGGCCTTCCACATAAAAGTCATCAGTTATTGGTGATTAGCTAGGAACTAATGACCAATGACTGATGACTAATGACTAATGGCTGATGGCTACAGTGCCATACTTTCCAAGAGTCGCCAATTATTGTTATTCATAATTGAATGACTGACTAGCTCGAACATTTGACGGCAGTGGTTGTTGGTTTGCAAGGGCAATTCCTCGTTTTTAATCACGAAGTTCATCCGAACCTCTGAGTCGCTAGCCGTGTTTTTCTCAATTAGGACTTCGGCGGTGACAAGTTTGGGAATCGAAACTTGACCGGGAATTTCGCGAGCCATGAGCGAATCTCCTGTATTGTAGATAATGTCAAGATTGCATGACTCTAAAATTTCAATCAGGGACTGACGGAGACGGTCGATGGGAACGGCAACGATAAAAAACCCAGTATAGCGAGCCATAGAAAACTCCAGCGGTGAGGCATTTAGATTTTATTATCATACCGAACCTAGAAGAGATGAACAGAACAATATGGATTTATTTTATTTAGATGGAAAGTTAGGGCAATGAAGGGCAAACTTATCGTGTTTGAGGGGGTTGAAGGTGCGGGTAAAACTACGCAAATGCAGCGATTGATACATTTGCTGCGAGCAAGTTACTTTCAGAAAGTCCGGTTGGTGGTTACTCGCGAACCGGGGGGTACGGAGTTGGGAAAGGGACTGCGACATTTGCTATTAAAACAAGATCCGGAAGAATTTGTATCCGAGATGGCAGAATTATTGATGTATGCTGCCGATCGCGCTCAGCACGTCGAAACTTGTCTCAAACCTGAGTTATCGAAGGGAACGATTGTTTTATGCGATCGTTTTACAGACTCGACGATTGCTTATCAGGGCTACGGTCGCAATCTTAACTTAAATTTAATCAAACAGTTGAATGCTATTGCCACCGGCGGCTTGGAAAGCGATCTGACTTTGTGGCTGGATATTAACGTGGAGGCGGGTTTGGCGAGGGTAAAGGCTAGGGGAGAGCGCGATCGCATCGAGCAAGCTGATTTGCAGTTTCACAAGCGCGTACAGCAAGGTTTTACAGAATTAGCCGAGTCAAATAAATCTCGAATTGTCCGGATCAATGCCGATCGCCCTGAAGATGCAATCGCCCAGGAAATTCAAGCTATCGTAACTCGCAAGTTAGAAGCTTGGGGATATTCAAATAATCCCAATGCTGAAAAGTAAGCTGACATACGTAGCCAGAAACCGGGTTTTTTACCAAACTTTTTGCTAAAAATCCCCAATCTCGATAAAAAAACCGATTTCTAAGTTCCTACCTAACTAACCATAGGGTGCGTCAGGGGGCTGTCAACTATCAACTATCAACTATCAACTATCAACTATCAACTATCAACTATCAACTATCAACTATCAACTATCAACTATCAACTATCAACTATCAACTATCAACTATCAACTATCAACTATCAACTATCAACTGTCAACTATCAACTGTCAACTATCAACTGTCACATGGATTATTTCACATCATTAATCGGACAAAATCGAGCCGTAGAATTACTAACCCAAGCAGTCGATCGCAACCGAATTGCTCCCGGTTACTTATTTGTAGGCTCTAACGGTATCGGCAAAAGCTTAGCCGCCCAGTGTTTCATCGAGCTTTTATTCTCAGCCAATCTTCCCGAAAGGCGATCGACAGAATCCGTACAAAATCGCGTGCGACAGCGAAATCATCCAGACTTACTCTGGGTAGAACCAACCTACATGAACCAAGGCAAACGGCTTTCCACAAAAGAAGCAGAAGAAGCAGGCTTAAAGCGAAAAGCACCGCCTCAAATTCGCCTAGAACAAGTTCGAGAAATCGGTGAATTTCTAAGCAGACCGCCCCTAGAAGCTGGGCGTTCAGTCGTAGTTTTGGAACAAGCAGAAACAATGGGTGAAGGAGCAGCCAACGGCTTATTAAAAACATTAGAAGAACCGGGAAAAGCAGCGCTAATTTTAATTGCTCCAACTGTGGAAGCTTTGCTGCCAACATTGATTTCCCGCTGTCAAAAAATCCAGTTTTCTCGACTGAATCCCGAAGCAATGGCACAAGTTTTGCAGCAAGCAGGATTCGCCGAGATTTTATCCCATCCCGAAGTAATGGGGATGGCGCAGGGAAGTCCTGGGGAAGCAATTGCTATTTGGCAGCAACTGCAATCAATACCCGATGATTTCCTGCAAAAAGTGAAGCAGTTACCTCAAAATCTGCGATCGGCTTTAGAGTTAGCCAAGGAAATTGATAAAACTTTAGATACTGAATCTCAGTTGTGGTTAATCGATTATTTACAGCATTGTTACTGGCAGCAATTTTTGGCAGGGCGGATTAGCCGATCGCCCTTAGAGCCCTTAGAAAAAGCCCGCCAATATTTGCTAAACTACGTACAGCCGCGATTAGTTTGGGAATGCACACTAATGGGAATCTGTCAAGTATAATTAGAGTACCAAGTTCGATCGCAATCAGATAACTAAGTAAATCAACTTACTTAATTAATTAAACATAAAATAGTGATCGCTAAAAAGCTTGCTGTATATGTCTTGTGGCTTCATTGCGCTAGATAACTAAAGCCTTCTTCCTTGTTCCAATTCTATTCTTCCTTCTTCCTTCTTCCTTCTTCCTTCTTCCTTCTTCCTTCGATCAACTGTCAACTGTCAACTGTCAACTGTCAACTCTTCCTTCTTCTTAACACAATGGAAAAAGCCACATTTGCCGCCGGTTGTTTTTGGGGAGTCGAAGACAAGTTTCGCGCCGTTGCGGGTGTCGTCTCGACTGCTGCGGGCTACACAGGAGGTCATTGGCCAAATCCCTGCTACCTGGATGTTTGCGCCCGCATCACCGGTCACGCTGAGGCAGTGTTGGTAGAATACGAGCGATCGCAAGTGAGTTACGAAGCATTGCTAGATGTATTCTGGAATTGTCACGATCCTACCCAAATCAATCGCCAAGGCCCCGACAGAGGCGAACAGTACAGATCTGTTATTTTCTATCACAATTCGGAGCAAGAAAAAGCGGCTCGTGAGTCTAAACACAAATTACAAATCTCCAGTAAATACGACAAAAATATTACCACTGAAATCCTACCCGCTGGTGATTTTTATCTAGCAGAAGATTACCACCAGCAGTATCTGGAGAAAAAGCGGCAGCCATCCCCGTAGACGAATTTATTGGTACCTACCTACTTAGTTATTAGTCGTTAATTATATTCTGTCCGCCCTAAGCTGTTGTGCATTTAAGCAACGCTCCAAACATCACCCTTATTTTTAATGAAGAGGGAAAAATATTTAGTTTTGCAGTCTTGCCTGTTTATTTGCTAAGCTATAAATTGCGCTCTGTCAATAAACCTTAGATTTATGCACAGGTTATTAACTGGGAAACTGCGGGTAGACTGTTTAACAATACCGATCGCAAATCTTCCAGAAAATCTATCGGGTACTAAAATTGTACAGCTTACTGATTTTCATTATGACGGGAAGCGGCTGTCGGAATGGTTGCTAGAAGAGGCGATTGCAGCGGCTAATGAAGCGGAACCAGACTTAATTTTTTTAACCGGAGATTTTATTACCTACGATCCCGCACCTATTTATGACTTAGTGCAGCGCTTGAAAAACTTGCAGAGTCGGGTGGGAATTTACGCTGTTTTAGGCAATCATGATCACTATTACCCAGGGGCAAAAATTAAGGTTGCTAATGCTTTGAATAATGCAGGTATTCGGGTTTTGTACAATGAAGCTATTTATCCTTTGGGGTCTGAATTGGCTTTAGTTGGGTTTGCAGATTTTTGGTCTGGCGATTTTGCGCCTACACCTGTAATGATATCAATCAATCCGGCGATTCCTCGGATTGTGTTGTCTCACAATCCTGATACTGCTGAAAATCTGCAAAAGTGGCGGATTGATTTGCAGTTTTCTGGGCACACTCACGGCGGTCAAATTGTGATTCCTGGGATCGGGCCTTTGTATGCTTGGGTGAGAAAGATTGGTTATTTGATTCCTCCAGCAATCCGAAAGTTCATTCCTTTTCTCTCGGCTTTCGATCGAGTAGTTACTCATTGGGAATGGGCTAGCGGTTTGCATCGGGTTGGGAGTAATTTGTTGTATGTGAATCGCGGTTTGGGGACTTATGCGCCGGGGAGGCTATTTTGTCCGCCGGAGGTGACAGTAATTACTTTGGTTTGTCAAGAAGACTCGGCGGTTTAAAGCGCGTCTATACAGACAAAAGCTTAGAAAAGCGGGTTGAATAGTGGAAGGTTAAAATTAGGTTGTTTTGTTCAGTCCGCAGAGGCGGACTTAGTTTGAGAAGACGCGGTTTCAACCGCCGTCCTATCTTCTCCAAAGCGATAGCCTCTGCCGTAGACTGTGTGAATTAGGACGGATTCACCCGGTGCTTCTATTTTGCGCCGCAGCAGGCGAATTTGAGCTGCTAATACGTTGCTGCTGGGTTTTTCTGCTTCACTCCACAAGTATTGGTGGATTTGTTCGTGTGTTAGTAATTGACCGGGATGCCGCATTAGGTATTCTAATAATTGACATTCTTTTTCTGATAGGTCAATTGTCCGATCGCCCCGATAGGCTATTTGATTGTCGTAGTCTAGCTGTAAATCTGCGACTTGCAGCCGCCCGACAGCCACTTCGGCGTCAAAAGTTGGAGGGCGACGTAGCAAGGCGCGCACTCTGGCTAGGAGCTCTCGCAGTTCAAATGGTTTGACTAGATAGTCGTCTGCGCCTGCGTCGAGTCCTTGTACGCGATCGTCTATAGTGTCTTTGGCGGTCAGAAATAGGACTGGTGTATTCCGTCCTTGCGATCGCAAATTCTGACAAATTGCCAATCCGGTTTGTCTCGGCAACATCCAATCCAAAATTAGCAAATCGTAATTTCCCTGCATTGCTAAATTGCTGCCATTTGCGCCGTCAAATGCCACATCAACGGTATAACCTTCGCGGCTTAAAACTCGACTCAAGGGGTCAGTAAACTCAACTTCATCATCAACTAAAAGAATCCGCATCCTGATTTGAGATTTGAGATTTTAGGTTAATTGAACTAATTTTTACTACACCTTAAAATGTGCAAAATTTTCCGATTCGCTGCAAGCTGCTGCTACCCATTCCTGGATTGCCGGCAGTGACAAAATCGCATCAGTATAAGCTTTTGTTGATGAATCTAATTTGACTCCGTAGGTGACAAAACGCAGGACAACGGGGGCAAACATAGCGTCAACAACTGTGAATTTTCCGAACAGCATATCGCCGCCTGTGCCGAATTTTTGGCGGCATTCGCGCCAAATGGCAAAGATGCGATCGATCTCTGCTTCGACACCGGGAGTGATCCCTTCACCTGGATAGCGGTTGCGGCAGTCCATCGGCATATTTTCGCGCAGATTTTGGAATCCTGCGTGTATCTCGGCGCAGATGGAACGGGCGATCGCCCTTTGGGCTACATCGGCCGGCCACAAATCATTCGCAAAGCGATCGGCTACGTATTCGCAGATTGCTAAAGATTCCCACACTTTCAGATCGCCGTCAATTAAAACAGGCACTTTTCCCGAAGGAGAATAGCGTCGAATTTCCTCGTGGGTTGTCGGGCTATCTAGGGGGATTCTCACTTCGGCAAATTCCAGTCCAGCTTGTTTCATCGCCAGCCAAGCACGCAGCGACCAAGAAGAATAATTTTTGTTACCAATAACAAGTGTCAATTCAGTCATAATTTAGCTGTCAGCTATTGGCGATCGCCCGTTAAATTTTAAGTTTTAGAGTTGAATACACTGTTAGATGCGTGACACACAATGGCGATCCCCTACGGGGGCTACGCCAACGAAGAGGATCGCCCAGTTCTCTGCACCAGCCTCTGCAAGCATGTCAAATTAACAGCCTCCCAGCGTTCCGCGTTTTTCTGCAAACGGCGATCGGGGGGCTGTACCGAACACACCTGATTTGGCATTGAATGATCTGTGTCGGTCGAGTTTGACATCGTTAGCGGTAGGTACGACCACTGTATAGTGCATTTCCTCGGCCTCTACACCGCCGCCTGAGAGGATTTCATCTACTGTAATTTTCAGGGAATCCGGGTCTACACTGTGAAATTCTCCGTCAAATTCTTGACTCTCAAACTCTTGATTGTTTTCCATAGTGACCGCCCTTGAAAAAACTGACTAAATATAATATATACCCAAACAAAGGATCGAGCAATACCCGAAATTTATTTTCCGCTGTGAACTCTATGTGCTATTCTGGGTTTGGTAAAAGCTGTTTCTGCTTGTGCCGCGATCGCCCCCTTCCCAAATTGAGCAATTTACACTCTAAAAATTGACATGATTACTGTTGCACTTCCCAAAGGCGGACTGTTAGGAGATAGCATTCGGCTGTTTAAATCGGTTGGATTAGACTTCAGTGCTTTTCTCGATTCCTCTAACCGTCAACTTCAAATTTATGACCCTACCGGAACTGCAAAAGCTTTGCTGGTAAGAACGCACGACGTGCCGGTTTATGTAGAATATGGTCAAGCTGATTTGGGAATTGCGGGTTATGATGTATTGCGGGAAAAAAAACCGAAAGTTGCTAATTTAGTTGATTTAAATTTTGGTAAGTGTCGGCTATCGGTGGCGGTGAAGGAATCTAGTCCCTATCGGCGAAGTGTGGATTTGCCTCCTCACGGTAGAGTTGCTTCTAAGTTCGTAAACTGTGCGAGAGAATATTTTCATAATTTGAATTTGCCGGTGGAAATTGTGCCGCTTTACGGTTCTGTGGAGTTGGGGCCGATTACGGGTATGTCGGAGGCGATTGTGGATTTAATTTCTACTGGCAAAACTTTGCGGGAAAATGGTTTGGTGGAAATTGATGTTTTGTTTCAAAGTTCGGCTTATTTAATCGGTCATCCTTTGAGTTATCGTTTGAATTCTGGGGGGGTTAATGAGTTGATTGGGAAGTTGAGAGAGCAAGTTTTGACGACTGTTTGATGTGAACTCTAATTAAAATATTCTCATAGGTTTGTAGTGAGGAATTGAGTCCTTACTTGCACTTTCAATATAGGACTCAATTTTTCACTACGAACCGATTATATTTATCTCATTTCTGAGCTGCTACTTGCAGGTATAAGACCTAGTTTTTCCTGGCAGCGGGTTATATAAAAACTGACGACTGTATCCGCAGGGTTTTGTTCGATTAGTTGCTGAAAATATCCCAAGGCGGCGACAAATCTTTCGGATTGCCATCCTTGAATTCCTTTGTCAAATAAAACCTGGGTAAGCTGTTTTGCTTCAGAGTCGGGACTGGAGGCGGGCCAGATTTCGTAGATTTCAATGGCTTGCTGTTTGCCGCGCGGGGTTACTCGATCGATCCAGCGATAGTAATAATTGTTGGTTGGCGAATGGCTGTCGGCTGCTGTTGCGTGAGAAGTAGAAATCATCCTCTTTGGTTTTTCCGCTTCCAAGTCGCACTTTAATAATAGATTTTCTGTTGAGTTTGGACTTGTGTTAGTTAGAAATTCTCTCGCATGAACGATCGCATTTTCGCTAACAATAATTTGGCAGCCGTATATTTTGGTTAAATTTTCTAACCGAGAAGCTGTATTTACCACGTCGCCGATGACTGTAGAGTCCATCCGGCGATCGGAACCCAAAGTGCCAATCATGCCGATACCTGTGTTAATTCCCGTACCGATATTGACGGGATATTTTAAATTGTATTTGTGGCGCTGGGCATTAAATTCCTGCAAACTTTCTTGCATTGCTACTGCGGCTTCGATCGCATTTACTGCGTGAGAATTCGGCTGGTCAAATACTGCCATGATAGCATCGCCTAGGTATTTGTCAATAAACCCGCCGTGAAATGTTATGCAATCGTTCATTTTAGTAAAAAAAGCATTCAGCCATTCAAAAGTCTCGCGTGCTTCTTGGGATTCTGCGATCGCCGTAAACCCGCGAATGTCGCAAAATAAAATAGTCAGCTCTTCTTCTGTGACATTGCCCAACTGAATCGATTCTATTCCTTGGGGCGCAATTCGTTCGAGAAGCTGCTCCGGCACAAATAGCTGAAATTTTTCAGAAAGATACTCATTAGCCTCCCAAGCGGCAGCAATTTGGCGTTTGCTTTGCTCTTTTACCTGCTGGTTGAATTGAGAAGATACAGCTTGCGATCGCATTTTGCTCAACTGCAAAATATTTTCAACTTTCGCCAGCAACAAGCGACTGTTAAAAGGCTTTGTTAAATAATCATCGGCCATCATTTCCAACCCTCTAAGGCGAGAGGAATCGTCATCAAGAGCCGTCAAAAAAATCACTGGTACTGTTTGCAAAGCCGTATCATTCCGCAGGCGATCGCACACATCAAAACCGTCCATCTCCGGCATCATGATATCCAGTAAAATTAAATCGGGTTGAGATGCGCGGGCGAGGGAAAGGGCTTCATCGCCCGATCGCGCCGATACTGTGGCGTATCCTTTCATTTGCAATAACTCTTCCAATAAAATCAGATTAGCTGGCTCGTCATCAACCAACATGATGCAGGGCGACTTGTTTGACATGGAATATGATAGGTTTTGAATTTAGCTGTGGACTGGCGCGTGTAGATGCTCGAAACCTGGTTGATTCGTGTATTTCTGGTTATTAAATTCGATATTTTTCTTAGGAACCGGGTTTCGGAGGCAAGTGTACGCAAGTCCTATAGATATTTATCTACTATTGAGTCTAACCTTTCTTGTTATAACTTGTAATAAATCGCATTGCTGGAACTGCAAATAATTATTGTTAGTTGAGAAAAGAACGGACTGTGGCGATCGCCAAATTCAGATCCAGCGGCTTGCTCAAATAAGCCGAAGCGCCAGCTTCCAAACATCGATCGCGATCGCCAGCCATCGCCATCGCCGTCACCGCAATCATCGGTACCGACTCCCAGACAGGATCTGCCTTAACTCTGCGCATCAACTCAAAGCCATCAACATCCGGCAACTGAATATCCATCAAAATCAAATCCGGCAGCAACTCCGGCGCAGTAGAGGCGGCAAGGATGCGATCGACCATCGCCTTCCCATCCGCGAGAATCTCTACCCCGAACCCCTCCAATTCCATCACCTCCGAAATTAACATTTGGTTAAAAGGCTGGTCTTCCACCACCAAAATCCGCTTGCTACCAATTGGTAATGCGATCGCAGAAGCAGGGACTAACTTGGAATCCAAGGCACAATTGGCAAAAGTTCCCAACTCTTGACGCATCTCCGTCAAAGGCAGCCAAACGCGGAACAGACTGCCGCGATCGCAAACAGATTGAAAAGAAACAGTTCCCCCGTGCAATTCCGCCAGACGCTTAGTCAAGGCCAAACCCAAACCTGTACCTTCGTGCCGCCTAGTCAGGGAAGAATCCACCTGTTGAAAAGGTCGAAATAGCAAGTGCCAGCGGTCTTGAGGAATGCCGATACCGGAGTCTTTCACCTCAAGACAAAAGTAAGGAGTGCTGGCATTTACAGGAGAACAATCAGGGCGGTAATCGTCGCTCATTTCGCTGCCGTAGGCCAGACGCCCGCTGAGTTTAACTTGTCCCCGTTCCGGGGTAAACTTGATAGCATTAGAAAGTAAATTAATCACAATTTGTCTGACTCGCCGCTCGTCGAGCAAAACTTTAGTAATGCGGTAATCGAGTTCTAAAGACAAAGCGATCCGCTTTTTGTCTGCGCGCGGCTGAATCATTTTCAGACAGTCGGTGGCGAGTTCGTGAACGCGCACCGGCTGTAAATTTAGTTCTACTTTCCCTGCTTCAATTTTAGAAAGATCGAGAATATCGTTGATTAGCTGCAACAAGTGCTGACCGCTTTTTTCGATCAGTTCTACATAGTTGATTTGTCGATCGCTCAACTGGCCGGATCTTTGGCGCAGCAGCAAGTCAGAAAAGCCGAGAATGCTATTGAGAGGCGTCCGCAATTCGTGGGACATCGAGGCTAAAAACTCGGATTTTAACTGAGAAGAATACTCTAATTGTTCGTTAACTTGGCGGAGGTTTTCTTGTGTTTGAGCCCGCTCGATTGCCGCCCCCAGCGTGCGACAAGCAGCCTCCAGCACTTCTTGGTGGAGGGAAGCTTGCAGTTTTTTGACGTTGCGCGACTCCAGCGTCAGCACTCCGATGATTGTGCCGTCGGTAGATGCGATCGGAAAAATGCCCAGTTGTCCGATTCCCGGATGCCGAAATTGTGGCACAGCCTTGGGATGTTGGGCATAATCATCGACCAACAAAGGTTTACCGGTTGCCACCACTTCCCACAGCAAACCGGTGCCGTAGGGAATGCCTTTGTCGAGCAATTTTTGCATTCCGGCGGCGACTGGTTCGCCGTAACTAGCCAGAAATTGACTAGAAACTTGGTTGGAAATCGCCGCCGCTTGTCTGTCGTTTCCCTTGCCGCTAATCACTTTTACGTCTCCGAAAGCAGCATTCGTTGCCTCTACCAGATAGGTAAGAGCAAACTGACCTATTTCTTGCAAACTGTGAGAGTTTTGCAGGCGTTCGGTTAAACCTAACAGAAATGTCAGCCGCCTGACTTCTGCATTCAAGCTAGCTTGGGATTTTTGGTATATTGTAACGTCTCGAAAGGTAAACAGCCGCCCGCCACTGTTGGTAATTGTGGCGCACACCTCCAAACAAATAGCATTCGATTGCTCGAAATAAAATGATAAACTTTCATCCTGAGATTTTTGCAGTGCTTCCTGAAACTGTTCCCACTGCTGAAGCGACAAGTAACCGCGATCGACAATTTCGGCAAACAGCAAGTCGCACTTAGGCTGTGTAGCGAGCCATTCTGGGGACAGTCCCCAGGTTCCTGCTAATTTTTGGTTAAACAAAACTAAGCTGTCAGACGAGTCGAACAGAGCGATCGCATTGTCTACTTGGTTGAGAATCAGTTCTTGGTCTGCTCTCAACTGTTGCAAGTCTATCTCCATTTTTTCTGTGTCTGTAGCTCTTAGTTTTGTTGTCATAACTTTCTACGGATATGGCATGAGTTATTTGATAACCCCTTACTTAATTTGACATATTTTTAGGTTTTTTGGTAGTGAGGGCGATCGACCGGCCTTGTGATCTGAAACACTTGCTGCTTAACAGTTGACAGTTGACAGTTGACAGTTGACAGCGAAGTTTTTAGGCTGGGGCTTAAATCCCCTGTGCTTTGGTAAAAAACCTAATTCGGATGGTTATACCTTTGTAGAGTTAGGGATGAGAATTACCAACGGTACTCCGAACCCTCTTCACTTCAGTGGATATACAACATTAATTCCATAACTTCTGGAACCGGATGGCAAAATAAGAGAGTGGGGTAGAAACAGCAATGTACTTAGATTACCATCGGCATCGGATTTTATTTTAGCCATGCCAGGAGAAACTGTTACCTTATTTCCAGATACTATCCTCTTGTACAAGGGTAATTATACAGGGCTAACCATAGATTTTGGAGATGGTAGTGTTTGGGTTTGTGACGAACTCAAACCAGGGAAATATCAATTTCGTTTCAGCTATCAAAAAGATTTGGAGCCGAGAGGAAAATTTATTTATCGTGGAAAAGCAATTGAACAACTGTTATTAGAAAAGGTTTGGTTCGGGAGAGTGGCTG
This sequence comes from Lyngbya sp. CCAP 1446/10, assembly GCF_026130175.1. Classification (GTDB taxonomy): domain Bacteria; phylum Cyanobacteriota; class Cyanobacteriia; order Cyanobacteriales; family Microcoleaceae; genus Microcoleus. The sequence goes on along the minus strand of NZ_JAIGNI010000004.1, from coordinate 137,514 downwards.
CTCCATTTGTAGAGTTAGACCTAGTTCAACCCTAAAATCAAACTTTAGCCAAGTTGCTATCTATGTCTAAGGAATTACTTCGAGGGGTAAGGTGCGCAGTGCGCACCCTACAAATGTGAGTTGAGGCGGAAGTTTTGTTAGTGTTTCTTAGGATTTTTCGGAAAAGGAATGTTCAAACTTTCGTGAAAAAGTAGCTGAGTTTTATAAGTCAAGCGACGGTTGACTTGTTTGATGATTTTTTCCAAAAGGGCATCGCCGGTTTTTTCAATCAGAGGTTGAGACATCGATCGAATAAACTTAGGAAAGCAAACCCCTACAGCTAAATCCAGCTTCCACGTAGCACTGGTAATCGCAGGCGGTAGCTGAGCACGCTCTGACGCAGGCCAATCGGCAGCAAACTCGTCAGAGGGTATCTCCACTAGCTTCATTGCCGATCGAAAATCCACCTCATATCCGGGCGAGGTATAATTCGGAACCGGGATTGTCTTAATCAAATAGCAGCCCTCAGCGTCAGGTGGCAGCAATTCTAAACCAATTCTCGCTTCGACTCGGTAGCCGAAAGCCCCAAAACGCCCGATTAACAAATCATAGCCGTTTTCGCCGATCGCCTGGGCCGTCATCGGCAAAGCGCACTGGCAAAACCAACTCTTGTGATTGTTCAAATGCTCAGCCACCGTAGCAGCATCGGCGTACATCTCCATGCTGTCTTCAAAATGCGTGTGAAACCAAATCGGCTCCACTTCATCTGTTGCATCCGCAGCTCCACTTTCGGGCTGCCCAAAACTCGCATCTGGGTAGCAATTTTCGTCAGTAGCTTCAACAGTTTGATATTCAGCGGAATCCAGCTTCATCGTATGCTCTCCTGTAATACGCGCCAATCGATCGGGTTGGGGATGTGGTAAGGGAGTTTCCTCCCTACAATTGAGAAATAGATAGCAAAAAAACTTACCCTAGAACAGCATAACTTGACTTATGAAAGCATTTGTAGCAGGAGCCACAGGCCAGACGGGCCGCCGAATTGTCACAGAATTAGTCAAGCGGGGCATTCCCGTGCGTGCTTTAGTCCGAAATCTAGAGACAGCTAGACAAATTTTACCACCGGAGGTAGAGTTAGTGACTGGGGATGTATTAAATGCGACTTCTCTGGGCGATGCGATCGGCGATAGTACGGTGTTGCTGTGCGCGACAGGGGCAGCCCCTGGTTTTGACCCCACAGCGCCTTACAAGGTGGATTTTGAGGGGACTAAAAATTTGGTGGAGACAGCTAAGGCTAAGGGAATTGAGCATTTTGTGCTGGTGACTTCTCTGTGCGTTTCTCAGTTTTTTCACCCGTTGAATCTGTTTTGGCTGATTCTGGTTTGGAAGAAGCAAGCCGAGGAGTATTTGCAGAAAAGCGGCTTGACTTATACCATTGTCCGTCCGGGCGGTCTCAAAAATGAGGATAATTCAGATGCGATCGTCATGACGGGCGCAGACACAATGTTTGAAAGCAGCATTCCCCGCACTAAAGTAGCTGAAGTCTGCGTGGAGGCGCTGTTTCAGCCGGCTTCTCGCAACAAGGTTGTGGAAATTGTGGCGAAGCCGGAGGCCCCGCAAAAGAGTTTTGAGGAGTTGTTTGCTAGTGTAGTTTGATTGAATTAGGGCTGGCGCACAGGTGTCCAGAAACCGGGTTTCGGCTACGCTCAACCAGCAGTTTTTTTACGAAAAGACGGGTTTCAGCCAGCAGTTTAGGTAAAAAACTCGGTTTCTTTAGCCCCTGGTAGCTAACAAAGAAACCGTTTTTTTAACCGATAAAATCGCATCAATCGGGTTTTTCCAAAGTCCAAAATCTTTTTGATGAATATCGGACTTGAAAAAACCCGATTTTTGTCTACTAAATTATGAACTATCTGAAGTTGAGCGCTGGTTCTTTACAAAGGTTAACAGCATCCAACTCTGTGGATTGGCCATCCGAGTATTCGGCTCTGACATCAAAAATACAGCCCGCATCCACGCCTTCGTAGTCACCTTGATTCCACGCAAAATCTGCCTTTTCCCGATCGGCAATGGGCTCAGCTAGCTCGTTTTCTCCCCACGTATCCTTACTGGGAGCAGACATATAAACGGCTGTCATCGTCTTGCCGCTGTTGTTGATCACGGCAACTCTGACCGTGCGAGCGAAAACGCTAGGTGCTGTCAACGCTAACAGTGGCAGCGACAGCCCCACAGCGATCGTTACTTTGCTTAATAACTTATTAACCATTGAGCCATCTACCTTAAGTTAGATATTTATTGAAGCTTAGCTCTAAAAGTTAGAATGTACAAGCAATCAGTCGTTGACGGTGTGCGTTAGACAAAAAACTATTTGATTTAAGTCGAAATTTGGAGGCTCCGCACCCGATCGCAATTTTTCGATCGCCAAATCTGGCAAAATCTTAAGAGTTTGACAATCCGCCATTGAAATTTCCCTCTCTCAGCATGAAAATTCTCAAGTGGCCAGCTTGGTTGCCCTATCCGATTTCGTGGTTAAGGGCATTTGCTCTCGCCCAGAGTTTTAGTTTCGTCCTTCGCAGCGGGATTCCTTTCGCCAGCGACGATATCGGCTTTCTAACTCTGTTCCTGGCGGCTTGGCTAATTCAGTTACCTTTGTTCTTTGTCGCCCATTTTTTAGTCGTTAAAATCATCAATCCCTTACTCAGTATGCTGCCGAGCCGCTTTCGAGTTGCGCGCAAGTTCAAGCGGCGGCATACTGGAGTTCGATCGCACTTTCGAGAAGGATTGAATGCTGTTGTAGTGATTTTTTTGGCATTTAATCTGTCGCTACTGGTGCAAATTGCTCTTTTTTATTGGCCCGCGCGATCGATCGATCCAGCTAAGTTACTCACAGGAATCTCTACTCTCACAAATATTGCGATCGCCGGTGAATTAGATTTCTGGCTGGTAAAATTGGCGGGGGCTTTATCGAGTTTAACGCTATTAGCCGCGCCGCTATATCAACACGATTTTCGAGTACGCCGGATGCGGGCGACTCAAAAATTAGCCGAAATCACCGAAATGGAAATGACTGCATTTGAAATAAAGAAATTGCGCCGCCGCCAAAAAACTTTGCTGAGGCGAGCCGAAATTCAAATCCTCGGATTTCTACTTTTAATCGGCGCTGTGATTGGCGGCGCTGTTTTTTTGGTTGCCAATTTGCGAGGAAATCAGCAGTTTTCGTCTGCGGCGAGTCGGGTTAGCAAATCGCCACCGCTAGCTATGAAAACGGGCGATCCTTATATTCGAGCTTTGATGCGTACTATTTCTGCTAGCGAGTCAAATGTTTCTCGGCCTTATCACGTTGTTTACGGCGGAAAATATATATTAGATTTGAGCCGTCATCCTGACTGGTGCGTGAGAATTGTTAACGGCCCGAATCGGGGTAAGTGTACTACGGCGGCGGGCAGATATCAATTTTTGACTACGACTTGGAATGATAAGGCGAAGCGTTATCACGCCCGTCGCGCTGATTTTTTATTCTGGGCAGATTACAGTTTTGAACCGGAAGATCAGGATGCTGTGGTTTATGCTTGGTTGAGCGATCGCAAATTTTGGAAAGCTGATATTCCTGAGATGTTGCGGCAGGAAAGATTAACTGATGTTTTGCGGATGCTTTCGGGAACTTGGACGAGTTTGGGATATGGAATTGAGAACAATTCTATGAGTTCTAGTTTGCCCAAAGTCTACCAGAAAATGCTGCGAGAAGAATTGGCAAATGCTGGCTCTTAGGTTGAATTTAATCCGGTTATCTCGGAATTATATCCGAGTGGGAGCGTCCCCGCTCGCGTGTTGTAAGCAGCGAGCGATCAGGCGCCGAGTTTAATGACCTAAGGGGCTTGCAGCTTAATACTATACCAATCCTTTGGCTACTCCTTCGACAATACAATTGCATGGCTGGGATTTTATTTCTACGCAAGTCTCATACAATTGCATGGCTGGGATTTTATTTCTACGCAAGTCCCTAAAGCCATCTGGGAGTATTCCGTAGCTCTGGCACTCCCTCTGCGTAGGGCTTTAAGCTCGATATTGTAGATGTTTTGCAGTTTGGCGATCGCTTTCTGCAATGCCGCCTTGTTCAACCCTAAGATGCTTTGAATCTGTGCTGCTGTGTATCAACACTCAATCGATTCTTGTTCGTGGTAATCGATTTCTTCAGCCTCTACGTCAATCACAGTCGGGTTTTCGAGTTCCATATTTTAGCCTGGTTAGGGGAATCAATTTGAAATCGATTTGGAATCGATTCGTCTATAGGTGCTATAGTAATATACAGGTACATCACAGTTGACAAGTGATGTACCTGATGGTAAATTGAAGCCTGGGTAGACAGTCGCGGATAATGTTGATATGTATAGACAACTGCGCGATATGGCTACCAAGCGACCGAGAACTACCATCAGCTTTGACTTTGACGAGTACAAGGAGTTGAAAAAATGGGCTGATTCTGAATTTCGTTCTATTCCTCAACTGGTTCTTGTCTTGGTCAAGAAAGCCTTGATAGAGAGGAAGGAGCGAGCGTCGGATCAAGTCAGCGTACCCACAGAAACCAAAGCCCCATGAGCCACCAAAGCTAAGCGGGGCAAGGAAAGCAAGGAAGTTAGTTAATGTCTAGCGGATGTCTAGCAAAGGAGCATAGTCCTGTAGGTTGATTTATTGAATTTTACTGAAAATATCTGAATTATTTGCTAAGTTGTGAAAGCAGTAAGCATTATTCATAAATTGGATACCTACTCAACCCCAAGACAAGCAGCCGAACATTTTGGAGTTTGCTTGCATACGCTCAGACGGTGGGAGAAGGATGGCATTATCAAAACCATCCGCACACCCGCTGGTCAACGACGATACTCAATTAATTCTTATGCCGGACAAAACAAAACCAACCTTAGAACAATTTTGTATGCCAGAGTCTCTAGTCGAGGACAAAAATCTGACCTTGACCGACAAGTTGCAAAACTACTTGAACTCTATCCATCAGCCGAACTCATTACCGACATTGCCTCCGGGCTTAATTTCAAAAGGCAAGGACTTAGATCCATTTTGGAAGCCGTCCGTACAGGCAATGTCGGCTCTGTTATTGTTGCCCACAAAGACCGACTTGCCAGATTTGGTTTTGAACTCATTGAATGGCTCTGTCAGCTCGATGGAACAAAAATCGTGGTTCTCAACCAAGACAATCTTTCTCCAGAGCGAGAAATGGTTGAAGACATCCTTGCCATTATTCACGTCTTTTCCTGTAGACTCTACGGACTCCGAAAGTATAAAACTAAAATCAAGGAAGATTCAGATTTACCCAGAGCCAGCACTGGGCAAGATTTGGAAAACGTGGATGGCAGCAACACGATATTGCTACAACCAGGCAATTTCTCAACAAAAGCAAGACCGTCTAGGTAAGCTCAAATTGCGTAACAAAATCATGCAATCAGATTTACCAAAGTGGGTAAAAGATACACCATGTCATATCAGGCAAAATGCTATTTTCGACGCTCACAGAGCGTATGCTGCTAGCCATGATGCCAAGTATCGAAGCATTCGCAATCTTCGCTCTACAGTTAAATTCAATGATGCCAACTTCAGGGGCGGGATGTGGTTTAAGTCAAAAGTTAAAGGACTAAAATTCACCGCATCCGAGCCTGTTCCAATGTCTTGCAAATATGGGACTCAGCTTGTTTTGCATCGTAGTAATTGGTTCGCTATTTTTCCCGAAGAATATGACTCAAAACCATCAAAAGCTAACTCGGCAATTGCTTTAGACCCTGGTATTCGGACATTCCTCACGGGCTACGACTCGGAAAAAGTAATTGAGATTGGTAGTGGAGATATCGGAAGAATCACCCGCCTGTGTCAATATCTTGACAAGTTAATGGGAAAGATGACTAGAGTATCTTCCAAGCAACGAAGAGCGATAAGAAAGGCTGCGGAAAGAATCAGAAGCAAGATTCAAAATCTTGTTAATGAACTTCATAAAAAAGCTGCACACTTTCTGACCACAAATTACCAAGTTATTTTCCTACCAACATTTGAAACGTCTCAAATGGTGAGACGTGCTAAACGGAAAATCAATAAAAAGTCAGCACGTCAAATGCTGACATGGGCGCATTATCGTTTCAAGCAATTCATCAAACACCAAGCCGACAGAAATGGTTCGATTGTTGTTGATGTATCTGAAGCCTATACGTCCAAAACTTGTGGAAAATGCGGTCATATTCATCGCAAGCTTGGTGGCTCTAAAGTGTTCAAATGTCCGAATTGCCAAACGGTAATTGGACGAGATTTGAACGGCGCACGTAATATTTTGTTACGTGCTTTGTCGGATTCGACCTGTTCTGTCAGTAATGACGGGATTGCTATCGTTACATCTCCAGCATTGCACAGCTATGTACAGAAATGTGAGCGCGTAAATGAATCAGAACATCATGATCCAAACCCAAGCAATCCCCCAAACAGTTACGTTTGACGAATTCGCGGCCTGGTATCCAGAGAACTCTGTCCGCCGCTACGAGCTACACAATGGAGTAATTGTCGAAATGCCTTTAGGAACAGGCGACCACTCGGCCGTAGCCGGGTTTATTTCTGGCGAAGTGTTTTTAGAGGTTCGGCAGCAACAATTACCCTGCATCGTGCCGAAAGAGTACCTACTCAAACCCGTCCGCAACGAAGCAGGTTATCAGCCAGATGTAATTGTTCTGGAGTTGCCCGCTCTACGCCAGTCCGAACCGCGCTGGAAAAGGGAGTCCATCATTACGATGGGCAGTTCGGTGCGATTGGCTGTAGAGGTCGTTAGCACCAATTGGCGAGATGATTACCATTTCAAGTTCGCTGACTACGAAGAAATAGGCATTCCCGAATACTGGATTGTGGACTATCTCGGTTTGGGCGGTCGCAAGTTTATCGGCAATCCCAAACAACCCACCCTTTCGGTTTGCCAGTTAGTAGACGGGGAGTACCAGAGCAAGCAGTTTCGGGGCGATGACACTGTTGAGTCGCTGGCTTTTCCAGAGCTGAGGTTGACTGCCGAGTTGATTTTTCGGGCCGGCTTGCCCAAAAGCGTGACGGGCATTGAACCAGGCTAATTGCGATCGCACGGCGGGTGCAAAGGGGGTGCAAAGGGGCCTCAAACAGCCCCTAGATATTGGAAAACTGGCAAGAAAATCAGGAAATAGCTTAGGGGCTTGCAGCTTAATACTATACCAATCCTTTGGCTACTCCTTCGACAATACAATTGCAGGGCTGGGATTTTATTTCTACGCAAGTCCTAACAGTTTATCGCGCAGATGCTTAATGCGATCGCATAATCTCCCTGCCCATTCTTCAACCCACGGAGGACGTTCGGCGAAGCTCAGTCGAGCCGCGGGTTTTGCTTGTATAGACGCGGTTTCAACCGCCGATTCTACTCTTTTCTACCTAAATAGGCAGTCGCCGCACTCGATAACGATTATCTTCCACTGTCACAATCGCACCTGTTTCCAAATCTTCACCGCACTCTGACAAAACAGCAAGCAATCTAGCACGAACAAACGCTGGAATAGTGTTTTGCAGTCTTAAAATAATCACACTTGGAAGAGATTCAGAACTGATAGCCAAAAGCTCGCCAAAATCCAGGTCAAAAATGCTGCATACTGGAGACTAGCTTTAATATCCTCAGCTTCCAAATAGGGATAAGCTGCCAAGATTTCTCCTACACTCATCCCATTTGCTACTAAACTCACTACCAAAGAAACAGTGATTCGCATTCCTCGAATGCAAGCTCTCCCTCCCATAATTTTTTGATCGAAGGTAATGCGATCGAACATCATATCCTCCCACTCTTCCTTAATGTCCCAACAGCTTATCGCGCAGATGCTTAATTCGATCGCGCAACTTACCAGCCTCCTCAAACTCCAACTTCTTCGCCGCCGCCTTCATCTGCGCCTCCAACCGCCCGATTAACTGAGGAATCTCATCTAAAGATAACTCATTCACCTGTTCGTAAACCTCATCCAACTGCTGAGAATTTAGCTTACGCGACACATCCAGAAACGCCAGAATCGCATTACTCGATCGCTTTTTCGCGATCGGTTGCGGCGTAATCCCGTGCATCTTATTGTAGGCTACCTGAATCCCCCGGCGGCGATCCGTTTCATCGATCGCCTTAATCATACTTTTCGTCAAATTATCCGCGTACAAAATAGCCTGTCCCTGCACATGGCGCGCCGCCCGCCCAATCGTTTGAATCAAAGAACGTTCCGATCGCAAAAACCCCTCCTTATCCGCATCCAAAATCACCACCAGCGACACCTCCGGCAAATCCAAACCCTCCCGCAGCAAGTTAACGCCGATTAATACATCAAACTTACCATCCTGCAAATCTTGGATAATTTCTATCCGTTGAATCGACTGAATTTCCGAGTGCAAATACCGAACTTTAATCGCCCTTTCCTGCAAATATTCCGTTAAATCTTCCGCCATCCGCTTCGTCAAAGTCGTCACCAAAACACGCTCATTCCGACTTACTCTCTCCTTAATTTCCCCCAACAAATCATCAATTTGTCCCTCCGTCGGACGCACAAAAATTGTCGGATCGACTACGCCAGTAGGGCGAATTACTTGCTCAGCAACCCTGCCTTCCGATATTTCCATTTCCCAATCACCAGGAGTCGCAGAAACAAAAATACACTGATTAGCTTTTTCCCAGAATTCCTCCGCTTTCAACGGGCGGTTATCGGCAGCGCTGGGCAACCGAAAACCGTGGTCAATCAATACTTTTTTCCGCGCTTGATCGCCGTTATACATTCCCCGAATTTGCGGCACTGTGACGTGGGATTCATCTATCACCAACATCCAATCTTTCGGGAAATAATCAATCAAACATTCTGGCGGTTCCCCAGCATTTCTACCTGCTAAATGCCGCGAATGATTCTCGACTCCGTTGCAATAGCCGACCTCGCGCAGCATTTCCAAATCGTAGCGGGTGCGCTGTTCTAATCGCTGAGCTTCTAATAGTTTTCCTTCTTTCTCAAATTCTACCAGTCGTTCTTCTAATTCGAGTTCTATTCCTTGACAAGCTGCCTCTAATTTATCATCTGCCGTCACAAAGTGGCGCGCTGGATAAATATTTAAAGCGGTTGTACTTGCCAGAATTTTACCAGTTACGGGGTCAACGTAGCGAATGGCATCGATTTGGTCGCCGAAGAATTCGACACGAATAATTCTATCTTCGTAGGCGGGTCCGATTTCTAGAACGTCGCCTTTGACGCGAAATTTGCCTCTGCCTGATTCTGTGTCGTTGCGGCTATATTGGACGTTGACTAAATCTCGCAAAACTTGCCGCTGATTGACTTCCATTCCTACTTGCAAAGGAATAGCAGCTTTCAGGTATTCTGCGGGCATTCCCAAACCGTAGATGCAGCTAATTGATGCTACAACAATTACGTCGCGGCGTTCAAAGAGCGATCGCGTGGCGGAGTGTCGCAGCATATCGATCTCGTCGTTAATTGCTGCGGTTTTTTCAATGAAAGTATCACTGACGGCGATGTATGCTTCAGGTTGGTAGTAGTCGTAATAACTGACAAAGTATTCGACTGCATTGTTGGGGAAAAAATTTCGCAGTTCGTTGCACAGTTGAGCTGCCAGGGTTTTGTTGTGTGCTAAGACTAAGGTTGGTCTACCGATTTTTTCGATCACCGAGGCAATGGTGAAGGTTTTGCCCGTACCTGTGGCACCGAGTAAGGTTTGAAATCGATCGCCCGCAGAAATGCTTTTGACGAGTTGCTCGATCGCTAGCGGTTGGTCGCCCGTGGGCTGGAAGGGCGCTTGCAATTGAAAAGATGCTGCCGCAGTTACCATAGGAAAATGTAGCTATTACCGATAAATCTTAACAAAAATATAGGGATTCTGCAATTTCGTTCAGAAAATAGTTAGACTTTGTAATACTATTTTAATCATCGGCCGCAATAGAAAGCAGAAAGCCCAGAAAAGCAGTTGTCCGAACCCAGCAATCAACCCCCAGCAATTAGCAAGGAAAAAAATTATGGCTCTCACACCCAAAGATAAAGTCAAAGCGAGCGCCCGCAACAAAGGCACTACCAAGGCCCTACCAGCCACCAGCGAAGGCCAATCAGCGGGCATCCAACTTTATCGCCCGCAACTCATGCATGATAACCGCCCCGTCGGCCCAGATGATTTTACCATCAGCGAGACAGTCTCGATATCGGGGAATCGCCCGATCGGCGTTAGCACCCTGCACATCAGCGAAACCTACGGCACTATAGGCAATCGCCCGATCGAAGCCAGCGACTTGGAAGTGGTTGCTACACTCGGCAGAAGACCGATCGGCTCCAGCGCCATGCAAGTCAGCGAAATGTTCAATATGTCCGGTGCGCGACCCATTGCCGCCAGCACTCTGCACATTGATGAAGTTTACTCCACAATGGGAGGAGAGCGCCCCATTGCCTCAAACGAAATTGACGACAGCTCGACCTTAATGGGATTTTTAGATTAATTGGTCATTGGTCATTAGTTATTAGTCGTTGGTCATTGGTCATTGGTCATTGGTCATTGGTCATTGGTCATTGGTCATTGGTCATTGGTCAGTAGTCATTGGTCATTAGTAATTGGTGATTAGTTTTTCACTGTTAGCTAATGACTAATGAAACAATCGTAGCAAATTTACTGGCCCTCGCGATTCAGCAATTGAACCGTCTAAAGTAATTGATTTAACCTATTAATTTAACCTATTAAATATCTCAATATCTTGAGCATCCTGCAACCCAAGCTCTTGCAATGTAACAGCGTTGACACCGAATGTTTCGGTTAACCATTTCGCCAAACTTGGAGGCAATTGAGCATTCAACCAGAAAATCATACTGCGATCCTGGGGAAATCTATGCTGAGAGATGCAAAAAGCAGACAGGCTTGAATGTCTTCTGGTTCCAAATCAGGAAAATCAGATAGAATCTCGCTAGCTGTTACATTGTCTGCTAGAGGTTCTAAAATGTCGCTAACACGAATTCTCATGTCGCGAATACAGGGGCGACCGCCACATTTACCAAGTGTTTGAGTAATCCTTTTAAGCAATGCAGTTCTATCAGTCATATCTTAAATTTCTCGTTTTCCTATCGTGTCCGATCGATTAACTTCGATAAGTCAGGTTCGTAGTGCGGATTAAAGTCCGCAATCCGGGAGCGGACTGAAGTCCGCACTACGAACCGTTTTTATTATGGTAATCCATCGGGCATGATATGACCGATCGCTAATTTCGCGGACGTTGATATTTGCTCAGTAAATCAGCAAAGTGCTTGTAATCTACAGGCTTCCTTAAATACTCCGCCGCTCCTAATTCCAAACCATGATTTGGGTCGTCCAAAAAAGTCAACATAATCACTGGAATATTAGCTAAATCCGGATCGGCTTTCAACGCCGACAGCACCGCCCAGCCGTCCATACTCGGCATCATCACGTCCAAAGTAATCGCATCCGGTAGCGACTCCTTGGCTAACTGAAGCCCTGCTTCACCGCTAGCTGACGAGAGTACCCAAAATCCTTGTTTCGACAAGCAGCGAGTGATTAAATCCCGCGAGTCTGGATCGTCGTCAATTACTAGCACAGTTGCAGCATCGGGAAGTTCCAGCGGTTGCGATCGCACTTCTTGCAGCCCTGTTTCTTCCGATGCTCGATCGCCCTCCACTTCTTGCTCGCTTTTAACCGCAGTCGGCAAGCGAATCGTAAAAGTAGAACCGCAATCAAACTCGCTATCAACCGTAATATCCCCGCCCATCATCTGGCAAAACTTCCGGCTAATTGTCAGCCCCAAACCCGTGCCGCCGTACCTGCGGGTAGTGGAATCGTCCGCTTGCGCAAAAGCTCCAAACAGCCTCGACACCTGATCCTCAGTCATGCCGATGCCCGTATCAGTGACTTGAAACACGATCGAATATTTGTCAAACTCATAGCCAATTTCCGAGAGTTCCTCGGAATTGTCCACCGGCCAAACTTCCCATTCTTCCTTCCAAACATTAATTGTAATTTTGCCTCGATCGGTAAACTTAGCAGCATTGCTCGCCAAATTCAACAACGCTTGCCGCAGCTTCGCCGAATCAGCGTATATCGTGCCAATATTGCGATCGCAATTGATAGTCAAAGTGTTGCCATTTTTCCCTACCAGCGGTTGAACTGTAGTCACAACCTGCTCCACCAACTTCAACACATCAAAACTCTCCAAGAAAAGAGTCATCTTTCCTGCTTCAATTTTAGAAATATCCAAGATGTCACTAATAATGTTCAGCAATTGCTTGCCTGCCATATTAATGCTTGCCAAATCCATCACAAACTCTTCCTCGCCGAGTTCCACAGCCTCTTCTTGCAGCAGCTCACTGTAGCCAATAATCGCATTTAGGGGCGTCCGCAACTCATGAGTCATATTTGCCAAAAAAGTGCTTTTCGCCCGGTTAGCAGCTTCCGCAGCGTTCTTAGCGACTTCCAATTCGATCGATCGCTCCTCTAGCTGTCGTTGCCGCACCTCCAAACCATTGAGCAAACTGCTAATTTGCTGAGCCATTGTATTGAGAGTAGAAGATAGCACCCCGATCGCATCATTAGACACAATAGGCGATCGAGCCGTCAAATCCCCGCTCGCCATCAATTCCGCAGCTTGTCGCAGCAAGCCGATATTCCGAATCAGCGACGACACCGACACAAAAGCCACTATTCCCGCGATCGAACTCAAAACCAAAGCCCCCATCAGCCAGTGCTGAGTGCCGCTCGCCACAAACAGAGTTTGCTGCACCAGCACCCCCATTAATTCGTCAGGAACTCCCGCCGCCGCCGAGGCAGCTTCTATTGCCAGCAAATAGTTTTTCATCTGAACAGCACCGATCCACCCAACTCCCACCGCCATCCAAGTGATCAGTACCAAGATCATAAACAGCCCGATCAAAGAAGCCCGAGTTCCCACCGAGATCTGCCTCGGAGTAAATGCCGCCGCCCAAGGATAGCCTTTAAGAAAAGGATCTGGCGGCACCGGTGCGCCCGAATTCCAAATCTCCTCAATTTGACCGTCCGATCGCACCTTACCAATCCGCACTGTTTTCCAGATATGCTGCGTTTGGGCATCTATTTTCACCATGCCCGATGGAGCTGCAAACTCCATATTTTTAGCAGCCGCCCTAACTTTAACCACATCTGTCGAACCAGCTTTTTCTACTGCTTGCTTCCACAAATAAACGCCCAAATAAGCCGCTTCGATCGGGTCATCCGTGACACGATTTTCCCCGTATCTCGCTTTATAAGCCTTGACAAATTTCTGATTTTCCGCTGTATCCACCGTTTGAAAATAGTTCCAAACCACCAAATGTCCAGCAATATTGGACGGCCCGATCGCCCGCACTTCCTCTTCTGCTATGCTCGCCGACATCACCGGCAAATTTTCCGGTTTCAAGCCAGCTTCTCGCAACTTTTGGAAAAAAGCCACATTGCTGTCGCCGTTAAGAGTATTGAGAATCGCATCCGGTTTCACTGCTAAAATATGTGCGATCGCCTCATCCACATCCCTAGAACCCAGCGACAGATACATTTCCCCAGCCAACTCTCCTCCGAGTGCTGCCAGTTGAGCTTTCACAATCAGATTTGCCGTGCGGGGAAAGATATAATCCGAACCCAACAGAAAAATTTTCCGCTTCCCCTGAGCCAGCAAATAGTTCACCCCAGGCACAATCTGCTGATTCGGGGCCGCACCAGTATAAAAAATATTCGGACACTGTTCTAGCCCTTCATACTGCACCGGATAAAACAGCAACCCGTTGCCCTGCTCAAAAACCGGCAGTACAGCCTTGCGACTCGCCGAAGTCCAACAGCCAAATACCACCGCCACCTGCGATTCTAAGAGCAATTGCTTAGCTTTTTGAGCAAAAGTCTGCAAATCGCTGGCTCCATCCTCTATCACCGCTGCCAAGGGGCGTCCGAGCACTCCTCCAGCAGCGTTAATTTCCTCAACGGCCAACAGCGTCGCGTCTTTAACAGAAATTTCGCTGATGGACATCGTGCCCGTCAGCGAATGCAACACGCCTATTTTTATCGGCTCACGAATTAGGCCTGCTGCTTCGAGAGGGTTACTGCTGCTTGCTCCCATAGGGTTTTAGATATTTTTTACTAATAACATAAATTTTAGTTCGATCCTGCAGGAAGTCAGCCTTGATGCTAACTCTGGTTTAGCAGATTTGTTCGGGCGATCGCCACAAAACTTGGGAATTCCCCCACCCTGTTGATTTTAACCGTCAAACTCGATCGCCTTGACCTCAGTCTGCACCAATCTGTCGCCTATTTCTCTCTTAATCTTGTACCGATGTCGAAACCGCCTCATCAAACAAACGACAAAAGTCCATAAATGCGCGATACCCCAAAAATTCTATCCCTCCCCCACACTCCCCGCACTCCCCGCACTCCCCACACTCCCCGCACTCCCCACACTCCCCGCGCGCGAGTCACAAAGCAATCTCGCGCACTCAAGCACTATTCTCCTTCCCCTATAGCCTTTCTCAAAAAGGTGAATATTTGAGATTTTCAATTTTTGGATTTGGAGATTGGGCGATACCTCATATGAGAACTGTAACTGCTATATAGCGGTTCTCAAAAAAGTGAGGAGAGCCTCATGCCCTATGCCCTATGCCGTTCGCGTACCTGATATGAGAGATCGAAAAGCTATATCTCTCTTCCGGCCGATTCAGGTTTGCCTGATTTGTCTGACTATTAAATTAAGAAATAAAAACTAAAAACTATTCCCCAGCCCTAATCTCCCTTCAGGCAGAGGAAAGTCTTTGCGATCGCGCTTAGCATATATCTAAGGCTAACTCTTAAGTAGCCTTCTTAAAAATAAATTTTGCAAAGAGTTGGGTGAAAACTAATGAATATTGAACCAAACGCAACCACCAGGGTCAGCGACCTACAAGTCACGCTACCAAAATCCAGAGAAACATTGCTCGGCGAGGAAACTGAAAAATCCCTAGGCGAGGAGAAACAACAAAAGGCTGAAACTATGCGCGCTGTCGAACAGTTAAAAGCAGAACTGCAGCAAAAAATAGATACAGAATGTCACCATACGCCAGATTAAAACGAATGCCAATTTTTAGAGGGTGTGGGTAAGAGACGGTCTTGCCCACACCCGCTTTTTGAAGTTCGATGGAAGTCGGCCGCATTCAATATAAATTTTAAATTTTAAATTTTAAATTTTTTTGGGTTTAAAAAAATACTGTTCTGGGTGCACCAATGGCTTTACGCCGAACTTTTTGTGCGATACTACACTTCGTTCGTTGCAGCTAGTAATTTAGGTCAAAAAACGGTCAGCAGGAAAGTCCTAGTCTATCCTCGATTCAAGAATAATTTTTCCTGATTTCCTATTCCTGATTTCCTATTCCCTATTCCTGACTTCTGTTAGATTCTGTACACTCCGAATACATCAAACTTTATTCCTACAGGTAGAGTGCAACCGAACTACTTGTTCCCTATGATAATAAGTAGAAAGTGTAAAACTAGATACAGATAAGGACAAACAAATGAGCATTGAAGATAAAGCAAAGGCAACTGCAAAAAACATCGAAGGCGCGGCTCAAGAAGCCCTAGGCAATGTTACTGGCGACCCCAAGGACAAAGCTGAAGGCAAAGCGAAGCAAACAGAAGCACAAGCTCGTCACGCAGTCGAAGATGTGAAAGATGAAATCAAAAAGAAATTAGACTAATTCTAATACTAATTGAGAGGGTCGAGAAAGCTGACCCTCTCAATTATTGAAAATGTTGTCATACCGGAGGAAAAAAGGTGAGTTTATTGCAGCAGAGCGGAAAAATTATTGCGGGTCTAATGTTGGCTTTAATGCTGGCCGTTACGACTGCTTGCGCCCCCAGCGTTTCCGCCCAACAACCGACTAATGTACCTGTAGCAATTGGCGGCAGTCAGGGTTATTACGCGCAACTAGAACGCGGCAATACTGCGGCAGGTCAAGACTTTGGTCAATGGGTAACAAAGACTGCTCAAGGCTTAGTTCAAGATGCTTACGTGCGTGACAATAATAAGTTGGGAGTTGTAATTACTCCGCAAGTCCGCCCTAATGAAGTGAAAGATTTGGCGAAGTCTTTAGCTCAAGGTTTTCACCGCAATTTCCCCAACCAGGATGTAAGTGTTTTGATGTACGCTCCTGATAAAAAACTGATTTTGACTGCTAAGTACGACCAGCAATCAAATCAGATTGAATACAATTCTTGATTTGGTAAGAAAGTTTAAATGATCGCGTAGCTTTAATAGCATTTTGGAATTTAGGGCTGGCGAAATCATCGAGATTTGAAACAGAAAATTTGTGCAGATTAGGAAAGAAATACCATGAGTAGCAGCGATAATTATAAGAGTCAAATCATGAAGGATTTGGCTCAGGGAAATAAAGAAGTGATGCCGGAGACAACCGGTGAAGAGTACGATAATTTTGACGATTTTGCTCAGAGAACTTCGCCGGATCAGCGCAAAAAATTATTCGGGAGTTCTCTGAATCATGACTCGCTACCGCCGGCGCAGTTGGAACCGGAATTGCAAAAGGCGATCGCCCAAATTAAGCCAAAGGAACTCGACGACGTGGCGCGGGAGTTCCTCAAGCAGTTGGACAAGAGAGGATTGAACGATCGCCAATTGGAAAAGCAGCTAGCACTTTCTACCCACCACGCCAGTCGCATGACTGCTGATGATGTTACTAAGCTGGCCTCGTTTACCTATCACAATCACCCGGATATTTTCCGAGATGTGCTCGCCCAAGAGCCGAGTTTGATGAAGTTTTTGGGGAATCCAGTAGTTGCAGGTATTTTGGGAATAGTTGCTGCTAAATGGCTCAGCAATCGTAAATAATCTCGGATTCAGAAAAGCCTAAAGGCTGATAATACGTGCAGCAAATACGTGCAGCAAATAAAAGGACGATCGCCCGGGCGATCGTCCTTTGATCTTTTATATCAGATCAGGCGTACCTGACACTCCGCAAAATTAAATGTAGGATTAAGTGTTGCCGTAAACCAGGAAAAAAGATGAACATCTCTACTATTTGGCGAAAACTCCGCAGCCAACAAGCCTTCTGCTTGGCTGCACTGCTTGCGAGTTGCCTGGTATTTATCGGTTGTTCCCCCGCCCAGTCAGCGGCTGGCAATTCAGTCGATCCCAAGTTGAAAGAGCAAGTTTTGCAGATTATCCGCGAAAACCCCCAAGCAATTTTAGATTCGGTACAAGGGTACCAGCAACAGCAGCAGCAGTCTCTCAAAGCAGCGCAGGAGTCATTTTTGCAGGAGATGAAAACAAATCCCAAATCTGCGATCGGGGATTCTCCCACCACCGGCTCAGCTTCGCAGCAGATTGTACTTTTAGAATTCTCTGACTTTCAATGTCCGTTTTGCGCCCGCGCTTACGATAATGTCAAGCAGTTTATGGCAAAACACCAGGACAAAGTTACTTTAGCCTACAAGCATTTTCCCTTGACTTCTATTCACCCTCAAGCGCTGCCAGCAGCTAAAGCAGCTTGGGCTGCTGGGCAGCAGGGCAAATTCTGGGAATATTACAGTGCTTTGTTTGAGGGGCAGAAAGAGTTAGGCGAGCCACTATACGGATCGATCGCCCAAAAGCTCAATCTCAAATTAGATAAATTCAACAGCGATCGCAACAGCCCCGCCGCCGAAGCAGCCATTCAGAAAGACGTGCAACTGGCTCAACAATTGGGTATCGAAGGCACTCCATTCTTTATTATGAATGGCAAAACTTTCTCCGGTGCTGTCGAGATTTCTGAGATGGAAAAGATTCTCGCGAGTGTCTCCAAATAACAGGGAAAGAGACACGAAAAAGTAAGTTTTTGGGTCTTTTTAACTTGTTGGTTGCAATCTCAATTCTGCGTCATTTAAGATGGGTTCCCAGGCTGGTGTCTGGGAACACTAAAAAAGCAAGTAAGTAAAAGGAAGAAGAAAGTTGGGCAGCGGATTGTGAAACGGATGTAACGGATGTAATGCCGATCGGGAAAAAGGCTTTAGTTATGCTTATTTACAATCCCGATGAAAAAACTGCTCGGTAACGTTAGCAGTCAAATTGGTATGATTCCGCCTGGGTGGGAAGTTCCGGCTTCTACAACTACATTACACGGAGGCCTATGCCATATCCCGTTCGCGTACCTAATATGAGAGATCGAAAGGCTATACATCTCTCTAATAATTATCGCTTCACAGACATCTTGCCTGTGAAGCGATAATTTTGGGAAAAGTCTATTAGTAATTCATCGGATGCGATCGAATTTTTGATTAGACAGCAGCCAACTCAGGAGTCGGGCGCTTGCTGTGGCGGATACCCTCGATCGCACTTGCGTAATCCTTCGCCTTAAACACAGCAGAACCCGCGACGATCGCATTTGCGCCCGCTTCCAGAACCTGCCAAGTATTGTTCGTCTTCAAACCGCCATCCACCTCAATCCAAGGATCGAGGCCCTTGTCGTCGCACATTTTACGCAACTGGCGAATTTTCGGCAGCACCGCCGGGATAAAACTTTGACCGCCAAAGCCCGGATTCACGCTCATAATCAGCACCAAATCGCAAAGTTCCAGCACGTACTCGATCAACTCTAGGGGTGTCGAAGGATTCAGCACCACACCAGCCTGCTTGCCCAATTCCCGAATTTGACCGAGGGTGCGGTGCAAGTGAGGCGAAGCATTGTGCTCGGCGTGAACGGAAATAATGTCAGCACCAGCCTTAGCAAAGTCCTCGACGTACTTCTCCGGCTCCACAATCATCAAGTGGACATCGATTATCTTGGTAGTAACGGGACGAATTGCTTCGACAATCATCGGCCCGATAGTAATATTAGGAACAAAGCGACCGTCCATCACATCTACGTGAATCCAGTCAGCCCCAGCTCGATCGACAGCCTGAATCTCTTCTCCGAGACGGCTAAAATCGGCTGATAATATGGATGGAGAAATAACGATCGGTTTTTGAGATTTGGTCATGGCTAAGTCTGTGTCTCCTGTCTCCTGTGCTGTATCCAGTTTATCAAAATACGGCTCTCCGGGTCGAAAAGTTGTGAATAATAGGTAGGGGCAGGTTTAGCGAAAAAACTTGGCCTCTAACCAACAATTTTTGTGCAAAACGTGCCCTGCTCTGGGATTTTTGGTTTAGGATATAAATTTTCCGCCTAACAAATAAGTTTTGTGCAAAACTAGACCTCCTGTAAATTTTGAATGCCAACTATGAAAAATACACATCCCTTAGACAATCCTGAACTCGATCGTGCAAGTCTGTTTGTATTAATGATCCCAGTCATTGGCTTTTTTCCCGCCCTCTGGAATCTTTACCGCCGTCAGGGCAGCCCCGAACGCCAAGCCGTCAGCCGCTTGGCAATTGCCCTTGCTTTTAGTTGGCTCTTAGGACATATTCTTTTAGAAGGGGCCGCGATTTCTGCGGAATCTCCGACACTTGCCATGTTATTAATGAGTAGCCTGCTGACAACCAGCTATTTCATCGTCGCTCTGGGACTGATGGTTCGCCTCTGGAAGCGTCAACCGCTATGGTTGCCCGGAATTAGCCGCGTAGCCGAGCAAGTGGTCGGCAAACATTTATCATAATTTAGGGTTCTTTTCAGCCCCTACCGTATTGATTGAGTGCGTTTTCAGCTTGATACTACATATTGCTACGATCTTTTTTATTTTTGTTGTGTGTGAGGAAGCCAGTGCCAGCTCAAAAAACTCCTAATCAAGACCCTATCCAACAATCAACTGCTCAACCTCCAACCAAAAAATCGCACCAGCCGCACCGAGGCCGTTGGCTGGGTTTTGGTTTTGGTTTGGCTGGAGTAGCCATGCTCTCAGCCACCGCCGGAGCGCTGCTAGCCGTCTCTCTTTCCACAACACCGCTTCAGCAACAAAAGTTGAGCCCTGAAGAAGCGGCAGTGTTTTCTCAAGGCGACATGGCAAAGCTCAGCATGAAGATGCCGGAGCTCACTCGCCCAGTTAATATTTTAGTTTTAGGACTGAAGGTTCTGAGTTCAGACCTCGACGGCCATCCCGATAAGGAGCAGGGATACGATGTCTGGCAAAACTCTTTCAAGGGCTTAACCGATACCATGCTGTTGGTGAGGTTTGACCCTCAAAATAAAAAAATAAGTGTGCTTTCCATTCCGCGAGACACCCGTACCTATGTTGAAGGTAGGGGTACTGTGAAAATCAATGAAGCTAATTACTACGGCGGCCCGGCTTCGTCAGCGAAGTCAGTCAGCGGACTGCTGGGCGGTGTGGGAATTGACCGCTATGTCACAGTCAATATTCAAGGCATCAAAAGTTTGGTAGATGCCCTTGGTGGGATTACTATTAATGTCCCTAAAGACATGAAGTATACCGATGAAAGCCAGCATTTATATATTGATTTAAAGGCTGGCAAACAGCGTCTCAACGGCGAACAAATCGTGCATTATTTGCTTTACCGACACGACGATTTAGGCGATATCGGGCGGGTACAGCGCCAGCAATTGTTGATGCGGGCTTTTGTGGAAGAGCAAGTTAATGTTGGTTTGCTGTCTCGCTTGCCGAAGATTTTGTCGGTGATTCAGTCTCACCTTGATACGAATTTGACTATAGAAGAATTGGTGGCCTTAGCTGGTTTTGCTACTCAAACCGATCGCGCTGGCGTGCAGATGTTGATGGTTCCCGGCAAATTCAGCGATCCTAAGGACTACAAGGCAAGTTTTTGGTTGCCAGACCAAAATGCGATCGAAACTATGGTGGCAGAGCATTTTGACTACGGTCAAAATACTTGGACAATCGAGAATGCTGATTCGACTTTTCTGAAGGTGGCGATTCAAGACAGTACGGGCGATCAATCGGCTGTTGAAGATTTTGTCACGACTTTAACTCGGGCAGGCTATCGGAATGTTCAGGTTTCTAAAGCTTGGTCTGAACCGCTAGATGTAACAACAATTGTAGCTCAAGACGGCGACATTAAAGGTGCCCAAGCGATTCGCCAGTCTTTGGGTTTTGGAGAGGTGCTAGTTGAGAGTACCGGTGCTTTGCAGTCGGATGTGACAATCAGATTGGGTAAGGATTGGTTGAGTAAAAAAACTCAGTCTGGCGGGGACTTTAAGTCTTTTTAAACTGGGTTTTAAATTCATTTGTAGGGACACAGCAGTGCTGTGTCCTGTTTTTTATGAGTTCAGATGATCTGATTCCCGATCGGCTAAAAATCCCTCAATTGAGCCGTTGTCACAGCAACTTCCTTAATCTGGGAACCCCGGCGCACCTTCAGTTTCAGAATTTGACCAATTTTGCTGTTTTCCACCAAATTTTGCAACTGTTCAGGCTGAGTCACTTTCTCACCCTCAATTTGAACGATGACATCCCCCTTCCGAACCCCTGCTTTCTCAGCAGGCGTATTGGGCACAACTCGCATCACCAACACACCTGTAACTTCCGGGACAATCACAGGAGCATTGGGGTCAGCATTATTCTCTTTGGCCATTTCTGGAGTCAAAGCAATCATCTGAATCCCCAAAAACGGATGGCTGACTTGTTCTCCCTTGGCTAACTGCGCGTAGATGGCCTTGGCTTTGTCGATCGGAATTGCAAACCCAATACCCATTGCATCGGCTCGAATCGCCGTGTTGATACCAATCACTTCTCCTCTGCTGTTTAGCAGTGGCCCGCCGGAATTGCCGGGATTGATGGCCGCGTCGGTTTGAATGAAATCGAGCCGCTTGTCGGGAATGCCGACGGCTGCGCTGGAGCGTTTGAGGGTGCTGATAATGCCTAAGGTGACGGTGTTGTCAAATCCCAGGGGGTTGCCCACGGCGATCGCCCAATCACCCACTTTCACCGCATCAGAATCTCCCAGTGTTGCCACGGGTAAGTTTGCTTGTTTAGTATTAATTTTGACAACAGCCAAATCTGTTATTTCGTCAGTACCTTGGACTTCTCCTGGAAATGTCCGGCCGTCGTTTAAGGTGACAGTTACTCGATCGGCTTTGTCAACTACGTGAGCATTGGTTAACACAATCCCACTTTTGTCAATAATGAAGCCGGAACCTTGACCGCGTAAGCGTTCTTCTCTGGGAGTTTTGTTGCGCGGATCTTCTTCCAAAAATCTACGGAAGAATGGGTCTTCCATTAACGGGTTGAGGTTGCGGCTGACAGTGCGCTCGGTATCAATGCGGACAACTGCCGGCCCGACTCGATCGACTGCCGCCGTCACAAAACTGCCGGTATCTGCCGCCACCTGCGCTGGGAGTACGGCTGTTTGAGGCTGTTCCCGCAAGTTGGGCGGATTTTTGCCGTCAACGGCCCAAGCGGGTGCAGCATCGATGAAGAGAGCACTCAGGGCGATCGTCATTCCTAAAATTAGGGCGAACCAGCGAGCACCGATTCGGGGTGCGGGGTCAAAAAACTTAAATAGTCGCATAGCGTCAATCTTTGTTAGTCTGGGTTATTCTGGTAAAGGTGTGCGATCGAGCGGACTCAATAATCTGCCGCTATGAAAATCCTAAATATATTTAGACAGCTACAATACACGAGTCTGGAGCCAGCACAAACTCAACATATTCTCAATTCTAACTTGAACAATTTCCCTAGTAATACCAGTTTAAAAAAAAATGCAACTCTAGTCCCGCACTCCCAACCATTAAAAAGCACTCATTCCCAATTCTTTAATCTAAAATGGCATAACCCCGATGATTGTATCTGATACTTCTACTGACAAATCCTTGCCCTCAAATTCCCACCACCATCACGGCGATCAATCAGTCCACCCTCACCATCACGATGAAGAATCCATGCGGCGGCTAGTTAATCGGTTATCTCGGATTGAGGGACACGTCCGTGGGATTAAAACAATGGTGCAAGAAAACCGTCCCTGTCCCGAAGTTCTCGTGCAAGTTGCTGCGGTTCGAGGCGCGCTCGATCGTGTAGCGAGAATCATTCTTGACGAACATTTAACTCAGTGCATTGCCAGAGCAGCAAAAGAAGGCAATATCGATACGGAAATAGAAGAGTTGAAAGCTGCTTTGGATCGGTTTTTGCCTTAGTCGATGCCATTTTTTTACATATACCAGCCCCGCCAGATGGTTAGGAAGTTCTGGCGATAGATCGCTTTCCTCATGCAATTAATTGCAACGAAATGTCTCACGCGACGATAACTAAAGGCTGTCTTATTCCTGCTTTTTAACTTGAGCGACTTGTCGTAGCCGAAGGCGAAACGAGCCTTCTTCTTCACTTATTCCTTCTGACTGATGACTGCTGACTTCTTCTATAACAAAACCTGCAAATTAGACAAAACTTGCAAGTTATTAGTTATGGCTCATGGTTTAAGAATCTTTCACAAACGTGGGAAAAGTATCAATTTTTCCCCCCCTCGCCCCAATTGGCCCAACAGATAATTTATACTATCCGCAGTTTATGAGAGCGAGCTTAGTTCAAAAAGAATTACCGAGTTTTTAGTGACAACGGAAATCATTAACAGTTTCAAAGTCTGAGTATCAATAATTAGACGGTGATTAACCAGACTTCGGATGAACTGTTTAACTGTCTAGACTTTCGTCAGCTTGCCTTTTAACTGGTATCTGACTGTTGCGTAAACGGCTTTATAGGAAGCCTCTATGCTATATTCCTGCTGCAACCACTCTTGAATTTCTCCATAGCTTTTAAAGCCTTTCTGGGGGTCGCTGAGGCGCATTGCCAAACTAGCACGGGCCAGAGGAGGAATTGCGGGCTTGCGGCCACCGCTGTGCTTTGTTTCCAGGAGTCCTTCGAGTCCGTCAGAGCGGTACTTTCTCAGCCACCGCTGCACAGTAATGCGGTTTACGCCGATCGTCATTGCCAATTCTTTAACTGTCTTAACGTGACAAATTTTGAACAGGTAAAGTGCTTGAATCTTTTGAAAGCCACTTGCCGTTTTTTGTTCGGTTAACAGGTTTTTTAGTTCTTCTGTGGTCTCTGTGATGCTAAGTTTACATACTCCAGCCATATCAATTACCTCACGGGGATTCGTAATCTACAATTGTTTTTTTGACTAGGGAGAAAAATCCGCTTTCCTCCTAAATGCTCGCCTTTTGTTTGCTAATAAAGCAAGACAAAAGCTATCTAAATTAAACTTTTTCAGTCCTGGATTTACTAAGAGGCTCAGAAGCCTTTTTTTTAAACCGGGAGCAAGGGCTGCAATGCGTCTTTTGATAAAAAACAGTTTCTGAGTCAGTTTGGTATTTGATGACACAAGCGTCATTGCTAATACTGATATCAGTTAACCGCTCGAATGCAACATTAGCTGCAATAGTTGACTGTTAAGGAATATTATTTATTCTCTTTTTTCTAAATATATATCATGATTTTTCTAGTGTTTATTTGTGATTTATGCGAAAGTATTGGCGATTTTTTTTCCTTGGCAGCTAGGATGCAGCCTTGGTCTGTAAAGGAGCCGGTATCACTTTTATGCACAGATTTTCCTACTCCCAGAAGTGTATTTCTGGCTTTCCCTTTGTGAGAAATCCTGAGATATCAGCACTCTGATGGGCTGGATTGGGTCGCGCCGAGTGACGGTGCAACCAACTTTCCTGCTGCGGGCAGGTCTCTGTGAAACTACCGACTTGATCGCCTGTTGAGTTAAACACGCCGACTGTGGAATTGTCAAATTTTCAACATTACAGTACCACTATCGGCTATTTTTCCCTGTCTGGCGTGATCGAAACGGTTGTTCCTATGTGATGCTACTAACAAAAATTAGTGATTCTTGTCACACCAATACTCAGTAAACTCAACTAGCAACAAAAAGTTATGACCTCGATCGCACTTTCCAGCGAGAATTCTTTGATTGAGTCACGAAGTACGATGACATTGTTGTGAAAAAATTTTAATTTTATTTTTTAATGCAATAAAAAATTCTGTTTGATCTTTCACCTTGCCCAAACGGTCTAGGGAAGTCTGGCGCTGTAAATATTTCAGCATCTCAAGTCTAAAATCGCAGAACATCCGGTGCAACCAGCTTGCTGAGAGTATTCTGCATTTAAAAGGTGTAGAGAATCCATAATGAACGTTGACGAACTGCTCAAGCTATACGCCATAGGAGAAAGAAATTTTAGTGGGGTCTACCTGCACTCCGTGTACCTCTACGAAGCAGAATTGATTGGAGCCAATCTGTATGAAGCCGACTTGATTGGCTCCAATCTCAGCAAAGCCAAACTCAGCAGAGTCAACTTTGGCAAAGCCAATTTGTGCAAAATCAATTTGAGCAGAGCAGATTTAGCGGGAGCCGACCTCACTGAAGCACTGTTAGCTGAAGCTAACCTGTATCGAGCTGAGTTGATGGGAGCAAATCTTAGCAAAGCAGACTTGAGCGGAGCTTCCCTGATCCAAGCAACTTTAATTGGAGCAAATATATCTCGGGCAACACTCAGCCACGCAGACTTGCACGGAGTAAATCTTTACGGAGTAAACTTGCGCAGGGCGGTGCTCACAGAAGCAGATTTAATTGGGGCAAATTTAACCAAAGTAGACCTCAGCGGAGCCGACTTAATGGGAGCGAGCCTAATTAGGGCAGACTTGACTGAAGCGATTTTAAGTGCGTCAGACTTAAGCGGGGCAAATCTGTTGGGAGCAAATCTTACAAAAGTCAACTTGAGCGGAGTATATCTTAAGGGTGCGACGATGCCAGACGGCACGATTCACGATTAATTTATCTGTTAAATCTTATGGTTGGCGAGAAGCACGGCTAAGGGTAACATTTTTTTGTTACCCTAATTTATTGGTAGCGAAATGTTTGTTTGAGACTCAGGTGAAGCTCTGAACTTTAATGTATGATGTCTGTGATAGATAGCTGAGAATCTGGCAATATTTAGCAATATCTACGATCTGGATTTTCAATTGCTGCGATCGAAGCTATTTTAGATTTATTATTTCGGATTTTGGATGCTTAAGATGAAACTAAGAATCCTGGCTGCTGCAACGCTGCTGAGCGCGATCGCCCCTTTAGCCCCTGCACAGGCCGAGAACATTCAACACACGCAACAATTACTAGCCACCCGACAGTGCCCCAATTGCGACCTCAGCAGCGCTGGTCTGGTTTTAGCCAACTTAACAGGAGCCAATCTCAAAGGTGCTGATTTGAGATTGGCTAACCTCAGCCGAGCTAACCTTACCGGAGCTGATCTTAGCGGAGCCAACCTCAGTGGCACCAGTTTGTTTGGCGTCAACTTGACGGGAGCAAACCTGACGGGGGCAAACCTCAGCGGTGCTGACTTGAGAAGTGCCTATCTTAGCGACGCCAATTTGCTCAACGCCAATTTAACTAACGCCCAACTGCTGGGAGCTAGAGGAATGCCAACTAATATTGGCACCGCTGAAGACTTTTACCGATTGGGAGTGCTGGAAGCTCAAGCGGGAAACTACAGAAACGCGATTGATTATTACAATCAAGCCCTAAATCTGAAATCGGATGTAGCTGCCGTTTATTTTGCGCGCAGTATGTCTCGCGCTGACTTGGGAGACTTCGCCGGCGCGAGTCAAGATGCTGCTAGAGCAAACCAACTCTTTGCCACTCAAGGAAATCCTCAAGGTCAAGAATTGTCAAAGCAGTTAGCCGAAGCCATTGTGGCGCGCCAAAAGCCAACGGAACCACGTACTGGGGGCAACGGCAACTTGATGAGTCTTCTGGGATCGCTCGGTTCGGTGCTGGTGAAGATACTTTTGCCCTAAGAACAGTTAGCTAATTCAGCGGAATCTCGATCGAGAATTCAGTACCCAGACCTGGTACAGAAACACACTTGAGTACCCCTTGGTGTTTGTCAACTACAATTTGATAACTGATCGACAGTCCTAAACCCGTTCCTCGACAGACGGGTTTAGTAGTAAAAAACGGATCAAATATTTGAGAAATCAACTCTTTGGGGATGCCGTGACCGTTTTCGGCAACGCAAATTCTTACAGTTTTTGCATCGATTAATTCGGTGCGATCGAGCGCGTACTGCATCAGCCTGATTTTTTGACTAAGCCGAGCTTTACTATTAACCGGCCCCGCGCTGGTTAGAGACGACGGTGCATCGCCTCTAACCAGCGCTCAATCAAAATTTGCGATCGCGCCAGTTTAATCTTTGCTTTCAACAGACTAACTTAACCAAATGATAATTATTATTATAATATTCTCATAAATTTCTGGAAATCTTAAAATCTCACGATCATAATTATTGATTATTAGGATAACTTGACATTTATTTGGATAACTTCATACAATGAAATTTAGCGAAAAATTTTGAGTTTTGATCAGCCTGCCCGGTGCTGAAAAATTTCGCTACGTACGCTCATCAGAATTTTACCCAAATGATTTTGGCCGGTGCCATCGCCGCCGCACCCCCAGTAGTAATCCGTTGGCGAATCCTCTACAATCACTCGATCCCCTGTGCCGAGGAGAATAGCTTGAATGTCTGCATGAGCGAGAAACTTAGTTAAAATTGCTTCGCGCATAATTGGGATTTTCACCGCTTCCCAATCATGGCGCATCCGGTGGTTCGGATCGCGACCTAATTGGGCGGCTTCTTGAGGAGTTGGTACGGATCGAATTGCCACCACTAATCTTTCATCAGCGCTACCGACAAATTTTTGGGCTTGATAGTAATGTTCCACAGTCAACCAATCTTCACCATGCAGGCAAATGTCGTGGGGTGAAAAATTGGAAAAGCAGCCGTAAGGCTCCTCTACTTTATAAAAATAAATTATCATAGCAGAAGGAAGAAGAAAGTTCGGCAACGGATTTTTTAACGGATGTAACGGATTTCAGGAAGAGGGAAGTTCGGCTTCCGCCGTACAAGATATAACGGATTTCAGTGCACTGCACATCGGTTGGCCTTGTCGCCTACCGAAGAACATCGGTTGACTGGCGTTTTAGCGTCTTGATTTGAAACCCAAATTTGCCAAAGTCATTTTTCTTGCTTGAAGTTTGACAAATCCCAACTTGAAATAGCAATTTGATGCTTTTTATCTGGATTGTATCTGCTTTTTATTTGCGGTTTGCCGACTCTATCAAAGATTTACAAGAAGTATCAAGTCAACTGGTGCGCATTGCACTATAAACTCTTTCGTTTGTATAGGCGCGGTTTCAACCGTAGGTCTGATCTTCAATATAACGATCGAGAATTGGGAATGAGGAATGGAGAATCAGGAATTGGGATTTAAGAATATTTCCTTTTCCTTGTTCCTGCTAAAATTCCTGCATTTTCCCCATGCCCAATTTCCCATTCACTAAACTTTCGTGATATCTCTCTCTTTGCCTGCCAGAACTTCTTCTATTTTGGCGATGTACTTATCCGTCAGTTTTTGAATTTTATCTTGCAAGTCTCGCGATTCATCTTTAGAGATATCGCTGCTTTTTTCTTGCTTGCGAATCGAGTCAACGGCATCGCGGCGGATATTGCGAATTGCGACTTTACCTTCTTCGGCAAACTTGGCGGCCATTTTGACAAATTCTTGGCGTCTCTCGCTTGTCAGCGGCGGAATGTTCAACCTAATAACTGAACCGTCGTTGTTAGGTACGAGTCCTACATCTGACAGGGAAATTGCTTTTTCGATCGAGGTAAGGGCTGTGCGATCGAACGGTTGAATGTTGATCGTGGTTGCATCCGGGGTGCCGATGTTGGCAAGGGATTTGATCGGAGTTGGAGATCCGTAGTAATCTACCATGACTCGATCGAGCAGGGAAGCGTTGGCGCGTCCCGTCCGAATAGTATTAAAAGACCGTTGAGTAGCCTCAACAGCCTTTTGCATATGATCTTCTGATTCAGCTAACTTCACAAAATCCTCCGACAAGGGTTCCAATAGATTCTCCCATTACTGCTCGGTAGATGTTTCCCGATACCGAGAGGTCAAATACCATAATAGGAATATTATTTTCTTTGCACAGGGCGATCGCGGTACTATCCATCACCCGCAAGTCTTGGTTCAAGACATGGGCGTAGGTGAGGGTTTGATACCTGCGCGCGTTGGGGTTGATATGGGGGTCGGAATCGTAGACCCCATCTACCTTAGTAGCTTTAAAAATCACCTCTGCATCAATTTCAGCCGCCCGCAATGCGGCTGTAGTATCAGTAGTAAAAAAAGGATTGCCAGAACCGGCACCAAAAATCACTACCCGTTTTTTTTCGAGGTGGCGAATTGCCCGCCGTCGAATGTAGGGTTCAGCTATTTCTTGCATGGCGATCGCCGATTGCACCCTTGTGGGCACTCCTGCTTGTTCCAGAGCATCCTGCAAAGTGATAGCATTCATCACTGTAGCAATCATGCCCACATAGTCGGCTGTTGCGCGATCCATGCCTGCCGAAGCAGCTTTCACGCCACGAAAAATGTTGCCGCCGCCGACAACGATCGCGATTTGAATGCCTTCGGACACGACTTTAGCCACTTCCTGGGCGATCGACCCAACGACTACCGGATCGATACCGTAGCCCAAGCTACCCATCAGCGCTTCACCGCTGAGCTTCAGCAAAACCCGCTGATAAACCATCCCCATGCCGCCACTATTTTTTCTTTTTGTCTCCACAACAAGATAGCAGCACGGGTGCATTTTGAACATCAATTGCCACGAACAGGCTTTTGCGCTTGTTCCAGAACACCTTGGAATGTTGACTGTTGACTGTTGACTGTTGACTGTTGACTAAGGCAAAAAAGGGTTTCTCCTAAAAATCCTGGCACTCTCCGAGAGATATTTACGCAGAAACCGTGTTTTTTGCCCCGCTTGCGTCTATGACTGTCTTAGTTCAATCCTTGGGAACGAAATCAAGAGCAGCAGAATTCATGCAGTAACGCTGACCGGTGGGTTTGGGCCCATCGTTGAATACGTGACCGAGATGAGAGTCACAAACGGCACACAGTACCTCCGTGCGGCGCATGAACAAGGCGTTATCCGACTCATTCCTGACATTTTCTTCTTTTATGGGAGCGTAGAAACTCGGCCAACCGGTACCGGAATCGTATTTTGTTTCCGATTCAAATAGCTCTGTACCGCAGCAAATGCACTTATAAAGTCCGGGCTTTTTGTTGTCGTGATATTCGCCGCTAAAAGCTCTTTCGGTTCCCTTTTTTCGGGTGACTTTGAACTGTTCGGGGGTTAGTTGCTGTTGCCATTCGGCATCGGTTTTTTTAACTTTGTCTGTCATGGTTTAATCTTTGGTGTAGATGAAATTAGTTGAAGAAAACACGGCGGTTGAAACCGCGTCTATACAGACAAAACCCGCCTCCGCGGGTTGAAGAGCGGGTGGTTGAAATTATTTCTTCAGTCCGCGGAGGCGGACATCGTTTGTATAGGAGCGGTTTCAACCGCCGTCCGACAATCTTTGTTTGTATAGATGGGGTTTCAAACCCTACGTCGGATCTGGTTGACTCATGCTTCCATTAATATTAACCTAATTGGCTCCAAATGAACATACCAGGGAAAAGAATTGTCCTTGATAGCCCGCCACTTTTCCTTGAAAACTTCAGCTTGCAAGTGATAATCTTGGGAATTATTGGGAGGCGAGTGCAATTTGAGATATAATGTCACCCGGTGAGGAGTTTCCACCGTTGAGGCGATCCAACAAGCAAATGTATTTTCGCGATCGCACCCGTTAACAAAACTGATTTGATGAGCTCGAATTCCGACAGAAACCAAAGATTTGGGGATTGGTTCGACGACAATTAGATTGCAGCCCCAGTCGATCGCCTCTACGACAGTTTCAGCAACCGGTTTAGCCGCACAGAAGTTCTTACAGCCAGTCAACTGGGCGACGGTGAAGTTGCGAGGGCGATCGAAAATGTTCTGTTTGGTATCAAAGGCGATCGCCCTTCCCTCAGCCAACACCAACAGATTTTTGCACACCCGGTAAACTTCCTCTAAATTGTGGCTGACAAACAAAGTAATTCCCCGATAATTAGCCAAAACCTGCATTAACTCCCGTTCCAGTTGACTCCGCAAGTGCGTGTCCAAAGCCGAAAACGGTTCGTCTAACAGCAGTAAATCGGGAGAAGGGGCGATCGCCCTCGCCAAAGCCACCCGCTGCTGCTGGCCGCCAGAAAGTTCGTGGGGATAGCGGTTTTCCATTCCCAACATTTGCACCGAAACAAGCTGTTCTTTAACCCGAAATTTTTGCTCGCTTTTAGATAAATGCTGCAAACCAAAAGCAATATTTTGAGCCACATTCAGGTGAGGAAACAAAGCATAGTTTTGAAACAAAAAACCAATGCGGCGGTCTTTAGAAGGTAAATTAATGCCCTCTGCCGAGTCAAATAAAACCTTACCGTTAACTGCAATTTTACCGCTGCTGGGAGTGTCCAAACCCGCGATGCAGCGCAGAGTCATGCTTTTGCCCGAACCAGACGCGCCCAAAATTCCCAGCACTTCCGGGCCGATATCAAAACCGACCTCCAAGGCAAAGCCAGAAAGAGGTTTAAAAATATTTAAAAATAGTCCGCCTTCTAGTTGTTTATTTGGGGATTTTATGGTAATTTTTGAATAAAATTTAGCGAGATTAGATTGCCGTTGATAGTTATGATTTGGCTTGGAAGAAATCCTTGGTAAATAAGTCCAGTAATTAACCAAAGTCAGCACACTCAAAGCAAGACTGAGAATAATCAAAACCCAAATAGCAGCTTGTTTCATATCCCCAGATTCCACAGCAAAATAAATTGCCATCGGGATAGTTTGAGTTTGTCCGGGAATATTCCCAGCTAACATCAGCGTCGCGCCGAATTCACCCAAAGCGCGGGCAAATGCGAGAATAGTTCCTGCTAGAATTCCCGGCCACGCTAGCGGCAACATAATCCGCCAAAAAACCTCCCATTCCGAGGCTCCCAGAGTGCGGGCTGCATTGAGAAGATTGGCATCAATTTGCTCAAAAGCTCCCAAAGCAGTTTTGTACATCAGGGGAAATGATACGACTGTGGCAGTAATTACGGCGGCTTGCCAAGTAAAAATTATAGTTAAATCAAATTTTAGAAGAAATTGACCGATCGCGCCATTTCTACCAAACAGCAGCAGCAGCAAAAATCCGACTACTGTGGGCGGCAAAACTAAAGGAGAAATGAAAATGCCTTCAATCAATGGTTTACATTTGATGCGAGTTGAAAGCATCCACCGGGCGGCAGCTATTCCCAGAAAGAAGGTAAAGAATGAGGCGATGGCTGATGATTTTAGGGATATCCATAACGGAGATAAGTCAAATTCCATATTTCGGATGAACTATCGCAGTTTTGGATAATTTTTTTGAACCGCAGAGGGCGCAGAGAACACAGAGGAAGAGAAGGAAGAGAAGAAAGTTTTTTGAATTGCTACAAGTTTTACGAATAATTAACGAGCTGTACCGAATCCGTATTTCTGAAATACTATTTTAGCCCGATCGCCCGCCAAAAACTCAACAAAGGCTTTGGCTGCGGCGGGATTGCGGCTGTTTTTGATAACTGCTAGCGGATAAACAATGGGCGAGTGCAAGTTTTCGGCAGCCGTTAGTCGCAGAGTTACCTTGTCCGATGATTTGGCATCTGTGGTGTAAACTATGCCAGCATCAACGTTACCGCTTTCGACGAATGTCAGCACTTGGCGGACGTTATTTCCTAGCACTAATTTTGGCTTAATTTGCTGCCACAATCCTAGCTTAGTTAGCATTTCCTGAGCGTATTGTCCTGCTGGTACGCTTTTCGGTTCGCCGATCGCAATTTTCTTGATTTTTGCCTCTGTCAACTGTTTAAAATCGCTCAAAGCAGCGCCATTTTTAGGAACAATCAAAACTAGGCGATTTGTCAGCAAATTGCGGCGCGTCTCATTCAGCAGCAAATTAGCTTTCTGCAAACCATCCATTTGTTTAGTAGCGGCGCTGAAAAATACATCTACCGGAGCTCCTTGCTGAATTTGCTGCTCTAGTGCGCCGGAAGCACCAAAATTATAACTAATAGTAGTATTGGGATTGCTGCTTTGATATACTGTTTTGATTTCTGTTAAGGCTGGTGAGAGACTGATGGCTGCGGATACAGTTAAAGACGTGCGCTGCTGTGCTGTGGCTGGGGAAACATTCTGAAATAAGTTCCAACTAATCAGCAGTACCAGCGTCGCGACGGCTGCGATAATCAAGTTGAGAATGCGTTTTCTTTTTAGGTTCATGGGAAATAGAAGTTTATGGGAAATAGAAAACCGGGCGGTTGAAACCGCGTCTATACAGACGAAACCCGGATGGTGCGCGGGTTGAAGAGCAAGCGGTTAAAATACGTTATCTTCTTCAGTCCGCGGAGGCGGAAATTGTTTGTGTAGACGCGGTTTCAACCGCCGTCTTATCTCCCTATTCTCGCCATTTAACAGAACAACCGATCGCCTCTGTAGTAGAAGGTTCTACCGGTTCGTCTTTGAGCAATTGGTCGATCGCACTTCGCAGATAAGAAATCTGCACCCCTGCTGCATCGTCCGCGTTATCGTCAATTAAACCTTTATAGCGCAATCTGCCATCTTGGTCTAACAAAAAAACCTCCGGCGTTTTTGAAGCCCCAAAACTTTCAGCCACATCTTGAGCAACATCTCGAATGTACGGGAAGTTGAGTTGATTGTTGGCTGCAAAAGTTTTCATATTCTCAAAACTCTCATCGGGATGCTGATTGGCATCATTAGCATTAATCCCGATTAACGTAACATTTCGATCTTGAAAATCTGCTTGAAGTTGTTTCAGGCGATCGAGATACAACTGCACAGAATGAGACTGATTACACATAAATATCACCGCTATCGCCCGATATTTTTCTAAATATCGAGATAAATGGTGAACTTCGTCGTCAACTCCCGGTAGTTCAAAATCGGGAGCGTAGCTGTTAATGGGAGTACCAGTTGTTTCGATTAGTAAATTCATTTTTTCAGGAGGTGAGGAGCAGTATTTGCCAGCATGAAAGATGAAAGTCTCAGGGCGAATAAAATAGGCTGTTTTTGGGCTTTGCTTTAATTCTAGCCTTGCCAACAGCCTATTTTTGCAAGTAAGCGATTTATTCCTCGTCTTGCTTTAGCCAACCTTTCGCTAGAGCTTGATATCCAATCATTTTGTATGTTAATTTGGCTGCGGTAAATTCTGAGACGACAGAATCTACAAGAGGTGCTAATTCCATAATGTCACAGCCGATTACTTCGTGGGACTCGAAGACGCGGCGCAAAAATCCCGTGAGAGAATACCAATTTAACCCGCCTGGTTCTGGTGTGCCTACCCCTGGAATTAATGTCGGATCGATGCCGTCTAGGTCGATCGTCAAAAATACTCGTTTGGTTGTTATGCTGGCAATGGCGCGATCGGCCCAATCCGGTTCATTAGCAATTTCCCGAGCTCGAATCACGTTTAGCTGTTTTGCTTTAATCAAGTCGGCTTCTTCCTTGCAAATAGCGCGAATCCCGATTTGCAGTGTCGGTAAGCCCATATCAACAACCCGCCGCATCACACAGGCGTGGTTGTGGATCGAGCCTTCGTATTCGTGGCGCAAGTCGCCGTGGGCGTCGATTTGCACGACTGTAAACGGTTCATCCGGGTAGCCTTGGCGGTAGCCTTCGACAATGCCGGCGGTGATGCTGTGCTCGCCTCCGAGGGAAATTACAAATTTATTTTCGGTAATTAGCTGGTGTACGGTTTGTTGCGTGACTTCCAGCATTTCTAGGGATGATACTGGTTGCTGGTTGCGGGTATCGGCGATCGGCATTGCGGTATAAATGCCAACATCGTAGCAAACTTCGGAATCTAGTTCTTCGTCGTAGCACTCCAGTTGGTGTGAAGCTTCTAGCAGTTTGGCGGGCCCGTTTTCGCAGCCTCGGCGGTAGGTGGTGGTTGCTTCGTAGGGAATTGGCAAGATTACTACTTTGGCTGTGTCGTAGTCGGGTACAATTTCTGATCCCAGAAACGGTACCACAGCAGTGGAAATGATCGGTGGCATAGGGGAAATTTTAATAAGGCAAAAAATTCAGCATCTTTAATGGTGGCATAGTATCGGCTCGTAGTGCAAAAAGAAGGAAGAAGGAAGAAGGAAGAGGGAAGAAGGAAGAAGAAAGAGGATTTAACCACAGAGGGCGCAGAGGGCGCAGAGAGGGAGAAGGGAAGAAGGAAGGTTTGGGATTTATGTCCTAGCGGTTGCCTCAAATTGCGATACGGTTTGTAGTAAGGACTGAAGTCCTTCTTACTCTTAAATTTTCAATTTTATGACATCTTCTACTCCCGCTATGTCAACACTTGCTGCACCTCAAACCTGGATGTGGAAAGGTTTTCCGATTTGTTACCAGGCTGCGGGAACCGAGGGCCCTGCGGTGGTGTTTGTCCACGGTTTCGGCGCGTCTTGGGGCCACTGGCGCAAGAATTTGCCTGTTTTGGCTGCTAGTTGTCGCTGTTTTGCG
Source organism: Lyngbya sp. CCAP 1446/10 (assembly GCF_026130175.1). Classification (GTDB taxonomy): domain Bacteria; phylum Cyanobacteriota; class Cyanobacteriia; order Cyanobacteriales; family Microcoleaceae; genus Microcoleus. The sequence goes on along the minus strand of NZ_JAIGNI010000004.1, from coordinate 102,140 downwards.
ATCGATCTTATCGGTTTTGGCGGTTCTGCTAAGCCTGCGCCTAAGCTTGAGATTGACTATACTTTTGAAACTTGGGGAGAGTTAATTGCTGATTTTTGTCGGGAAGTTGCGGGCGGGCCGGCTTTTTTGGTGGGAAATTCGATCGGCTGTGTAGCAATTATGCAAGCGGCTGTGGATTTTCCCGACATTGCTTCTGGTGTAATTTTACTCAATTGTTCCCTGCGCTTGTTGCACGATCGCAAGCGCGCTGAAATGCCTTGGTATCGCAGTTTTGGAGCGCCAATAGCACAAAAAGTTTTAAATGTCAAGTGGATAAGTCAATTATTTTTCAAACAATTAGCCACGCCGAATACAGTCAAAAAAGTGCTTTTGCAAGCCTATCACCAACCCGAAGCTGTCAGCGACGAACTTGTAGAAATCTTGTTAAAACCAGCGCGAGATAGTGGCGCTGTGGATGTATTTGTGGCATTTATCAGCTATTCTCAAGGCCCGTTACCGGAGGATTTGTTGCCGCGTTTGAAGTGTCCTGCTTTGATTGTGTGGGGCGCAAATGACCCTTGGGAGCCGATCGCCCTGGGGCAAGAATTGGCAAAGTTTCCGGCTGTAGAAAAGTTTATTACGCTGGAGGGAGTAGGCCATTGTCCCCAGGATGAAGCGCCGGAATTGGTCAATCCTATTTTACTCGATTGGATTGCAGACAAGACGAAGACGGCGGTTGAAACCGCCCGGTCTTCTTGATCTTCAACCCGCGGAGGCGGGTTTTGTTTGTGTAGAAGCGGTTTCAACCGCCCGGTCTTCTATTTCTTAAACAAACAAGAAACTATCTGGGGTAAAGCCGCCTTGAATTACAGCAATTTGGTCAGAAGTACCAGCCAAATTTATCGAATTACCAACAATACTGTAGTCCGAAAGCTGTCCGTGTAACTGAATGCGATCGATTCCCTGTTGGAAATCCTGAATCTGTGCAAATCCTGTGCCTTTGTAGTAGCTAGTTGCGGAATCACCTAGCACAAAAACATCTCTACCCCTACCACCAATCAGTAAATCCGTTTCATTACTCCCTGGTGTCGCACTCAATGGATTGACTCCAATCAGGGTATCATTACCACGCCCACCCGAAAGTGTATCATTACCCGCTCCTCCTACTAAAGAATTGTCTAGGTTATTGCCGGTAATCACATCTACATTGGGCGTGCCCGTGACATTCGCGAAATTCTCTGCGGTAAAATTCAGAGTGCCAATACCAGGTATATTATTAACCGCCACACTATTAGTTGATAAATTCACGTTAATAGAAGCCGCGCCGGTACCAGTGGAAGCATCAATCGTATTAAGCTGTCCCAAAGGAGCAATAATTTGTTCGATATTTTGCAGGGTATCTGTACCGTCTGTGCCTTTGCTGATAATTCCTTGAGCCTTGAGGGTGATGGCGTTACCTAGGCCGAGATAGCTAACAGTATCCGTGCCTGTTCCTCCATTAATCGCATCGTTGCCACTACTAGCTAGGACGAAGTTGTCTAAACTATCTCCCGTAATGTTGTCGTTTCCGGCTGTGGTGTTAATACTGTTAGCTGGTGGAGCGGGTGGAGTTGGGTTTTGGGGAGGTAGAGCAGAACTGACAAGTTCTGCGCCTTGGTTTGGAGGAGGAGGATTGCCCATTGCGCCTTGGTTTGGAGGAGGAGGATTGCCCATTGCGCCTTGGTTTGGAGGTGGAGGATTGCCCATTGCACCTTGGTTTTGAGGTGGAGGATTGCCCATTGCACCTTGGTTTTGAGGAGAAACATTGCCAGGTGCAGTGATTGAATTTGGATTAGGAAATAGTTGTGGCATGGTGTAATTACCTCGATATTTTTTATATGTTTGAAACCGTTGTCAGGCTAAGGAAATGAATTCTCGCTTGCCTTTAAGTTGGTCACTACAATCATTAAGCTGGTTCAACATGACATTTATCCACGTGCTAAGATTACAGTTTTGTAATGTTGAAAAATTAGCGTTTTTCTGAATTGTCAGGTATATTGCGATCGCCCGATGGACGCGGTGGAATGCCCAAAATTTTGATTAACTGTGCTTCGGTAACACCCAACTTTTTCGCGGCACCGGGAATATCTAAAGGAGGTGGAGGCGGTGGGTACAGCGGGCGATTCTTGTCACTCGGCGGTTCTGGCGGTTTGGCTGGTAGCCCCAAAGCTTCGATTAACTCGGCTTCGGTGATTCCTAATTGTTTAGCCGCAGCGGCAAAATCTATACGGGGCGGATGTCTGCGTTGTCGATCGGGCGCGGGTTGGCTTTGGGCTAGCGGGATGTTAAAACTGACTGTAGTTCGATCGCCCAAAGTCAAGCTGCTCAATCCCAGCAGCAAGGCTGTAGCAGGTAATACGAGTAATGCAGGATTTTTCATGGTAGTTATAATTGCCGCTAAAAACTGGATAGCAGCATCAAACTACCCCAACATGACCGGGAACTCTGCTGCTTGATTACAATTTTGTAATTTAATTAAATAAACAATTACTGTATAATCACAACGCATCGGTGAATTTATGAATATTCTCTACGTTGAAGATGAAGAAAAAATCGCTAATTTTGTTTGTATCGGCTTGAAAGAACAAGGCTTTGTGGTGGATTATTGCGATAATGGCAACGACGGCTATGAGCGGGCGATGGATAATCAATATGATGCGATCGTACTTGATATTGTTTTGCCGGGAAAAGACGGATTATCTATCCTCAAACTTCTGCGAAAAGCGGGGCGCAATGTACCTGTGATTTTATTGACGGCTCGCAATGAATTAGACGATCGCATTGAAGGCTTACATCTCGGTGCTGATGACTATTTGGCTAAACCGTTTTTTGTTGAGGAGTTAGTTGCTCGCATTCATGCTGTAGTGCGACGTGCTTCCGGCGGTGGGCAAAATATTCTGAGTGTTGGCCCCGTTAAGCTCGATCGCATTCTCAGAGAAGTTACCTGCGATCGGCATACAGTCGAACTGACAACCCGCGAGTTTAATCTGTTGGAATATCTAATGCGATCGCCCGGTAGGGTACTCACCCGCACGCAAATCCTCGAACATATCTGGGGCTATGATTTCAACCCGAATACGAATGTAGTAGATGTCTGTATTCAACGCATTCGCAAGAAAATTGAACCCATCGGCGGTATGGGATGGGTTGAGAGTGTGCGCGGCGTTGGCTATCGGTTTCGCAAACCAGATTCAACATCATGAAACTACAATCTTTTCGCTTTCGGATTACTCTATTCTGTGCTGTTCTGGGAAGTGTTGCTCTGATTGGCTTTAGTATTGTTTCGTGGTGGTTGATTTACGAGGCTAAGGTCAAACGTCTTGATGCTGAAATCAAAAATCAGTTAATCCAAGCTACCCGCCCGCAATCGACTCAATGGGATAATTATGCTGCTTCTTTGCCATTAGTTTTGGGGATGAATGGGAAAGCAAATGTGGCTTTGTTGGTGAATGATCGAGATGGTAATTTACTCTACAAATCGACCCAATGGCAAGATGAAATTGATGCCAATTCACTATGGCGAGCGCTACCCCAACCGCCTCCCGATCCTGTGAGAATGCCTTTTGAGTTAGAACCTCCCCCTCCACCGAATTTACTAGATCCACCACCACGCGATCGACCAGAATCATTTCCACCGAGAGAAAGAAGACCCCCACGCGATCGACCAGAATCATTTCCACCGAGAGAAAGAAGACCCCCAGGCGATCGACCCCCTGAATTCGATCGGCCTGATTTTCCTCGAGTTTTTCAGACTCAACTAGCAACAATGCGTACTAACAGGAAGATTTGGCGCGTCGGCGCGGTTCATTCTCCTCAGACTCAAATAGCAATCGCCGTTAGTTTAAAAGGAATCGCTCTAGAAATGGCATCGATTTCTAATGTCTTTCTCATATCAATTCCCATAGTGCTTTTACTCGTAGCCGGTGGAGCATGGGTGATATCGCGGAGTATTCTGTATCCAATTGGGCGACTTACTACAGCAATTCGTAATGTCACTGTACAGGGGCTAGACGATCGCGTGCCCCTTGGTTCAACAGATATAGAGTTTATTGAATTAATTTTGGTGTTCAATCAGATGTTAGAACGTCTGGAGCGAAGTTTTAAACAAGCTTCTCGTTTTAGTGGAGATGCTGCTCACGAATTAAAGACACCGCTGGCAATTTTGCAAGGGCAATTAGAACTGGCTTTGCATCAAGTTGAATCTGGTTCTGAGGTGCAGCAAACACTGAGTAATTTATTGGATGAAGTTCGCCGATTAAGTGAAATTACCCGCAAACTTCTCTTACTTTCTCTAGCCGATGCCGGACGCATGGGTTTACATCGAGTTGAGGTGAATGTGTCGGCTTTGCTATCGGAAATTGCCGAAGATATGGAACTGTTAGCACCACATTTAGATGTGCAAATGGAAATTGCTCCCAATTTGTTTATCAAAGGCGATCGCGATTTACTGGTGCAGGTGTTGCAAAATCTGGTTGGGAATGCGATTAAATATAATTTACCGAAGGGTTGGCTCAGGTTACAGGCTGAGTGTCAGGAAAAAAGAGTAATTGTGACAATTGTCAATAGTTCTCAAGATATTTCTTTTGGCGAGCGCGATCGCATTTTTGAGCGTTTCCATCGCGGCGACTCCACTCAGATCCAAAAAATAGAAGGATCGGGATTGGGATTAAGCCTAGCACGGGAAATTGCACGAGCCCACGGCGGCGATATTCAACTAGAAGCTGCCATACTTGGTCAAACAGGGTTTATACTGAGCTTACCTCTGTGAGTTATTAACAAAACTTGAAAATTTTTAAGTCCCAACAAAGCTTAAACTTGCGATTTGGGCCAGTTGACTTGCACGCTTTAACAAATCTCAAGAGAGAATGAACTATAAACAAGATTGAAAAAGTCGCTTTCCCATCAGGAAATTATCTGCGTTGCATCTGCGTTGCTCTGCGCTTTTCCACAAGTTTATTGATTTTATTTTATAAACAAATCTTTTAGATATGGACAACTTGAGCATCGATACTAAAACCCGCGCCGTCAAGCTGGGTTCAGAGTGCATAGACCTAAACAAAGAAGAATATATCGTGCTGCTGCTATTGAGCAAGCACTATGGCAAATATGTCGAACCGGCCGCGATTTTCAATGTGCTGTATAAACGTCCCCCAATAGGTGACGAAGAGCAAATAATAGTCGATCGCATTTGTGAACTCAGGAGAAAGTTAAAAGACAACGGCGATACATCGACACTAATTCATACTGAACCAAATGGGAGCGGCAAATATGGAATTTTAGCAGTAGAAAGCCCGGTGCAAATCAACGGCGAGATTTTGCAGCCGCCGGAACCAAACCCAGAATTTGAGACACTTTTAAACAATCGCTACCGGGTAATTGATAAGCTGGGAGAAGGAGGTTTTGGCTTAACATTGCTGGCCGAAGACACGCAAATGCCTTCGCACCGATGTTGCGTGATTAAGCAGCTTAAACCCCAGATTGATAATCCTGACATTGACCAAAGCATTCGAGAGCGTTTTTCTCAAGAGGCTGCTGTTTTGGAAAAGTTGGGTGAAGGACATTCTCAAATTCCCAAACTTTACGGTCACTTTGAGGAAAACGGTTTATTTTTCTTAGCCCTAGAATGGATAGACGGGGAAACGCTCAACAACCGAGTAAAAGTTACTGGTAAAATGAGCGAGGAACAAGTCAAGGAAATTCTCACAAGTCTGCTGGCTGTTTTGGATTACATACATGGAAAACAGATTATTCACCGAGATGTGAAACCGCAAAATATTCTTTTACGCAATTCTGATAATCGACCTGTGCTGATAGATTTTGGCGTAGTTAAGGAAACAATTAATCAATCGGTAACAACTGGGAAAAATGATGTAACTATCTCCATTGGAACGCCGCAGTTTATGTCTCCGGAACAAGCCGCAGGCAGGCCAGAATATTCTAGCGATTTGTACAGTTTGGGATTGACTGCAATTTATTTGCTGACTGGAAAGTGGCCGCAGGATTTAGAAGTTGACCCGCAAACTAGGGAGATGCTGTGGCAGAATCACGCATTAAAGGTAAGTGTGAGATTTGCAGCGGTTCTGGATAAGGCGATTAGGTTTCACCCGCGAACTCGGTTCGCTAATGCTCAGCAAATGTTAGCGGCTTTGGATGAGCCGACAGCGGCTACTTTGGCGAGCAGTCACGAGCAGGCTAATTATCAAAAATATAGCAAAAAAAGCTGGATTTTTGATATACTTTTGATAGTTTTAATTGCTTTAGGCGGAGGTATTTTTGTCTTCAAAAATGAGTTAACAAGTATCCTCAAAGATGCTGTATATTTGGCTCATAGCAGACTGAATCCTAGCGTTCCTCAAGTGCCTAATTTGCCGGTAGTTGCATCGAAAAATGCCCAGACTTCCTCGCCTGTAGATGTCAGCAGTTACATCAGTGCGGGCGATCGCATTTTGTTCGCTAGCACCAATACTCCTGACAAGCTAGCAGCAGTTCGCGCGATCGCCACCAAAGACTTCAAAACGGCGGTAAACAAGCTAGAAGCGGCTTTAAAAGTCGATCGCACTGACCCGGAAACTTTGATTTATCTCAATAACGCTCGACTCGGCACTGCGGAAGCTCTGAAAATTGCCGCAGTAGTTCCGATTAGCGACAATCTCAGCGCGGCGGCGGAAATCTTGCGTGGGATAGCTCAAGCTCAAGACGAAGCAATTAAGGCGGGAGTGCCTTTAAAGGTGGTAATTGCTGATGATGGTAACGATCAAAATCGGGCGCAAGCTATTGCGAACAGTCTGATTGCAGATAGCAGTATTTTAGCGGTTGTCGGTCACGGAACCAGCAAAACCTCGATCGCAGTTGCTCCAATTTACAGTCAAAATCAAATGGTGGCGATCGCACCTACGAGCACGAGCATTGAATTAGCAACGGTTCCGAAGCGTCCTGACGGTGTGAACTATTTCTTTCGGACGATTCCCAGCGACCAATTTACAGGTACGGCTTTAGCTCGCTATATGTTAAATAATATGAAAAAAAGCACGGCTGCGGTTTTTTACAATTCCAAAAGTTCTTATAGCAAGTCGTTACAAACAGCTTTTTCTACTACTTTAATTTTGGAAGGCGGTCAAGTTGTTAAGGAAGTAGATTTGTCCGAGCCAAATTCTACGGCGCATCTGGATGGGATGGCAGCAGATGTGTTAGTATTGCTGCCAGATTCAGATACTGTAAATTCTGCTCTAAAAATTGCTCGAAACAATCAAAAACTTTTGCCAATAATTGGTGGTGATGCTCTCTACAATACGGATTTATTAAAACAGGGTGGAGCCGCTTTGAACGGGGCGATAATTTCTGTACCTTGGCATTTTGCTGATAGTAAAAATCAAAATTTTGCAGTCTTAGCTAGAGATTTGTGGGGAATTGATGTTAACTGGCGAACGGCGATGAGTTACGATGCGGTGCAGGTGTTGCGGATGGGAAGGTCGATCGGGAAAATTGCTCCTTCTAGCGGTCAAGCAGGGCGGGTGATGTTGGCTAAAACCTTGGCTGGTGCGGATTTCAAGGTTAGCGGTGCGACTGGGGACATTAGATTTTTGTCGAGTGGCGATCGTAACAGCAATGTAGTTCTTTTGCAAATTTTACCCGATACTCAATCCGGTGCAGGTTACGATTTTGCGCCAGTCGGTCGATGATATTATACCAATTTTTTATGAGGCTGCATAGAATTAGATCATCCTAAATCCCCCTTAGGAATGAAAATTTAATAACTTATACTTTTGTTTTTGTGGGATGGGCGTCTCGCCCGTCCAGAAAGGGCGGGCTCTCCCGCCCACCCCACAAACTTGTGTAAATTATTTAATTCGCGATCCTTAATAAGGGGGGACAAGATTCCGATCAAAGTCCTCCTTTTTAAGGGGGATTTAGGGAGATCGAAATATGTACAACTTCACATTAAATTGATATTGCCCAAGCTATGATTAAGTTGATTTTTGAGTCCGATTATCGATCGCAATTACCGCAGCTCAAAGTACCGACACCGATTCTCCAGGCGAAGCATCACCCAGGCGTACCTGTGGAAGCCCGTCCCGAATATGCAATTTAAATGCTCAACAGCTTATTGTGGTAAGGACGGAACATTTAAAGGTCAGTCGCTGCATTAAGAATCCCCATACCTCGATAGTTGGGGAGTGTCAAACAAAGTTAGCCGGATCTTGATCCCGCCGGTGCTTCACGGGAATAGGCTCGCCTTGGCCCTCACCCACGATGGCCGCAGTTTCCTCTAAGCTTTCCCTCAGCCGCTTGGCCGCGTAAATTGACATATCTCTGGGCACATTTACCCGATCGCGCAAATACCGCAGGGCCGTATCAGAACCAGCCGGCGGCGTACAAACTTCGCTAGTCATCATCAAAGTTAAAGCACAGCGCAGCGCTTCATCGAACAAATTGTCGTCAGCAGGGTTGACTCGAATGATGTTTTGGCGATGCTTGATGACGCGGTGGAGTGCTTCAGCGCGGGAAGTTTCCGGTTCTGGATACATCACATCTGGTAGTCCGGCCCAAGGCCCATTATCCACGCGGGCTTTGTTGAGTAGCATCTGGGGTTCGCCGTTTTCCCAGCAGCCGCCCATCTGAGGCGGTAAATCATGGACGTGGGTGTGGAAATCGCTCTGAGTGCCGCGATAGGTGGGGCGACTTTCCATCCCCGCAAACCAGTCAGCAAATCGCGGGTTTTCTTCTCGCAGGGAGTATCCTTTGTAGTAGTAAAGACTGGCATTCATCCGTTCGACGTAGGGCGTAAAAATTACATCGACTGTGCCAAATTCATTCAGGAAATAAGGGCCGGGCGTGCGCGAGAGTGCTGCTTCCACTTGAGCGACAACGCTGGTGAATTGGTTGCGGTTGCGCTGGTCTGCTCCGCCTGAACTGACGCGGCACAGCCAAGTGCACCAAGCACTAAACAGCATTCGCTCTAGCTGTCGCAGGGGAAGGACTTGGGGGTTTTCCATGCCCAAACCCAAGGGGCCGAAGGCTTGTTCTAGGGCGATTAGGATATCATCGCTTTCGGTAATAATGTGGCCGTCTAGCTCGATCGCGGGTAACATTCCCGATCGCACTTTGCGCTTGTACCAGTTCTCTTTTTCCCCATAGCAGAACATGGTAACTTTGTCAATGCGATAGGGGATTTGTTTTTCTTCCAACCACAGCCAGATTTTTTGGCAATAGGGACACCAGGCATGATTGTCGCGGTACAGTGTGACTCTCACGTCGGATTCGGGCTGTCCGAAGAGGCGCAAGCGGGCTTGAGAGTTGGTTGGCCCGTTGACGGTATCTACTTGAAAGTCTGTGAGTGTTTCTAGTTCTGTCCAGCTTAGGGGGGCGATCGTGGCGGTGGATGTCATAGGTGATACTATTTTAGATTTTAGATTTTAGATTTTAGATTTTAGATTGGGGATTAACTGGTTTAACTGGTTCCAAGGCTCTGCCTTGGAATCCATATCAGCGAGGCTCTGCCTCGGCTGGAAAAAAGGAGGCAGAGCCGACCGATCTGCGTTACCAAGCACAGCCTAGTAACGAGTAGAAATATTGGTGCGATATTCGGAAGTGTGTGATTGATGCTGTTGAAACATATTACATCTTGCTCAGCTAAAAAATGCTCTGAGGACTTCAGTCCTCACGACGAACCTAACTAGAATTAGGGCGATGTATCGGGCAATGGTGGGGCGTCTTGAATTGCAGTAAGTGCTGCTTTAATTTGGGGAGTGGCCAGGAAGCTTTGGGTGGCTGCGATTAGGCGATCGCCCCAGAGGTTTTCTTTGAGAAAAGTTACTGTGGTATAGCGTCTGTCCAATTTCAGGGCGGCCTCTCCCAGGGCTAAACCTTTTTCTTTGTCGCCTTTGGTGTAGAGTGCTACTGCTAGAGCTAGCATTGGTTCTGCTGCTTTGTCGTCGATCGCGATCGCTTCTTGCCAGCGACGAATGGCGCCATCGACATCTCCCATTTCGTATTTGACTAATCCGATATTGTTGATAGCGGGCCAGAGTTTTTTTTCTAAAGCAAAGGCTTTTTCATATTGGGCGATCGCCTGATCGAACCGCTTCAGCTTGTAAAAAGCATTGCCCAAATCAAATAATGCGCCCGGAGTCTCTGGCTTTATTTTCAACCCTGCTTGCAAATATTCGGCTGCTTTCTCATAATTTGCTTGCCGAAAGTAAGCTTCTCCCAAGACAAATTTAATTGAGGCATTTTCTGGCGCCAGAGATTGAGCTTGCCCCAAAGCTTCAATGCCTTTGTCAAACTGCTCGATTTGAAGGTACAAGCTGCCTAACAAAGTCCAAGTTTGAGCATTCTTGGGGGCTAACTGCGTCGCAAGTTCGGCACTGGGGACGGCGAGTTGGTACTGCTGGAGTCTGGCTAGCTGGACGGCTCGTTCTGCAAGGCTCAAGGCTGTCTGTTCGAGCCCGGTCGAGTCGATTTGCAGGGTGTAAGGCAGAAGTGCCTGTGCCACAACAGGCTTGGGCATTGTCCACAAACCGAGTGCGAACACCAGAGATATTAAAGGAATGCGATTAGGCACTGTACAGCCCCAGAAAAAAGTATAATGGTTTCTCGATCGCCTATAATAACTCATTTTTTTGATTTTTGATATTGCTTCTTGACTCGCAACGCTTCCTACTTTTGATTTTAATAGTCCCAAAATTCTGTTGCACACTCAAGAATAATAGTTTTGATTCACTGCTTTTTAGCGGACTAAAGTCTTCACTACGAACCGGATAAATTCTTCTATTTTAGGAACTTGAGTGAGTTAATAAAGTCTGTTGAATTTTGTCCAACAATTGTGCTGCTGACAAGGAAGAAGGTAAAATTTTGGCAGATACTTCTTGCAACAAAAAGTCGATCGCCTCAGATTCCAAATTTACAGTAGACCGATCGTCCCAGACTAAAATTGGCAGTTTTACTGCCATTTGCCGCAGGTTCGATAGCGCCTGCAACATAGCGGGGGATTCTGAGGGGGCGTCTCGCAAGCACAGCAACACTAAGTCAACGCTTTGATATTGCAACTGCTGCAAAACTTCTGTCCAGCAGGGAGCGATCGCCCCTCGAAATCCTGCGGTTTGGATGTACTGAATCAAAGCTTGAAAGTTGGGAGTAGAAAACTTGGAATGGGGTATGGGAATCTCGGCTTTTGTCGATCGATCGCCATTTTCCAATTCTGCCGTCGGGTTCCCCCCAGCCACGCGGTGCAAGTCCGGTAAAGTCGAAATGTCAGCAAATAAAATGCTGGGCTTCCAACTCATGCCCGCAGCTACTTGAATCACTTGCCACAACGCAGAAGCTACCAACCCCGTGCCATCGGGACTACTGGCTGCCAAACAGGGAAATACCGACAATCCTTTGACTTGATTTGCCAGTTGCGTAGTTGCGGGGTCTAAAGTCACCAAGGGGAGAGAACCCAAAGTTCGAGACCGACTTAACTGTTCGATAAAAGCTAAGGGGTTTTGCAGTTGACTTGTACTGTCCAAGACGATCGCATCAGGCCGCCAAATTCGCGCTACGAGTTCTGCTTGGCCGAGGTCGTCTGCTTCCAAAACGCGGCAGTAAGTGGGGTTTAGCAGTAAAGCAGAACCTTGAGAGGAACTGTTTTGCGGGCTGATCCACAACACAGTTAAAGAACTCCTCACCTTCTGGGTACTGGCATCGGGGTGGCCGATCGAGTCTAGTAAGCGCCGCAAAGCGAATTCTTCCACTGGCAAGCTCAAAAAGCCTTCGGCGCGGTTAACAGAAGCCCGTTCTTTTTCCCCTCTGGTGGCTGTGACGATCGCCGGAATCGATCGAGTATCTGGATCGCTCTTGAGCAGCGTCAGCACGTCCCAGCCGGACAGCAGCGGCAGCAACGGGTTGAGAAAAATCGCTTCGGGACTGAACCTGCGCGCTTTTTCCAGCGCTTCGGTGCCGGAACGGGCGACTATTACTTGGTAGCCCAAACCGGAGAGGACGTTGGTTAAATCTTCGATATATTTGGGAACTGCTTCGACTATTAATACTAAACGAGAGCGAGAATTGGCGATCGGAGTTTGATATTTTGGTTGTAAAAATTCTCCCTCGGTGGCTGTACCTGCTGGGGATTCTTCCCCGCTATTTCCCGGAGGATTTGGCGGCAGCAACAAGGTAAATTCAGAGCCTTGGTTTTCTGAGGAAATAAACGAAACGTCTCCGCCGTGGAGACGGGCGAGCCGTTGAGTCAGTACCAATCCCAGTCCGGTTCCTTGAAAGCGCCTGGTAAGCGGGCTTTCAAGTTGTTGGAATTTCTGAAAGATCAGGTGTTGTTTGTCGGCAGGAATGCCGATGCCTGTGTCCCAAACGGTGAATGCGAGCCAGCCTTCCCAAACATTTACTTTTAATCCGATTTTGCCACCAACTTCGGTGAATTTTAGGGCGTTGGCAAGCAGATTGACGAGCATTTGTCGCAGCCGCAGTTCGTCGGCAATCAAATAGTTCAGTCCGGGTTCTATTTCGAGTGTAAATTCGATTTCGGTCGATGGTTCTTCGGAAGCTGCGCCGTCGGTTTTGCTCGGCTGGGGAGTGGATTTTTCTTCTTGTTGCAGTTGTTTTGCTTGTTCAAAGGCTCTTTTGCAGGTGGCTGCTATTTCGACTGGTTCGAGAATTAGTTCTAGCTGCCCGGTTTCCATTCGGGTCAAATCTAAAATGTCGTTAACTATTGTCATCAAATGCCGCCCGCTTTTATGGATTAGTTTGGCGTAGCGTGTTTGGCGATCGTTTAGTTCTCCGATCAATTTATCTTTGAGTAGGCTTGACAAACCGAGAACGGCGGTGAGCGGGGTTTTTAGTTCGTGGCTGATGCAGGATAAAAATTCGTCTTTGAGTCGGTTGAGGTGGATTAAATCTGCGTTTTTGGCGGCTAGTTCTTTGGCAACTAACTGTTCTTCGGTGACATCTTGTCCCATGACTAAAATTAGGTTGTCCGACAGCGGTTGCTTGACAAATTGCCAGATCCGTTCTTGACCTTTTTGTACAGGACAATCACAAATATATGTGTCTGGTTTGCCGGCGGTGGGGCACCAAGCTGGAGCGGTTAAGGTTGATGGGCAGGCGGCGGCGTACAGGGGTAGCGAGCAACTGGTGGCGGCTGTTGAATCACGCGCGGCGAAGCTATCCCGCAGTCCATCGCCCGATCGACCTACTCCTACTAAGCTCTTGCACTCTTGGGCGATCGCTTCTACCTGGGCGCTCGTGTATTCGGTTGTTAAATGGCTTGGTTTGTGGGGCGAGTGTTTGCCCAAATTTGCTGCTGGTTCTGGAACTGGTTCTGGGCCTGCTCCCAGCAAAATCCGCCACGCTGCGTTTTGACTGACTATCTGTCCGGTGGGGGTTTGCAATCTCAGGGGTAGGGGCAGTTTTTCGAGCAGTTGGACTAGGGAGTTGAGGTTTTCCGAGGGTTTCAATCCTGCTTCTAGAAAGCGCACTTGAGCACGGGCGGTGGCGATGGCTGCGGAAACGGGTATTAATTCGATTTCTTTGACTGCTGTTGGCTGCGCTGTCAGGCTGCTGTTTGCGGCGAATTGCAGCAGGCTTAGGCTGTCTAACAGTCCTAAAAATTGACCGCTAGCATCTGTGAGGCCGATCGGGATTTTCGAGAAACCGCCGACGGTTTGGCTACTTGCTGGGGTGTTAAGTTCCTCTGTTTGCAGGTACTGCCAGAATTCACTGATGCTCAGAGTGGCAGATACTATTCTGATCGGCTCGATCGCGATCGAGCTTTCTGACAAAGGTTGCTCCCAGTCGTTTGTGCGATCGAGTCCATCAGCCCAAAGGCTGTGCAGGTAAACTAATCCTAGCGGCTGTAGCTGTTCGTTGACTACTGCGACTCGATCGCAATTGCCCTCGCTGAAAATTGACCGCAGCGATCCTAGTGCCGCCGTGAGTCGGCACAGTGGCACTGGCTCGATAAAGTTCTTGAGGCTGGGACTGATGGTTGGCATAACAAACCTGAGAGTCTACTATCAATAGCAGTAATATTTTTGATACCCAATGTAGCTGCCGATTTTTGTATCTTATTTGTTTTATACCAGTTCGCTATCTCGCACGGGATCGGCACTTAAGCCTGCGAATTCTATGCCTGCAACTGATTTGAGGCGACTATCACTTATTTTAAGCCTTAAGCTTAATTGCAGAAATCAGGCTGAGGGATCATTGAGGCACGGAGAGATTAAACTTTGATGATCCCTCCGATCAAAGGTTGCTACCAATTTTGCTGTTAAGATTGGTTAAATCAATGTTGCAATAATTGTTAAAATATTAAGTGTTTTGTAAAGGAGATATCAACTCTGAGCGATCCAGCACTTTCAGCAAATGCCGGTGTTTCACCTACAGCTTTGCTTCCCCAACTGTCGATCGGTATTTTTGTCCATTCTGAGAAAATCGCAGGCTGTGCGATCGAGCTTTTGACGCGCGAACGTTATACTTTAACGCACATTAAATCGCCGGTGGAGTTTTTGGGATTCCTGAAGCACAATTACCATGTCGATTGTTTGGTTGTTGAGGTAGATGGAGATCTGCGCGAGTTCCTGAGCAAGCTGCAAGCACGATCGCTCTTTTTGCCTGCTGTGATTTTTTCGCCCCACCCCGGGGAAGATGGAAGGCTAGAAGCACCACCTTCGGATGGTTTTGAGGCCGCAGCCAGTAGATCCCAGAAGAGTCAAGACGAAAGTTGTGCTTTTTTTTATCACCCGGCTGAGGTGCAACTGGCGATCGATCGATCGACTGAAATAGCTGCAAGTATCGATCGGGCGATCGCCCAATTTCTCAAACTTTCAACTCCGGTTCCTGTCAATGACCAATCCGCAAGCATCGATGCCACGGCCCAATTGACTGCTCAAAGTTTGCTCAGCCGACAGCAGCGGCGGCTTGCGGAAAAATTACGGGAGCGATTAGGATACTTAGGCGTGTATTATAAAAGAAATTCCCAGGTTTTTTTGCGAAATCTGTCTGGGCCAGAAAAGCAAAAGTTTTTGGAGCAACTCAAATCAATTTATCGCGAAATCGTTTTGAATTATTTTTCTGAAGATACTGCGGTCAACAATCAAATCGATGAATTTGTGAATTTAGCTTTTTTTGCTGACGTTCCCGTGACTCAAGTTGTAGAAATTCACATGGGATTGATGGACGAATTTGCTAAACAGCTAAAATTAGAAGGGCGCAGCGAGGAAATATTGCTGGATTACCGATTGACTCTCATTGACGCGATCGCTCACCTGTGCGAGATGTATAGGCGATCCATTCCGAAAGAGCCATCTCAAGTTCAGTTGAAAGTTGAAAGTTGAAAGTTGACAGCTTGCTCGAAGAGCGCAGTCGAAGGGATGAGGGCGACCTCTACCTGGAAGTCCCAGGATTGGAGTAATGAATAGTCTGATTTTAATTTCTCCCTACAAGGGTTCCGGCTTTAAACCAATTCTTTCTGGAAGAAGGAAGAAGGAAGAAGGAAGAAGGAAGAAGGAAGAAGGAAGAATTTAACAAATAAGAAAGGAGAAGAGAGCCGGCAGCGCGATCGTGATGCTGAAATTATTATAAAATAACAAAGAACAGCGGATTTAAGACAAATAACAACTACAACTAATATCTGACAACTAATACTCAACATTATAAAAAGTTCATGAGTCCTCTGAAGAAAACCTACATTCTCAAGCTGTACGTTGCCGGGAATACTCCCAACTCAGTACGAGCTTTGAAAACCCTAAAAGACATCCTAGAACAAGAATTTCAAGGAGTCTACGCGCTGAAAGTCATCGACGTTCTCAAAAATCCTCAGCTAGCAGAAGAGGACAAAATTTTGGCAACCCCGACTCTAGCGAAAATCCTGCCACCGCCGGTGCGAAAAATTATTGGCGATTTGTCCGATCGCGAGAAAGTTCTGATAGGATTAGATTTGCTCTATGAAGAACTCCGCGAAGAAGACCTGAATTCATAAGACAATCAGGTGACAGTCATTAGTCCGCAGTCCGCAGTCATTAGTTATCGAGCAACAGCCCAAACTAAAAATTGAGTACAAAGACTCATGAGCTGCGGTTAATGAGTAACAACGAAATAATACTGAAAATTGACAAAAATCGAAATGAATGAAAGTAGTCAAACGCTGCAACCAGAAGGATTTGTAACGGCAGGAGTTGAAAAAATTCGCACGATGATTGAGGGTTTCGATGACATCAGTCACGGCGGAATGCCCATTGGCAGAACCACTCTAGTCAGCGGCACATCAGGAACGGGAAAAACTTTATTTGCCGTACAATTCATCTATAACGGAATCACCCATTTTGACGAACCTGGAGTGTTCGTAACTTTTGAAGAATCTCCCACAGATATTATTAAAAATGCTTGCAGTTTCGGTTGGGATTTGGCACGGTTAATAGACGAAGGTAAGCTATTTATTTTGGACGCTTCACCCGATCCCGAAGGTCAAGATATCGTCGGAAATTTTGATTTATCTGCCTTAATCGAGCGAATTCAGTACGCCATTCGCAAGTACAAAGCCAAGCGCGTTTCTATAGATTCAGTGACAGCCGTATTTCAGCAGTACGAAGCTGCCTCTGTAGTGCGCCGAGAAATTTTTCGCTTAGTGGCGCGCCTCAAACAAGTAGGCGCAACTACAGTTATGACTACCGAAAGGGTGGAAGAATACGGCCCGGTGGCGCGGTTTGGAGTGGAAGAATTTGTATCGGATAATGTGGTAATTGTTCGCAACGTATTGGAAGGAGAACGCCGCCGCCGCACCATCGAAATTTTGAAGTTGCGCGGTACAACTCACATGAAGGGCGAATATCCTTTTACGATGACTAATGACGGTATTAATATTTTTCCACTGGGGGCGATGCGATTAACTCAAAAGTCTTCTAACGTGCGGGTTTCTTCCGGCGATAAAATTCTCGACGAGATGTGCGGCGGCGGGTTTTTTAAAGACTCGATTATTTTGGCTACGGGTGCGACGGGAACCGGCAAAACGCTGTTGGTAAGTAAGTTTTTGCAGAATGCTTGTATGAACGGAAATCGGGCGCTGCTGTTTGCCTATGAAGAGTCGCGAGCTCAGTTGTTCCGCAATGCTTATTCTTGGGGCATTGATTTTGAGGAAATGGAACAAAAAGGACTGCTGAAACTGCTATGCACTTACCCAGAATCTGCGGGTTTGGAAGACCATTTGCAGATGATTAAATCAGAAATTGCTGAATTCAAACCTTCTCGAATTGCCATAGACTCACTTTCGGCTTTAGCTAGAGGTGTCAGCAATAATGCTTTCCGGCAATTTGTGATTGGGGTGACTGGTTTTGCAAAGCAGGAAGAAATTACTGGCTTTTTCACGAATACCAGCGACCAGTTTATGGGTTCTAATTCGATTACGGACTCCCATATTTCTACGATTACTGACACGATTATCATGTTGCAGTATGTAGAAATTCGCGGGGAAATGTCGCGGGCACTTAATGTGTTTAAGATGCGCGGTTCGTGGCACGACAAAGGGATTCGGGAATACACAATTACTGAAAATGGCCCGCAAATTAAAGATTCGTTCCGCGGTTACGAACGGATTATCAGCGGTTCTCCGACTCGGATTACGGTTAATGAGAAGAGTGAGTTATCGCGGATTCTTCAGGGTGTGCAAGGTCAAAACGATGACGATATTTAATAGTGAACAGTATGCTTGTAGGTGGCGCGGCGCGCACCGCTGTGGTGTGAGTTCGCCCAAACAGCCATCACTTCTTAACCATTGGTCATAAAAAAAGATCGATCGTTCGCGATCGATCTTTTTATTCACTTAAATGAGCACGGAGGGACTCGAACCCCCGACCCTCAGGACCGGAACCTGATGCTCTATCCACTGAGCTACGTGCCCTCGACTTTTGCGAGTATAGTCCGACTATAACACGTCTTGCGGAAAATGGCTAGTGGATCGAGCAAATTCGATCGCCTGTCTCCAAACCACTGGGCTGATGGGGTGCAAATCGCGCTTCCAGCCTGCATCAGGCAGTTCTCACAGCCACAGACGGTCAATTTTACGTAAATTTTCCAAATAATACGACAATGGGTAAAATAATAGACTTTAACATAGCAAAATTAGGCTCACAGTCGATCGGCGTTAAGCATCTACAGTCGCTAAGTTGACCCGCATCAATGCCCTCTAGCTAGCCGGCTATAAATGCTGCTGCTGTTAAGACAAGCTCTGCAAAGACGGCTTTAAACTAAGTTCACTAAACCTGTAAATCTTATGGTCTCTAAAATTTTAGATAAATTACCGCTGCGAACAGTTCTCATAGTTCCATTTGTACTGCAAATCGTGGGAGCAGTGGGACTGGTAGGATATTTGTCTTTTAGAAACGGACAAAAAGCAGTTAATAACCTTGCCAGTCAGTTAATGAGCGAAGTAAGTTTGCGTGTCGAGCAAAACCTGCAACTTTACCTGAACACTCCCCATCAAATCAATCAAAGCAAGCTCGATACTGTCAAACTGGGCTTGTTAAAAATGGAAAATTTATCAGATTGGGAGAAATATCTTTGGCGACAAGTACAATTATATCCTTATATAAATTTTACGGCTGTTGGCAACAAGAAAGGAGATTATAGATCAGGAGAACAACTGTCTAACGGTTCCCGAACCATGAATGTGATAGAGAAATCTACCGGATTCAATTTTTATTCTTACCATACGAACGAGCGAGGCGATCGCACTACCGTAGCAACAGTTGTCAAGGCTGTTGACAATCGGCAACATCCTTCCTACAAAGCTGCCGTAAAAGCAGGCAAACCCACTTGGAGTTCGGCTTATGTTTCCTTCCTAGAACCGACATTAATTATCAGCGCTATCCAACCTGTATACAGCGACAAAAATCAGCTAGAAGGAGTATTAATTGCTGCCTTACGTCTCGACTATATTGGAAGATTTCTCAACAGTCTCAAAGTTGGCAAATCCGGTCAAACATTTATTATCGATCGCCAAGGCACTTTATTAGCAACTTCCACCCCCGAAAAACCGTTTCGCACTCGTGGCAATGAAAAACAATTATTTAAAGTCGAAGAAAGCAGCAACCCTTTTACTCAAGCAACAGGTAAATACTTGACTGCACATTTTAGGGAATTCAACAAACTTGAAAAAGCGGAGTTATTAAACTTTGAAATAGATGGCAAACGACAATTTTTAAAAGTCCTGCCGTTCCAAGATGGCAAAGGTTTAGACTGGCTAATTGTAGTAGTTGTTCCCGAAGCAGATTTTACCCAAGAAATCGATGGCAATACCCGCACGACGATTTGGCTGTGTTTCGCAGCTTTAGTAGTAGCTGTCTCTATTGGCATTCAAACTTCTCGCTGGGTAACAAATCCTATTTTGCGCTTAAATACAGCAGCAAAAAATATCGCTAAAGGTGAATGGGACACCACAGTAGAAAGTCAACGCTCCGACGAATTGGGGGAATTAGCCAAGTCATTTAACAGCATGGCTCAACAACTGCAACAATCTTTTGAAACTTTAGAACAGCGAGTGCGAGAGCGGACTGCCGAATTGGCTGTAGCTAAGGACAAAGCCGAAGTAGCAAATCAAGCTAAAAGTACGTTTCTAGCCAATATGAGTCACGAATTGCGATCGCCCCTGAATGCAATTCTCGGCTTTTCCCAACTGATGACTCGCAGCCAAACTCTATCCCCAGAACATCAAGAAAATATTAGCATAATTAACAGCAGCGGAGAACACCTGCTCACCCTGATTAATAACGTGCTCGATTTATCTAAAATTGAATCGGGGCGTACCACTCTCAATCCCAAAAAAATCGACCTCTATCGCCTGCTCAATGACTTAGACGATATGTTTCAACTTAAGGCAGATGACAAGCACTTGCAGTTAGTTTTTGACCACAGTCCAGACGTGCCACAATACATAGAAACTGACGAGTTGAAGTTACGACAAATATTGATTAATCTCCTCAATAATGCTCTTAAATTTACAAAAAATGGCGGTGTCATTGTCAGAGTCAGCAAGCAGTTAGACGGTCTAATTCAGCAAGAAGAATCAGCAAAAAAAAATACATCAAAAGACTATAAAAATACAGAAAAAATAGCAATTAATGGTGTTAAAACATCCCATTTAAGTCATTCAGAAAATGCGAGTTATGCAGCCCACAATGACCATTCAGCTTCTGCCTATTCCTTCTTCCTCCATTTTGAAGTCGAAGATACTGGGCCTGGTATTTCTGCCAATGAATTAGACAATCTTTTTGAAGCTTTCGTGCAAACCCAGACAGGCAAAGATTCGCAAGAAGGTACAGGTTTGGGATTGCCAATTAGCCGCAAGTTTGTGGAATTAATGGGGGGCGAAGTGAGCGTCAGTTCTGCTGTCGGTAAGGGGACTAATTTTAAATTTGACATTCAAGTTGTTGCAGTCGATGTGGCTGATATTGAAGTCCCAAAACTGATTCGCAATGTGATTGGCTTAGAACCAAATCAACACCCCTATCGAATTTTGATAGTAGACGATAAACCGCTCAACCGCCAACTGTTAATAAAACTTCTCAATCCTCTGGGCTTTGAACTGAAAGAAGCTACTAACGGTCAAGAAGCTATTGACATTTGGGACAGTTGGGCACCGCATTTAATTTGGATGGACATGAGAATGCCCGTGATGGACGGCTACGAAGCAACAAAACACATTAAAGGCACGATTAAAGGTCAAGCTACCGCGATTATTGCGCTGACTGCGAGCGTTTTGGAGGAAGAAAGAGCAGTTATTTTGTCGGCTGGTTGCGATGCTTTTATGCGGAAACCTTTCCGGGAAGCGGATATTTTCGATGCTATGCACAAACATATCGGAGTGCGCTATATTTATGAAGATCCGGGTCAAGCTAACTTATCGGTAATCAAAGAGCGCGATCGCGAAATGACTGCGACTGACTTCGTGAAATTGCCTGAGTCGCTGCTAGGGGAGTTAAAGCTGGCAATCCTAAATGCAGATATGGATTTGATTGAAAGTGCGATCGACCAAATTAGATTAAAGGATACAGTAACGGCTGCTGCGATCGCCAATTGTATAGAAAATTTCGAGTACGACAAAGTTTTAAAGTTAATCTCTCAAGCAACATCACATGAATAACGACATTCCTAGCACAGATCGCGGTAATATTTTAGTAGTTGACGACACCCCAGCTAATTTGCGACTGCTAGCCGGAATTTTGAATGGCAAGGGCTACAAAGTCCGCCCCGTACCTAGCGGCGAGTTAGCGCTTTCGGCAGCAAAAGGTATGCCGCCCGATTTAATTTTGCTGGATATTATGATGCCCGAAATGAATGGGTATGAAGTTTGCGAAAAAATCAAAGCTGATGAACGCACTCGCGACATTCCGGTGATTTTTATTAGCGCGATAAATGACGTACTAGATAAAGTCAAAGCCTTTGCTGTCGGCGGAGTAGATTATATTACCAAACCCTTTCAGGTGGAAGAGGTTCTAGTGAGGGTAGAAACGCATTTAGCCATGTGCCAATTGCAAAAAAAACTTAGACATAAAAACGATGAACTGACAGTCACTTTAGAGCAATTGCAAGCAACTCAGGAGCAATTAGTTCAATCAGAAAAAATGGCTGCATTAGGGCAACTGATTGCAGGCATTGCTCACGAAATCAATACGCCACTGGGGGCGATTCGATCGTCTATTGGCAATATTACCAGCTTTTTGGATAACAATATCGAAAGTTTGCCAGTTTTTTTTAAAGAATTGTCAGCCGAACGCCAGAAGGATTTCTTGAGTTTAATGTACAGTTCCCGCCAACAAAATCACTCTTTATCTACGCGAGAAAAACGGGAATTTAAAAGAGGCGTGAAGCAGGAACTAGATTCGGCAGGGATTGATAATGCTGACAGCCTTGCTAGCATTTTAGTAAATATCGGATTGCAGGGAAACCTGCAAGAATTTTTGCCGTTGCTCAAAGACCCTGATAGCGAAAATATTATCAAAACCGCCTACGATTTTGCTAGCATTCAGAGAAGTGCCCGAACCATCGCTACCGCTACAGAACGCGCTGCAAAAGTCGTCTTTGCCCTGAAGAGTTATGCGCGTTACGATGTAAATGGCGAAAAAATAGAGGTGAATATTACTGAGGGAATTGAAACTGTATTAACTCTTTATCAGAACCAGCTAAAGCAGGGTGTGGAAATCGTCAGAAACTATCAAGATCCATTGCCTGCGGTACTGTGTTATCCCGACGAACTCAATCAAGTTTGGACAAATTTAATTCATAATGCCTTACAAGCGATGGACAATCAAGGAACTTTAACAATTGACGCCTTTCAGCAAGATACCAACGTTGTTGTAAAAATTACCGACACCGGAAATGGAATTTCACCGGAGATTTTGCCGAAAATTTTTGAACCATTTTTTACTACGAAACCAGCGGGAGAAG
The DNA here is from genome assembly GCF_026130175.1 of Lyngbya sp. CCAP 1446/10. Taxonomy (GTDB): domain Bacteria; phylum Cyanobacteriota; class Cyanobacteriia; order Cyanobacteriales; family Microcoleaceae; genus Microcoleus. Next base: position 79,694 of record NZ_JAIGNI010000004.1, on the reverse strand, counting down.
GCAGCGGATTAGGATTGGATATTGTCAAAAAAATAATTGGAAAACATCAGGGTAAAATTGATGTGGAGTCGGTGCTCGGTAATACTGCATTTACAGTGTCTTTGCCGATGAATTTAATTGAGTAGGTAAAGCGTCCCATACTTCAGTCTGGGGCTAAAAAATTGCAATCTACCTACGCAGAATGTAGAATTTGGAAAACGGTGTGCTTACCCATCGGGGTTCACCCTGCCAGACTAAAGGAGGAAAACTAGCGATGTCTAAACCAGCAATTTTGTGTGTTGATGATGAAGTAGCGGTGTTGGAAAGTCTGGAAATTGAACTGCAACAGGCATTTAACGGTAAATATCTTTGCGAATTTGCTGAAAGTGCTGCCGAAGCACTGGAGATTATTCAAGAGCTATGTGAAGATGAGATTAACATTCTAGTAATTGTCTCTGATTGGTTGATGCCCGGAATGAAAGGAGATGAGTTGCTGATTAAAATTCATCAAAAATATCCGCAAATTGTGACAGTGATGCTGACGGGCCAAGCAGATAAGGAAGCAATCGAACGCACAAAAGCTCACGCAAATCTTCATGCTTTTATACAAAAACCCTGGCAAAATCAAGAATTAATTGAAGCGATTAAGTCTGGTCTAGCAAAGTTATGAAAAAACCAGTTATTATTTGTGTCGATGATGAGCAGACTATACTCGATAGTCTGGAAATAGACCTGCTAAAAGCCTTTGAAGATAAATATTTAATTGAAACTGCCCAAAGCGGCGAAGAAGCTTTGGAGTTGCTGTCTGAACTTTTAGCAGAACAGTATGAAGTTCCTTTGGTTATTTCCGATCATATCATGCCGAATATGAAAGGAGACGAGCTATTGAGGAGCGTTCATGCTATCTCGCCGAACACTCTCAAGATCATGCTGACAGGGCAGGCTGATTTGGAGGCGGTAGCTAATGCTATAAACTATGCTAAATTGTACCGATATATACCTAAACCTTGGCAATCTGATGACTTAAAATTAACTGTTACTGAGGCAATATATAAATATTTTCAAGATAAACAATTAGCTGAAAAACAAGTAGAACTTCAGGAGATGAATCAGGAGTTGGCAAAATTAAGCCGCAAGCAGGCGATGCTGATTGCTAAACTCCACGAGAACGAAAGTCGGTTGACGCAATATCTGGAAGCTATGCCATTGGGTGTGTGCGTGCTGGATGCGAATGGTCAATCTTTTTACGCAAATCAGAAGGCGCGGGAGATATTTGGTAAAGGCACTGTGCCACATATTAATTCGGAGCAGAAAGCAGCAATTTATCAATTTTATAAAGCCGGAACTAATCAGAGATGTCCTGTGGAAGAGTTGCCAATTATGCAGGCGCTCCGGGGCGAAACAGTGCGGACTGAGGGTGTAGAAATTCGGACTGGGAATAAGGTTATTCCGGTGGAGAGTTGGGCGACTCCTATTTATGATTCTATCGGCGATATTTGCTACGGGATTATTGCTTTTACTGATATTACGGAACGCAAGCAAGCTGAAACCGCGCTGGTGCAAGCTGAAGAGAAGTATCGCCAGATATTTGAAAATGCTCTTGAAGGTATTTTTCAGACTGCACCTGATGGAAAGTTGCTCAGCGCTAATCCTGCTCTGGCTCAAATTTACGGCTATGATTCCCATGAAGAATTGATCGCAAGTGTTAATGATATTCAGCGGCAATTGTACGTGCAACCGCACCGCCGTCAAGAGTTTTTTGCGCTGATGGAACAGTACGGTACTGTGTCTGAGTTTGAGTCGGAAGTTTACCGCCGAGATGGTAGTATTATCTGGATTTCTGAGGACGCGCGCACTGTTTTTGATGCTAGTGGTGAACTGCTTTACTATCAGGGTTTTGCTGAGGATATTACTTTGCGAAGACTGGTTGATGTGGAACGGCTGAGGTTTACGAATGATTTGGAAAAAGCTTTGGTAGCTGAAGAAAAGTTAAATGAAGCGCTGTTAGAAAGCGAAAGTCGGCTGACTCAATTGCTGGAAGCTGTGCCTGTGGGTATATTTGTGGTAGATGGTATGGGGAAGCCTTGCTACATGAATTCTTGGGCTGAGAAAATACTTGGCAAAGGCTTAGTTTCTGATGTTAATTCTACCAATTTGCCGGAAGTTTATCAAACTTACTACGCCGGAAGTAATGAGCTTTATCCGGGCGAAATGCAACCGATTAGGCGGGCGCTGCGGGGAGAAGTGGTACACGCTGATGATGCAGAAATTCACCGCCCGGAGAGGATTGTGCCGATCGAGGTTTGGGCGACTCCAATTTACGATGAACGGAAAAATATAGTTTATGCGATCGCAGCTTTTCAAGATATCACAGAGCGTCAAGAGGTAGAAACCGAGCGCCGCCAATTCACAGACGAGTTGGAAAAAGCTTTAGCAGCGGAAGAAAAATTAACAGATGCTTACGGGCGGTTCGTGCCGCACCAATTTCTCCACTTTCTGGGATATGAAAGTATTCTGGATGTAAAACTAGGCGATCAGGTACAGAAAGAAATGTCGGTGCTGTTTTCAGATATTCGCGATTTTACGGCTCTTTCTGAACTGATGAATCCCGAAGAAAATTTTCAATTTATTAATGCTTATTTGTCGCGGATGGAACCCGCAATTACTGAAAATTTTGGGTTTATTGATAAATACATCGGCGATGCAATTATGGCGCTGTTTAATGGCAGTGCGGATGATGCTGTGAAAGCTGGAATTGCGATGCTAGAACAGCTTAATGATTATAATAGTAGTCGCAGTCAGCCCGATCGCCCACCGCTGCAAATTGGCATTGGGATCAATACAGGTTCTTTGATGTTAGGCACGGTTGGCGGCCAAAATCGGATGGATAGCACGGTAATTAGCGATGCGGTAAATTTAGCCTCCCGCGTGGAAAATTTGACAAAAGAGTATGGAGTTTCGATGTTAATTACTCATAATACTTTTATACAGTTGACCGATGTTTATGATTTTAGATTGATCGATCGCGTTACAGTGAAAGGCAAATCGCGCATGGTCACAATTTATGAAGTATTTGCAGCAGATCCGCCGGAGTTGCGACAGAAAAAGTTAGAGACAAAGACAATCTTTGAGCAAGGTTTGGTCTTCTACAATAGTGACAGGTTTGTCGAAGCTACAAGATTGTTTTCGGCGTGCCTGCAAGTCAATCCTAGGGATAAGGTAGCTCAAATTTATATGCAGCGATGTGTGAAACGGGCGATCGCTCCGGCACAATGAAGGAAGAAGGAAGAAGGAAGAAGGAAGAAGGAAGAAGGAAGAAGGAAGAAGGAAGAAGGAAGAAGGAAGAAGGAAGAAGAAGGCTTTAGTTATCGTCGCGAGAGAAGGAAGAAGCAATCGATCGCATAGGGAAAGTGCAATGCCAGAAAGTCCTAAACATCGGGCGCAGTCGCTATATTATTTAGACTGGCAGGGAAACGCAAACTATTGTTTCTTGCTGCGGCAAACTTTCTATTTTAAATTTTCCTCCGTGCAATTCTGCTAGGCGTTGAACGATGGCTAAGCCCAATCCCAAACCCGCTTGTTGATAAAGTTTGCGATCGAACTGCCTGTAAGCTTGTAGCTGTGCAATCTGATCGGCAGTCATCCCACGCCCTTGGTCTTTGACAGATAGAATAAAAGTCTGATCCTCTATAAAAGTGCTTAAAAAGACTGGCGTTCCTTCTAAAGAGAATTTGAAGGCATTGTCCAACAGTTCCTCAACAATTTTTGTGAGTCTGATAGAATCAATGGCAACGGACGAATCCTGCAAATTTAATTGTAAATCGTCTGTTCTATTCACCAGTTTTGCTTGCTGCCGCGCTTTTTGACTCAGCAAAGATTTTACGCAGCTAAATTCGCTGTTTCGCATCTCAAGAAGCAGTTCGGGATTTGTAGCTGCCATCTCCAATTCTGCATATAGCAAAAAGTTCTGAATCAGCCGATATAAACGATGACCTGAAGTATTAATTTGACCGATCATTTCTAAGATATCTGATTCCTCGAAAACCTGATATTCTGACATAATTAGCTCGGAAAAACCCAGAATAGCATTCAAAGGAGTCCGCAATTCGTGGGGGAGCGACATACTAATATTGGTGCGCAATTCGTCTAGGGTTTTTTGAGACTGTCTGCTAATTGTTTTGTGTTTCTCAAGTCGAATAGCAATTGCTTTTAGCAGTTCTTGCGGCGTACAGGGCTTAGTGATATAGTCGTCTGCGCCCAGTTCCATGCCCGTGCGAATGTCACTTTTATCGACTTTGGCTGTGAGAAAAATAAACGGAATTGTGGCAGTTAGTGGTTCGGATCGCAAAGCTTCGAGGACGCCGTGACCGTCAATTTCCGGCATCATCATGTCGCACAAAATTAAATCCGGGATTTGTGCGATCGCCAATTTGATGCCAATTTTACCATTGGTCGCTCCAATTCCTTGAAAATTCTCGGCTTCCAGCAACTCTAAAATATTTTCTCTAATTGATTCTTCGTCTTCAATTACCAAAATTTTAACCACGGTGATTGCTCCTTTTAGTTAGTAGTTTTTTGAAAAGATTTGCGTTTATACACTTGATAAACTTGTTTTTTTATGCACTTAAATTAGCGTTAAACTGCGGATATTTATAGTTGATAATTTAGTTGTTATTGGCTGGGAGCGCAAATTAAAGGCAAGGTAATCGTGAAAGTTGTGCCGTTTCCTTCTTGACTGTCGATCGCCAGTTGACCGCCGTGAAGTTCCACAGCCCTTTTGACAATTGCTAAACCGAGACCGGTACCGGAAATAGTGCCGACATTTGTAGCTCGGTAAAAAGTTTCTAAGATCCTCTCTAAATCGGCTTGGGGAATCCCAATACCCTGGTCTTGAACTTGCAAAATAGCTTCTCCGTTTTGACAGTTGAGCTGCAAGGAGACTGGACTGCCAGTGGGGGAATATTTGATGGCATTTGAGAGGACGTTTCCCAACATTTGCCGCATCAGTTTTTCATCCATTTGAGCGTCGCAGTTGTCACTTTTAAGAATAAAGGCGATCGGATGTTGGTTGCTGTCGTTGAGCTGCTGTTCTTCTACCAGTTGACGGCAAAATTTTTCCAGGTTTAATGAGACGGGTTGAAACTGTAAGCTATTTGCTTCTATTTTGCCAATTACGAGGATATCTTCTAATAACTCTGTCATGCGTTTGATGGCTAATTGAATCCGCACAAAATGAGTAGATCTTTTTTCTTCTGGCCACTGAAAACTGTAATTTTGCAGTAATCCAGTTGAAAATTGGATGGTTGTCAAGGGTGTTCGGAACTCGTGGGAAACCATTGTCACAAATTTAGCTCGCAGTTCGGAAAGTTCCTTTTCTCGTGCGAGGGCTTTGAGAGTTTCGGATTCTGCGCGTTTGCGATCGCTAATGTCGCGGGCTTCAGCAATCAGCAGCAAAACTTGTCCTGTCTCATTTTTAACAGGTTTCAGTGAGAAATCAACTGTCACAATTTGGCCACTTTTTCCTAACAAGTCTATTTCGCGACGAAAAAACTCGCCCATACCAGCTTTGGCGATCCCTTCTTTTAATTGTTCTTTACCATTTGGTGACAGTTGCCAATTCGGCTGTTCCCAAATCAGGCGGCCGATAATATTTTGCGATCGCATTCCTGTAAACTCCAGGGCTGTCTCGTTCACTTCCAGCACGACTCCTTCGGGAGTGAGCAGCTTGGTTAGCTGAAACGAAGAGTCAAAAATCGCCCGAAAACGGCGCTCGCTTTCCCGCAGCATTTGAAATGTTTGGGATCGTTCGATCGCGTAGCGGATCGTCCGCACTAATAATTGAGTAGTAATTTGACCTTTAACAATGTAATCTTGGGCACCCAAGCGAACTGATTCAAGTGCGATCGCCTCATCATCCAAGCCGGTCATTACCACCATTGGCGTATCCGGGGCAACTTCTTGCAGGCGAGTTAGGGTTTCCAAACCGTGGCTGTCGGGCAAAGAAAGGTCTAGCAAGACTATATCAAAGGATTGTTTGCACAATTGGGCGATCGCCTCATGGAGGAACTCAACAGGCACGAGTTCCCACTGGACTGCGACAGATACTTCTAACAGTTCTGCAAGCAAATCAGCATCAGCCGGATTGTCTTCTACTAACAGAATTTTAATCCACATAGCTTTGACCTTTTTGACTATAAAATTTTTACTTTACCCATTTCAGCTTAAACTTTTTTGCTTGATCTTGCCATTTTTAACTTGAAAGTTATTATTTGGTAACAGTCAGTCGATTTTAGATTTTAGATTTTAGATTTTAGATTTACTCCACAGATAAAATCGAAAATGATATAAATTGGGGGATTGCATCCGTTTTTGATAACTTTCATTACCAAAAACAATTGGTTTAAAGCCGGAACCCTGATCGGGGAGAAATTAAAAGAAAACTATTCATTACTCCAATCCTCTTCCTTTTAGGTAGAGGTCGCACTCAAGCAGTCAACTGTCAACTGTCAACTGAATGAACGCCAGCCACAAATCATCAATCAATTAATAATTTACTGGAAGTTTGACGACTGCGAGCCAGAATTCCTCAAGTAACCTGACTACTTTAGTAAATTGTACGAAGTCTACAGGCTTGGTTATGTAACAGTTGGCGTGGAGCGAGTAGGACTTAAAAATATCATCGGGAGCGGCTGAAGTGCTGAGAATCACTACAGGAATTAATTTTAACTTCGGGTCAGTTTTAATTTCTTCTAGCACTTCAATACCGCTTTTTTTCGGCAGATGCAAATCGAGCAAAATCAAATCGGGACGGGGTACGCCCAGATAGGGTGCTTTTTTGCGTAAAAACTTGATTGCTTCGACTCCATCCTCCACAAAATGCAAGTTATTCAATATTTTACCCTGACCGAGGACTTCTATGGCCAAATCGGCATCGCTTGGCGAATCCTCAATTAGCAGAATCTCAACTCGTCTAACAGTGCTTAGATCGCTCATAACCGGTTTATCCTTGTGATTATAAAAAAAATAAATGAAATTTAAGCCTTCAGATACTAATTATAGGAATAGTAAAGTAAAAAATCGCTCCTTTTTCTTCTTGAGATTCCACCCAGATGCGCCCGCCGTGGCGTTCCACAATGCGCTTGCACATCGCCAAACCTATGCCAGTACCGGAATATTCGCGGCGAGAGTGCAGGCGTTGAAAAATAATAAAAATGCGATCGGCATATTCCGGATCGATGCCAATGCCGTTATCGCGGACGCTCAACAGCCATTCTCCCTCTTGCCTCTGGGCAGCGATCTGAATTAACGGGATATCTTCGCGGCAAAATTTGATGCCGTTGGAGATCAAATTTTGGAATAATTGCACCAGTTGAAATTCATCCGCCATCACGGTTGGCATCGCGTCGCAGGTGATGACAGCTTTTGTTTCGGCGATCGCAATTTGCAAATTAGACAAACTTTGGTTGACAGCAGCGTTGCAATCGGCTAGCTCAAATTCTTTACATCGGGTTCCCAGGCGCGAATAGGCCAACAAATCATTAATCAATTGTTGCATTCTGGTAGCGCCGTCAACAATATAATGAATATATTTATCTGCTTTAGCATCCAAATTTCCTTGATAGCGCTGGGCCAGCAATTGAGCGTAACTGGTAACGGCTCGGAGCGGTTCTTGCAAATCGTGGGAAGCTACATAAGCAAATTGTTCTAATTCCTCGTTGGAACGCTTCAAATCTTCTGTAAGTTGCAGCATTTGCTGCTCTGCTGCTTTGCGGTGTGTAATGTTGTAAACCAAGGCGCAACAAGACAGCAGATTCCCCTGGGAGTCCATGACTGGACTGGTAGACATATCCGTCCAAATATCTTTGCCATCCTTGCTCTTGAATTTAAATTCGTGTTGTTCACCAATACCTTGCTTGTGGCGCTCGACATGATCAAGAGCTTGTTGTTTTTCCTGTTCGTCCATGAAATCCAAAAGCGGCCGACCAAACATTTCTAATTCACTATAGCCGAGCATTCGCGCCATTGCGTGGTTCACGTAAGTCGTGAGGGCATTACCGTCAATTACCCAAATACCTTCTTCTGCTAATTCAACTATTTGCCTGTATTTGAATTCACTTTCCTGCAAAGCTGTTTCAGTTAGTTTGCGCTCGGTGATATCTTTCATAAAACAGTGGTTGCCGTTAAATATCCCTTGGGCGTCCCAAGCTTTTACCATTGTTACTTGCTTGTAAAAAAACGAGCCATTTTTCCGGACGCCTCTAGCTTCAACTTCTACTTTGCCAGAAGTTAGCATTTCCTGATAAGCACAGAGCAGCATCTCAACATCACCCGGATGTACCGTGAGCTGCCATTCCATGCCGATCATTTCTTCTGGTTTGTAACCGCATCTATGAGCGTAAGCTCGGTTAACATTCACGTAGCGTCCCTCAATGTCCACCCGCGAAATGCCTTCCACCGCATTTTGCATGGCAGCGGTGAGATCGCGCAGCTCTTTTTCGGCTTGTTTGCGATCGCTAATATCCTGACCGATCGCCAAAAAACCAGTGATATTTCCTTCAGGATCAAATAAGGCTGTCACCGACAATTGCACCGGAAATCGCGAACCATCTTTGCGAATGTAAGTCCATTCATTTTGGTCAGCTATTCCCCGGCGCGGCAAGGCAACAAAAACTTCCATTCCCGGCTCTATTTTTACTCCCAATTGTTGAGAAAGAACTTCAGCTCTTTTATCTACCTCTAGAGGATCGTGAATTATTGCTGGCGTGACTTTCCCCACCACTTCTTCGGGGGAATAACCTAAAAGTTGCTGTGCTGCCCGATTAAATGTTTTAATTGTACCGTCGGGATCTGTAGAAATAATTGTGTAGTGAGTGCTGTTAAGAATTGCATTTTGCAGTTGCGTCAATTCCAACAGAGTTATCGCAATTCTTTCTCGGTAGGCTATTTCTTCGGGCAAATTGTGGTGAGAAATTTCCATTTTAGCAATGCGCTCAGCAACTCGATTCTCCAGAGTTTCATTGAGCAGTCTATTTTCCTCTTCTACCTGCTTGCGTTCTGTAATATCAGTAATAGTACCAACATAATTAACCTCCCCATTTTCTCCAATTTTACCGACAGCTTGACCGAGTACCCAACTAATTTTAGTGCGATCGATGCCTTGAAAGCGGTACTCAGATGTAAATGGCAATTTCTGCTGCGCGGCGCTATACCATTCGGCACAAACCCGCTGGCGGTCGTCTGGATGAATGCCTTGCAACCACCCTTTGCCCAAAGCTTCATCACAGGTCATTCCCGAAATTTGACACCAGCGTTCGTTGACATACAAGCAGTCTCCTAAAGCGTCTGTATAAAATATTCCCATCGGCGAAGCTTCAGTTAAAGTGTGATAGCGAGCTTCTGTTTTTCGGCGTTCGATGATTTCTTGTTGCAGGATGCGATCGATCATCCCTAATTGAGTTGGACTGATGAGAGTTAATGCTTGGGGAACTAAAGGAATTAATGCAAAAGCGGTGTAAGCAGAAATTGCGGCGGTAATGATTTTCAGACTGCCAGAAACCCAATAAACAGGATGCCAAAGCGTCCAAACTTCCATTATATGAGTAGTGCCGCAGGAGATAATAAAAGCTGCGAACAGCCAAAAGATGTTGCGAAAGGGCAAGTCTTTTCCCTGAGTGATAAAATAAATTAGCGATAGCGGTATTGAATAGTAAGCCAGGGCAATTATAGAGTCTGATACTATGTGGAGCGCGACTAGCTCTCGCTGCCAAAGGTAACAGTGGCCGTGAGGAATATAATTCCCGGTGAATAACAGGTTATTTAACAAGTTCCAAATCATAAATGGAATGGGGAATGGGGAATGGGGAATGGGGTATGGGAATTTAACTGAATGTGAGTGGGAAGTCCCGCACCCTATCTGTACTCAGGTGGATGACGGGATGAAAACGAACCAGAAACAAGTTGATCGATCGCGAATCAGTGATACAATTGCACTATCATAGGCGACTATCTCTTAGGCAAAAACCAAGCTAAACGGAGCGTGTAGCAAGACAAAGTATGGGTCTTAGGAACTAGGACTCCTGCCTGTGGAGGGAAGATAAGACTACTTGTTTCACGGAGCAACAGCACATCGAAGATGAATCAGGAAGCCAGTGCTGTATGCGTAGCATCAGTGTCTGGTAGTTCACCCCAATAACTTATAACTTATCTCAAATCTCGGAAATATACAGAAGACCGGGCGAATGGAATTCGCGTCTACACAAACTCTCACGCGACGGGAGCGGGTTGAAGTTTTATCTTCTCCTTCTTCTTTCCGTGTGTCTTTCTTTCTTTCTTTCTTTCTTTCTTCTCTCTTAGATAACTAAAGCCTTCTTCCATCCATCCGCTACATCCGTTACAAAATCCGTTGCCGAACTTCCATCCATCCGCTACATCCGTTACAAAATCCGTTGCCGAACTTCCTTCTGCTATAAAAAATGGGGCGAGCCCAAAGCCCGCCCCACCACAAATTATGCTGTTGCTATTTATTAACCCAACAGCGCCTTAGCCTTAGCCACCACATTATCAACGGTGTAGCCAAACTTTTCTAAAGCAACGGGGCCTGGTGCAGAAGCGCCGAAGGTGTCGATGCTGATGCTGTCGCCTTCGGAACCCAAATAACGTCCCCAGCCGAAGCTAGAAGCTGCTTCAACTGCTAACCGCTTGGTAACAGCTTTCGGGAGTACAGATTCGCGGTAAGCGGCATCTTGCAAGTCGAACAATTCCCAGCAAGGCATCGAAACAACGCGGACTTTTTTGCCGGCTGCGCGCAATTTTACAGCGGCATCAACGCAGAGGTATGTTTCGCCACCGGTGCCGATCAAAATGATGTCGGGAGTGCCGCCGTCGTCGGACAAAGTGTAAGCGCCTTTGGCTGTTCCCTCGATCGAGCTTCCGGCCAAATTCGGCAAGTTTTGACGAGACAAAGCCATTAAAGTGGGGCGTTTGGGGCTTTCAATCGCCACTTTGTAAGCGCCGGATGTTTCGTTTCCATCCGCAGGGCGCATCACCAACAAATTGGGGATGGCGCGCAGGGAAGCGATGGTTTCGACTGGTTGGTGAGTGGGGCCATCTTCGCCCAGGGCTACGGAGTCGTGAGTCATGACATAGATGACTCCGGCTTCCGAGAGTGCGGAGAGGCGAATTGCACCGCGCATATAGTCGGCAAATACCAAGAATGTGGCGCAGTAAGGAATCAAACCGCCGTGGAGTAGCAAACCATTGGCGATCGCGCCCATAGCGTGTTCCCGCACGCCAAAGCGCAGGTTGCGTCCTTCATATTGACCTTTTTGGAAATCTTTTTCACCCTTGAGCAGAGTCATGTTAGAAGATGCCAAGTCAGCCGAACCACCGATTAATTCAGGTAGCACAGCAGCCAAAGCATTCAAACATTTTCCAGAATGATTCCGAGTCGAATCAGCCTTGTCTTCTACCTTGTAAGTCGGGAGAACTTTATCCCAACCTTCGGGAAGTTTGCCAGCAACCGTGCGTTCGTATTCTGCTGCTTCGGCGGGATATTTTGCTTTATAATCTGCAAAAGTTTTATTCCATTCTTGCTCGGATGCAGCACCGCGATCGACTGCTTTGCGGAAGTGAGTCAAAGCATCATTAGGAATTTCAAACGGTGCGTATTCCCACTTCAAGAAATCGCGAGTTGCTTTCACTTCATCGGTACCCAAAGCAGCACCGTGAGAACTGTAAGAATTGCGCTTGTTGGGAGAACCGTAACCGATTACTGTGCGGACTTTAATCAGAGTCGGTTTGTCTGTAACTTTTTTGGCTTCTTCAATAGCTTTGTGAACTGATTCTGCGTTAGTATCTTCGTCGAGCTTGGTATTGTCTACTGTAATAACGTGCCAGTTGTAGGCTTCAAAACGCTTGCCGACATCTTCAGTAAAGGCCAAGTTAGTGTCGCCTTCAATGGAAATGTGATTGTCATCGTAGAGGGCGATTAATTTGCCAAGTCCGAGGTGTCCGGCCAAAGAACAAGCTTCGCTAGAAATACCTTCCATGTGGCAGCCGTCACCCATGATCACATAGGTGTAGTGGTCAACAATGGTGCTATCGGGCTTGTTAAACTTGGCAGCGAGGTGAGCTTCTGCCATTGCCAAACCGACGGCGTTAGCAATGCCTTGTCCCAGGGGGCCGGTGGTGACTTCTACGCCTTCGGTGACGAAGTTTTCCGGGTGTCCGGGGGTTTTGGATTCCCACTGACGGAATTGCTTGATGTCGTCGAGGCTGACGCTATCGTAGCCGGCGAGGTACATGAGGGCGTACTGTAGCATACAGCCGTGGCCGGCGGAGAGTACGAAGCGATCGCGATTGAACCACTTAGGGTTTTTAGGGTTGAACCGCAGGAAGCGATCCCACAGCACGAAGGCCATAGGCGCAGCGCCCATCGGCAGTCCTGGGTGTCCTGATTTTGCTTTTTCTACCGCATCGATGGCGAGAAAGCGGATAGAGTTGATGCAGAGTTCTTCAGTCTGTGATTGAGTTGCAACAGCCATAATTCTGGTTTTTATATCTAAGAGTGTGTGTGGTCGATTCTGGCAGAGGTGCGATGAGTCGAGTTCGATCGCCCGCGTCTCTGCTGTTCAGTTTCTGTGGAACTGCCGTGAGGCTGCACTACATATCATCTCACCTGTTGCGATCGACAGACAACTTAATTTTTTAATGTTTCGCCCGCTTTGTGCTGTCGATAACAATTTGCGATCGCAAATATTTCAGCAGCCAGGGTACAGAAAGACAGCGTGTATCTGAATTATTTAGTAAATTGGTCACGTCAGGCAGCTCAGTTATGATAGAGTTTGGTGTTTCTGACATCTTGCACCTGTTGCGATCGAGCTTTCGGGCGTCCGCTGTCGGCCTACCCACAAAAGAATTGAGTTGTGGAACAGACCAGAAAGCCTGTGAATGTGACAATGCAGTGCAAGATCTAAGATATTGGTAATTTTAATTAGGCAATAAGTAATGACTCTGAGTGAAGCCGAAGTCCGCAGTCAAAAAGTAGACGAACTGCGATCGCAAGGCATAGAACCGTATCCCAGTCAATCCTACGCGCGATCGCACACAGCCCAACAAGTGCGCGAAATATTTAGTCAGCCGGGAAAAGAACTCGAAAACGGACAAAGTGACCCCGAAGAAATCCCCCTGCGATTAGCCGGCCGCATTATTTCCAAGCGAGACAGCGGCAAAATTGGCTTCATCGATTTAAAAGACGCCACAGACAAAATTCAACTCAAAATCGAAAAAGCAATCGTCACCGGCGAAGTCGGTTTGAGCTTTGACCAAATTAAAAAATTGCTTGATGTCGGCGATTTTGTCGGCGTAGAAGGCATCGGCTGCCGCACCCCTAGGGGAGAACTTTCTATTTTAGTGCGGGAATTCACGCTTTTATCAAAAGCTACGATCCAATTTCCCGATGCTTATTACGGAGTTAATGACCCCGAAGTTTGCCGCCGCCACCGCGAAATGGATTTAGCTAGCAACCAAGATGCGCTCAACCGTTTCATGCTACGTAGTCGCATCGTGCAAAGCATCCGTTCCTATCTCTGGAATGCGAGTTTTTACGAAATAGAAACGCCGACACTGCAAGCAATTTACGGCGGTGCTGCTGCTAAGCCATTTATCACGCATCACAATGCTTTAGAAGTAGATTTATATTTGCGCGTTGCTCCAGAATTGTTCTTAAAAAGGGCAATTTGTGGCGGTTTTGAGCGAGTATTTGAACTAGGAAAAGCCTTTAGAAATGAGGGTATTGATAGCACCCACAATCCCGAATTCACATCCTTAGAAGTTTACCAAGCTTACGCAGATGTATTCGACATTTTAGGAGTTGTCGAAGACGTGATGTGTTTCGCAGCAGCAGCGGTATTTGGCGATGTCAAGGAAATTGAAAATCAGGGAGAAACGATTAGTTTAGAACGCAAATACGACTACAGCGAAAAATATCCCGGTTTTAGCGGCAAACACTGGCAAGTGAAAACGATGGTGGAAGCTGTCAGAGACGAGTTTGGGCTGGATTTTGACAGTTTGGATCTCGAAAGTGCGATCGCCTCCGTAACCAAGCTAGAACTACACCTTTCCAAGTTAGAACAACAGAGTTTAGGCTATGTGCTCTACGCAGTTTTCGACAAATTAGTTGTCCCCAAACTAATTCAACCGACATTCATCATCGACTATCCAGTCGAAGTCAGTCCCCTAGCCAAAGGACACCGCAGCAAACCCGGATTTGTCGAGCGTTTCGAGCTATTTATTAACGGTACAGAATACTCCAACGGATTCTCAGAATTGAACGATCCGAAAGAGCAAAGAAAGCGGTTTGAAGAGCAATTAGCACAGAAGAATGCAGGAGATGACGAAGCGCATCCAATGGATGAAGATTTCATCCAAGCGCTATCTTTGGGAATGCCGAATTGTGCAGGAATGGGCATCGGTGTAGACAGATTGGTGATGCTTTTAACTAACACTCAAAGCATCCGAGATGCCGTGATGTTCCCGACAATGCGGCCAGTCAAAGATTGATTCAATTTGCTTTTTTAACCGCAGATATTTGCGGATGAACACAGATGAACGCAGATAGAATTTCATCTGCGTTCATCTGCGTTCATCTGCGGTTAAAAAAATCTTCTTTCCTATCACCGCATAAACGAACCGACAACACCGTTAAAATCTTCAGTCAAAGGATGTCCCAAAGCCTTAAATTTCCATTCGCTACCTTCTCGATAAACTTCTCCCATCAACATATTTAATTTGCCTTCATAGGAAGGGTCATTTGACAAGCGATAGCGAGCGATTTCTTTCCCTGCGGCATCTACAGCCCTCACGTAAGCATTTTCTACCATGCCAAAATGCTGTTTTCTTTCTTTACCATTGTAAATATTTACTCCCAAGATAATTTTGTGATATTCTGCTGGCAAAGAGTTCAGTTTCACAAATATTTGTTCGTCATCGCCCTCTCCCTCCCCGGTGAGATTGTCGCCGGAGTGCACAACTGTTTTGTCCTTGGATTCTAAATGAGAGTAATAAATTACATCTTCTTTGTATTGTTTTAATTTGCCATTGTCCCCCAGCAGCAAAGCGTAGGAATCTAGGTCAAAATTTGCACCGCTACTTCTGCCGAAAAGACCTTTTTTAACTTGTGCAACATCCCAGCCCAAAGCCATTGTCACTCTGGATAAGTCGTATTCACTTTTGCTGAGTACGATTGATTGTCCTTTTGTCAAGTTAATAGCCATAGTTTTTTGATTTGGTAAGGTTTATCGTGCAATATGGTTCTTCAGATAAGACGGCGGTTGAAACCGCGCCTATATAAACAAAACCCGGATGGTGCGCGGGTTGAAGAACGGGCGGTTAAAATTACCTTATTTTCTTCAGTCCGCGGAGGCGGACTTCGTTTGTGTAGACGCGGTTTCAACCGCCGTCTAATCTTTTATATCGACCTTCGATCAGGAATACTTGTCTACAAAGCTTTGCAAGCCTGAATTGTAGCCTTGTCCGACTGCTTGGAACCTCCACTCACCGTCTTTCTTGTAGAGTTTGCCAAATTCGATCGCAGTTTCCCGAGAAAAATCCTCATCCAAATCGTACTTCAGGACTTCTGTGCTAGTAGTGGTGTCGTAAATCCTGATAAAAGCATTTTTCACTTGACCGAAGTTTTGCCTTCTCGATTCCGCTTCGTGGATGGTGACAACAAACACAATTTCTTCTACCGCAGGATCGACTTTGGTTAAATCGACTGTAACGGTTTCATCATCGCCAAATCCTTCTCCGGTTGTGCTATCTCCCAGATGTATTACAGCAGTATCCGGTGACTGTTTATTGTTGTAGAAAACCAAGTATTTTTCGCTGGAAATTTTCCCAGTAGCCCCCAACATAAACACGGAAGCATCTAAGTCAAAGGCCCCGCCGGTGTCTGTAGCATTGGTATCCCATCCCAAACCGATCCCGGCATTTTTCAGCCCTGGTGCTTCTTTAGATAGATTGATTCTCCCGCCTTTTTCCAAGTTGATAGACATTCGCCCTCCTATTCACAACATCAATTTTAGTTACCGATCGCCATTATATCAATTATCACAGGAGCTTGACAAATTGCTGCTGGTACTCATCCTCTGTCATCAGTTCTCTGGTATTTTCCACCCTGTCTAAAAACACGATGCCCTCTAAATGGTCGTATTCGTGCTGAAAAATCCGGGCTACAAAGTCTGTAAGTTCTTGTCGGTGAACTTTGCCGTCTCTACTGGTGTATTCAATTTCGATCGCCCTACTTCTCGGCACCAACCCGCGAATCCCCGGAATGCTCAAACAGCCTTCCCAGTCTTTGACTGTCTCTGTGGATGCAGCGAGAATCCGGGGATTAATCATCGCCGTCGGTTCCATCTTCGGCGCTTGGGGATAGCGCAGGTTGGGGCGGGATGCGACGATGAACAGGCGATCGCACTTCGCCGCTTGGGGGGCCGCAATCCCTACTCCGTTCGCCTGTTGTACGGTAAAAATCAGGTCGTCGATTAGCTGTTGAATGCGATCGTCCTTAACATTCTCAACAACTTGCGACGGTTGGCGCAGTACGGGATTTCCTAATTGTGAAATTTGTAATATTTCTGGCATAGTTAGTTGTTATTTGTTAGTTGTTATTTGTTATTTGTTAGCTGTTATTTGTTAGTTGTTATTGGAAATTATATCCGTTAAATCCGCTACAAAATCCGTTACCTAACATCCGTTAAATCCGCTACAAAATCCGTTTTCCAACATCAGTTAAATCAGTTATAGCCATTCTCAGATAGGTGAGGTATGTTGTTGGGCTTCAGCCCTCTTATGGCGATCGTAGAACCCATTTGATATCTTTTAGGGCGATCGCTAAAACTTGCTAAGCTGTTCGACATTTAAACTGCATTATTTGTGGTCTATACCCCATACTGTAAGGGGTTCAGGCAATAAATTTAAATGACTAACAGCTTATAAATGTAGCTGCATAACGGACTCAAGCTGTGCAACCGGAGCGCAGTGTTAGGCGACCTAGCTGGACGATGGAAGTGAACAGACCTCCATGACTTGAATCAAGCCACGATCGATGGTGAAGCGATGACCAACCCGCTCATCAGCAACCACGCTTCCAGCCAGATCGCGCACGACTTGGTGCACATCGACCAAAATCCGCCCGCCCTCCTCTGGGTGAAAGGCACTAGGCTCCACATGGGGATCGATCTCGCTCCATTGCTCCGTCCAGTAAGCGCGGACTTCTTCATGTCCACGGACAAAACCGCCTTTGAACGCTCGCGGCCAAGCCACGTCCGCAGTCATGAGGGCGAGGGCGGCGTTGATGTCTCGCGCGTTGAAAGCAGCGTAGGCCGCGCGTAACAATTCGATTTCTGATGCAGGTTGATTTAACATAAAATATCTCAAATGGATTCTATACAAAATCCGTCGCCGAACTTTTTATCGATTTTTTTGAACTGGCAAACTCCCCGGTTGTACAGTTAATTTAACTATTTGCCCGTTGCGATTAATCTCCATTTGCAACAGGCCGCCAACCTTAGCATTTTGCACGAACTCCTGAACAGCTTCCGACTGAATAATCGGCTGATTGTTAAGCTTTTGAATCACATCTCCAGCCCGCAAACCTGCCGCCGCTGCGGGAGAATTAGGAACAACACTCACAATAGCCACACCCCGATCGACTGCAACTCGCAGATTACTGTTAGCATTGCCATTAATTTGCTGCTTAACTTCAGGAGTCAGCGTCGCCATTTCAATGCCCAAATAAGCGTGTTCGACTTTCCCCGTCGAAATCAGTTGCTGCGCTACCTGTTGCGCCGCCTTAATCGGAATTGCAAAGCCCAATCCTTGAGCGCCTTGAATAATCGCCGTATTCATCCCAATAACTTCCCCCGAAGCATTCAGCAGCGGGCCACCGGAATTCCCCGGATTGATCGCAGCGTCTGTTTGAATAAAACCGATGCGCTTGTCGGGTACGCCCACATCAGAGCTCGATCGCTCCGTAGCGCTAATAATCCCCGCAGTTACGGAATTGTCCAAACCCAAAGGATTGCCGATCGCGATCGCCCATTCCCCAGGCAACAGCTTATCAGAATTGCCGATCGCCACCACAGGCAGAGCAGTCGCCTCAATCTTCACCACAGCCACATCCGTCACCTGATCCGCCCCCAACACCCGCCCCTGATAGCTGCGGCCGTCCCTGAGAGTTACACTTACCGTATCTGCACCCTCTACAACGTGAGCATTAGTAAGAATCACGCCGTCGGCCCCGATCACAAAACCCGAACCAGTACCCCGTTCAATCCCGCCCCTCCCGCCCGAATTCGGTTGTCCACCAAAAAAATCCTCCGGCGAAACACCTTTATTTCCCGGTCTCACCTTGCGCGAAGCATCAATCCGCACCACCGCCGGGCCAACTTTTGCCACCGCAGCCACAATAAAATTCACATTAGCCCCGTCGCCCGACAAGGGAATCGGCGGCAAGACTTTGCTAGCTTGAGGCTTAGTATTAGCAGGCACTTGCAATCTCGGTTCCAGCGCCCTTTGTCCCGAATCGCCAGAATTTGCACGTAATTGAGAAACCGACAGCCGATCGCCCAACATGGCCGCTGCTGCTCCCGTTACCAGCAGCAATATGTAAATTGCTGGTTGCTTCCAAAATTTGCCAGTAGAACTCTTCATCGCTACGTTTTAAGGCTTTCCTGCCAAATTTAAATACTTGCCTAGCAGCTCTTCGATACCTGCTATATCGCCGCAGAGCCACAAAATTTTTGGGCGATCGGCAGACTCCCTTAAACTTTAACATTCAGCTTCTCATTTTGGATTTTGGATTGCCGATTTTCGCTGATTTTGCTAAGAGATACGGTTGAAACCGCCCAATCTTGGCCGCTCTAGCTTCCCAACCACTAACTCGACTAAACTGAACAGTCTGGACATGAAAATCTCTTAAATGCCGATCGGCAAAGGTAAGCAGTGGACATTACCCTCGAAAGTCTGTGGAATCAGATACTTGAACGTCTCCAGGTACAACTGAGCAGACCTAGCTTTGAGACGTGGATCAAAACTGCCAGGGCCGAACAACTCGAAAATAACTGTTTGATTGTCAGCGCCCCCAACCCCTTTGCTCGCAATTGGTTGCAGAAATATTACAGAGAAATCCTTGCCGATGCAGTCGCAGAAATTCTCGGCTATCCCGTAGAAATCTACTTGACAGTTGCCGGGGGAAACGAAACAGGCGGCAGCAACGACTCCGCCATGATTTGGCCATCCCCGATCGCCGATCGCCCCGAAAGCCACTCGCTACACCCACCTAAACCAGCCCATTTAAACCCCAAATACGTATTTTCCCGCTTTGTCGTCGGTTCCAACAACCGCATGGCTCACGCAGCATCCCTCGCCGTAGCCGAGTCTCCGGGCCGAGAATTCAATCCCCTATTTTTGTGTGGCGGCGTTGGTTTGGGGAAAACTCATTTGATGCAGGCGATCGGTCATTATCGCTTAGAAATCGACCCCAATGCCAAGATTTTTTACGTTTCTACTGAGAAATTTACCAACGATTTAATCGCCGCAATTCGCAAAGATAGTATGCAAACTTTCCGCGATCACTATCGAGCAGCGGATGTTTTATTAATAGATGATATCCAATTTATAGAAGGCAAAGAATACACCCAAGAAGAATTTTTTCACACTTTTAACACCTTACACGAAGCCGGAAACCAAGTAGTGTTAGCTTCCGATCGCCCGCCGCAGCAAATTCCCCGCCTGCAAGAGCGTTTGTGTTCCCGATTTTCCATGGGATTAATTGCCGATATTCAATTGCCAGACTTGGAAACGCGGATGGCAATTTTGCAGAAAAAATCTGAATATGAAAATATGAGGCTGCCGCGAGATGTCATAGAATACATTGCTTCTAGTTACACTTCCAATGTGCGGGAATTAGAAGGAGCTTTGATTCGGGCAGTAGCATATCTTTCAATTACCGGTTTGCCGATGACCGTGGAGAATATCGCCCCGGTTTTGAACCCGCAAACTGAAACCGTAGAGGCGACTCCCGATGCAGTAATTGCAGTTGTGGCTGAGGTGTTTGATGTTTCTGTGGAAGACTTGAAGGGTGTTTCCCGCAGGCGAGAAATTAGCTTTGCTCGTCAAATCGGGATGTATTTAATTCGGCAGCACACTACTTTGAGTTTGCCGAAAGTTGGCGAAGTGTTCGGCGGCAAGGATCACACGACTGTGCTTTACAGTTGCGATAAAATTGCTCAGTTGCGGAACACAGATCCAACTTTAGCCCAAACTTTGCGTCAATTGAGCGATCGAATTAACGTTATTAGCCGCAAAACTTAAAGCCCGATCGACCCCGCCTGTGGAAAAACCTGTGGAAAATTAGCCCTCATAGTGTGGAAAACTTTACTCGATCGCCCAAAACAGTTTTTGTGGGAAAATGGAAGAGCGATCGACTTTAGCCAGCTTTTCCACAAGTTTTCCACAGGCATTTACGAGCTACAACTCAAGCACAATAAGCAATTATTTTATTTTTCCACAGTTTCCACAGGGCGATCGCACAAAAATAATTCAATAAAAAAAAACTGTTCCGCCAACTGCCAACTCTTCCTGGTTGCTTCGGTAAACTCTCAACTGACAACTGACAACTGCCAACAGACAACTGTCAACTGTCAACTGTCAACTGTCAACTGTCAACTGCCAACTGCCATCAGCTTTCTGTGATACCATTTGTTTCTGTTTCAAATCCGGTTAATTAACCTTCCTCCCATGAAATTGGTTTGCACCCAAAGTGACCTCAACGCCAACCTCTCGTTGGTAAGTCGAGCCGTTCCCTCCCGCCCGACACATCCGGTACTAGCCAACGTGCTCTTAGTAGCGGATGAGGAAAATCAGCGGGTTAGCTTGACAGCTTTCGATCTCAGTTTGGGAATTCGCACCAGCTTTGCAGCAGAAGTGACTGGCGGCGGCAGTTTTACCATACCCGCGAAATTGCTCAACGATATTGTTTCCAGACTCCCAGGCGGAGAGATTACTTTAGAAGACGAAGCCGGGGATACCGTAGCTTATCTCACTTGCAGTTCTGGCAGCTACCAAGTCAGAGGCATGGGCCCAGAAGAATTCCCAGAATTGCCCGCAATCGAAGCCGGAACAATCCTCAAATTGCCGCCCGAAGCCTTGATAGAAGGACTCAAAGGAACTTTATTTGCTACTAGCCCCGACGAAGCAAAACAGGTACTGGCAGGCGTGCATTTAAAGGTACTCAAAGATTGCCTAGAATTTGCAGCGACAGACGGCCACAGATTGGCAGTAGTTCAAACTGCAAATGAAAAAACCGAAGGTGAAGAAAGCGCAGAAGAATTTGAAGTGACAGTTCCCGCTAAAGCATTGCGGGAAGTAGAAAGAATGCTCGTGATGCGGCAGTGGACTGAACCTGTTACCCTGCATTTTGAACATGGTCAAGTAGTGTTTGAATGGGCCGACCAACGCCTGACAACTCGCACCTTAGAAGGGCAATATCCCGCCTATCGGCAGTTGATTCCGCCGTCTTTTGAGCGGCAAATTACCCTAGAAAGGCGATCGCTCTTAGCAGCAGTCGAAAGAATTGCAGTGTTTGCCGACCAAAAAAATAATATCCTCAAATGCAGCATCGACGAAGAAAATCAGGAAATCACTTTGTCGGTAGATGCTAAAGATGTCGGCTGCGGCAAAGAGTCACTTCCAGCGCAGATTTCGGGAGAAAGCATAGATATTGCTTTCAACGTGAAATACTTAATTGACATTTTGAAAACAGCTCAGTCTCCCGAAATTCAACTGCAATTAAACGGTGCTTTGGCTCCTGTAATTTTTCAACCTTTGGGCGGAGTCAATGCTACATTCTTAGTGATGCCAGTTCAGCTTCGAGCTTAATCAGTCCCGAACGCAGAACTGATATTTGTAAGGTGCGCGCGGGCGCACCTTACCGCCATAAAAAAACCCGGTTTCTGAGTCTAGAACTTCATCCCAGACAGCATTTAAATCAAGGGCAACAAAATTTCAAATTCCGTTCCCGTACCTGGCGTTGAATGCAAATTCAACTTACCTTTATGCTTCTCCGTCACAATTTGATGAGTAATTGCCAACCCCAAACCCGTACCTTTCCCAGCAGGTTTAGTGGTGAAAAATGTATCAAAAATCCTGCGCTGAATTTCTGGCTTAATTCCCGGCCCGTTATCGGCAATTCTGATTGCTATCCAAGCGTTATTTGAATTTGTCTCCGCCGCTTCCGGGCCCGATTCGCCATTTTGGCTGGCGGATGATAGCAATTTTGCATTTTGTCCTCCCAAAACATAATTTTGAAGTAATTCCGAATTCACGAAGTCTCCGTCAGAACTATCTATTACCTCAGTTTCAATCGTAATCGCAGGTACAAAACCTGTTTCTCCTTTTACCTCTTCCAAAGCATCGATCGCATTGCTGACGATATTCATAAATACCTGACTCAACTGACCAGAATAACACTTGACCAAAGGCAAATCCCCATATTTTTTAACTACTTTAAACCCGTACTTCAGACGGCTTTTCATAATTAGCAGCGTACTGTCAATACATTCGTGGAGGTTAGCTTCTTTCAAGTGAGTTTCGTCCATGTGAGAAAAGGTGTGCAGGCTGGTGACAAGTTCCCTCAATCTCTCTGATGAAGCCTTCATACTTTTGATAATTTCCAGCCAATCTTGTTGCAAAAAATCAAATTCTATGTTTGCTTTGAGTGCGTCAATTTGTTCGTTAGGGCCGACAATTTGCTCGTAAGCCGACAGCAACTCCATAATGTCTTTCGAGTAGTTAGACAAAAAGCCTAGATTTCCGCTGATGCAGGTGACAGGGTTTCTAATTTCGTGAGCGACTCCAGCTACCATTTGCCCCAAACTGGCTAATTTTTCGGTTTGAATTAGTTGAGATTGAGTTTGTTGCCTCAGCAATTTTGTCGCTAATTCGTGAATGTTTGACTGCGCCACTAACAGTTCGCGTACATCTACCAAAGTATAAGTTTGGGGCGATACTTGAACCACAATCGGCTCGTAAAGCAGTTCTTTCGAGCGCTGGAGCGATTTCCGGGCTGCATCGACAATTAAAGTATTGCTAGGAAAAATCAAAGTCTCAATTTCAGCAAAGCGGTATAAAGCCTTCACAGGTCGTTTTAAAAATAATTCTCTTCCAAAAGGACGGCTGAGAAATTCTAAAAATCTCCGCCGAGAAATCATGCCGACAAATTTACCTTGATGGGTCACAATGACTCCCGGTAACAGCGGATTAGCTTCTAACATCTGGGAAATTTTCATCCCGAAATCCGTAGCTTCTACTTGAAAATCGTAAAGCGATAATTCTTGGAGAGTAGAGTCTAAACGAAGTTCTCCAGAGTCAGCTTCGGACGCGGGTTGTACTGGTCTTTCTACGCAGGAATTATTTAACATAAATTCATCAGCACGCTTTTTTTGGTTTTTATTTGCCAGCAGACATTCAGCTACCAAAGCTCAGTCGGTGAGTAGCTGAGTGCTTTGGCCGACATCCCTCTGGCAAACAGCATTTTAAATTACACAAAAAACTTATGGTGGAAAATGGGATTTTACCACTCCAAGTATTAGGCAAGTTCGAGCATGACCGAGATAGATGCGCTCTGGCGATTATGCCTGACTTTATTTTATATCGGCTTGAGGCGTATTAACTGTTATTTGGAGTATTTAACTATTAGTTAACCTTGGGCTAAAACCTTAACCTGTTGTTAATAATAACCTAAATTTACTGAAAATTATCATTAATTGATGATACAGGAAAATCATAATTGCGCGATTTTCAAATACCCCCGCTAGGTTTCTCAATAGAGTCTAGCTGTCTAAACAAGCTTGCCACTTTCATGATTTTTTTGTTACAAAAGGTCAACTTAGCGAACTATTTGGCGACATTTGAACTAATGAAATTTTTGTGAATTTTTGTCATAATTCGCGCCAATTAAATAAAAAGTTATCCGATTGATAGGAAAAATATAAAATTAATTTTAACGACTATTATTCTCGTGTTGAAATATAGAGATTATAGGCGATCAGTGCTAGGGATCCGACATTGCCGTGTCCGGCGCTGGAATTTGCAACTTTTAATGGTTGCTATAACATTGAGGACGATCGCCAAAAAGTTTCAACGGAATTTTAAACTTAGTGCTGTGCAGCAGGTATGATCGACAGGGACTCAGCCAAATACGTGAAACTAAATACCAATTTACCAGTAGGCGATCGATGCAACCAGCTATAACGAATCAGTTAAACAATGCTTTTACCCTTTTTCTCAGCTTGTTAGTAGAAGCAATACCTTTTCTGCTGTTGGGAGTTTTATTCTCAGGTTTACTGCTGGGGTTTGTAGACGAACGCAAACTCGTATCTCGCATCCCGCGAAACCCGCTGCTGGCGGCTTTGATGGGTAGTTCGATCGGCTTTTTGTTTCCCGTGTGCGAGTGCGGTAACGTGCCCGTAGCCCGCAGGTTGCTGATGCAGGGAGTACCCGCACCAGCGGCGATCGGCTTTTTACTTGCGGCCCCCACCATCAATCCCGTGGTAATTTGGGCGACTTGGACGGCATTTCGCGATCAGCCAGAAATTGTAGTTTTGCGGGTAGTCTTTTCTCTGGTAATAGCCACAATTATCGGCTGGGTGTTCAGTGTTCAAGCCGACTTGCGCCCTCTGTTACACCCCTCTGTAGCCCGCGCGATTCCCCTCCCAAAACCAGAGTTTTCCGAACAAAACCTCGCCCTAGCCAATACTCCGCTACTGTTGCAGTCGGGAACATTTATGCTCGGTCAGGGGGGTGCAGTGCCGATCGAATCTTTGCTAAAAGATGACTGGAAGCCTTTACAAACAGGCAAAACAGACAAAACCTCGAAACGTTCATCTATGTTTCACCCGGTTTCTAAAGAGCGTCTGCGCCTGCTTTTAGATAGTATGGTACAGGAGTTGCGCGAATTGGGAGGAGTTTTGGTCATCGGAAGTGCGATCGCCGCTATCATTCAAGTTGGCGCACCCCGTGAACTAATTCTCAACCTCGGTCAAGGCCCCGTTTCCTCGATTCTCGCTATGCTGCTATTAGCCGCGGTCGTATCGATTTGTTCTACAGTAGATGCTTTTTTTGCCCTGTCTTTTGCAGCCACATTTACCAGCGGTTCGCTGTTAGCATTTCTCGTTTTCGGGCCGATGATTGACCTCAAAGGTATCGGTTTAATGCTATCTATTTTTAAAGGTAGAGCCGTAATTTACTTAATGATTTTGGCAGCTCAGTTAACCTTTTTAATGACTCTCGCTGTCAACTTGTATCTAGGTTAAAATTAGCCCGGATGCACAACTAAGAATAGATTCCCAATGACCAATGACCAATGACCAATGACTCTTAAAAAATGAACCTTAAAAAATTTAGCCCCTGGCTGGATGCCCTAGCTATCTTAGGATGGGGAATATTACTCCTCAAATATTGGATCACCGGCAAATTAAGCATTCTGATTCACCCCAATTACTTTGGCTTGACTGTAGCCGGAGGAATCGGCTTAATGGTGATTGGTGGATTTAAAATTTGGGAACTCTTAAAGCTCGATCGCGCCAAGCAGCAATTAAAGCAATCGCGGACATCCCCAGCCAATAAATCTCCCAGAATCACAGAAGTTGAACACGTTACTTTATTTCCCCCCAGCATCGGCAGCACCTTAATGCTGAGCGTCGCATTAATCGGTTTAGTAGTAACGCCCCGCACATTTACCAGCCAGACAGCACTGGAACGAGGCCTCACCGAATCTCTGCCCATCACCAGACTGCAACCACAAGAATTTCGCAATACTACAAAGCCTGAAAGGCGATCGCTCGTGGAATGGGTGCGGCTGTTAAATTTTAATCCAGAACCAGATACATACAGAGGTCAAAAAGTCAAGGTTCAAGGATTTGTAATTCACCCGCCCAATATCGCAGAACAATATATGTGGATCGGGCGTTTCATCATTACCTGCTGCGCGGCGGATGCCTATCCGATCGGGTTGCCTGTCAAATTAGCGATCGGTCAAAGCCGCGCCTCTTTTCCCCCAGACAGTTGGCTAGAAATAGAAGGAGAAACAATCGTAGAAGAACTACAAGGTAAGCGCAAATTAATCATTCAAGCATCCTCCCTCAAACCAATTCCCGAACCGAAAAACCCTTATGATTATTAGACAAGGAGCAACTAGGGGATCAAATTGTACCTTTGAGATTACGGGATGAGCATTCCGGGCATATTCCTGTCTACGTAAATTAAGATACGGTAAATTCAACTACAACATTGGCAGCAGCATCCTGTAACAGTTGCCAATAACAAATTCAGCAACTAGACTCATAATTAGGAAATAAGCTTAGAGTATATGTCATCAGAAAAAAAATTAGCTATCAAAGGCGCATTCTGGACGATCGCCAGCTATGGAAGCAGTCAAATTATCCGATTTGCCAGCAACCTAATTTTGACCCGCCTGCTTTTGCCCGAACTATTTGGTTTGATGGGTCTAGCCTACGTTTTCATCACAGGTGTCCACCTATTCACAGACATAGGTTTGGGCCCAAGTATCATTCAAAACAAGCGCGGGAACGAGCCAGAATTTCTCAACACCGCTTGGACAATGCAAGTTCTTCGCAGCTTGTTTGTGTGGTTGTGTTTAATGATAATCACCTGGCCAGTTGCTAACTTCTATGAAGAGCCCCGTCTCCTGTGGTTGCTTCCCTGCATAAGTATAAATACCCTAATAGGAGGATTCAAATCCACTTCTGTATCCACCCTCGAACGCAAAATGAGCGTCAAGCAAGTAGTGCTTTTTGAGTTGGTCATACAGGCAATTTCTACTACAGTGATGGTTGTATGGGCTTTTTTCCATCCCACAATCTGGGCCATCCTCATCGGCGGTTTTGCTAACTCTATAATAGAGTTAGTATGGAGCCATTTTTTGATTCCCGGCAAGTCAAACCGCTTCGCTTGGGATAAAGAAGCCGCTAGAGAAATATTTTCTTATGGAAAATGGATATTTTTATCTACGATTTTATTTTTTCTGTGCTCTCAAGCCGATCGCCTAGTTCTAGGGAAAATCTTTACTTTAACAATGTTGGGCATTTACGGCATCGCTTTTACCCTCGGCGATATGCCGCGCCAAGTGATCATCGCCCTCGCAGGTAGGGTAATTTTTCCCTCTATTTCGATGCTAGCAGACTTGCCTCGTGAGGAATTGCGCGCCAAAATCATCAAAAACCGCAACTTGATTCTGATACCTTTGGCTATAGGCTTAGCAATTTTTGTGAGCTTTGGAGATCAACTAATTTTAACACTGTACAGGAAAGAGTATATCGCAGCATCTTGGATGATGCCAATCTTGGCTTTAGGTATCTGGCACACTACTCTCCACAATTTGATGGGTTCTTGTTTGTTAGCTGTCGGAAAATCTCAGTACGGAGCTATGGGCAATCTGGCAACTTTCTTGAGTATTGCTATTGGCATCCCAGTAGGATATCATTTCATGGGTAATTTAGGTGCTGTGATTGCTGTAGCTGTCGGGGATCTTCCTACTTATTTAGTAACTACCTACGGTCTTTGGAAAGAAGGGCTAACTTGTTTTTGGGAGGATATGAAGTTGACAGCACTGTTTTTAGGGGTACTAGCAATCATACTTGGTGTGAGAATGTCTCTGGGTGGCGGGCTACCGATCGATAAAATTTCACCGATGGATTTAATACCTATCAATCAACTGTTTCAGTAAACAAAAAGGAGCATCCTCAATATTAATGGAACGGCGACTTGCATTCGCAGCGCCTATCCCACCCCTAAAAGGAACGGGCTGGCTGCGCAGTTAAGAATTGTCAGTTGAATTCAGTCATGGATACACCACAACTTTCAGAAACCGGGTTGTTTGCCAAAATACAGAGGTGACAGCCTTTATCATGGTAAAAAAAAACTGGTTTCTGAGGGTCGGGAGTGCGTCCGGGACTGTAAAATTTAAGAGGGAAAATTTGGCAATTAATTTTCAGCAGCAAGAGGAGAGAAAGATTTATGAATATTTTTAACAAAAAATTTAATCCTTCATTCTTCGGTATTCTGCCATTCAAACAGCCGATCGACCGCACGGCGATTTTCCTGATCCTACTGCTGAGCGTCTTAATGGGACTGCTGCTGCTGAGTGGCGATCGCACAGCGCCCAGAGTGCGAGAATTTAGCTGGGAAAACAAACAAATCGGCGCCGCAGATACCGGCTTTATTCTCAACTTCTTTCGGCCGATGAACCACTCCACCGTCGAGGAAAACTTAAAGCTAGAACCGCCACTCCCCGGTAAATTTAGCTGGGCTGGCCGCCGTATGGCTTACACCCTCAAAGATCCCGCACCCTACGGCGTTACCTACACAGTAAAACTCGCCGGCGCAACCGACAAGTATTTCGGAGAAAACAACCAATATAAAGGCACGCCAATGCAGCCGTTTAGCAGTTCCTTTCGCAGTCGCGATCGAGCTTTTGCTTACATCGGTGTCCAAGGCGAAACAGAAAGCAGATTAATGCTAGTCAATCTCACCAGCAGCGACTCGAAACCGATACCGCTGACTCCCAAAGATTTAGTTGTCACCGATTTTAAACCGTATCCAGACAGCGATCGCATTTTATTCTCAGCCACAGATCGATCGATCGCCCGTACTGGCGGCACCCTAAATCAAGAACTATTTACAGTCACCACCGGCCTCAATCCCCAATCCCCCGGATCGGAAGCCCAACCAGCGCAACCAGCAGGTAGAATCGACAAACTCTTAGACTCCAAAGATTACCAAAACCTCAAATTCGACCTCTCAGCCGACGGAAAAATCATCATTGTCCAGCGCCTCAACCGCCGCAATCCCGGCGATTTCAGTCCTTGGATTTTGTCAGAAAAAGTGGCGCCCAAACCCTTGGAAAATCAACAAGGCGGAGATTTTATGATTCGCCCTGACAGCACATCGATGGTAATATCTCAAAAACAAGGATTAGCGATCGTCCCCCTCACACCCGAAGCAGACCCAGTAGAATTTTTGCCAAAATACGAACAAGTATTAGGCATGGCCCGCGACAACTCCGCCGCCGCCTACGTTAAATACAACAGCGACTTTACTCGATCGCTCTTTATCTTAGACAACCAAGGCGCAGAACAAGAAATATTGCGGATTCCCGGCAGCATCATCGCCGTTTATTTCGACCCCCGCAAAAACAAAGACAATCAATTCCAGCGTCTCTACTGCTTGTTAGCCCAACGCCTCGAAACAGAAAGCTACAAAGAACAGCCTTTCATCGCCGCCATCGACCTCAAAAAAGAAGGCACTCGTTTAGTAGGAACCATCAAACCGCTGCTAATTTTGCCCAACCAATTAGATACCCAAATCAGTTTATCTCCCGACGGACTGGCATTAATTTTCGATCAATCAGTCACAACAGCCAAACCCACAGCAGGAGACAGTCCCCGCAATGATAGCGGACAGTCGATCGCCACCAGCCGCCTCTGGCTGCTACCCTTATTAGAAATACCCGCAGACAGTTCTCCCGCAAAAGTACAGCCCGAAGAACTTCCCTTTGCCGGCTATCATCCTCGCTGGCTGCCGTAAATCAATTTTCAATTGATTTAATAGTAGGGGATACTGGTAAAATGTCATAAATTTTGACAATTAAAATCTCAAATCTAAAATATAAAATTGCCATGACTCCCGAAGAAATTAGCAATACCCTTAAAGACTTATTCGGCGAAAATGTTGAGAAGCCCGCCGCTACTTCTTGGCAAGTCCAAACCCCCAAATTTCGCCTCTTAGTCCTGCTTTCAGAAGACGGAACTTGGCTGCGGATTTTGCTACCCATCGCCGATGCCGAAGAAGCTCAACCGTTTTTAGATCAACTGCTAGAAGCTAACTTTGACA
The DNA here is from genome assembly GCF_026130175.1 of Lyngbya sp. CCAP 1446/10. GTDB lineage: Bacteria > Cyanobacteriota > Cyanobacteriia > Cyanobacteriales > Microcoleaceae > Microcoleus. Next base: position 49,745 of record NZ_JAIGNI010000004.1, on the reverse strand, counting down.
CCACCCTCGAAACTCGCTACGCCATACATCAAAACGTTTTGTGGGGAGTATTTCAGCACAGTTGCGCCACACTCGCCGCCCCAGATTTCTCGGCCGCCATCGCCAGACTGCTAGCTTTGCAAGAACGAGGTTTGTCCGACTTTTTCGGCGGTTTGATAGAAAGCCGCATCCGTCAAATCATCAAAGCTGCCAAGATGCAGGGACAGTCCATAGAAACTACCCTTCAGACTTTAGACCGTTTCTACGCAGAGGGATTGATGGGCGAAATGGAACTTGGGCGAGAGTCTCGCGAACAGACTCTCGCCGCTTGGCGCTATCAACTAGAACGCCTCTGGCCGGAGGTGGAACCCTGAAACGATTTTAGATGTTAGATTTTAGATGTTAGATTTTAAAATTGCAGATTAAAAGAATTGCAGATTAAAGAATTGCAAAAAACTGACGACCATCGGAGGTTGGAAACTTGCCTGCATTTGCGTTCTTGCTTAAATGCGTAAATCTGCCGATTTTTGCCTCCGTCTTGACCGTTTGGATCTCAAGTCTCTTAGACGATCGCATCCGCGCCCTCAATCCCTCGATCAATGCCCGTATATTCACCCATCCCCGCTATCGCTGTTCTCCAATTCCCTACCAGCACCGAAAAATGATATAATAAATTACAAAAATCCCTTGATAAATTTTTAATAGTTTCGGAAAACACGCAATCGCAGGGTATATCATGGTAAAAAGCTGACAGCAGAGCTCCGTAAGTTCCACAAAAGCTTCGATTGTTTAACATTGATTTAGAAATAAAATCTTTAGCAGACAATGCCTGGGCGATCGGGATTTTCCCATTGGGTGCTGTTGTAGTTTGACCAATTAGCAATTACTTGCTACCAATTACCCTTTACCAATTAATAGCAACTTAACTTATCCATCAATACAAAATTTAACAGGGGTTTCATCTATGTTTGCTGTGCATCAGATTAGCTCGGAGTTATCAGTGTTGCATATACCTGAGATTTGTACTTGGAACATCTCCTTAGAATCAACTCTCCTCGACCTGCCGCTCTACAACTGTCAAATTGACTTAACCCAACAAGCAAAAGAAGTAGCCCAGGCTTTTGAAGGAAATTCCATGCTTCCCGGCGTCATTTTGACCGAGCGGGGTAATTTTGCCGGCATGATATCCAGGCGTTATTTTTATGAAAAAATTAACAGGCGCTACGGGTTAGAAATGTTTTTTAAGCGACCGATAGAGGTCTTGTACAGATTTTCCAAGCAAGAGCTGCTGATGCTTCCCGGCAGTAAATTAATAGTAGAAGCCGCCTCGGAATCTCTTTATAGGTTAGCAGAATTAGTCTACGAACCCGTAGTAGTGGAAGTTGCACCCCAGACTTACAAACTGTTAGACGCACACCAATTAATGGTCGCTCAATCCAGAATTCACCAAATCACAAATAAGTTGCTCCAAAAACAAACCCAAGCCAAACTCATCCAAACAGAAAAAATGGCGAGTTTAGGCAGAATTGTAGCAGAAGTAGCTCACGAAATTAGAAATCCGCTGAACTGTATTTGGGGAAATTTGACTTTTCTGCTGTCCTATTTTGAAAATTTGCTTCAACTCATGTCGGCTTATCAAGAAGAATATCCGGAACCGTGTCCTCGAATTGATGCCCTCAAAGAAGAAATAGAATTTGATTTTTTAGAAGAAGATTTGCCAGTCACCTTAGAAGGGATGAAGTTGGGAGCCTCGCAATTGCTAAACATAGTTAACGGGCTGCACCACTTCTCTCACATGGACGAGACAAAGCCCGTGGAGATAGACATTCACGAATGCTTGGATGTGACGCTGTTAATTCTGAAAAACCGATTAAAAAATGGCATAAAAGTGGTAAAAAAATACGACTATCTGCCGCTAGTTAGCGGTTACTCCGGTCAGTTGAGTCAGGTGTTTTTGAATTTGTTGGTTAACGCTCTCGACGCCCTGACAGAGTATGTAGCCGATCGCGAACTAGATACAGAGTGCGCGGACAACTGGCAGCCACAAATCCAAATTACGACTAAAGTGGTAGAAACCGCAGAGGGCCAGTGGGCGGCCATTGGGATAGCCGATAACGGGCCTGGCATTCCCCCAGAAAATCAGCAGCACATATTTGAGACATTTTTTACCACGAAACCCGCAGGCAAAGGCAGCGGTATGGGGCTGGCTATCTGCCATCAAATCGTCACAGAAAAGCACGACGGTCAACTGAATTTGCGATCGCAACTTGGCAAGAACACCGAATTTGAAATTCTCCTGCCAATAATTCGCAAAACATGATTAACTCAAGAACTGTCTCCAGGTTCGCTCAAAAAAGTGAAATGATAGGCTAGCTTAGCATTATGTTTTCATTTCAATTTCCAGCGTGTTTCGGCAACTAAAATTTCCAGTGGCAAATACATTCAGTTCCAAACTACTTAGCCCTTCTCTCTCCGAAGGCAGAAATCAAGACCTTTCCCTAGAGTCTACCCTGGGGGATTTGCCCCTGTATCACTTTCAGGTTAAATCGAGCTACTTGGCCGTCGCAGTTGCCGAAATATTTGAACAGCATCCCCTAGTGCCGGGAGCCGTATTGCTGGAAGCAGGAGAGTTGGCTGGCATGATATCCCGCAGGCAACTGCTGGAATATTTGCTCAAACCCCAAGGCCCAGAGCTATTTTTGCACCTGCCGCTGAAAGTTCTCTACAGTTACGCTCGCGTCGAAATATTATTGCTTGCAGAGAATACAACCATTTTGACAGCAGCTCCACAAGCTCTGCGTCGATCGCCCGAATTGCAGTCAGAACCCATCGTAGTCCAAATCGACGACCAATCATATCGGCTCTTAGACCCTCACGCATTAAACATCGCCTACTGGCAAATTCGCGGCATCGAAACCCAAGTCCGCTACGAAAGAGCCCAAACACAAATGATTCAAAGCGAAAAAATGGCTAGTTTAGGCCGTTTAGTCAACGGAGTCGCCCACGAAATTTTAGATCCAGTAGGCTTTATTTGGGGTAATTTAACCTACGTCAGTGACTACAGCAAAAACTTAATGGAGTTGCTCTCAGTTTACGACGCGCACTGTACCAATCCCCCGCCAGAAATAGCACGGCTCAAAGAAGAGATAGACTATGACTTTTTGCAAAGCGATTTCCTCAGAACAGTTGGCAGCATCAAAGCCGGAGCCGAACGTTTGAGCAAGTTAGCAAGCAGTTTGCAAAACTTCTGCCACATCGACGATGTTTATCCCAAACCGGCAGACTTGCACGCCAATATAGATAGCATACTATTGCTGCTAAAAAGTCATTTGACGAGGGAAATCAAAGTAGTGAAAAACTACGGCTATCTGCCGCCAGTACCGTGCTATGCAGGACAGCTTAACCAAGTATTTATGAATATTTTGACCAATGCTATTAATACATTAATTAACCAAGCAGTCGGTCAAGAATTGGCGAAAGAGTTCAACGGTGGAGGAATCAGAGACTTCGATCGCCAGCCTCAGATTGACATTGTGACTCAAGTATGCTGTCCAGAATCTGCGATCGACTTGGACAAACTTCACGAGCGCTGGGTTTCGATTCGCATAGCAGATAACGGCCCAGGAATGTCACCTAACAAGTACAAAAAAATCTTAGAATCCTTCTCTACCGAAAAACGCGCCCTGAAAGAAACCAGCTTAGCCGTTAGCTATCAAATCGTGACGGGAAAACACGGCGGTGCATTCAGAATGCGATCGGAATTAGGAATTGGCACCGAATTTGAAATATTGTTACCCTTAGCTTAAAGTAGTCAGTAGTCAGTAGTCAGTAGTCAGTAGTTATTGGTTATTGGTTATTGGTTATTGGTTATTGGTTATTGGTTATTGGTTATTGGTTATTAATTATTATGAAAAATACTGCTACATCTAAATTAGAGGCAATCTTCTGTAGGGAAACGGCAATGCTGTGTCCCTACCTGAAAACTGCTGTAACAGTCAATAGTCAACAGTCAACAGTCAACCATTATCTAATTGACTGCCGCACATTTTACAAAATCTAGCATTAGCATCGTGTACACACCAACCGCAACCTGTACAAACAGTTTCTACCTGATTAGCCGTTTTAACTAATTGTTTAATCAAATCCCCCAATTGCCAAGGAATCAGAGCAATTCCTGTCAAAATCATCAAAATAGTCAGAAAACGACCAGATTCCGAAATCGGAGTAACATCACCAAATCCCACCGTCGTCATCGTGACAACTGAAAAATAAACAGCATCCAAAAAAGTTCCAAAATTTTCTGGATTTGCCGGATGTTCGACTTGATAAATCAAACCAGAATAAACAAAAATTATTGCCAGCAAAGTAAATAAAATCCGGGAAAAAATCACGCCATCTTCGCTGCTGATGCGAAAAACTGAATTTTTTAATTCCAGAAAGCGGATGAGTCGGAGAATTCTAAACCAGCGAAAAATTCTGATAAAACTGACGTTGACAAATCCCAGCAAAAATGGTAATATTGCCAGCAAATCAATAATTGAAAAAAAACTAAAAATAAATTTAACTCGATTTTCGGCACACCACAGCCGCAATAAATACTCAACTGTAAAAACGATTAAAAGAACAGTATCGAGAGCTTGGAAATTAATTCTAACAGACTCCGAAAGCGGGTAAGTTTCGGCGATGAAGCTGGCGGAAGATAAAAGAATGAGTCCGGTAAGAGTTAAATTGACGGTTCTGCCAATTGGGGTTTCGATGTCTTCGAGATAAAATCCAATTTGCGATCGGGTTAACATAGATGAGATAATTATACCATTTATGAGGTAAGGGAATTATCGCACATGAGTATTCAATTAACTAAGGGTGAAAGGTTCAATCTTTCTAAAGAAGCTCCTGATTTTAATAAAGTTGCGATCGCCCTGGGGTGGCAAGTCAGCCAGACAGCACAAAACTACGACATTGACGCATCAGTTTTCATGTTAGGCGCTGACGGTCGAATTCCAGACGAAAGGTATTTTGTATTTTACAATAACTTGACCTCGCCAGACAGTGCAGTGCGACATTCGGGAGACAACACAACCGGACAAATCGAAGGCGATGACGAGACGGTTTATGTGGATTTGAATCGGATCGATGCCGCTGTCGAAGAAATTGTGTTTGTTGTTACTGTTCACGAAGGACAGGTTAAGAATCAAAATTTTAGTCAAGTTAGAAATGCGTTTATCCGGCTTTACAATTTGGAGACTGGGAGCGAGCTAGTTCGGTATAATTTAAAAGAAGTTTTTGCCAAAGAAACGGCTTTGGAATTTGGGCGATTGTACAAAAAGAATGGTGAATGGAGATTTCAGGCGGTAGGACAAGGATATAATGCTGGGTTGCAAAGTTTTGTGGACAAGTATCATGTTGAGAATGCGGTAAAAAGCACGGAAAATGTGGCTCAGAAGGTTGATGATGCTGAGGTTTTGAGGCGATTTAGCGATCGGGTTGACAACCAATTGCGGGAAAAATCAGCGGGAGAGTCTGTTGCTAATCCTGTGAAGGCGGATAACTTGGAAGTTGATCAGGATGTTGATGATTCTGTTTCAGAAACTCAGGAACCTGCTATCACTGCTGAGGAATTTTTGCGGCGGTATAAGGAGGGAGAACGAGATTTTACAGGGATTAACTTAGCCGGAGTGGATTTGAGCGGAAAAACTCTGGAATATCCCATTAGTTTCAGTCAAGCAAACCTGAGCAATGCCAACCTGAGTAATGCCAACCTAGTGAAGGCTAACTTGATTGGAGCTAACCTGCAAGGGGCAAACTTGAAATCCACAAACCTGCAACAAGCCGATTTGATTCAAGCTAACTTTAGTGGCGCTAACTTAACTAAGGCAAATTTGAATTATGCAAGACTGATTCAAGCGAATTTAAGTCAAGCAAAATTGAGCGAGACACAATTGAATAGTGCAAACTTGACTACAGCCAATTTAATTAGTGCCAACCTAACTCAGGCAAGTCTAAATAGCGCAAATTTGACAGGAGCAGATTTAAGTCAAGCCAAAGTAACTAAAGTTAACCTATCTTCTGCAACTCTAAGTGGGGCTAAGTTGAATGGAGTAAGTTTAGTAGGAGTAAACCTTGATGGAGCCAACCTGACAGACGTAAATTTGAAAGGGGTAAGTTTGATCGGATCGAGTCTACAGCAAGCTAATCTTAACGGTCAAAACTTAAGTGGCTTAAACCTCTCTGGAGTTAACTTTCACAATGCCAACTTGAGTGGAGCAAACTTAACTTCAGCAAACCTATGCGGAGCAAATTTGAGTTATGCAAAGCTAGAAAAAGCTAACCTGAAAGATGCCAACTGGGTTGGAGCAAATATAGCAAATGCTAAACTCGCAGGTGCAATTATGCCAGACGGGACAACTCACGAATAAATGGAAGTGCGATGTTTGTAGTAAGGACTTCAGTCCTTATATTTCTGGATTTACGCACTACGACTAAAGAAACCGGGTTTTTTGCCAAATCTGCGGACTGAAACGAAATATTTTCGCGAAAAAACCCGGTTTCTGGGCCCTCGCCGTAAGTCGTTCTAGTTGCCTTGTTCCATGAGTTCGGTGAGAGTGGTAAAAATTCGATCGCACTCTGAAGAAGCCTTGCGAACCTTATCAATATCCAACATTTCTAACAGCTTGGAAGCGTGCTGTATCTTTTGATATTCGCCTTTCGATTTTGTGTCGCGGGTAGCTGCTTTCAGACTTGGTTCTAACAAATCCTTTTCAATCATCTCTACATTCCTATTTTTAGGAATCGCATTGTCTTTAAATCCCTGCCCGTAAAATCTTTTTAAAGTATCAATATCAGCAATCAACCAAGCTTCCATCGCTTGAACCATTAGATAACAATGAGTGTCATCAACCCCAGGCGAATCCCAATTATCCCTCGACTTCAAATGCTCCCAAGGCGACTGTTTTACCACAGGTGCTTCTGAGTCAACCAGAAGGATAACAAAGGCATTTGGGTGATCTGCCAAAGCATTCTTAAAATTCCTGAAAGCATGATTCCTAGAACCGCAGAGAATAATCTGCCACTTGATTTTCTTGCTTTTGGCAACCTCCACAAGTTCTTTGAAAAAACTGCTAAATCCTTGTCGAAGCGATGCCTTTGTATTCTTGCCATCGCCGCCACCTTCGATGTAAATGCGAACCTCCTTTATCATCGGTTTCCCCCGATTTCTCCCCTCCGCCAAAGGTCTCCCAAAGTGTAATTCTCAAGCCATTTTTTCAGTCGTTCAGGATCGAGGCGGCTCAGGTGACTTCCTCTATCATCCCGATCGCATATTAACACAGACTCAGGACTCAGCGCCGACACCAAAGCATCGGAATGGGTTGTTACAATCAGTTGTGTACGCTGTGAGGCTTCGATCAGCATTTCAGCAATCGCAGGCAAAATGTCGGGATGCAAGCCTATCTCCGGTTCTTCAATACAGATAAGTGGCGGTGGAGTTGGATCTAGGAGTAAAGCTATTAAGAATAAATAACGCAGCGTACCGTCTGATAAACGAGTTGCGGGTATTGGCTGAATCAATCCGGTTTCGCGGATAAATATCTGGACCGTGCCGCCATAAATTTTGATACTCAGTTCTTCCGCTGTATCGTAGAACAGCTTTAATTTTTCAATAATCTGCCTGCTTCCTAATTGATACTGTAAGTTGTTTAAAATCAGTCCTAAGTTGCCACCATCTTCTAGTAGTGGATGTTCTGGCAAGTCAGTTTGCTGAGCTTTTCTCGATACTGAATCTCTCCCTGTCTGCCAGTTACGATATAAACCAATATCTGCAAATTCATTGCCCAGATATGATAGTTCTGGATATTGTTCGGGATCTTTTCTTTGAGATAAGATAGATTGATCGGGAACGATATCTTCTCGCCGCAGAGTCCGCAGGTTTCTTGGTTGCTGCTTGTTGTCCTCTGTAACATTGATAACAGGGCGACCCCGATCGCCGATATAATGGTAATAAAAAAATGGAGCGTTTTCTGAACTATAGCGTGGTGCGATATCTTCTATAGCTTCGTCCACTACCTCAAGTCTCTGACCTACTGCGGTAAAACTAATCTTATAGCGCAGTGGCATCGATCGTTCCGGGTAATCTAAAATAGCCTCTATTTTGGCTGTGGGAATACCTTTTTCACCTTTCCACAAAAAATCGCTGATACCTCCCCCTTGACGAATCGGAGCAACTAAGTCGGTAGGTGTTGCCTTCAAAAGTGCGATCGCTTCAATTAAGTTAGACTTTCCCGATGCGTTACTACCGATCAACACGTTTAAGGGTTGCAGTTCAATTGTTTCCCCCTCACTTCCATAGGAAAGGAAGTTTTGCAGTTGCAGGGAGTGAATAAATCTCTTGCCTTCCACCTTGTCCTCCTATGCCAATTCTGAACTATTATACCTTGCGAAAGCTTTCGTTTTTAGTCTTGAATTAAGTAGGTCTCAAAACTACCGATCCCCAGTCTTTGCCTTGAAGTCGGAGGGGGAGTGAGATATCCCGATCGATCGCACAATAGGCGACCTACTCTCCTGCAAGGGTCTTTGACCCATTACAATAAGTTCAGGAAAAAATCTTTACAAATAAGAACTCATGCAGCTCAAGTCCACAACCCGCCATATTCGCATTTATACCGCCATCCTCGAAGACAACGAACTCGTACCCAGCAACGACCTTTTGACGATCGACATTGACCCAGACAACGAACTCAACTGGAACGACGAGTCAGTCAAACAGGTATATGCCAAATTCGACCAACTCGTAGACGCTTACGAGGGCGAAGACTTGACTGAATACAACCTCCGCCGCATCGGTTCGGAATTGGAGCATTTGGTGCGATCGTTCTTACAGAAAGGCCAAATCAGCTACAACCTCAACAGCCGCGCTGTCAACTACAGCATGGGACTTCCCCGTGTTGATGCCAAAATTAACCTCTAAGGGGAAAGGGAGAGAGGGATATGGGGAGAGGGGAGACGGGGAGATTAAGAAAATCTTCCTTCTTCCTTCAATCCGTTACATCCGTTGCTTGCATCCGCTGCCGAACTTGCTTCTTCGTCGATCAATCTTCCTCACTCCCCATCGTTTCTGCGTCTTTCCCGCTATTATTGGGAGTTGCCCCACAAGTGGAATCGCGCTCCAAAAACTGTTTTACCGCAATTTGGCGGTTGGTCATAAACTGACTCCAAGCCCCCGGAAACAGCGCATCCAAGGTTTCCACCAGCGCCCAAATTTCAATATTCATCACTTTGTAGTAGTAACCGTGAGAATGCTGAATCTTAGTCAGTATTTCGTCTACCTCGACGGTGGGCAGCAGCTTCGGATCGGGCAAATTTTCGGGAAAGGCGCTTGACTCATGTAGGGGCATGGTTTAGAAACTCAACAGCTTACAGAGGCCGATCGATTTTAGATTTGAGATTGTAGATTTTAGATTGATTCCACAGATGAATCTGGGGGCTTGAACTAATATCTAATTTTTGGTGCTGATCGCGACTCCTGTCGCGGACTTGCATCGGTATGCGGGTAAGGTTAAATTTAACTTGACTTGCGAAACTAACCCACTAGGCACGGATCGCCCTTCGCGAGCTAACCCAAAATTTATGTTTATTTATACCTACTAGCTCAGGTGATTTCTAGGTATCTGCATCCTAGCATCACAGTTCGTCTAAAATCTCGATTCGCGCTCAGGGCTAAGATTGCTGCGGAAATTGGCACTCTCAGGAATATGCTGAAAATATTTTGCTCTCTAGCTTCTTGACTTCGGTTCCGTCGGACTAGGCTCAAGCCTTGAAAGCCGATCGCCAGATTTATCCGGGCGCCAACAAAATGGTAGACTGTTTTTGTCAGTACAAGACATTAAAACCAACCGCTGGACTGGGGGAAAGTCAAAAAAAATTGTCTGGAGAAATCACGTAGCACCTAAAAGTGTAAGCGTGGTGATCCTAGGAACTTGAAAAATCACGAGATGATCACTGTAAAGTCTTAAAAATCCCCGCGTGCTGAGAAAGCGGGGGTGTAAAATAATCGCCACGTATCAACCCATCGAGGTTCAAGCGCTAAAATAGTTCAGATCAGCACTGGGACAAAAGGCGTCAGGAACCCTTAATGCAAAATTTTGTGCCAAAACACTACTTGTGGGCTGTAGGTGAAGGGATCAAAGCGTGTAAGCCAGGCGATCTGATCGCGGGTCGCTATTTGGTTAAGCGCGATCGACTTCTGGTCGATACTCAACCGGAACAGTTGCCGGAAATGCCCGAAGAGATTTCGAGTTCGATCGCTCCTTATCTGAGATTGTTTGCCTATCAGTTGCACGTACCTCAAGTATACGGACTGATATCGTCCCGGAGCAGCAAGCTATCGGGAGATATCTGGCTGCTGGAAAATGCACCTATTTTAAAGGTGACGGAATCTTTAATGCCGGAATTGGCGGACTCCTGGAAAGGGGCCGCCGCGATGCGACAGCTCAATTGGCTGTGGCAAATTGCCAAACTTTGGCAGCCGTTGATCGCTCAGGGCGTGGCTGCGACTCTACTGACTCCTGAACTGCTGCGGGTGGAAGGGCAATTGGTTCGGTTTCTGGAATTGCAGCCCGATCGCAAACCGCCTAATTTGTCGCAATTGGGCAAATTGTGGCAGCAGTGGATCGATGATGCTCACCCGGCGATCGCCAATTTTTTGCGGCAACTTTGCCAGCAAATGGTTGCCGGTCAAGTCCGCCACGGCGAACAACTGATGGGCCAGTTGGATAAAGCTCTGGCAAAATGCGGCCGATTTTACGATCGTCATGTTGAAATTGCCACCGGCACGGATGTCGGTAGAGCAAGGGCTCATAACGAAGATGCTTGCTATCCGCCCGATGGTACGGTGTTTGCCGGAATTCCGGGATCGTCGGCTTGTGCGATCGTCTGCGACGGTATCGGAGGACAAGACGGCGGCGAAGTCGCTTCGGAATTGGCGATTACTGTGCTGCGGGACAAGTTGCTGCAAATGCCCCTGCATCAAGCTAATTGGGACCCGCCGAGCTTGACTTCCAAGCTGGAACGCGCCGCTTGTGCTGCTAACGACAAGATAGCCGGTCGCAACGACACCGAACACCGCCAAGGCCGCCAGCGCATGGGAACTACCCTGGTGATGGCTTTAGCACACATTCACGAGCTCTATGTCGCCCACGTGGGAGACAGTCGGGCTTACTGGATTACCCGCACTGGCTGCTATCAAGTTACTCTCGATGACGATGTGGCTTGCCGCGAGGTGCGTTTGGGCTACTCTCTCTATCGGGATGCTTTGGAACAAGTGGCCGCCGGAGCTCTGATTCAAGCTTTGGGCATTACTTCTTCCAATACTCTGCACCCGACTGTGCAACGCTTTCCGGTGGATGAGGATTGCGTTTTGCTGCTGTGCTCCGATGGTTTGAGCGATAAAGACCGGGTTGAGCAATGTTGGGAAGAGGAGATTTTGCCGATTCTTGACGGTAGCATTACTGTTGCTCAGGCGCGCGATCGACTGATCGAGATTGCTAATACCAGAAACGGTCACGATAACGTCACTGTTGCTTTGATTCACTGTCAAGCACATTTGAGGGAAGAAAGCAATACTTTGACGGAATTGTCTGTCGCACCTTTAGATGTGCCGATCGAATTAATTGCCGACAGCGAGGATACGCCAACCGCTGTGACGGAAAGCCCAAGCTTTGATGATGCTAATTTTCTACCGAAAACGGAGTTGGTACAGCCACCGGACAAGGGCAAAAGTCTATTTTCGCTACTGTTGAAAATTGTATTTTTGTTAGGTTTGGGGGGTGTATTTGCTTATTTTTTCATCCCTCCGGTGGGTCGGGCGATCGATACTGCCGGGGAGTCGATTTTCGGTAAACGCGCTTTAATTAACTCTAAAAGTAGACCGGAGAAGACTTTTGAATCTGTACCTTCTCCGATCAAATCTTTAGAAAAAGGCTCGTTTATAGAGATTAAAAGTTCTGTAACTGGGGAATTGGATAAAGAGGGCGATCGCCTGGATTTGCAAGTCGCAATCGGTGAGTCGCCTGTCAAGGGAACAGTCCCTGCCGGCAGCATTTTGCAGGTAATAAACAAACAGCTTACGCCTCAAGGCAATTGGCTGGAATTGAAAGTTTGTTCGATTCCTGCAATAGTGCGATCGAACTCTCCAAAGCCCAAGTTAAATAAGGATTTTTCTACTGTTTCAACACCCGCAGTCAGTCCATCTCCAACTGTGGCAAGTTCTTCGCCATCTCCGGCTGTTAAATCAACAGTCGGAGTAGAAATCGCCAAGCTACCAGCGGGGCAAATCGGATGGATTCAAGAACAAGATGCCGTTTCTAAGGTAGTCTCTAATTCGACTCCCAATCCTGATCAACAGGGGAAATGCGCTGTTGGTTCCGACTCAAATCCCAATGCTAATTAAACTGTTAATACTTGAATTGAGCAGATTTGATCTAGTTTAGTAGAATGGAAAATAATGCAGATTCCTAAATAGGACTAATGCAAGCTGGTACAATCGTCGCCAAAATAGCTGACATAATTTTAGATTTTAGATTGAATAATTCAAAATCTAAAATCTAAAAATATTTCACAATTCCTAACCTAATTTCTTAGATACTTCTGCAAGTTTAGTTACCATTTGGGCTACGGCTTTGTCAACTGCTGCGCTCAAAAGTCCATCTTCATTGCTACTGCCAGAATTGCCACCAACGCCTCTAACAGAAAAATTGGAATCGCTTTGATCGGCTTCTCCTACTGCTTTGGCGGTGGCAAGAATGTCTCCTGAATCTGTACCAATTAACCGCACGTCTATTTGGACGGTAGCTTTGGTTTTTTGGGAACCTCCGCCGATGCCCATGAAACTGCCACCGCCGGATTGTTTGTCGATATTAAACTTGGTAATGGTGCCGATGAGTACGGCGTCAACTCCTAGTTTTTTGCCAATTTCGGCGGCTGTGCCGGCATCCATTGAACCTGTGCGATTTTCTTGTTTGAGGACTTGTTCGAGTTTGCTGCGATCGACTACTGTATAAGTGCCATTGTTGACGAGTTCGTTGATTAGCAGTTCGCTGATGCCTTTGGCGGCGCCGACTCCTCTGTAGGAACTGTAATAGCTGTTGGTGGTGCCGTAGTCGAAGTCCATGACGACGAGGCGCTTTTTGGCGGTAGCTTGGGCGAGTTGGGTTGCGGGTTTGATGGTGGCTGGTGTGGCGATCGCATTGACTGAAACGCCGACTAGCATGAGGGTAGCTAGGGAAATGCTGGTTAAGCGAGATATAGTGGTTGTTTTCATGAATTTTTCCTTACAATGGTTTTGTTCCGACTCTAGAATACTTCACCCAACCGCCGGATGTCAGGTTTGCTGGTGATCATGTTGGTGTGGGCGATCGGACTTTACTTTGTTATGACGCTAAAAATCTTTAATTTTTGTTAATTAACGGCAGATAAAAATAGAAACAGACCAAGACTTTGATCAATATTTCAATGCCTAATATTCGATACTTTCTTACCATAAAGAATTAGCTTAAAGCCGGAACCCCTAAAGGCGAGAAATTAAAATCAGACGATTCATTACTACAATCCTCTTCCTTCTTTTGTCAAGTGCTGTCAACTGTCAACTGTCAACTGTCAACTGTCAATTAAATGAAGCCCCAGCTTCGACAAAACCCATCAACCAATTAGCCATCGTCGCCCTGCGAGTCTGTCTCGGCCCGAATTCTCCAATTTTATAGCCCTTAAATCCCAATTTTTCCTTCAGTAACTGCTTGTTTTCTGGAGGAGTCGATCGCGTCAATTTCACCGTCGCAGGCCTAGAATCAATAAAATCCGGCGGTTCTGGATACTCTTCGCGCCACTCGCTAGCAACATCAGCACTGTTCCATTTACCAGTCTCCGCATCAGGGCGGTAGCCCAGATACAGCCAAACTAAGCTGTTGACAGCAGCATCGTCCATTTCTTCGTTGAGGATAGCCCAAATAGTTTCGTTGTTGAGCGGTGGCAGTTCAGACATAATTGGAGTGCGATCGACAATAACAACAATTTAACCTATGGCGGTCTACCGAGATAGTAAGTTCGGCGCGGGAAAATCTGGATTTATTGGTGCTCGCATTCGATCGCCCCGCCGAACCACCCTACAATACTATTTACCCAAAATTCCGTCTTTCTCGGCCATCGAGATCATCAAATCGATCACACGGTTAGAATAACCCCACTCGTTGTCATACCAGGAAATGACTTTAAAAAACGTAGAATTCAGTTCAAGTCCCGCACCTGCATCAAAAATACTCGATCGCGCGTCGCCCTGAAAATCCGTCGAAACCACCGCATCCTCAGTATATCCAAGAATACCTTTCAGTTCACCCTCGGAAGCTTTTTTCATAGCCTCGCAAATTTCTTTGTAGCTAGTTTCCTTACTCGTTTTGAAAGTAAGATCGACTACAGAAACGTCAGGAGTTGGCACCCGCAAAGCCATTCCCGTCAATTTTCCTTTCAATTCCGGCAACACCAAAGTAACAGCTTTCGCCGCACCAGTCGAAGATGGAATAATATTTTGAGCCGCACCGCGTCCACCCCGCCAATCTTTTTGGCTGGGCCCGTCTACAGTTGGCTGAGTAGCAGTCATCGCGTGAACAGTCGTCATCAAACCTTCTTCCAAACCGAAATTATCATTGATAACTTTCGCAATTGGTGCTAAACAATTCGTGGTGCAGCTAGCATTAGAAACAACAGTATCTTTCGTCGGGTCAAATTTGTGGTGGTTGACGCCTACTAGAAAAGTTGGAACTTTTTCTGGATCTTTAGTCGGTGCGGAAAGGATGACTCGTTTTGCTCCCGCCGTCAAGTGTTTTGATGCGCCTTCAAAATCGGTAAACAATCCGGTAGATTCTACAATATAATCTGCACCGACTTTACCCCAAGGCAATTCTGTCGGATTTCTAATCGACGTGCACGGGATAAAATGTCCGTCAACGACAATCCCGTCTGGTTTCCCTTCAACTTCGCCGTCATAAATACCGTGGGTGGAGTCGTATTTAAAAAGATAGGCCAGGTTGTCTGGCGAAACTAAGTCGTTAATGCCGACAAATTCGATGTTGGGGTTTTTGATGCCGGCACGCATGACTAGCCGTCCGATGCGACCAAATCCGTTGATGCCGACTTTTAATGCAGCCATGTTTAAACTCCTATTCAAAATATCGCTAGTCGATCGCGCGTTAGCGAAGCCCGCCCCTACGGGGGCTACGCCAACGAAGAGGATCGCCTGTTGTGGGTTAGAATTTACCATGCTAACTGATTTGGGTAACAGATTCTTTTCTATATCTTAAGAATTCTGAATTATGTGGCGGCGAAGGGCAATTAATCTTGAAATGACTCCTGGCTAATGATGGGTAATAATTTTACAATTTTAAAATTGCTATAATCAACACAGATTTTTCTCGCATTATCGTTGATTAAATTACAATCAGGTTCAGTTAAGAATAATGAAGCTGCTACAGGATACCTGTGTTTCCAGTAAATTCGTGACATCAAACTCATCTTAAAGCGTTAATCCAAGCGTATTCGATTAAATTACGCTCCAATAATCAGAAAAAATTCATGCAAAAGCTCGCTCGGTTTTGATGTGCGAGAAGTCGCTGATTTTGATCATGTGAAATAGCTAGATATTCAAAAACCCGATTTATCAAATAAACCGGGTTTATAATGACAGTTGACAGTTAACAGTTGGCAGTTGACAGTTGACAGTTGGCAGTTGATAGTTGGCAATTGTTATTTGTTATTTTTGAATATCTCCCAATAATCAGTAACTACTGACTACTAACTACTGACTAATGACTACTAACTACTGACTACTGACTACCCGACGCACTTAGTCGTTAGCAATTCCACCGCATCCGAAATAAAACACGACCCGCCAAACTTATTTAACACTGGTCTAATATTTTCTGCAACTGCCGATACTCGATCGGGTTCGCAGAAAGCCAGCACATAAATATTATCCAGCATACTCATTGCTAAATCACGCGATCGATATCCCCTGGTACTTTTGCCCGCGACACCGCGAATCACCGAATAACCGGGGACACCAGCTTTGTCTAAACCGTCTAAAATCTTTGGGAGTTCCACCGAATTCGCAAAGATTTCTATCCTTTTAACTGCGTCCATAAGTTTACCTCCAAAACATATTGATTCCGTATAGATACATGGGAATCCCTACAATGATATTAAATGGAAATGTCACTGCCAAGGCTGTTGAAATGTAAAGACTTGGGTTAGCTTCGGGAACCGTCATCCGCATTGCTGCTGGTACTGCGATGTAAGAAGCACTCGCACACAATACGGCGAACAATAGGCTATCTCCCTCCGGCATTCCGATTAATTTCGCGATCACTAAACCAACTCCTGCATTGAGTATGGGAATTAGGATTGCAAAGCCGATCAGAAAAATTCCTGTTTCTTGCAAATCTTTAATTCTGCTGGCCGCAACCAACCCCATGTCTAGCAAGAAAAAAGTCAGAACGCCGTAAAACAAATCTTGAGTAAACGGACTCATAACTTCCCAACCGTGTTCTCCTGTTAGTATGCCCATAATTAGGCTACCAATTAGCAGAAATACTGAACTGTTGAGGAAGGCTTCTTGCAGCACTTCTGACCAAACTATTTCGCGTTTTCCTTCCTCTCCCCCGAACACGCTGACGAGAATTAAACCGACGATAATTGCTGGGGACTCCATTAATGCTAACGCTGCTACCATGTAACCGTCAAAGTCGATTCCTTGTTCTTTCAGGAAGGAAGTTGCGGTGATAAAGGTGACCGCGCTGATGGAACCGTAGGTGGCTGCGATCGCCGCAGCATTGTAGGAGTCGAGCTTGATTCTCAGTATGAAAAAAGTATAAACTGGTACTAGCGCTGACATCAGCATCGCTGCCAAAATTGTCAGGGCGACTTGCTGGTTGATTCCGCTTCGGGACAGTTCGACGCCGCCTTTAAATCCGATCGCAAACAGCAGGTACAGCGAAAACAGTTTCGGGATGGGTGCAGGAATTTCTAAGTCAGATTTTAGGAAAATCGCCAGCATTCCCATGAAAAAAGCTAATACTGGTGGATTTAAGATATTTGACGCTACGAGACTTAAATCCACAATCGGTCACTCCCATTTCTGATTTTTTTAATATTACTTCATGAATAATTGAAGCACGAGAATGGATCAATGGAGCGATCGAACTCTGGGAATGGCGATATATCTTCATAAAGACGGTTGCAGCTTCGCAGCGCACACCTTACAACGAGTAAGGTGTGCGCTACGCATCGGCAAGTATTTTTCCCTAACTAAGCAACTGCCAAATAAGACTCTAGCTCTTCCGAACCGCCGATCAGCTTGCCGTCGATAAACACTTGCGGCACGGTTGTAGCGCCAGTCACGGCCCGGAGCGATCGGGTTGTGATATCCCGGCCCAAGACGATTTCCTCATAATCCAAGCCCTTTGCAGTCAGCATTGCCTTAGCTTTAGCGCAGAAGGGACAGCCCATTTTTGTAAACACCGAAACTACCTTCGGCTTGGTTGCTGCGGAGTTGATGTAGTTGAGCATCGTCTCAGCATCGGACACTTTGAAAGGGTCGCCCGGTTCCTCCGGCTCAATAAACATTTTTTCCACCAAGCCATCTTTGACCACCATCGAATAGCGCCAAGACCGCTTACCAAAACCTAAATCTGTTTTATCTACCAGCATTCCCATGCCTTCAGTAAACTCACCGTTACCGTCGGGAATTAACGTCACATTGTCTGCTTCTTGGTCTTTTGCCCACTCATTCATCACAAACGTATCGTTGACGGACATACAAACGATTTCATCTACGCCATTTTCTTTGAAAACTTTTGCCAATTCGTTGTAGCCAGGGAGGTGCGTTGAGGAACAAGTGGGAGTAAAAGCTCCCGGCAGAGAAAAGACTGCTACAGTTTTGCCTGCAAACAAATCATCGGTGGTGACATCCACCCACTCGTTGTCCTTGCGAGTGCGAAACGTGACTTTGGGTACTCTTTGACCTTCGTGGTTCGTCAGCATGATTTTGAATCCTGGGGTACTTGGGTTAAATTCCTTTGCTTACTATACCGTACTCATAACGAGTATGACTTGTCAAGGGGGGGCGGGTTTTTTATTGGAAGTTGGGGGCAAATTTAAAACTTGGTGTTTAAGTAGGTTGGCAATTTCGCCTCCATTCCTTCGCTGCTGCTAACGGCTGAGGATTTTTCACACATTCTGTCAAAACTTCTATATCAATTCCCGGCAGTAATTCACTTTTTGTAATTAATTCATAACCGCAGTTCGACACAAAATCAACCGGAATTTCTTCTCGCAAATGGTATATCGAAAATCTGTCATTTCGCCAGAACCAAACCTCTCGCACCTTCAACCTTCTATACAGTTCTAGTTTATTAATGCTACCGCTAGTAACAATTACTTCTATCACCAAATCTGGAAATTCTTTATCCGTGCCAATACAGTAAGCTTCATCCGGTTCCGTACCGCCACTTTTTTCCTCTTGTCGCAGAGTTGTAGACCCAAAAGGGAAATATTCGATGTCAGCTTCTACAAAATAAATTTCTAGCAGATTTCCAATGCGAGTTTTAGCATTTTCATGGCGACGAGAAGGTGACATAATTTCTAAAAGTCCATCTAAATAAGTAACTCGATATCCCGCAGCATCTCCTATCCGATTTAGCAGTGTCTCGTATTCTTCCCAGTTCACCCTATCCGTGATGTAGCGTTCTTCAGGATCTTGGCGTTGGAGTGCTTGTTCTTTAAGTAGCGTATCTAGCTCGATCGTCAGCATTGGTATTACCTCCTTACAAGTTGTTCTAATTTTAGCAGACGTACGGTTTCAACCGCGTCTACACAAACGATGTCCACTCCAAGCGGACTGAAGAAAATAACCTAATTTTAATCGCCTTTTATTCAACCTGCGGAGGCAGGTTTTGTTTGTATATGCGCGGTTTCAACCGTACGTCTTATCTTATTCCCAATCAAATCTCCTCCCCAAATACTCCTCTAGTTCCTGATTGTAAGGTTTAAAATAATCGCTCAATAGCTCGCGAACTGACTCATTTACCCGCTGATAAACACCAGGATTAGCATTTTGATACTCAGATAATTGATATTCCGGTAAATCTAAAAATGCTAAAACTTGCTGAACAGTTTCCCCTACATTTCCATAAAAATCTTCACTTTTTAAAATTAACAACTGTTCTGGGGGAAAGAAAGCCAGCCAATTTTTAATAAATTCTATATACCTGCCGCGAGCTAAATAATTGCCCGGTTCCTCGCCGATGATGTATTCTGGGTTTTGATTCAACCGTTCGATTTCGTCGCTAATTGCCCGATCGAGCGATCGCCCTTCCCAATTTAACTCCCTCAAGCGGTAAAAATGAGAAATCGCGCGATCGACCGGATTTCGCAACAGCACAATCAGTTTCGCCTCTGGACACGCGCTGTAGACTCGTTCCGGCGCTTCCCGACAGTCAAAATAGCTCGGACTTGCTTCACCCGTTACAAACTCCTCTCCCTCCGGCATTAGGGGAAAATGAGCCAAATACCAATCAATCCCTCTGTGAAAATGCCACGAGAAAAAATCCATCTCCTTTTTAATCGGAGTCAAAATTTGCGGTTGTTCAGCTAAATAAGTGTAGAGAGAAGTCGTGCCACACCGCTGAGAACCAATAATTATAAACTTAGGAACTTTGACTGGTTTTAAGTTCCAATTTTGTGGAACAGGCATCTTGCCTGTCTCTGTATTTTGTGGAACAGGCATCTTGCCTATTCTCTTACTAAGAATAGATGCAAAAGTTTGTTTATAACTAACAGTTTTATAACAGCTAATCGCCTCTGAAATTTTGCCTTGTCTAGTCAAAACTTCCCCCAAATTCAAATAAGGCCAAAAAGCCTCCGGTTGAGCATCAACAACTTCGCGGCAGAAGTTTTCAACTTGATCCAACTTGTTTTGCTCAATCAAAACTTCCCACAAATTGTAATAAAACCACCAAGGAAGATCGGGATTTATTGCTATTGCTTGCAAAAAAGCCGCCGCCGCTTCCTCCCCATATTTTTGGTGGCTCAAAACAGCACCTAAATTGTAATAAGACCAGCAATCATCGGGTTTTTGGGCGACTGTGGCGCGGGCTGATGCTAATACGCTAACGCACTTTTCCTGCTGTTTCAACAACTGCTCTAATTCCGCTGAGACTACAGCACAATCTGGCACTCTTGTTAAAATAAAATTGTAAAGAATAATTGCGCTTTTTGGGCGATCGTACTTTGCTAAATTCTTACCTAACTGCAAATAAAACTCTACATTTTCCGGTGTAACTTGCAATTGACATTTTTCTAACACTGACTGTAAATCAGACTCTGTTTGTCCGAGACTATATCCCAACTTATCGTAAATTCCCGGCAAATTTCCATCAATTTCAATAGCTTGTAAATACGCAGCGATAGCTTCACCCGACTTTTTGAGTTTAGTCAAAGCCTCGGCTAAATTGTAAAAAGACCAAGCAAAATCTGAGTTCAGTGCAATCTCGCAGCGGTAAGCAGCGACAGCATCCTCCCAGCATTGCAGTTTTAGCAAAGCATCGCCCAAATTATGATAAGACCACGAAAAATCAGGATTTAACTCAACAGCTTTTCTGTAAGCAGCGACAGCATCCTCCCAGCGTTCGAGTTTCAACAAAACATCGCCCAAACTGTGATGAGACCAAGAAAAATCTGGGTTTAACTCAACAGCTTGTTTGTAAGCAGCAACAGCATCATTAAACTCACCGCTTTCTTGCAGGGAATTCCCCAACTGGTGGTAATCATCATTATTCATGCGAAACCCCTGCAATATTCATTAACTTCTCCAGCGAGTTCACATTCACCCGCATATCTTTATGTCCCTGGTATTTCTGAGTTAAGTCATCAAACAATTCAGCAATTAAATAGTAATGTTCCAACTCACACAAATTACTGATAGTCCAAAAGCAAGTTGGCACATAAATCGGAGAGAAAATCTCAATTACTTTAGTTCCCGGAGTGCAAAAAACTAGATTAGTCAATCCCCCTCCGTGAGGTGATACAACTACTTTAGCAGCAGCCAAACACGCGGCTTGTTCCCCTACCGACATAGTTTCCAGCTTGACTGTACGAAACCCAAACTTTTCTAAACAGCCGACAACCTCTTCCTCGTTGACTATTCGCCGATAGGATGCTTTTTCTCGGCTGATATAAATTTTTTCTGAATAATTTGTATTTGACGACTGCTGTTCATTTAAAAATATTCGTTTCAGATATTCACATTTCCATTTAGAGGTTCCAGAACCACCATCGCAAATTGACGGTACTATTAATTTATCCGCTGTAAAGTGTGGCTGATAGCGACTTTCTAAAATTTTATCTAGTGGAATTCCTAAAGTATTTAAACTTTCTTTTTCATAAGCCGAATCGCAAGCATTGATCGCAAACTTATCAATACTATCCATCAATCCACTGCGCTGCAAAAGATGGAACCGCGTCACCACATCAAACATCCAATGAAAATAAGCTGCGCCACCCCAGCGAGCCGACAAAAAAGCCACATTTCCCTCGATATGTTCGGCGGGAGGCAATTTGTCGGAAGTTATTACCAACTCAGGACAACCCATTGAAATATCGGCAACAAGTTTATTGTCTGAAGTAATGGCGCAGGTAGTAGCAATATCGGCCCAAGCTCGTCCTTTTGGTAGTACGGCAACAAAAGCTTTTTTTGTATAAAAAATTTCATCTTCCCAACATCTGTTATCGGTGTGGATTGTTTTGGAATCAGATAAATTGATTTGACTTGCAGGATAAATGTCAATGCAAGTAATGCTCGGATCTGACTCTGCTACAATTGCCAAATTGTCGGTAAATCCACAGTATTTTTTGAGAAAATTTAACGGCAACATTTTATAGCCAAATTTTATGATATCGGCTTCATCTACTTCTCCTTTTTGTTCCAAAGCATCAGCTATATGATAGTAAAGTCCAAATAAATCTGGTTTAATTTGCAGTGCTTGAACCAAATTAGATATTGCAGATTCCCACTGCTGTTTTGCCATGAAAGTCAAGCCCAATCCTTCGTAACACCAATAGGATTTTGGATCGAGATTGATGCCTTTTTCATAAATTGCGATCGCCCTTTCCAATTCCCCTTGATTCCGCAGCGCATCGCCCAGCTTTTTGTGCAGCCAACTCTCATCGGGTTCTAGCTCAACAGCACAGCCAAAAGCCACCGCCGCTTCCGACCAATTTTCTTGTTTTTCCAGAAGTTCTCCCAAACTATTGTACAACCAACAATCATCGGGATTTAATTTAATAGCTTTGCGGTAAGCATCCGCAGCGGCTTGCAAATTTTCCAGTGCAACCAAAGCCTTACCTAATCTATCGTAAGACCAACAAAAATCGGGTTCTAATTCAATCAACTTGCGGTAAGCAGCCGCCGCGTGCTCCCACTCAGAAAGCTCCATCAACGCATCGCCTAAATTATTGTAACTCCAACAAAAATCGGGATTTAACTCAATCGCTTTGCGGTAAGCAGCAGCGGCTTCCTCGTATTTTTCAGTTTTTTGTAAAATTTCCCCGAAAAAGTGGTAGGCCCAACTAAAATTAGGGTTGAGTGCGATCGCCCTTTCGTAAGCGGACACAGCTTCTTTCCACATCTCTTTTGCTTGCAAAACTTTACCCAACTTGTGGTAAATTAAATATTTGCCAGACTTAATTTTAATAGCTGTTTGATAGCGGGCGATCGCCTCATCCAAATAACCCGTATCTGCCGCAATATCCCCCAACTTTTCCCAACCTTGAGACAAAAGTGCTTGCTCTTCGCCCAATTTTTTATTATCAGTTTTTTTGACAATCAGTTGATAGCCTTTATGCACTACTTCTAGCTGACTTCCAAACATCTCCAAAAACATATTTATCCCGATTTTAGTATCTTGCTCCGGGCTGTCGGGAAACGTAAACTCATAATCGTCAAAAATCATCAATCCGCCAACTTTCACCAACCTCCAAGATAAAATCGCATCTTGCAAAGCGCTGGTGGGTTTGTGACAGCCATCAACGTAAGCAACATCGTAATATTCTGAATCCAAATTCACTAATAATTCCTGAGAATAACCTTCCAATTCAATTACCTTGTCGGCTACTCCCGTTTTAGCAATATTACCCTTAAAAGTTTGTTGAAAACACAAATCAATACAAGTAATTTTTGCCGTCGGATGAGTTAAAATATTATCCAACAGCCAGCAAGCAGACATTCCCTGAAAACTGCCGATTTCCACAACTTTAAAATCTGCAATTCCCGCCAACTGCTGCAAATGCCGTTTCCAAATAGGAATATTGTGGGTAAACCAATCTTGGGTAAATTGATAATTTTTTGCCTCACATTCAAGCCAACCTCTCAATTCGCTCGCTTTTTGGTGACAAATAATTGCTTCTTCCAATTCGCCTAATTGCGGTAAAATATTTCCTAAATCGTTGTAAGGCTGAGAATTTTTCGGAGAAATTTCAATTTGGCGGCGGTAAGTGGCAATTTGTGCGTACAACTCCTGTTGTTTCCCCCGCACTTCCTTAAGTTGGGCGACAATTTCCGCAGCAGTTGGTTCAATCTGCACAGCCATGCTATAAAATACGATCGCACCTTCAAGCTGCTTCTGTTTCGCTAAACTATTACCTAAATTTATATAAAACTCCGCTCCATTTAACTCAATTCCCAGCAATTTGTGGTAATTCTTCCCGCTGGCAAGTAGCTCAATACCTTGACAATAAACTGCGATTGTGCTATCTAAATCCGCGGCGCTGCGCTGCCGCAAAACATATCCCAACCTCTGATTAATTCCCATCAAATTCGGCTCAAGCTGAATCGCGTGGAGGTAAGCGCTAACAGCTTCATCCCAGGATTTTTCGCAGGTTAAGGCAATGCCCAAATTGCAATAAAACCAAGAAATATCTGGATTAATTGCAATGGCTTTGCGGTAACAACTAATAGCTTCTTGCCACAGTTGTTTTTGAGCCAAAGCTTCCCCTAAAAAATTGTGTGCCCAAGAGGAATTATCATTAATTGCCAGAGTCTGACGGTAACATTGAATTGCCACATCAAACTCGCGTTTCTGCACAAAAACATTGCCCAAACTAAGGTAAGCACGGGCGTAATTGGGATTGATTTCGACGCTTTTGCGGTAACAGGCGATCGCCCGATCGCCTTCTCCTCGCTCCGCCCAAGTTTGACCCAAACTGTGGTAAGATTCAAAAGACTCTGGATTGATGGCAATGGCTTGTCGGTAATTGGCGATCGCCTCATCCCACCGTTTCTCCCTGACCAGCATTTCCCCCAAATTGTGATAAGCTATGGCCAGGTTCGGGTTTAACCCAATTGCCCGCAAATAACACTCAGTAGCGCGATCGAACTTTCCCAATTCAACTAAACTATTTCCCAGAGTGACGTTTTCCTCAGCCGTTGCCCAATTCGGCTCGATCTTGAAAGCTTGATACCAAGATTCTGCGGCTTCTTCTCGCTTTTCCAATTGCATCCAGATTTTCGCCAACAGCCGATAAGCACCAGCAAAACTCGGTGCAAGGGCGATCGCTTTTTCACAACTGGCGATCGCCTTTTCCCACTGTTTTCCTTGAGAATACAAACTGCCGAGATTAGCATAAACTTCCGGCAAATTCGGATTGCGATCCAACGCCGCTTCATACCAATATTTAGCCTGCTCTATTTCACCTCGAACCTGCATTACCTTTCCCAGTGTCTGGCAAGCTGCCACCAAATTCGGTTCAATTTTCAGCGCTGACTCGCAAGCAGCAACTGCCTCATTCAACCTTCCTTCAGCTAAATAAACTTCTGCTTGCCGATTCAAATCAACCGCTGCTTTTTCCATCTTCTCAATCGAGGGCATAAATAAACTTACTCCAGACGCCAGCTAACCCAAACCCACCACTTCAACCATCTTTTTCAGCGAACTCAAGTTCACCAAAATGTCCTCAGTTAGCGAATTCTGATACATCAACTGTCTAATAGGATAGCATTCAAAAGCCTCGCCAGCCAAAAAGTAATGTTCCAACTGCAAATATTGACTACTTCCCCAGTAATAATGGCTGATATAGTGAGGCGACATCAACTCAATTACTTTAGTTCCAGATTTACAAAAAATCGTATTTGTCAAACCGCTACCGTGAGCAGCAACTATCACCTGAGCGTGATAAAAATGAGCAATTTGCTCAGTCAATGACATCGACTCAGGCAAAATAGAAACAAACCCAGATTCTGCCAAAACCTCAACCACATCTTCCTCGTTCAAAACTCTTCGATATCTCGCTTTGCTGCGGCTGATATAAATGCGTTTTGGATAACGAGCTTGAGGTATAATTCCCTTGAGAAACTCTCGCCTCAAAAAATCGATCGCCCATCCGGGTGGCCAGCCCAAATATCCCGCAAAAGAAGGTACAATTAACTCTGTTGCTTGAATGTGAGGAATGCGATCGCTCTCCAAAACCTTTTCATCGGGAATCCCCAGAATCCTGAGACTTTCCCGCTGAAATTCGTGCTGACAACTATTCACCAAAAACCAATCAATTTCCGCCAAATCCCTACCGCTGCGCCGCAGCAATTCTATCCTCGGCAAAACGTCCACCATCCAGTGAAAATAGACATTTCCCGACAAACCAGAAAGCACCGCCACGCTACCGTCAATCTGCTTCAAAGGTGGAAAAGATTCTAAATTAAAAACGCTGTGTTTTCTAACATCATGTTTCTCGCATCCCGGCAACAAACCAGGATAATCTCTCGACACATCAGCCAACAAATAATTATCAGGAGTAATTACAGCAATCGCCTTACAAATTAGCCAATAATTTTGCTGCGGCACAATCCAAACTCGCCCGTCGGGAATCTGTGCCACAAAAGTTTTCGGGGCATCCACAGGTATCGGTTGCGAGTTAGATAAACGGCAAACTCCCCAACCCAAATGCACCGGATCGAACCACTTAGAAATTCTGTGCAAACACAGCCCGCAAGTTAGCCCACCACACTCGGAATTTGCCTGCGAATTGGTTATAGAAAATTGGGAATTTGGAATATTTTCGGCACAGGCTTTTGGTGCGTGTTGCCAAACTATTTCCACATAATTGCCCGCATCCAATTTAGCATTAACTAGCCAATCCCAACTCGATAAATAAATCCCGTGAGGACGTTCTAGAGAATTGCTATCTGGTGATATAAAATTCGAGTTTTTCCACTGTTTCGGCTCCCCATACCCTAGCAATTGCAACTCTAAAACTTGTTGATAATACTCGATCGCCCGTTCCCAATGTCCCTGTTTTTCGAGCAGTTTTGCTAACTCAAAATAAACCTGGGGTAAAGCAGGTTGAATTTTCAAAGCCATGCGATAAACGGCAATTGCCGCACCCAAGCGCTGCTGCTGGGCTAAGCAATTTCCCAGCCGCCAGTAAATCTCTGTATTTTTCGGCTGAATTTGCAAAGCTTTTTGATAATAAGCAGCGGCTGATTCATATCCGCCGTACTCTGTTAAAGCATTCCCCAAATGCAGGTAAATTTCTGCTAAATTATCGCAAATTTCAGCAATTGGTAATGGGGCATCGGGCATTGGGCATTGGGCATTGGGCATTGGGCATTGGGCATTGGGAATAGTTTCTTTTTCTTCCTTCTTCCCTCTATCCTTTACATCCGTTACATCCGTTACATCCGTTACACAATCCGTTACACAATCCGTTGCCGAACTTCCTTCTTCCTTCTTCTTTCCAGTTAATGCTTGCAAAAATCGATCGCACGCAGCGATCGCCCTTGACAATTCATCATCCTCTAAATTACCAATTTGCCACCTTTCTTGCAAAGCGCAGTAAGCCTCAACAAAATCGGGCTTCTGAGCTATCGCCTGCTTAAAATAAGGCATGGCTTCGGCAATTTTGCCCAAAACCATCAAAGAAAAGCCAGCGTCTGTATAACCCGAAATATGTTGGGGATTCAGCTCGACTACCCGATCGAAACAAGCAACCGCCGCCAAATGTTCCCCCTGCATTTGCCAAGCTTTCCCCAGATTGTAGTGAGCCAAAACCATCTCCGGCTCCAACTCGATCGCGCGACGGTAAGATGCGATCGCCCGATCGGGACTTTTCTCGTGGAACACCTGGCCCAAATTATTGTGCGGTGTCGCCCAATCCGGCTTAATCTCGATCGCCCGCTGGTAAATCTCGATCGCCTCAGCAGGGCGATCTTCCTTCAGCAAAATCACACCCAAATTGCTGTAAGCTTCCACATAATCGGGCTGGAGAGCGATCGCCTGACGGTAGCTATCAATTGCCGCTTCTAGCTGATTATTTTCATTTAAAACCACAGCCAGATTGAATACAGCAAGCAGATAATCTGGTTTTTGGGCGATCGCCTTTCGGTAACAGTCGATCGCCCCCAACAAATTACCCTGCTGGTGAAAAATATTTCCCAAATTATAATGAACTTCCGGCCAGTCTGGCTTCAAATCCAGAGCTTTCCCGTAGTGAAAAGCCGCCTCATCCAGCCAGCAATACTCGCTGTAAAGTTGACCCAAATAAGCATGAGCCAGCACAAACTTGGGCGAAATCTCCAAAGCTTGGACAAAAGCGTCTCTTGCCGCCGTCGGATCGCCGCTCGCTTCGAGGATTTCGCCTAAAGTAGTGTAAGCTAGCGCAGAAAATGGCTGTAGTTCGATCGCCCTTTTACAAAAATCGATCGCCTCAGTTAACTTTCCCTGCTTCAAATAAACTTGGGCTTGCCGGATGTATTCTTGAGTGGTCATTGCTTGCGGTGCAGTTGCGGTTGCTTTACCGCTTCAGGGAAACTTATAACTTCTGATTTTAAAACTTTGATATTTTCAGACTATTTATATTTTAGGCGATCGGGATCACAATTTTTATTACCCGGAGATCCCCTCGCATCCCCCTTAAAAAGGCGAACTTTGATGAAGTTCTTGTCTCCCCCTTGTTAAAGAGGCTAGGGGGGATCTGGCTCGAACCCAAGGGTATTGATTTATATTTTAGGCGATCGGGCGATCGATTTTTATTACCCGGAGATCCCCCCAAATCCCTTTAAAAAGGGGGACTTTGATGAACTTCTTGTCCCCCCCTTCTTAAGGGGGGCTAGGGGGGATCTGGCTCGAACCCAAGGGTATTGATTTATATTTTGTCCGATCGGGCGATCGATTAATTTGAGCAATAAATGTCGATCGATTTTTTTTAAATGCCCCTGCTTTACTTGAGCCATTGAATATTTCAACCTCACCCCGCTGGTAGCAGAGTGAGGTTGAAATCCTTTAAAACTATCGGCTTTTGTGAGAACAGCCCCGGATAAAATCCGGTGCCGCCCCACAACGGCCAGTTGTTTTAGAACAACTCGAAGTTGTTCGAGGTAATCGTCAGCCCAGGTGTCAGTTGAGCAACAGTTAGCACTCCGCCGGTACCGTTGAAGTACAACACACCGTTTGTTGGGTCGTAGACCAACTTGTTGGTGTTTATTCCGCTGGTAGATCCGGTGAAATTAGAAACTACGACAAACTCGGTGGCCTCGAAGGTGGTACCCAAACCACTCAACACACCGCCGGACTTCAATTTGATCTTATCTTCGGCAGGCGTAAAGTCAGTGATCGTGTCTACGCCGAAATCGCCGCCAAAACCACTGAAGTAGAACGTATCGTTGCCGGCACCGCCAGTCAGGACATCGCTGCCTCTGTCGCCAGAAACCAAGTCATTGCCAGCGCCGCCATCGACAGTATCGTTGCCTTTACCGCCGTACAGCAGGTCGTCGCCGTCGCCGCCGCCGACAACATCGTTGCCCTGGCCACCAAAGACTGTATCGTTGCCAGAGCCACCGAGTACGGTGTCGTTGCCTTGGTCTCCAGAAACCAAGTCATTCCCAGCACCGCCGTCGAGCAGATCATTGCCTTTACCGCCAAAGATTCTGTCATCGCCGTCACCGCCAGAAACGACATCGTTGCCTGCGCCTGAAACGAGGGCATCGTTGCCTGGGCCGCCGCCGATACTGTCATTGCCACCACCGGAAAAAATGATGTCGTCTCCAGCGTTACCAGCAATGACATCATCGCCCCCAAAAGTCAGGATGATATCGTTTAGATTGCCTGCACTTAATCTGTTTGCGCCTCCGGTACCGACAACGCTTGAACCGCTAGCTCCAGGCAGAGAAACTGCTGGTTGTGTTGGATTAGTAACCTGTGTCATTTACACTCCTCCTAAAAGATTAATCACTTTTCTACAATACACTTTTCCCTCCAAAGGGATTCAATAAATCGAACCGGACATCGGTTGAGACCCTAATTGACCCGGCTGCTATAGGCTGTCATGTAATTTAATTTGTCAGCAGGGAGCCTGGAACCGCGAGTTGAATCTTGTATTCCTTGAGCAGCAAGTATCAGTTGTTTTCTGCCTTGGACTCTCGACTCCATCACTCCCTCCTATAACACGAAAATATTCCAGTTAACCGTTTGTGAGTCTACCATACGTACCTTGAGTGCGGCTAGTCATTTTTTAAACTGTAGCCAGAAATACACATAGACCATTTGTTAATGGGAGTATGTTCTCAAGATTGAGAACTTGCACCGCACTCCTTAGCAACTGTCGCCCGAAAGTTCGATCGCCCGTAATGGATCTTGAACTAAGTTGCGATTTTTTAGTGGACTCTGAATCACCAGACTTTTGAGTTGCTCTCATAGTTCCCCAGAAATCATTTTTTTTAGCCTGATTTCACAGCAAGCGCCGGCACGCTGCGGCTCACATTCAGTCAAACCCCGCTCCAACCCTGTCCTGGAGGCACTCTTGAGGCTCATCGCCTTAAATTTTTCCACCGATATTCCTCGCGCTCAACTGAGGATTTTCGCCAAACCCTCCGGTTTTTCAACAAAAACAGGTCATTTCCGCAAGGAGCAGCATCCATGCGGGCGATCGGACTATACAGCGCTTGTGCGATCGAGTGGGATTTCGGTTGAGTCGATCGAGTGGTACTGCACATAACTGAGAATAAGCTGCTGCGCGTCTTAATTGTCTGTCGCTTCTAGAAACAGTGTCAAACAGACAAATCTTTGACCAGCAGCCAAAGACTCTTGAGAATGTTTTTGATAGAAAAATAATTAATTTTTATATGAGTTTGATGGCAAAATTTAAATAAAAAAAATAATTTATCAGCAAATTTATTCTTGCTAATTATTAACTCCTAGAGGCTCATTAACAATTAGCAATTTTCCCGAAAATTGGTTGGCATTCATAGACAAGTTGTACTATTTCCCCACTCTGTGTGCTGCTAAGTGATCTGTTGACCCGTTGGCATAGCTCTGGCTGTCGTAGCTGTAGATGTGAGCGTCACTTTGGAAAAGATAATTGATCGAAGTAGCTGCATAGTATGTCAGCGCTAGCAGCGACACTGCGTTAAGAATTCCATAAATTCGCTTCTCAGACATTTCGTTCATTTTCACTCCTACATTTTGTACAACTAGCAAATTTGGATGCTGTGACGGCACTTTTTTTGAGAAGTTCCCACAAATCCCGCACCAGATCAAAATTCGATCGATCGCCTTATGAACTCATGATGCCTCCCATAAAACAAGTCCTGCTTGAGATTAGCAATAGTTTTTGTTGGCCATTTAATTTTGAAGTCTCTGCCTTTAATTGTGCATCTAACTGTGGTAAGAGTTCGGCTATTTTGGCGAAATCGAACTCTACAATTGTCTGTTTAAGAGCTGCTGCAATTTACAAATATCTAGCGTCAAAAGCTTGCAGGGTAAAGAGTATAGCTTTTTGTCAAAAATAAGTAATGATTTTCCCAAATTCGATTAATAGTCCACAGCGGCCGGAAATAATCAAAAATATTAAGTTGTCAGCGGAACGCTGAAATATGTCTAAAGTGATACTTTTCCCAGCAACAGAACCTGTTAGATTGCCAATTAAGTTTGAGTTTGGTGGAGGTGGCAGATAATTTAGGATTGCAAAATTGTTGAGATCGCTATCCGAAAATCTGGATTTGACACTTTTGACTGACACTTTTGACTGAGTGGCCGCCTTAAATCACGAAATGACAAAAGAAAAGTAGGCTTCAAAAAGTAGAAAGCAGAATTTGACATCGACAAAAAAATACTATTTTGAGATTCAGCATTTTTATTTTATTCTGCCTTTTAAGTGCGATTTTTGGTCATAAAACAAGATTATTTACTCGATGGGAGGAGCGATGAACGGCGGATAATTATGACAAAACAACTGAAGGTACTTGAGTCAGTTATTTCCACTACGATTTATGAGAATTATTGTTCGGATTTTGCAGGTTTTTCAACCGACTTTTTGCTGGTAATTTGCAACAGTGATAGGGGTAGAACAATAGGCCAAACCAGGGGGCCGAGTAGTAAGGCTACCCAAGAGAGTAAGTCTTTTTTGGATGTGGAAGTATCGTTCCAAAAAACAATGAACCAAACAACAAAAACGATTAAAGAAACCGAAAAGTAGCCAATAACGATCATTCTTTTACCTGCCTGCCTATAGATGGGATCGAAATATTGATAATTTATTGTATCTCAGGCTGTGGCTCGCCGATCGCAACTGGATGCCTCGGCTACAGTTGAAAACGAACAGTTTCACGCCTCCAGCCGTCAACAATGGCGCTCAAAGTCTTGCAATCAGAAGTTTTCGAGGTTTCGTCTAGCCTTAAGGCTACCGCCACAATCACAGCAAATGCGATCGAGGTCTCTCATTCTATGTGATTTAACTCACGTATACCCCAGACTTAGATCGCAAGTCGAGCTCAGAAAGATCACACAGCTTAGCCGACGGCAATCACCCTACTCTGTTCTCAAATGCTCGATATTAGAGTAGTTGAGTTCAACGAAATTTCATGCAAGTTCTGAATTTAAAATCCGATCGCACGATCGCTGAACTATTCTATCAAATCACGCATTCAGGCAATTTGACTCGTACCGAAAGTCACGGACTGCGCGCACTCTGCGAAAGCGCTCTCACCGAAGACGATCGAGATTCAGTCAACCGCCTACTTCACGCCATCCGTCGCGGATGGGTCAGGATTTCCGATTAGTACCCTCAGACAGCAAGTTTAGATCAGTAGTTCCACCCTGTCTGGTATAGAGTTTTGCCCGCAATCAGATTTCCGTGAGTAGGTCGCTCCATTAACCCTCTCATAAAAAAAATTATGCTGCGATCGTGGCGATCGAACCCGGTTTCTTGAAGAAGTCGGGATTTTTGATCTTAAAGCGTCAGCAGTCAGTAGTCAGTAGTCAGCAGTCATCAAGTAGATCCACGGAAAAAAACCACACCAAGACACGCAGTAAATGGAACCAAAACCGGATGTCTGAAGACAGTAAAAATTTTATGTTTAATTAAGGCGATCGATTTAATTAGCAGTCATTGGTGAGCAGATATTAAGTAATCTATTATGAGATAAGTATTAATTGATGTGTCAGATTATAGCCTTTCGAGCTCTCATATTAGGTACGCGAACGGCATAGGGCATAGGGCATAGGGCATAGAGCATAGGGCATAGCTCACCACGCTTGAGAACCGCTATATATTAACAAAGACTACAGATATCGCAGTTGCCAAAAGCGAGGAATCGGGACGGAGTTTTTGTTTCGAGTTGCTCTCTCGATCGAGGAAACATCCGCTCCCCCAATTCGGTTGACACAAATCACAAATTAAGATCCAACAGATCACATTTACTCACCTATTTAAATCACATAAATATTCATAAAATTAGTCAATAATGTCAAATGTCAGTTAAATGAACAAAAAAAGCAATGATGACCCAAACGTTTTTACCTCAATTTACTATTGCAGAGCTAGTGTTTCAGGTATATCACTCCGGTCTGCTGACTCCCACTCACCGACAACAGCTCAAGACAGCGCTGTTAAATGACAGTCTTACCGAAGAAGATCAAACAGCCATCAACCGCTTGCTTCACGCCGTTCGCCGGGGCTGGCTGAAAGTTGTAGATTAAATCGTGACCCAAAAATATTTGCCACTTCTCTGGAAATGCACTGTCAATCAATTTTAGATTTTAGATTTTAGATTTAATCAACAGATGAATCTGGAGATTGAACTTTTATCTAAAATTTTTGACTATCCACAACGAATATCGGGCGCTTTTATCCATTTTTGGGCGGAGTCATCAGAAGGCAGAATTAAATCGCCTCAATAAAATCTGGAATTAAGCTAAATGTAGGGTGCATCACCAGCACCCTGCGGTTTCAACTTCTGTTTTGCCAGCTTATTTACTCAGAAATTTTGCCATCTGGCATCATCGCCTCTCTCAGATTCGCCTCGTTCAAATTTGTCCCACGCAAATTGGCTTGATGCAAGTTTGCTCCCCGGAGATTTGCTCCCTTAAGGGAAACTCCACTCAAATCTGCTAGATGCAGATTTGCACAACTCAAGTTAGCTCCGCTTAAATTGGCTCCCTTCAAATCGGCTTTTTCGAGATTTGCTTCTGTCAAATTTGCCCAACTCAAATTTGCTTGAGCTAAATTAGCATTGCTCAAGTCAGCTTGTGTTAAGTTGGCGTCGGTTAAATTTGCTTTGCTGAGGTTGATTCCGCAAAGTTTGACTTCGCTCAAGTTGGCACCTTGCAAGTTAGCGTTTACTGCATAAACTTGCATCAAAATTGCCCGCTGAAGATTGGCATCTCTGATGTCTGCACCTCTGAGACTCGCCCCCGTTAAATCGGCTCCGCTGAGCACGGCACTCCGCAAGATGGCTCCGCTTAAATTCGCTCCCACCGCCTCGCATTCGCCGAAATTAGCGGACATGAGGTTGGCTTGGGAGAGGTCGGCTTGGCTGATATCTGCTTGATACAGATTGGCTCTGTAGAGCGTGATGCCGATCGAATTTGCACCTGTTAAACTAGCTCCAGTCAGGTCTATATCGCGCAAATTTGTCCTTGAAATATTGATCCCAGCCAAGTCTACGGTACGAAAAACCCGTTCTCCGGCTGCATACCGTCTGAGAAGTTCATCTGCATTCATGTCATTTTCCCCAAAATATTGAATAATATCATTGATATTTCAATAATATTAGGCTTGACATCCACCCCGTCAAACAAGGTACGGGGATTCCCAATCATCACTGATTAGGTTTCTGCTTCGTAGCACCAGCCTTCCGAGATTTACTCTCTTGGGGTCTTACAGTTGCTCCACAGACTGACACGGCTAGCCCAGCCGCCAAAATGTTTTTTGCAGCGTTGATATCTCGGTCATGGTTTGTCCCACATTTAGGACATTCCCATTCCCGAATATTCAGCGGTAATTTATCTACAATATACCCGCAGTTTCCACAACGCTTAGAACTGGGAAACCAGCGGTCTATCTTTATTAGCTCTCGACCGTACCACTCGCATTTGTACGCCAACTGGCGAATTAGTTCGCTCCAACTAGCATCACTGATCGCCATAGCTAATTTATGGTTTTTCACCATATTCTTGATAGCTAAATCCTCAACTACAATCGTTTGGTTTTCACGAATTAGTTGAGTTGTTAATTTATGTAGAAAATCTTGACGCGCATCGGTGATCTGTGCATAGATGTTTGCTACTTGTACCCGCGCTTTTTGCCTGTTGTTACTACCCTTTTGCTTACGGGCTAACGCTTTCTGTTTCCTTTTCAACTTCTTGCGAAGTTTTTTAAAGTGCTTAGGATTGGCGATTTTATCGCCATCGCTAGTAGCAATTAGGCTGGTTATTCCTACATCCAATCCAATAGATTTATCTATCTTCGGAAGTGGCTTGATTGTATAGTCGTCTACAAGTATGGAGACAAACCAGCGTCCAGCAGGTGTCAACTTAACCGTAATGGTAGACGGAATGCACCCTTCGGGAATTTGTTTGCTCCAACGAATTGGCAATGGAGTAGTGCATTTAGCTAAAAATACCTGTCCATCTTTCCATCGGAAAGCTGACTTGCTGAATTCAGCACTGCCACCGTTATGCTTCTTCTTGAAGTTAGGATATCTAGCGCGACCCGCAAAGAAGTTGCTAAACGCTGCTTGAAGGTGTCTGAGTCCTTGTTGCAAAGGTACGCAGCTAACTTCATTCAAAAAATCAAGCTCTTCCTCTTTCTTCCAATTCGTCAGCATAGAGGAGGTTTGGCTGTAGCCAACTTTCTCTTGATGCTCGTACCACGCGATTGTGCGAGCAGCCAAAGCCTTGTTGTACACTAACCGTGTACACCCCATTGTCCGTCGCAAGAGATTTTCTTGCTGCGTAGTGGGATAGAATCGGTAGCGGTAGGCTTTTTCCATTCTCACACGTTAACACATTTTCTGTGATATTGTTGGTTTGAGGCAAGTCTTTTTGTAAAGCCGTCCTTTTAGGACGGGGTTTCTACCCATTTTTTTGATGAGCGACCTTTACGTTTCTTGGTCAGAGTACCATCGCAAAATTGAGGATTTGGCTGTAAAAATTGATGAATCTCAATGGAAATTCGATCGCATTGTCTGTTTGGCGAGGGGAGGGCTGCGCGTCGGCGATACTCTGTCGCGGATTTTCGACAAACCTCTGGCGATTTTAGCGGCCTCGTCATACAGTGGGGCGGAGGGAAAAGTTCGGCGGGCGATCGAGTTTGCGCCTAATTTGACAATGGTGGGCGATAATTTGGGCAGCCGCATCCTGCTAGTTGACGATTTGGTGGATTCGGGAATTAGTTTGGATCAAGGTATCGCTTGGCTGAAGAGTCGTTACGGCGAGGATATTCAGGAAATTCGGACGGCTGTGCTTTGGTACAAGGCTTGTTCTGTGGCGAAGCCGGATTATTATGTAGATTATTTGGCGGATAATCCTTGGATTCACCAACCTTTTGAAATGTACGAAAAAATGAGTGTGGCTGATTTGGCAGCGAAAGTGGGGAGTTAGTGAAACCCGCTGCTACGAGTCTTTGATTTGTAGTTGCTCTTTTACCCAAGCTCGAAATGCTCTGATTGTTGGGCTTCTGCCTTGGGTGTTGCTGCGATCGACATATTGAGGAATTACATCAATAATGGGAAAGTCGGGGAAATTTGGGCTGGTATCAGACTCAAGATATTTTCCGTCTTGAAGCAGATAGATTTTCAGGATTCGCCCGTCATATCTCCAAAGTTCCGGCACTTTCAAAGCTTGATAGCTGCTCAAACTGGTTGGTGAGGAGTTGTCAATCTCGATCGCCAAATCGGGAGGCGGATCTACTGTTAAATCTATCCTATCCTTACCTCTAATAGCAGCTTCATGCTGAATGTAGAAACAATCGTCAGGTTCTACGCCACTCTGCATCTCTTTGCTTTTGAACGTAGTAGAACCTAAAACATCACAATCAATATTAAGTTCTTCCAAAAGCACGTTGACAAGGTATCCAATCAATGATTTAGCTTTTTCATCTTCTAGTAGTAGCCTCCTGATTTCCAGTGATTCTTTATAATAAGTAAGTCGAAGTGCGTAACCTTCCCCTAACTCGTCTAGGATAGCTTCGTACATTTCCCAGCTAACGTTTTGTAACTTTATTTTATTTCCTGGTGGGATAATTAGTTGATT
Source organism: Lyngbya sp. CCAP 1446/10 (assembly GCF_026130175.1). Taxonomy (GTDB): domain Bacteria; phylum Cyanobacteriota; class Cyanobacteriia; order Cyanobacteriales; family Microcoleaceae; genus Microcoleus. The sequence continues at coordinate 13,155 of NZ_JAIGNI010000004.1, read as the reverse complement.
TAGCTCAAATACTGTTGGTTTGGTTTCTGTTTGCATCGGTTGCTTCCAAGAATGGGAGTCATAGCTCTATTTTATCAAGGGATTCAATAAAAATAGAATACGGCGGTTGAAACCGCGCCGACAAAAACGAATTCCGCCTCCGCGGAATGAAGAAATAAATGAAAAAAATCACGTAATTTTCACCATCTTATCTTCAACCCGCTTGGAGTGGGTTTTGTTTATATAAACGCGGTTTTAACCGTACGTCTGCATCTTAGAATTAGCGAATCGAAAGAATACGATCGCCCAATTCGACACTTCCAGCCAAAACTTCCAGCCGCGCCCACTGATCCGCAGCCAAAATATCCTCTAAACCAGGACTTTCACAGTTATCAGCTTGATGTTTGTCGCACACATTCTCAATCAACTTCGGAATATCCAAAAATTGAATTCTTTCATCCAAAAATAGCGCTACAGCCTGTTCATTTGCCGCATTCAGCACCGCAGGCATCGAGCCGCCTGCACGTCCCGCCGCATAAGCCAACTGCATACAAGGATACTTTTCGTGGTCTGGTTCTCGGAAAGTCAAATCCCCGGATTTTACCAAATCTAGTCGCGGCCAATCTGTATGAATTCGCTCCGGCCAAGACAAAGCATAAAGCAGCGGCAATCGCATATCCGGCCAGCCCAATTGCGCCAAAACAGACGTATCTTGCAGCTCAATTAATGAGTGAATTATGCTCTGGGGATGGATGACAATATCAATGTCGTCATAATCCAGGCCGAACAAGTAATGAGCTTCAATTACTTCTAATCCTTTATTCATCAAAGTAGCAGAATCAATGGTGATTTTCTGCCCCATCGACCAATTCGGATGTTTTAAGGCATCGGCGACTGTTACTCCTGCTAATTTGTCGATCGGCAAATCTCGAAAAGAACCACCCGAAGCTGTGAGAATGATTCGGCGTAAACCTCCATCTGGTATACCTTGGAGGCATTGAAAAATTGCCGAATGTTCCGAGTCTGCCGGCAATACTTTAACCCCGTATTTTGCGACTAAGGGGTTGACAACGGGGCCGCCGGCGATTAATGTTTCTTTATTGGCTAAGGCAATATCTTTGCCTGCTTTGATAGCGGCAATTGTTGGCAGCAAACCGGCACAGCCAACTATGCCCGTGACGACGGCTTCAGCGTCGCCGTATTTGGCAACTTCGACAACGCCTGACTCGCCAACAAGTAAAATAGGTTGAGGGTCGATATCTGCGATCGCCTCTTGTAATTCTTGTAGTTTATCTTCGTCGCAAATCGCGACAATTTCGGGTCTAAACTGGCGAATTTGCTGTGCGAGTAACGTGATATTTCGTCCGGCAGTTAACCCGACAATCCGAAATTGTTCCGGGTATTGAGCTACAATATCCAGAGTTTGAGTACCGATGGAGCCTGTGGAGCCGAGAAGAGTTATTGCTTTCACAATTTTTTAAGGTTTTGTGGATTATTCTAATATTACGATTAGTGGAACTCAAATTAGCGGTTAGCTATTGCGTGGCAAGCACATTTGAAGGAATCATATTTTGAGTCGTCAGCTAGTGCCAGATTTCATGGAGAATGGGAAAAATTTTGCTGATGACCGTGAGGAGATCGGCGTTGGAATCACGGATAATATAGAAGAAGGTCGATCGCACTTACCGTCGAGTTTGGTTTGGGCGATCGCGATTGCTGCAATAATTTTATTTTTGTCTAGCAGTTTACGGCACGCCTTATTCCAATCAACAGCCTTCGATTTGGGGATTTTTGACCAAGCAATTTACTTAATCTCCCAAAACCAAACACCTTTTTCTTCTTTGATGGAGATGCACATTTTGGGAGATCACGCAGCGGTAATTTATTATCCGCTGGCTTTGCTGTACAAAATTTACCCTGATGTGCATTGGCTGCTGTTAGTACAAGCAGTTGCTTTATCGCTAGGGGCTTTGCCTAGCTGGAGTTTAGCGCGTTTGGCCGGCTTAAATCAAGTACAATCCCGTGCGATCGCCATAATTTATTTGCTCTATCCGGTAGTATTCAACATCAACTTATTTGATTTTCACCCGGAAGTGATCGCTTTACCCGCACTGTTAGCAGCAATTTTGGCAGCGCGCCTCAATAAAATCCTGTGGTTTTGTACCGCCATTCTGTTAGTGTTGAGTTGCAAGGCTGTTTTGTCCATAACCGTTGCTGCCATTGGTTTCTGGCTGTTTTTCTGCAAAAAAAAGCAACGGTTTGGGGCGATCGCACTTTTGCTCGGTGTAGCATGGTTTTTGATAGCATCCCAGAAAATTATCCCCTACTTTAGCGGTAGCGAAGTCGCAGGAGTCGGGCGCTACAGCTATTTAGGCAAATCCGTACTAGAAATCATCATCAACCTCATATTAAAACCCCAGCTAGTATTAGGAAAAATCCTTTCATTCGACGCATTCAAATACTTATTCATCCTCACCTTACCCGTATTTTGGCTGTTACTGCCATTCTCCCCAAAAATCAACCTTAAATATTTAACAGCCCTAATTCCTGCAATCCCTACCTTAATTATCAACATCCTCTCCGACTTGCCATTTCAACGCAGCTTAGCCTATCAATATTCAGTGCCAATCATTCCTTTTTTAATCTTAGCAATCATCGCCAAAGCAGCAGTAATAAAAAACGCAGATCAAGCTACATCGCTAAATACAGAAAAGATTCACTCACCTAAAACCGCAAATATACAATTTAAAAACATCCAAATCCCGCAACTGTGGCTGGGAATGCAATTACCCAAAGCAATGATAATTTGGTCATTAATAATTTTCCTATTACTGGGAGAATCCAAAGACTTTATTCTGTACGCAAATAGACTAGATACCTGGCAAGCCACACGGGAAGCAATCGCAGAAGTTCAACCCCAAAGCAGTATTTTAACAGATAATAGACTTGCCCCTCACTTTGCCCACCGCCCCATAGTCAAATTATTTTCACAAATTTCACCCCAAACAAATTTAGCTGAATTTAAATACATATTATTAAATCTTCGCCATCCCTGGCCCGATACAGAAAAAACTGGTAACACCTTAGCAACTCAACTTAAAAACAATCCCACTTTTCAATTAACTTATCAAAAAAACGAAGTTCTACTATTTAAACGCATCGCCGATTAAACAAATAAAATGCTAACTTTACAATCTCCAAAATCCCATCCAGTATTTTTAATGATTGTCGTAACAACGATAATCTTATTTACCGCCAGTAGCGTGCGCCACGCCTTGTTTCATTCCACTGCATACGACTTAGCCATTTTTGACCAAGCAATTTACTTAATCTCTCAAAATCAAACCCCATTTTCCTCATTAATGGGAATTAATATTTTAGGTGATCATACGGCGTTTATTTTCTATCCGCTAGCTTTACTTTACAAAATATATCCCGATGTGCACTGGCTGTTATTCGTGCAAGCTTTTGCCCTAGCTTTAGGTGCTTGGCCTAGCTGGAGTTTAGCACGTCAAGCGGGATTAAATGAACCAAGGGCGATCGCATTTGCCGCCGTATATCTGCTTTATCCCGTAGTATTTAACGTCAATCTGTTCGACTTCCACCCCGAAGTAATTGCCTTACCCGCAATTTTAGCAGCAATCCTAGCCGCCAGACTCAATCAAACATTGTGGTTTTGTGCAGCCATCCTCTTAATTTTAAGCTGCAAAGCCGTGCTATCTTTGACAGTTTTGATGATGGGTGTTTGGCTATTTTTCTTTGAAAAAAACCGCAAGTGTGGACTCATCGCTATATTTCTCGGTGCAGCTTGGTTTTTGATAGCCACTCAAGCAATCGTACCATATTTTAATCAAGGCAAACAACACGCAGGTGTCGGGCGATATCACTATTTAGGAAACTCCGTTTTGGAAATTGCAATAAATTTAATTTTCAAACCTCATCTAGTAGCAAGCCGATTTTTTTCGACTGCTACTTTAGGATATTTAACTTTGTTATTTTTGCCTGTAATATGGTGGATTTCCCCGCGTCAAATGTCGCCATTAATTAGTGCTTTGCCAATGCTATTCATGAATATTCTTTCTGATATTGACGCTCAGCGAGATGTGATTCATCAATATTCTGTGCCGATATTTCCGTTTTTATTAACTGCTGTAATTTCCACGGTAGCAGACAGACAGAAAAGAGGCAAGAATTTTTGGAAAAATGCCCGGAATCATCTCTGGAATCACCGCCACTTGATGCCGCGAATTTGGAAGCCAGTATCGCAACGCCTTTCTATTAAATCTGTCAAACATATCTGGATGCGCCGACTTTGGATTCGCCGCAATTGGATGTGGGGAAAATTGCTGTTTACTAATTTGTCGAAATTGTTGATTTTATGGTCGCTTTTTAGTTTCTTGATTTTAGCTAAATACGGCTATTTTGGAACGATTTATTTAGAGTCTCTCGATACTTGGCAAGCGACGCGGCAGGCAATTAATTTAGTGCAAACTCAAGGCAATGTTCTAACAGATAATTCCCTCGCAACTCATCTCGCTCACCGACAAACAATTAAATTGCTGCACCAAGTTGCCAACGGACAGAGTTTGAATGAATTTGAGTATGTACTATTAAATATGCGCCATCCTTGGCATGATACTGCGGATACTGCTGTTAGTGTCGTCGCTAAACTTAAAAATTCTCCTGAATTTAAGATAAGCTATCAGCAAGATGATGTGTTTTTGTTTCAAAGAAAGCGCAATTAGTATGATAATAATAATTGATATTGAGTCTGGTGAATTAACCGTAATTCCTGTAGGGGCCGGTTCACCATTGTCTTTGATCAAGTGCATCAATCCAATAAACCCGCCCCTATGAACAATTTTAAGCTAAAGTATCATCCAGTAATTTGGCAAATCACCCTTTTCGCCCTAATATTTTTCCTATGTAGCAGTGTACGCCACGCCCTGTTTGAATCCAACGCTTTTGAACTGGGAATTTACGACCAAGTAGCGTATCTAATCAGTCAAGGACAAACGCCGTTTTCCTCATTTCTCGAAATTCACCACCTGGGAAATCACGCGGCTGGGGTGATGTATCCCGTGGCTTTGCTTTACAAAATCTATCCCGATGTTCATTGGCTGTTGTTAGTGCAAGCCGTAGCTCTATCATCCGGTGCTTTGCCAGTTTGGAGTTTGGCCAGTCAAGCTGGATTAAAGAATAGTATAGCTTGGGCGATCGCCTGTATCTACCTTTTCTATCCCTTAGTCTTCAATGTCAACCTCTTCGACTTCCACCCAGAAGTAATTGCCTTACCCGCACTGCTAGCAGCAATCCTAGCCGCGCGGCTGAATAAAACTCTGTGGTTTTGTGCTGCCATCGTCTTAGTTTTGAGCTGCAAAGCCGTGCTGTCTTTAACTGTGGCTGCGATGGGATTGTGGCTTTTGTGTTTTGATAAAAAACGCAATTGCGGACTCATAGCTCTATTTCTCGGCGTGGGTTGGTTCCTGGTAGTTACTCAGGGAGTTATACCGTATTTCAATCAGGGAAGAGAACACGCGGGAATCGGGCGATATCAATATTTAGGAAACTCGGTTTTAGAAATAGCTGTTAATTTAATCTTGAAACCAAATCTGATTTTAGGGCGGATTTTTTCTGGTGATACTTTTGAATATTTAGCATTATTGATATTGCCTGTAATTTGGTGGCTTTCGCCACGGCATCTGACAGCTTTAATTAGTGCGGTTCCGATGTTGACGATGAATATTCTTTCTGATATCCCGGCTCAACGAGATTTGATTCATCAATATTCTATTCCGATATTGCCGTTTTTGTTGGTTGCCGTAATTTCCAGTTTAGCAGCGAGGAATCAGCACCAGGGAAAGATAATATTTGATAGATTGCCAATTCCTAAGTATCCATTGCCGAGAGTGATTGTAATTTGGTCGTTGATTGGTTTCTTAGCTTTGGCAAAATACGGCTATTTTTGGACTATTTATGTAGATTCTCTGGATACCTTGCCGGCTAGCAGAGAAGCAATTGCTCTCGTTAACACAAAAGGCAGTGTGTTAACAACTTCTCACATGGCTCCGCAGTTAACGCACCGCCCTGTAGTACGCTTAACTCAGGCTCAGACGCCTCCTCCAAATCTCGCAGAGTTTGAGTATGTCTTGCTTAATCTGAGGTATCCTGGCTGGATGAGCGATCGAGCTTTTGTACAAAACCTAGTAACTCAACTCGCCAATAATCCCCAATTTCAACTCAAATATCAGCGGGATGACATTTATCTATTTGTCCAAAAGGCAAACAAATAAATCATCTTCTCTTCTTTCGCGCCCTTTGCGCCTAAGCGCTTCGTAACATAAATCTCATTCACAAATCAATTTCAAATCAATCCTCCGCTTTCAAAGCTCTTATTGCAAACTTCAATTAAGTTTTTAGCTTGCAAACCAATAGTTTACTGCGCCTAGAGGTAGCTAGCAGCGCGGGAGGTCAATTTTAACATTAATCTGACCAAAGTACAGTCAGCGAGCAAAATCAGCCGGGAGGGAGGAGATTTTGGTGGCCGGTGGGATCCGGGGAAATTGCCATCAGATGCTGGTCACAAGGACAGGGCTGTGCTATATGATCTCAATTGGATCCGCTTTGGGGGATGGTTGATGAGGGCGCGCGATCGCCCCAATCTATGAGACCGCTGCAAAAACCAGGACAGCCGCCAGTTTCCCGAACCGAGACGGATGCGTGAAAAATCGCTAAAAAACCGACAACCTAAAACTCAATTTTTGTCAAGATTTTGCTCCTTGTAAGTAAACAGAAATATCAAGTGTTTAAAATCACATTCTGCGCTACAATTGTCAAAAGCTCGTAGCATCCTCAACTCCGATCCTGAACTATGAACACAACAGAAAAATCTAAACTCTCCAACGAAAAAACCTTGGAGGCAATGAAGAATTTCTCCGAAACCTACGCCAAGCGCACGGGCACTTACTTTTGTTCCGAGCCTTCAGTCACTGCTGTCGTCATAGAAGGACTAGCAAAACATAAGGACGAACTAGGCGCTCCCCTATGCCCTTGTCGCCATTACGAAGATAAAGAAGCCGAAGTCAAAGCCGCCTACTGGAACTGTCCTTGCATTCCCATGCGCGAGCGGAAAGAATGTCACTGTATGTTATTTCTGACGCCAGATAACGATTTCGCTGGAACTAATCAGGAAATTGGCATGGATCAGCTTCAAGCTGTCAGAGAGACTATGTAATCGTTTAAGTAGGCGGTCGTGAATTTGCCGTAGTTTTGAAAACTGGTCGTGATTATTCCTATTTTTAAGACTTAGCTATTAATAAAAACCGATCGCCGCCTACTCAAACACGAATTCCGAATCCCCAATCCCCAATCCCCAATCGCATGACAGAGGAAATGCCGATCGAGTTTTGGCAAGGTATCGAACAATTTAACAGCCAAGATTTTTACGCTTGTCACGATACATTAGAGGCTTTGTGGATGGAATCCGGCGAGCCGAATCAAAGATTTTATCAGGGAATCTTGCAAATTGCCGTCGCGCTTTATCACTTAAGCAATCAAAACTGGCGCGGTGCGGTAATATTGCTGGGAGAAGGTATAAATCGGCTCAGTTATTATCAGCCGAGTTATGCCGGAATTGCCGTTAAAGATTTGGTCGGACAAAGCGCTAAACTTTTGAACACTTTGCAACAAGCTGGCCCGGAAGTAGTCGCTAATTTTTTACCGTTATTCGTAGGTACAGAAGTTGCAGGCTTGCAATTGCCATACATTTTGAAAGATCAGACGACGGTTGATACTTCTTCAAATTATCTGCGTTAATCTGTGTACATCTGCCTTGAAGGAGCGGTTGCTCTATCAATCCCAAAATTATCCAACAAGTTTATTGACTTAAAACTACGCCAGAGAGGGCTGAACTCTTCACCACAAACCGCAGACAGAGAACTTCAGTCCTTACTAAAAACTGTAAATCAGCCAAACAGGTCGTGAAAATGTCTATTGTCTTGCTAGGATAATTGGTTGACGCTCTCTGGCAGGTCGATCGACCTTACGGGAATTTTTCACGGCCGTTAAGATAAAATACCTAACTGATCGGGTGTGGTGGATCTAATCTGCATACGGAAAAATCTGGGAGTGAGATAATGCCCTTCAGCAATTTCACAAATTTTGAGGCTTGTAAGCTATGATGCCCTCCGCTAAACTACTCAATTCCCGCATATTCAAAGGATTATCGCTGCTGTTGCCGCTGACTCTGGCAAGCACTCTAGCCTCTCCCACTTACCCACAGGCTGCCCCGCCCCGCACTCTTTCCGTGCGATCGGACATTCAAGAAGCCGACTCCAAAACCGGCATCGTGACAGCCCGCGGCAACGTCCAAATCAACTATCCAGCCCGCCAAATACAAGCAACCGCAGCTCAAGCTCAATACTTCAGCCGCGAGCGCCGGATCATTCTCAGCGGAGACGTTTATGTATTGCAGCAGGGCAACAGCCTGCGCGGCGAAACCATAACATACCTTATCGACGAAGGGCGGTTTATTGCCCTGCCAGACAACCCAGGACAGGTAGAATCTGTCTATCTGGTTGCCCCGGAACAAGATTCAGCAGTCCAAAATACGATCGGGAAACCAGCCCCGGTTAATCCAAATCCCGGTGCTAAACCGCCCGCACCCCGAACAGCCCCCAAATAACAGCCTCCAATCGCAGCAAAATTTCGCATCCGCAAAAACATACTACTTGGGATAGATGCGAAATTTCGTTGTCTTAAGATTAAAAAGTTTTAGTATTTAGAAGATCGACTTGAGACGCGATCGCACAAGCCTGAATTCTGGAATTTAACTGGCAAGTGATCCACCTAATTAAACGTAAAATACCGATCGCTCAAAGGCTTGCTGTGTATTTCTTCTTTTTATGCTGAGCGAAGTCGAAGCACCTTCTACCTTCTACCTTCTACCTTCTACCCTCTTCCTTCTTCCTTCTACCCTCTTCCTTCTTCCTTCTTCCTTCTTCCTTCTACTTAAAAGTTGCCTCGGCGATCATGAAAATTGTACTCGAAAATATTCACAAATCCTACGGAAAACGCCATGTAGTCAGTCGCGTCAACCTTTCAGTAGCCCAAGGAGAAATCGTCGGACTGCTCGGCCCCAACGGTGCCGGCAAAACCACAACATTTTACATCGCAACCGGATTAGAAAAACCCAATCAAGGGACAGTTTGGCTCAACGATTTAGACATCACTAAATTGCCGATGCACAAACGAGCACATTTGGGAATAGGCTATCTCGCTCAAGAAGCCAGCATTTTTCGCAACATGACCGTGCGCGACAATATTTTGTTAGTCCTGGAACAAACTCAAGTTCCGCGTTGGGAATGGAAAGAGCGAGTCGATTTTTTGTTGGAAGAATTTCGCTTACAAAAAATAGCATCCAGTTTGGGAATTCAAATCTCTGGAGGAGAAAGGCGGCGGACTGAACTGGCGAGAGCCTTGGCTGCTGGGCGAGACGGGCCGATGTTCCTATTTTTAGACGAACCGTTCGCAGGCGTCGATCCGATCGCAGTTGATGAAATTCAGACGATAATTTCCAAACTGCGCGATCGTCAAATCGGCATCCTGATCACCGATCACAACGTCCGAGAAACCCTCGAAATTACCGATCGAGCCTACATCATGCGAGACGGTCAAATTTTAGCATCCGGCGCTGAAGAAGAACTCTACAGCAACCCTTTAGTGCGGCAATATTACTTGGGTGACAACTTCGTGCGATAGTCTTTGATAGCAGAAAGCAGAATTTTAGAATTGAGAATTTAACTTTTACAGTCCAGGACGCATCAAACCAAAAAAACCGGGTTTTTCACCCAATCTGCGGACTGCGGAGCGTCTTTTCGTAAAAAACCCGGTTTCTGACTAGCCGTGCGTAATTCCTATTTTAAATTAAGGAGCAATCAGCGAGAACGCGCAACTATGAAAATAGCAATGTCCAAATCCTTCAATCCCCTCAACTGGCTACCGAGAATTTCAGTAATGGACTGGTACATTACCAAAGAACTCATCGGCCCATTTCTGTTTGGTGTCGGACTATTTACATCAGTCGCCGTCACCGTTGGAGCCTTATTTGAATTAGTCCGCAGAGTAACAGAATCAGGCCTTCCCTACGGCGCCGCTATGGAAATTTTCCTACTGCAAATTCCATACTTTGTAGTATTAGCTTTCCCCATGTCAATGCTGCTAGCAACCTTAATGAGCTACAGCCGACTTTCCAGCGACAGCGAACTCATCGCCCTCCGCAGTTGCGGAGTTAGCATTTACCGATTGATCATGCCGGCAGTCATTATGAGTTTAATCGTTGCCGGCTTCACCTTTGCTTTACAAGAGTTAGTCGTACCCGCCGCTAGCTACAGAGCTACTTTAACTTTAGACAGAGCCCTGAAGCGAGAAAAACCGACATTTCAAGATAGAAATATTATCTACACAGAATTTCGCAAACCAGAAAAAGGCGGTGAAGAAATCCTGTCCCGCTTTTTTTATGCAGAACAGTTTGACGGCCAGCAAATGAAAGGTTTAACAATTATCGATCGCTCCACCCCTGGCCTCAATCAAATCATTTCTTCAGAATCAGCTACTTGGAATCCCTCAGAAAACACCTGGGATTTTTTCAACGGAACCGCTTATATAGTAGCTCCAGACGGCTCTTACCGCAATATAGTTAGATTTCAACACCAGCAATTACAACTCCCCCGCACGCCCTTAGATTTAGCTGCGAGAGTGCGAGATTTCAAGGAAATGAATATTGCTCAAGCTTTAGAGCGTTTGGAAATCATTAAAAATAGCGGCGATGCACCGCAAATTCGCAAACTCAAGGTGCGAATTCAAGAAAAATATGCTTTTCCTTTTGTGTGTCTGGTATTTGGTTTAGTGGGAGCCGCTTTGGGAACTCAACCGCGCCGCTCCGGGAAAGGGACAAGTTTTGGTATTAGCGTAGTTGTAATTTTTACTTACTATGTATTTGGTTTTATCACCAGTTCAATGGGCGTGAAAGCTGTTTTGACTCCGATTATATCGGCTTGGCTGCCGATCGCATTTGGCTTAGGAATAGGAGGATTGTTGTTGGGAAGAGCCGCGTCTAGGTAAGTTTTACCAATCAAATTGCTAATTGGTAATTAATTTCGGTTAAATCGGAATAATCACGCAGTGCGAGCGTCCCCGCTCGCGAGTTAAAACATAGTGCTGAAATCGCAAAAATATGATTCCGATGCGAGCGGAAAACCATATAACTGCTTAAGTTAAAACTGACATCTCAAAGCATTTTTTTATTCTTCCTTCTTCCTTCTTCCTTCTTCCTTCTTCTTTCTTCCTTCTTCCTTCTTCTTTCTTCCTTCTTCCTTCTTCCTTCTTCCTTCTTTCTTCTTCCTTCTTCCTTCCTTTAAGGATTAGCAAAAGTATTAATTTCGCCGCCGCCAATATACCGTCCCGGAGTCAAAGAGCGAGGTGTAGAAAAAGGTTGCGGTTGAATTGGCTGCGCGTTCTGATTGGTGTTTTGGGGAACAGCTCCAAAGTTAGGCTGACCAGGTAAGTTAAGGCGACTCGGTTGAGGCTGTTGAAATTGAGCATTCGCTGAATTGGGAGAGAATTGAGGGCTAATTATCTTGCTTCCCCCGATGCCAGGGGACTGCCCAAAATTGGGAATTAGCGGTATTGGCGAAGGTGTGGCGACGGGAACCGCCACAGGTTGAACGGACGGTGCGAAGCCGGAGTCAGATAAATTAGTTTGGTAGGGATTTTTGGGTAAAACCACAGTTGGAGTCTGTGGAGTAATTGTGGAGATGACTGATACTCTAGAATTTAACCCGGCCAATGATTCAGGAACCGTAGCTGCTGGGTTTAAGAATTGTTGAGAGTCGCTAATAATTGTATTTGTCGGAGCCGCAAGTGGCGAGAGTGTCGCGGGAAAATTCACAGGATTTGCTCCAGCTTGAGTCGTAGCGGCGGTTGGCAGGAAATTTGTCGGATTTGTTGGAGAATCGGGGGACGGGGGTCGATCGAGCAATTTAGCCGAATTTGCACTTTTTACAGCCGCCGTTGCCGAAGTGTTGGCAGCGATGTATTTTTTCATGGCTGCTTGCAGCGGACTCAAAGCCAGAGGATTGTCGTTTTGTTTACCTGAATTACCGCTACCTGATGCCTCCGGTAAAGTTGCTTCCGTACCCGCAGACTCAGGAGCGATCGTTTTTATCCCGGAAATGGTCGCCCCACTGCCAGATAAACTCAAATCTGATGTCGCGTTTGAACTTGGCAAGTTGGAATTTTGCGGGTTATTGTTGACTGTCCCAACCGCAGAATTTTGTAAATTTGGCAAGGACAAAAATCTGCTGATTGCCGCCTGCTTGGGGGCTGAAAATTGCCGAGAAATTGTTAATTTGCGATCGCGAATTTCCTCGAATAAACCTTTGCTTTTGATTGCTGATGAATTGAATAAGTTCAGTTCAGAATTAGACTCATTGAACTGATTGACTAGCACCGGCAAGCTGTCGATTTCAGCCGCAATGGCGCTATCTTCAGCAGACAGCCCGGAGATCGAATCTGGGTTGTTTGAGTCTGCTGCTGCTTCGCCATCTATGCTCAACCTTTCTGGATTTACGGACACCTCCCAGATAAATAACCCGCCGGCACACAGCACGGCTAGCGGAGCCCAAACCGCGGGTTGCGTCCAGTGGCGCAACCGTGCTATCAGATAGCGGACAGATGTAGGGAATTTCTTAAAATTTGACATAGTTTTGCTTCCATCCGATCGTGCGGACTTAAAACTATTTTTCATAGTCTACCACATCAATCTTGAGGATTTTTGCTGTTTCGTGGTAAGTGCGATCTTCTCTTCTGCAAGCTTCGCTAACGGACTTTTGATTGAAAGTTGCGAAAAATATAATAGCATAAGCAAGAATCAACAAGGAAGTTGCAATATATATAGCTCATGAAAAGTGCAATTAAGAACGTCCTAATTCTCGGGCACGGTTGCTACAGATGTATGCAACAGGTGAAGCTCGATCGATCACTGGAAGGCATATAGCAATCCTAAATCATTTTCTATGTATAGGTGTACTGATGGATTTTTGGGAAATCAAATTTATGTTCGTTTGTGAAAAACTCAAACAAAAATTTAATTATCTTAAAAGACTTACATAAATACCA
>NZ_JAIGNI010000049.1 GCF_026130175.1 Lyngbya sp. CCAP 1446/10 | reverse complement strand
TGGTATTTATGTAAGTCTTTTAAGATAATTAAATTTTTGTTTGAGTTTTTCACAAACGAACATAAATTTGATTTCCCCAAAATCCATCAATACACCTATACATAGAAAATGATTTAGGATTGCTATATGAATCTGAATCTAAGTCAGTTTCTTCGATTTCCTCAATCCCGAATTTGGCGGTACTTAGCCCAAGTAACTGTCGTGGCGATCGCTTACGCCGTGGGGGCGAGGCTAGCATTTTCAATTCAAGGTGTCAGTCCCTTTGCTTCCTCGGTGTGGCCGCCCGCAGGCATTGCACAAGCCGGACTTTTATTGTTTGGTAGAAAAGTCTGGCCTGCGATTGTTTTGGGTATATTTTTACTCAATTTTGTTAACCCAAGTGAACAGATATTCGCGGTCTGGGTGGGAGGAAACCTCGGGGCAATTTTGCAAGCTGTGTTTGCAGTAACTGCGCTACGCTGGCTGGGGTTTCGTCCATCTCTAGAACGTTTGAAAGATGTAGTTAATTTAATCTTGTTTGGCGGGTTAATTTCCACTCAGATTAGTTGCACTATTGGCGCTTTTTCCCTATACTTACTAGGAAAAGTAGATTGGGCAGGCTATTTTTCTGCTCGCTGGAATTGGTGGTTGGGAGATACAATGGGAGTTTTGATTTTCACTCCGTTAATTCTCATATTCTTTCGCCCTAAAGTCACGGCAGACCGTTTAAAAAGACAAACAGAGAAACCGAAAAATTATCTAATTTGGCGGGGAGTATGGTTGATATTATTAATTGGGCTGAGCTGGTTTGTATTTGAGTCAAAAAATGACGCTTCTATTTCTCGCTATCCCCTTGAATATTTGCCGTTTCCCTTGATAATTTGGGCGGCGCTCCAATTCGGTCAGCGGGCCGCTGTTCTGGCCTCGTTAGTTGTCTCCATCATCGCAATTTTTGGCAGTTCTAATGGAGGTGGGCCATTTATAGCTAAAGCAGAAAATATTAGTCAGGCTATTTTATTTTTACAAGCTTTTATGGCTGTAGTTACGATTACTTCGCTATTATTGGCAGCGACGGTAGCCGAACGCGCAGCCGCCGAAAATTCTCTGCGAGAAAGTGAAATTAAATATCGAGAGTTGGTTGAGAATGCTAACAGTATTATTGTCAAATTGGAGCCAAAAGGCACAATTATTTTTTTTAATGAGTTTGCTGAAATATTGTTTGGCTACAATCAGGAAGAAATCCTGGGGAAAAATGCAGTGGGAACAATTATTCCCCAAACCGACGACGAAGGGAATAACTTACAGTCGGTTTATAATGAAATTTTACAAAATCCCGATCGCTTTACTAACTATGAAAATGAAAATATCCGGCGCGACGGATCTCGCATTTGGGTAGCTTGGGCAAATAAACCGCTGTTTGATGCAGCGGGAGAACTCCAGGGCATCCTCTGCATCGGCACAGATATCACCGATCGCCGAAACGCTGAAATAGCCTTGCAAAAGCTGAATGAAAAGCTGGAAATCCGAGTTGCAGAGCGCACAAATGCCCTGAAACAAAGCGAACTTCAGCTACAGAAACAAAAATCGGCATTAATTGATTTAGCCAAAAATAAAGCGCTGAATCAAGGCGATTTAACCAAAGCGCTTCAAGAAATCACTGAGACTGCTAGCCGTACTCTGGAAGTTACCCGATCGAGTGTATGGTTGTACGATCGCCCTAAATCTAAGATGGAGTGCCTGGATTTGTTCGATCGCACCGCCAACCAGCACTCAAAGGGTATGGAATTAGCAGCAGCAGACTATCCTGTCTATTTTCAAGCACTGCGAGAAGAACGCGCAATTGCTGCCTTTGACGCGCAAAAAGATTTTAGAACTAGAGAATTTGAGGAATTTTACCTAATTCCCTTGGGCATCACTTCCATGCTAGATACCCCGATTCAAATAGGCGGAAAAATAGCAGGAATTCTCTGTTTGGAACACGTAGGAATGCCCCGCAATTGGACTATTGAAGAACAAAGTTTCGCTGTTTCTCTAACAGATTCTGTAACTTTCGCAGTGGAAGCGCGGGAACGCCAGCGCGCTGAAGCAGCGCTACGGCAAGCTGAGGCCAAATACCGCAGCATTTTTGAAAATGCGATCGTCGGGATATTTCAAACTACTCCAGATGGGGAATATCTCAGCATCAATCCTGCTTTGATTCGCATTTATGGTTACAGTTCTTGCGAGGAGTTGATGGCCAATTTAACTGATATCAACCGCCAGCTATATGTAGACCCAGAACAGCGCGCCGAAGTCATACAGTTAATGCGAACTAACGGCAAAGTATCGGATTTGGAATCTCAAGTTTACCGTCAAGATGGGAGTATAATTTGGATTGCCGAAAATGCTTATACTGTCTGCGATATACATGGAAATTTACTGTATTACGAAGGTACTGTTGAAGATATCACAACTCGCAAAGAAGCTGAGGCAGCTTTACGATTAGAACAAGAAAAATCCGATCGCCTCCTACTCAACGTTTTGCCGCAAGCGATCGCCGAAAGACTCAAACAAGACCAAAGCATCATCGCCGATACTTTTGCTGAAGTAACAGTATTGTTTGCGGATATAGTCGGTTTTACGCAAATTAGTTCCCAAATTTCTCCGCCGGAATTGGTTTCGTTGCTTAACGACATTTTTTCTACCTTCGATCGCCTAGCCCAAAAGCACGGATTGGAAAAAATTAAGACGATTGGTGACGCTTATATGGTAGTAGGAGGGCTGCCCGTGCCCCGCAGCGATCATGCAGAGGCGATCGCCCAAATGGCCCTGGATATGCAGCAGGCAATTATTGATTTCAGCCACACCCAAAATCAAGATGTCAGCATCAGAATCGGCATCAACAGCGGCCCGGTTGTCGCGGGAGTCATCGGGATTAAAAAATTCATCTACGATTTGTGGGGAGACACCGTTAACACCGCTTCCCGCATGGAATCCCACGGCTTACCGGGGTGCATCCAAGTCACATCTGCAACTTATGATATATTGCAGTACAAGTATGTATTTGAAAGTCGCGGCGCGATCGAAGTCAAAGGCAAAGGTGAAATGAACACTTATTTTCTCACAGGCATTAAATTGTAAAATAAGGAAGAAGGAAGAAGGAAGAGGGAAGAAGGAAGAGGAAAAAAAGAGGGAAAAAGGAATAAACAATGTTCAGCTCATATTTGTGCAATTAATTAGATCCTAATCGTCTTAGCTGTTTGCATAGCTAATTAAAAATATAAAGCTGAGTATGAACCAAAACAAAAATCTGTTTCTGCGATTTGCTCAATCTATAAATTGGCAATACTTAGCAAAAATAGCTGCCGTTGCCTTTGTTTACGCTTTAGGAGCAAAAATAGCAGTTTCAATCCCAGGCGTAAATAAATTAGCTACCTGCGTCTGGCCGCCCGCAGGAATTGCACAAGCTGCAATGTTATTATTTGGTTGGCGCGTGTGGCCGGGAATAGCTTTAGGCGTATTTTTTTACGAGACTATTAACCTCAATGTATCGTTAACACTTGCAACAATAAGTGCCTTTTGCGCTTGTTTACAAGCTTTGTGCGCCTTTACCTTGCTGCAAAAATTCAAGTTTCGCCCGTCACTCGATCGGCTGATCGATGTAGTCAATTTAGTCTTTTACGGTGCTGTAGTTGCCACTCAAATAAACTGCACTCTCGGCACGCTGCGCCTGTGTGTAACTGGTCTAGTTGACTGGAGCGAATATTGGGCAATTCGGTGGAATTGGTATTTGGGAGACACCTTAGGAGTTTTAATTTTTACGCCATTGTTGTTGATTACATACCAAAAAATAGCGGCACAAAATCAAGTAAATACAGGCAATAAAAGAATTGCCAACCAAATCTGGCGCGGCATATGCTTGCTATTATTGGTAACAGTCAGTTGGCTAGTATATAACTCAAAAAGTGAAGGTAATATCTCCAGTTATCCCCTCGAATACTTGCCATTTCCTTTAGTCATTTGGGCAACGATTCAATTCGGCCAGCGCGGGGCTGTTTTAGCATCTTTTATTGTATCCAGTATCGCCATTTGGGGAGGTTCTCAGGGAGGTGGGCCGTTTATTGCCAAAGCGGAAAATATCAATCAAGCAATCTTATTTTTGCAGGCTTTTATGAGCGTAATTGTAGTTACATCGCTGCTGTTGGCTGCCACAGTGGCCGAACTCACATCAGCACAGGATTCGCTGCGGGAAAGCGAAATTAAGTATCGGGAATTAGTGGAAAATGCTAACAGCATTATTTTAAAATTAGATACGGAAGGTAATATTACTTTTTTTAACGAATTCTCACAGAAATTTTTTGGTTACAGGGAAGAAGAAATACTGGGTAAAAATGCTGTTGGTACAATTATTCCCCAGACAGATACAGCGGGAAATGACCTGACAGTATTATTGAGTCATATTTTAAAGAACCCGGAACAGTATACGACAAATGAACATGAAAGCATTCAGCGTAACGGCAATCGGGTTTGGGTATCGTGGGCAAATAAACCGCTGTTTGATGCGGCCGGAAAGTTCGTGGGACTGTTGGCAATCGGTACGGATATCACAGGCCGCAGGCTGGCTGAAATGGCGCTTTATAAGCTGAATGAAGAGTTGGAATTTAGAGTTGAAGAACGAACTAATGCTCTCAATGATACTTTAAGTGCACTGCGAGTTCAACAGGAACAATCAGAACGGTTGTTGTTAAATATTTTGCCTGAAGAAATAGCCAATCGGTTGAAGCAGGGAGATAGTACGATCGCAGATACTTTTGCTGATGTTACTGTCTTATTTGCGGATATCGTAGGTTTTACTCAATTGAGTGCGCGAGTTTCTCCAACAGAATTAGTTGCCTTGCTGAATGACATCTTTTCGACATTTGACAACCTAGCAGAAAGGCACGGTTTGGAAAAAATTAAGACGATTGGCGATGCTTATATGGTTGTTGGAGGGCTGCCAATTCCTCGCCCGGATCACGCAGAGGCGATCGCAGAAATGGCGATCGATATGCAGGAGGCAATTATTGACTTCAGCAAGACTCAAAATCAACATCTTAGTATCAGAATCGGCATCAACACTGGCCCGGTTGTCGCCGGAGTCATCGGCATTAAAAAATTTATTTACGATTTGTGGGGAGACACCGTTAACACGGCTTCCCGCATGGAATCTCACGGCTTGCCGGGAAGCATTCACGTCACAGCGACAACTTATCAGCAATTGCAGGACAAGTATGTTTTTGAAAGTCGCGGTGCGATCGAAGTTAAAGGCAAAGGCAAGATGACTACTTATTTACTACAATGCAGAAAATGGATCTAATCTCAATACGGATAGGACGTACGGTTGAAACCGCGCCTACAAAAACCAAGTCCGCCTCCGCGGACTGAAGAAAATAAGGTAATTTCAACCAATCGGTCTTTAACCCGCGCACCATCCGGGCTTGGTCTGTATAGAAGCGGTTTCAACCGCCCGATCTTTTGAACCGTATTGGGCGATAATCTATGTTTTTCTCTAAAAGTAAGGGCGATCGCACTTTTAATTTACACGATCGCCCTTTTCTCAATTAACAAAGTTTTTTACAGCTTGAAAAGGTTAATACCAGCTTTCTTCGCCATTACTTCTAAACCCTTGTGTTCCAAGGTTTTAATCGCCTTCGTAGAAAGATGTAATTTTACCCAGCGCTTCTCCTGCGGCCACCAAATGCGCTTCCACTGCAAATTTGCTTCTTGCAACTTGTGAGTGCGGTGGTGCGAGTGAGAAACCGCAAAACCGTTATTCGCCTTCTTGCCCGTTAGCTGACATTTCCGTGACATATTGCCCTCCAGATTACCGTTTTTTGATGCAGCCTCTCATTATATAGCAATGACAAGGCGCGCAATGCGCGCCCACTTGCAAGATTACATTGCACGTTCAGTCAATTTTGTCAACACTTGATTCGATCGCTCGACAAACTCCTGCATCCCTTCAGCATCGAAACCCTTCTGGGCCATCAAAGCCAAGTCATAAACGTGGTGACAAATCATACTCGCCAACTGCGCCGACGGAGACTCGCCACCGTCTTGAATAATCGCACCCTGGCTCAAACTTGCCAGATTTTGAATCAGCGGGTGAGACGTATTCACCAGCAAAACGTGTTCATCGGGGAATTCGGCCGCTTGCTGCTGTAAAAGCGCCGTCATATCGCGCATCCGGCGCAAAGCTTCCGGTAAAAGGACGATCGCAGGTGGCGCACCCTCAGTAGAGTCAGACTTCAAAGCTTCAGTGCGAATGTTCACTTTCGGCTTATTGAGAGCCTTTTGGAACATTTCTTTAACTTGTTCACTACGAGTTTTGTTAGTTGTCGGATCGACAATTTCCGCTTCTTTTTCTTTGTCAATTAGCGTGTCGTCAATGTCAGAATCAACCCGCGAGAATTTGACATCTGAATGTTCTCTTTCTAAGAAACTCACAAAGTGCGTGTCAATGAAAGAATCCATAAACAGCACTTCTAAACCTTGACTTTTGTGCAGTGCGACGTAAGTTGCTTGAGACGCAGGTTCTGTGCAGTAAAACACGCGATTTTCGTGACGTGTTTGATTGCGTTCCAAATACTCTTTCAGCGTCGTGTAAGGCTGCGTCGAAGAACTGTCCGATTTCGGAGTTACATCTTGCCACAAATCTCCGTCCTCAGTTTGCACCTGCACTTCTGGGGTGGTAGTTTCTGGCTTTTCTACTGTCGGCTCGTAGGTGCTGCGGTAGATTAAGATATCTTCGACTTGCTTTTTAAACTTGTCATCGTTGAGGGCTCCAAATTTGACAAAAGTGCCGATATCTTGCCAGCAACGGATGTACTCGTTGCGGTCATCGCGGTAAAGTTCTTTCAGGCGATCGCCCACTTTTTTCGCAATATAATCAGCGATTCTTCGCACTGTGCGATTGCTTTGCAAAGAACTGCGAGAAACGTTCAGCGGAATGTCGGTACTGTCAATGACTCCCCGCAGCGGCATCAAAAATTTCGGGATAATTTCTTCGCAGTGATCGCTGACAAAAACCTGGTTGGAAAATAGCTTAATATTGCCTTGGGTGACATCGACATCCGGCCGCAGTTTCGGAAAGAAAAGAATTCCGTTGACAATGAAAGGATAATCTGTATTCAGGTGTACCCAAAGCAGCGGCTCATCTTGGTATGGGTAAAGGTAGCGGTACAGTTCTAAGTAATCTTCTTTTTGTAAATTGCTGGCTGATTCCCGCCAGATTGCTTTGTCCTTGTTGAGTGCCTCTCCCTCAAATTTGATGGGAACCGGCATGAAATCGCAGTAGGTTTTGATTAACTGCTTGATGCGGGTGGCATCTACATACTCTTGTTCTTCATCTTGGAGTGTCAGAGTAATGGTAGTACCGCGTTCTGTGCGGGCAGATTCTGATAGTTCAAAAGCGGGAGAACCGTCGCAAGACCAGTGTACTGCTTGGGAGCCTTCTTTGTAGGAAAGAGTATCAATGTCTACTTGCTTTGCTACCATGAAAGATGAGTAGAAACCGAGACCAAAGTGACCGATAATTGCGTCGTCGCCGCTGCCTTGGTATTTTTGAATAAATTCTTCGGCGCTGGAGAAAGCGACTTGGTTGATGTATTTTTTTACCTCGTCGGCGGTCATGCCGATGCCGTTATCGGTAATCGAGAGGGTTTTGTTTTCAGTATCAATGACAATGTTGATTTGTGGTTCGCCAATGTCGTCGCTGTATTCGCCGGAACGGGAAACCATTTTGAGTTTGGCTATGGCATCGACGGCGTTAGAAATTAGTTCCCGCAAGAAGACTTCGTGGTCGGTGTATAGCGACTTCTTGATAATCGGGAAAATATTCTCGGTATGGATGGAGATTGTTCCCTGTTCTAAAACTGTCATAGTTTTTCTGTGTGGTAGTTTTTAGGAATCAGTAGTCAGTAGTTATTAGTTATTAGTTATTAGTTAGTGGTTATTCGTTGTTATATCCAACAACTATCAACTGTCAACTGTCAACTGTCAACTGATTACTGACTACTTAATAATTTTCGGCGATCGCGCTATCTTCTGCAAAAGGGATTACCCTAAAAAGATGATTCGGTTTCCCTCACATAGTACCTTACAAAGGCAACCGCAGGACAAAGGTGCTGCCGAAACCCAATTCGCTGCGGGCGCTGAGGCTGCCGCGGTGGGCGCGGGCGATGGTTTGGGCGATCGCCAATCCGAGTCCCGATCCGCCGGTATGGCGCGATCGATCGCTATTAACTCGGTAAAATCGATCGAATATGCGCGCTAAATCTGCCGCCGCTATCCCAATCCCGGTATCTTGAACCTGAATGATCGCCTCTTGGTGACTGGAATCTAAGATAACTGTGACTTTTCCGCCAGCCGGAGTGTATTGAATGGCATTGACAATTAAATTAGTAACCAGACGGTAAAGTCGATCGGCATCTCCGACAACATTCAACTGCTGCTGTACGCGCATTTCGGATGTTAGCGCTACCTCGGAGGTGATCGCCAAAGCCGCCAATTCCTCGACTAAATCGCTAACCAAGTCATTCAAACAACAAAGCTGAGGGCGATCGGCGATCGCTTGAGAGTCCATCCGCGCCAACAGCAACAAATCAGCCACTAACTGAGTCAATCGTCGGTTTTGGCGATCGACAGTTCGCAAAACTTCCCGCGCTTCTTTCTCATCCAATGCTGGCATCAACAGGGCTGATTCTACTGTTGCTTGGGATGCCGCTAAAGGCGTCCGCAATTCGTGGGCAGCATCCGCCGTAAACTGTTGGATTTGTCGGTAGGAAGAATAAATCGGTTTCATTGCCAATCCAGCCAGCCACCAACTAGAAAAGCCTACCAAAATTAACGCTGTCGGCAATCCCAATTTCAAAATTAATCTCACTGTACTGAGATAACTATTGAAATCTTGCAAACTTCGCCCTACTTGAAAATATCCCCAATCTTGCTGTGTTCTAGTGTGCAGCGATACAGAAATTTGGTGATAAATATTGCCTTGGCTGTCAGCGATCGTTTGCCAGTGTTGCGAGTTAAATGTCGGCGGCAATGCTTCGGGATAAGCGCCTGCTGTAGCAATCAAATTCCCTGAATTGTCAAACAAACGAATATAATAATAACTTTGATTCAGCGCGCTTAAAATATGGCGGTTTGGCAACTGTTCTTTCATGCCGTTAACTCCAATTACGCGGAGGTTTGGCAAAAGTTCATAGACTATGGGTTCCAAACGTCCTGGCTGCTGTAGCTTGATTTCGAGGCTGTCGTGGAGTGTCCCCGCTACCGATTCTAGTTCGCGATCTATGGCGATCCAGTGCGCGTGGGCGATTGCCTTATACACGCCAAATCCCAACAAGCTTAAAATCAAACCCATTACTGCGGCATAGGAAATGGCTAATTGCGATCGAGTTCGATTAAATAGTTTGTTTTGATTCACATTTCATAATTTGGCATTGGGCATTGGGCATTGAGCATTGGGCATTGGGCATTGAGAATTGAGAATTGGGCATTGAGAATTGGTAATTGGTAGTTGAGCCTGATGTTTTTTTGTGAACCGCATACAACGCAGAGTTTCTGTTTCTTTAGGGGCGGTACTCGTGTCCGCCCTCCGGGTTTCTTTCAATTTCTCATCCGATATCCAACACCGTGGACAGTTTCAATTAAATTCGCGCAGCCAACTGATTCGAGTTTGCGCCGCAGCAAGCGCACTTGAGCGGCTACTACATTGCTAAAGGTATCTGCGCTGGCTTCCCATATCTGATTCCGAATTTGGTCGGTGGTGACAATTTGGTTCGGATGTTTCATGAAATATTCTAGCAGTTGAAATTCTTTGTTAGTCAGCGAAATTGTCTGGTTTGTGCCGTTTTGATTCAGATGACAAGCCGTGCGATTCCCGCAATCTAAGGCGAGATTTCCAATTTGTAGCTGTTGAGGCTGTATTTGGGGCGATCGCCTTTGTAATGCGCGCAACCTTGCTAACAGTTCCGCCATCCCGAAAGGCTTGACCAAATAATCGTCAGCCCCCGCATCCAATCCCGCGACTTTATCTTCCATCCTGTCTTTGGCTGTCAGCATCAAAACTGGCAAAAAACTATGTTTTGCGCGCAATCTTCGCAGTAGTTCTATTCCCGACAATCCCGGAAGCAACCAGTCAAAAATGGCTAGGGTGTATTGTGTCCACTGACTGTCTAGATATTCCCAAGCTTCATTTCCGTCCTGGGCCCAGTCAACTATGTATTTTTCTTGCTTCAAAGTGCGATCGATCGCTTTTCCTAAATCTGGCTCGTCTTCAACTAGCAAAATTCTCATAAGATTAATTTACAGCAGTCAATCTGTATACATTGTTAGCTGCCGCCAGCGCCAACCCCCAATATATAAGTTGACACACTTAAATGAAATCAGTATGAAATCTCTTGAGTTCGCATAAAAAAATAACAATTGACAAAAATTGACAATAAGCTGGAAATGTCTTATACTCGAATGCAGCCCAAATTTTGACAATTATTATCAAGAAGTATGGCAGACTTATCCGATCGCTCCGCGATGAAAAAGCCGGGGCACTGGACTCGCCGCCAACTCCTACAGCTAGGAATAGGTGGTGCTGGGGTAGCGGGCGCAGCGATCGCACTGCAAAATTTTACCCAAAGGCGATCGGCTGCGGCGAGAATACCACCAATGGCTGCCGATCCAGTCGCAGCTAGCACGATCAACCCGATGCAAATTGCGCGGGATTTCGATTACGGCACGGTGACGCGGGAAAACGGGCGCACGGTGCGGGAATTTCGCATGGAAGCTAACACATCGATCGTCCAGCTTAACAGCGCCGTTAGTTTCAACACCTGGAATGTGAACAATCGCGTGCCGGGGCCGACATTGAGAGCAACTGAGGGCGATCGCATCCGCGTCATTTTTTCTAACAAAGCGGGACATTCTCACTCACTGCACTTTCACGGCGTTCATCCTACAGAAATGGATGGCGTTAAACCGATCAGAAACGGCGCTGCATTTATATATGAATTTGACGCACTTCCCTACGGGCTGCATCTATATCACTGTCACGTTGCACCCGTAACGCGCCACATCGGTAAAGGACTTTATGGAATGTTCATTATCGATCCGCCAAAACCCCGCCCTCCGGCAGACGAAATCCTGTTAATCATGGGAGGATACGACGTAAACGATGACGAAAAAAATGAACTTTACGCTTTTAACGGGATGCCAAATTATTATATGAACAACCCGATCCAAATTTACAAAAATCAGCTGATCCGGCTGTATGTAATGAACATGATTGAGTATGAATCGGCAGTGACTTTTCACCTGCACGCCAATTTTTTTGACGTATATCGTACGGGAATGACTTTAACTCCCAGCGAGAAAACAGATGTCATTACAATGGGAGTAGCTGAACGACATATTTTAGAATTTAGCTACGGCTACGGCGGAAAATATATGTTTCATCCCCATCAAGATGCGATCGCCGAAGCAGGCTGCATGGGTTTATTTGAAGTCATCGCTTAACCCAAATCGCGATCGATCTGCGTCTATTTAAGTTAAGAAAATCTTAAATTATCTACCCAAATTTATCATAAATAGGTAGAATCATTAACTCGCAAATAATTAAGAAACTTTCTTGATAACAGGCGAGTCCTACTGCACCTAACCAAAAAATCATCAACTGCCATGTTACCATCCTTTCGCCAATTACCCACAGCCGCCGCTACAGCAATCCTCGTTGCTTTGACTGGTTGCGTTTCCACCCCCACCGCCAGCAACACCGGCAGCACCGCCTCACCCACCGCCACTGCTAGTCCCGCAGCAACAAGCGGCCACAGCATGAATCACAGCGGCAAAGGCGGAATTAACATTAATACCGCCATTCTTTCGGAGTTAGATAAACTCGAAGCCAAGTTAGGAATCCCGGCACTTTCTAACAAAATTCAAGCCAGCCGCCCCTACGGAAAAACAGAAGAATTGGTCTCAAAAAATGTCATCAATCAAGCCCAATTCGACCAAATTAAAGACATGGTGACTATTGAAGATGTCGTCCTCACAGGGGAAGCCAAAGATGTAGACTACATGACTAAACTCGGCTTGATGAAAGGGCATCTTTTTGTAGCCAAAGAACTCTTGGATGCAGGCAAACCAGACCAAGCCGAACCGCACATCGGTCACCCGGTAGAAGAAATTTATGCCGACGTAGAAGACCAGCTAAACGAGCGAAAAGTTCCCGAATTTAAGACAACTTTAATTAAATTGCAGGATTTAATTAAAGCGGGTGCAAAAGATCCGGCTCAAGTAAATGCAGAATTTAATACATCAATGCAAGCTGTAGATGGAGCAATTGCCGCCCTTCCCGAAGCGCAGCGCCAAGATCCGAAATTCGTATTGCAAGTGATTAACGGCTTGCTAGATACAGCTAATTCCGAATACGGAGCGGCAGTTGCTAACGGCAAAATTTCCGCAGTTATTGAATACCAAGATTCGCGGGGTTTCGTCATGTACGCGGAAATGCTGTACCAAAATATTGCCGCTCAAGTGGCTAAAACTAACCCGGATATCGACAAAGCAATTGTTGCCAACATGACTGAACTTAAGGCAAATTGGCCAACTGCGATCGCGCCGCCAGCCCCGATAAAAACCACCGAACAAGTCGCCTTGCTAATTAAGACGATCGAAAACGACAGCCAAAAAGTTCTCAAACCCGCATCCTAAAAGATAGTCCTCGACGCACGGGTAGCTAGAAACCGGGTTTTTCAACCCAAATATTTGCCCAAAACCTTCAATAAGAGTCAAAAAACCCGGTTTCTTTGCTTTGATGCGTAAGTTTTGAATAATTAACTCAAACCGCCAACGGTAATTGGATAAAAATATACCAATTACCTCCACATATTACCTTAACTAAAAAGATGAATTTTAGCGAAGCATTGCCCACATTTGTAATTACTCTCCGCGAAGGAGTGGAAGCAGCATTAGTTGTCGGAATCGTTCTAGCTTGCCTCAAAAAATCGGGACAAAGTTATTTAAATCCTTGGGTTTTCGGCGGTGTCGCCGTCGGACTTATTGCCAGCGCTTTGATAGGTGTACTGTTCGGCTGGACTATTCAAATTTTGTCCGCATCCAATCAGCCCTTTGCACCAATTATGGAATCTCTGCTAGAGGCAAGTTTTGGAGTTTTAGCAATAGCAATGCTGAGCTGGATGCTGCTCTGGATGACCAAGCAAGCGCGATTTATGAAAGCCGAAGTTGAAGGCGCAGTAAGTGCTGCCTTAACGCAAAACTCTCATGCCGGTTGGGGCGTATTTAGTTTAGTTTTAATTGCCGTTTTGCGCGAAGGATTTGAAACCGTTTTGTTTGTCGTCGCTAAGTTTCAACAAGGCATTCTTCCAGCCATCGGCGCTTTGGGAGGAATACTTTCAGCCGCCGGAGTTGGCGTGCTGCTGTTTAAATGGGGAGTGAAAATTAATATCCGCTTGTTTTTTAAGTATATGGGCATTTTATTGCTCTTCATTGTAGCGGGTTTAGTGGTATCTACTTTAGGATTATTTGACAGCGCGGTGAATATTTTATCGCAAGCAAATCGCGAGTCAGCAGGGATGTGTTTCTATTACGAAAGATTTGCCAAAGTACACTCTTGCATTCTCGGCCCGATGGTTTGGAATACCTCTAAAGTGCTTCCCGAAGAAAAGTTTCCCGGTTTGTTGCTGAGCGCGATGTTTGGCTACACTGACAAGCTTTATTTGGTGCAGGGCTTTGCTTATTTCGCGTTCTTAATGACCGTTGGCGGGATTTATTTTCAAAGTTTGGGCGGTCGAGTCTTTTTTCCATTCAAATCAAAAAACAGCAGTAACGAAATAGGAAATTAAGTGCAAACAACAGGGTGCATCTATCTAGCAACTTAAAATTAGTGAGATTTAAACCCAATTCAAATTAACTAAGGATTGTTTATGATTGACTTAGCAATTGCTACGGTTTCAGCAAACTCTGGAATGCTTAATTGGGAATGGCTGCAAGTTCTGATCGTAATTGCCTATTATGCAATTCCCACAATGCTGGTTTACTCGCTTTACAAAGGGCGAGATATCCCGTTTCAGTGGATGTTTCTGGTATTCGGAGCATTCTTCGTCACCTGCGGCACAATTCACGTAATCGAAACATGGTATCTATGGTTTCCTGAGTCTTTAGTCTCACAATTCATGAAAGCGATTACAGTTTTCGTCGCTGGTAGTTCAGTTTTGTTGCTATTAACATTGATGCCTTTTGCACTGGCACTTCCCAGCCCAGCAAGGCTAGAAGCCGCTAATTTAGCATTAGAAAATGAGATTGCAGAACGCCGGAAAGCCGAGACAGCACTGGCTGAACTAGCCGAATTATTGGAACAGCGAGTGCAAGCAAGAACTGGCAAACTTTCCCAAGCAAATAATTATTTAATTAAAGAAGTTCAAGAGCGGAAAAAAGCTAAAAAAGCGCTGCAACAATCTGAAGCAGACTTGAGAATAAAAGCCGGAGAACTAGAGCGAGCTTTGCAAAAACTTCAGGAAAGCCAAGCTCAATTAGTACATACCGAAAAATTATCAGCTTTGGGTGAACTGACAGCAGGAATTGCCCACGAAATTAACAATCCCATCAACTTTATTGATGCGAACATCGCCTACGCCCGCAATTATGTTGAAGATTTGTTACGTCTGGTCAACTTATACGGCAAATATTATCCCAATCCGGTAGAAGAAATTCAGAAGGAAATTGAGACAGTAGAACTAGATTTTCTCAGGGAAGATTTGCCCAAACTGCTTTCTTCAATGAAGGTAGGAACTGACAGAATTTGCGTGATTGTTTCGTCTATGCGTAATTTTTCCCGTTTCGATAAAGATGGCATGAGTTTGGCTTCGATTCACGAAGGAATCGACAGCACTCTGTTAATTCTCCAGCACCGACTGAAAGCGAACGGCAAACTTCCGGGTATCGAATTGATTAAAAATTACGGGGATTTGCCGCTGGTAGAATGTTATGCAGGGCAATTAAATCAGGTGTTTATGAATATTATCAGCAATGCGATTGATGTTTTGCGAGACTGTTCTAATGCGGCTGTTTTGAATGGTCAGAGAAGCTGTCCTACAATTCAGATTAGCACGGAAGTCGCGGAGGGCGATCGGGCAATCATCCGCATTTCCGACAACGGCCCTGGAATGACTGAAGAAGTCAAGGCTAAAATATTTAATCACTTTTTCACCACGAAACCCGCCGGTAAAGGAACGGGTTTAGGGTTATCAATTAGCTGCGAAATTGTTCGAGAAAAGCACTGCGGCTGCTTGGAGTGCCTTTCGAGAGTTGGAGAAGGTACTGAGTTTGTAATTTCGCTACCAATCAGGCAGCAGAAGTCTGAAACTAGAAGGTTATTGGCAATGCAGGAAGCAGTTTGAATTTCAGATTTTCAACCGCAGGTAGCCCAACGGGCTGAACGCTTGTGCCACAATAAACGCGAATTTTGACTTTTTCAAAATGAGAGTAGAACACAGAATCTTTCCATAATTTTATTACTATTAGTAAGTTTGAATCCCAACTCTACCGAGGGGAATTTCTGCGTTTATTCCTACCATTTTACCAGAAATTGCATACCCCCAATTGCGACTGTAACCGGGAGTATGAATACCTCGCATATCAATTGAGATGGTGGTATCAGGAGCGACTGGTTGAGCAAAAACTACGGTGGCTTTTTGGTTGTTGACAGAAACTTGAGTCTTGATTTTCTGATTGGATTGATTTTTTACCTCAATCCCTCCCCTGATGCTCAGATTGTCTGGAAGGGCGATCGCAATTTCCGAAAGAGCTCTTCCCTGAACGTGAACCTCAAAATGATGGGTAGCACCTTGAAAGCGAGCTTTATTAGGAGTTGCAGCGCTACCAACAAGGTGAGGAATATTAGCATTTTGCATTGCTCCTCCCGCAATAGTAGCAGGGGCATTATATGCAAGGATGACGGTAAAGGCGGTAGCGTAAATTAACTTTTTCATAGCTGTGTTCCCTGAAAACTTAACTAATTGTTGTTCTTATTTATTAGCTTGGGTCTCAGGAATGAAATTAAGATGAAATTTTAGCTACTTAAAAGTGAATCATTCAATTATAACTTAACAGGATTTACGCATTTATACCAAAGAAACCGGGTTTTTGTACGAAAATCTTTCGTTGCAGCCAAAAAATTAGGCAAAAAACCCGGTTTGTAGCCACCCGTGCGTCCAGGACTGTCAAACTACTGAGTGAATGTAAAACGACCGTCTACTTTTTCTCCCTTAATATCTGCATTCACCTTCACAGGATACTGACCGGGTTCTTTGCCGGGAAACACAACAGCGTAATGTTTGCCCTCTGGATCGTATTTGAGCGCTAGAGTTTGTTGCTTTCCATTTGGCAACTGCACTTGAGCCGTCACTTTCGCGTCAGCAACTGGTTCCTTTTTCTCGCCTTTTTGCAGATACAAATCTAAGTGAGTTCCGGTAGATTCTTTTTCAGGTACAAACTCTAAATGGTAAGCACCAGAATTGACAACTTGACCCCCTTTAGCTCCTGTCGCCGCCGAAGTCGTGGCGGAAGCGGAAGACGCAGGTTGAGAGGCAGCAGGAGGTGGTGGTGGAGTAGTATTTGTATCGCTTGTTTTGTCGCCACCGCAAGCTCCCAAAAATAGCAATCCGCCACTGGCTAGAATAATTAAACTTGACTTGAGCGTTTTCATGTGCTTGACTTTTTGAGAACAATGATTGGTAAATTATGGCACTTTGAGACAGCGAGTCAAGGAAATTTATCAAAACTTATTCATAACTTAGCCAGTATAACTGTTGAAACAATGCTGGGCGAATATCAGTAATTAAAAAACAAAAATCTTGCCCTCGGACATCAGCAGAGACGACTATTAATCGAGAGATATTTTCGCAGTTGATGGTATTTTGGTCTGTGGCTGCGAAAGCTTGCACGCTTGATGCTTACTATCTTAAGTGCGATCGCACTCCTCACCGCGACAGCACCTCAACCTAGGTTAAATCGCCATTTAACTTAGGTTGACACCCAAAAATGAAATCAGGATGAAATCTCTTAACTTTCAGACAGATAATCTTGCCAAGTTCTTGACATTTGCCCTGTAGAGTGAAATCGCCAACTCACATTGAAGGGATTTAACGGTGAAAACTTCAACTAAAATCACTCTTGTTGACAACTTAAGCAACGGCGAGGTTAATGAAAACTCGTTAGCTGCGGGTAATGCCAGCAAAGACAAGATGCTTGGCCCGCAGGGAAAGGATGTGGTTCCACCATTCATGAATAATTTAGACGGCAGAATGTGGCACGATCCACTCGATCGCACAATAGGTAACGATTTGCTATCCGGTGAAGAAGAAAACGAAAAATCACTCAAAAAATTTCC
Organism: Lyngbya sp. CCAP 1446/10; assembly: GCF_026130175.1. Classification (GTDB taxonomy): domain Bacteria; phylum Cyanobacteriota; class Cyanobacteriia; order Cyanobacteriales; family Microcoleaceae; genus Microcoleus. Next base: position 26,957 of record NZ_JAIGNI010000049.1, on the reverse strand, counting down.
AACTAAAACAAATCTTGCTAAGTTCTTGACTTTTGCGCTCTACAGTGAAACTACAAACCTAAATTGAAAAAGTTTTACACCATGAAAACCTCAACAAAAATCGCTTTAGCAGCAGCTTTGGTAGGTACTTTAGCAGTCAGTGGATTAGTCCGAACTGTGTACGCTTCGCCAGCAAAATCTCACGTTGCCGCCATGCCTCAGAATAGCAGCAATCCCAAAGCAGAAGCCAGTGATGGCGACGGCGAAACTAACGACGAGGCCCAAGAAAAGCAAGAATCAAGTCGCCTGCAATCTCTAGCTAAAATTACACCACAACAAGCAAAAGCGGCGGCGGAAGCAGCGAAAGGTGGCACAGCAAGTCGCGTCAAATTAGAAAACGAAGATGGCAATGTTGTGTACTCAGTTGCGATCGGTCAGCAGGAAGTAAATGTAGATGCCGGTAACGGTAAAATTCTCAACACAACCAACGTCAAAAATGAGAGTAATGAGAGTGTTTATCCCCGCAGCAGCATTCAAAGTTCCGAGGCGGCCGGTGGTGATGGCGATGGGGAAACTAATGATGATGCCAAGAAGTAAATTCCGAAATAATTCGCTTTCTTGAGGCAACAAATAGAGTAGGGGCAGTGCTATGAATGCCTGCCCTTACTTGGGGAAATATCCCAGATTTAGAACACTCAACAAACCCAAAAGAGAAATCTTATGAAGAAGATACTAAACAGGGTTCCAGAGGTTACAGGTTCCTTCTGGATTATTAAGGTTCTGGCAACCACAGTAGGTGAAACTCTGGCTGATTATCTGTCGGTAAACCTGAATCTTGGTTTAAGCGTTACATCCTATGTTATGAGCGCTGTGTTACTGATTGCGCTTTTGAATCAGTTTAGGCTTAAACGGTATGTCCCAGTGAGTTACTGGATTGTAGTCGTTTTGATGAGCATCACTGGCACACTAATTACCGATAGATTGGTAGATGAGCTGGGAGTTAGCTTGACGACAATTAATATAGTTTTCACTGTTGTATTGTCTGCCGTTTTTTTGCTGTGGTATTCAAACGAAAAAACATTAGCTATGCACTCCATCAACACAGCCAAAAGAGAGCTATTTTATTGGGCTGCTATCTTATTTACATTTGCTTTGGGTACCGCAACAGGAGACTTTATAGCAGAGGCTTTGAAGCTGGGTTATGCACAATCAGCGCTAGTATTCGGCGTTTTAATTGCGATAGTAGCCACTGGTTATTATTACTTCAGAATGAATGCTGTCTTGGCATTTTGGATAGCCTACATCTTGACTCGTCCACTGGGAGCATCTACTGGCGATTTATTGTCACAACCTACTACAAATGGTTGTTTTGGTTTTGGTACGGTGGGAACAAGTATGCTTTTTCTTTCTATAATCATGAGTCTGGTTATTTACTTAAGCTTTAAGCAGAAGAAACTAGCCCCAATGGCGATCGACCAACAAGACTGATTAACTATCAAATCATCAGATTACCTTTACTGTTACAAGTCAGCTAGGCGTGGGCAGTTGTTTCACGGTGCAATTGCCACATTATCCCTGGTAAACACAAATGCAATCAATCTTTCCGAGTTCTTGACATTGATCATCTAGAGTGAAGTCGCCAAAGTACCATAACCCGATCGCAAAAATGAGCAAACTTCCACAAATCACCGCGTTTTTCTGGATAATGAAAATATGTGCAACCACTCTGGGAGAAACGGCAGGAGACCTTTTGTCGATGACGATCAATGTGGGCTATGCAGTTAGTTCTCTGATATTAATTGGAGTATTTTTAATTTCTCTTGTCACTCAATTGACCTCGAAAAGCTATAACCCTTTGCTTTATTGGACTGTCATCCTTTCAACCAGCACGGCTGGTACAACGATGTCAGATTACATGAATCGTACTTTAGGGCTTGGCTACACTGCGGGATCTGCGATTTTAATTACTCTTCTTTTTGCTATTTTTGCGTTTTGGCAATTCAGTGTTGGATCTCTATCTGTCAAAAACGTCAAAACACCTAAAATTGAGATGCTTTATTGGACTGCAATTCTAATTTCAAATACTTTGGGTACTTCCTTGGGCGATTTCCTGGCTGATACTTCTGGACTTGGATTTGCAGGAGGAGCAATCCTAATTTCTAGTTTGCTTGCCGTGGTATTGGCAGCATATTATTATACTCAAATTTCGCCAGTCTTGTTGTTTTGGATTGCGGGCGTTGCTGATTTACGGTATGAAAGGCTAAATATGCAATTCATAAAAACCAGCGTCTACAAAGCTTCTGGATTTTTCAATTATTTATTTCATACCGTAAATAAGCAACGCCGAAGAAGTTTGGTCAATGGTAAAGACTGTAGCGAATAAAATATTACCGGTTGATGTACAAAACTTACAAAAACTCGGCATAGATGAAATTAGTTTAGTAAAAGGGCAAGGAAAATTTATAGTTGTATTAGTAGATTTAGAAACACATAAATTAATAGGCTTAGTTGCCGAAAGAAAACAAGAAGCAATCAAAAAAAAGATGCTTGAATGGGGAGAAAAAGTCTTAAGCCAGATCAAAGAAGTAAGTATGGACATGACTGGTAATTATAAGTCATTAGTCAAAAAGATTTGCCCGAATGCTGATGTAACAGTAGATAGATTTCATGTGACAAAAATGATTTATGAGGAATTAAATCAGTCGAGAATTGAGCAAAAAAAGGCAGCATTATCGCTGAAAGCGAAAGAAAAATCTAAATTATTGGATAGTTTAAAAGGAAGTAAATATACATTGTTGAAAGCAGAAAATAAGTTATCTGACGACGATAAAATAAAATTAAAACAAGTAAAAGATGCTTCACTAAGAGTAGGAGCTATGCACACTTTAAAAGAAGAGTTTCACTCTTTATTTGAAAAAAGCAATAATTTGGGTGACGGGATATTAGAATTAACAGATTGGTTGAAAAAAGCACAACCATACTATAAAAAAAGTGTAAAAACAATCAAAAGATGGTTGGGAGAGATTGTGGGCTATTTTGAAGAAAGAACAACAAATGGGATAGTAGAGGGAATTAATACTAAATTAAAGCTATTAAAAAGGTGTGGTTTTGGATTTAGAAATTTGAGAAATTTTGAAATAGGGGCATTACTTTTTTGGCATTTTCCTGAAAAATTAGCACAATAAGTACGGAAGAGCCATCATTTTCTATGTATAGGTGTACTGATGAATTTTGGGGAAATCAAATTTATGTTCCTTTGTGAAAAACTCAAACAAAAATTTAATCATCTTAAAAGACTTACATAAATACCAATACTTTAGTAAAAAATTTTTAGCTTGTAACCAAATATCTTCAACGGGATTTTGTTCGGGAGCATTGGGAGCAAATAAAATACAAGTGATTGACCAATTATCAGGTTCTTTGTCACGATTAACTTCTGACAAATAATCTCTAAATTCTCCATATTTATGATAACTAGCTCCATCCCAAATCAAGATAATTTTCCGCTCTTTGTATTTATTTTGCAAGCATTTTATGAATTCAACTGTTGATTTTTTATCCCCAGATTTATAACCTTTAACATGGAATTGTTTGGTTTGATAATTGAGTGCGCCAAAATAAGTTTGTCTATTTTTTTGATTGGTAATTTGGACTTCAATTCTTAGATCGGATCGACCCCAAACGTAGCCATTGATATCGCCATGAAGTAGATGACATTCATCTAAAAAAAATACTATTATTTCTCCAGAATTTATGCCAGCCTTGTTTTTGGCTAAAATATTTTTAATTTGTTCCCTCTTTTTTTTGACCAGTTCGGGATCAGATTTGGGATTGATTTTCTGAGTTTTTTTTCCAGGTAATCTTCGCCAGATATAAAAGTTCATAATAGCTCTGTTTTGATTTATAGCTGACACCAAATTTTCCCTCTAAATAAGTAGGGCTTGCTGAAAAAGTCAGAAAACAGTATTTAGAAAGATGAGTGAATTCGCATTCACATTGATGAGATAAGTTTTATTTAAACTTTCTTGGGTAAATACGATTTTTGCTAATCAGTAAAGGTAGAAAAACTGAAAAAAGCTGTTTGTTCTGAAATAGACACAAAAAAGCCAAAGAGCCTGCCGCAGCAGGGCAGAAAGATTCATCACCAGAAAAGTTATGGCGATGGTTGTTTGAGAAGTATTAGAAAGTTTAGCCATCACTCTACCAAGGCTGAATCTTCTTTTAGCTTCTCCAAATTTTCTGACAAATTGAGTTACGAATTCTCTCGTCTAACTGAGCCTGTTTCTTCATTTTCTTGCTGATATTTGTCGGGGGTCTTCCTAGAGGTGGACCACTCATCCTAATCCCTCTTTCTTTGCACCAAGCTAAGAATGTCTCTCGTTCGATAAATCCGATCTACATGAATTGATTCTGGGTAAAATCCCGTGAACCGTTTAAATTCTTCTACTTGTGTTTTTAAGTCTACAGATTCGTTAAAATTATCCCAACTAATTCGGTCTAAAAACACGTACCCATTACGACAACTCGCTGACATTTTTGCCCCAAATTCAACGGATTTCCCGGCTTTTCCTCTGACAATTGGGCGGATGTGTGGTTGTGTTAAACTTACTATTCTGTCCTGAATACTCTGTTCTTTATTTTCATACATCCATAACTGTTGACGGTAGACCTCTGTAGCCACTAACAGCATTTTATAATGATATTTACTCAGCAACTGTAGCTGACCCATTTTATCGATATGAGCCAAATTTCTTTTGATATATTGAAGTTGTTTTTTAATCGCTTTTCTTCGTGCTTTTCGTAAGGGCTTCCGGTTTTTGGCTATTGTTAAGTATTCTTTTCTGGCTGTGTTTCGATATGTTATTTTTTTTTTTTTACTGGTGACTGAATTTGAGTATGTAGAGCATCTATAATTTTTTCGGTATGTTCCCTAGCTTGATTTAATAGTCCTAAGTCGGTCGGATATTTAATGTCTGCTGGCGCGCAGGTTGCATCTAATATTAATTTGCCTTGATTTTTAGCCTCACTTATTTGTGATGACTTTTGTTTGACTTCTACTGCTGGCACTTCTGTCTGGTCTTTAACCATTTTTTCGTTAATTTTGTTGACTAGACTGACACCTATTCTCTGCCTAAAATGAACGAACATGGATGAATCGAATGGTGCTTCACTACTATAGGTTGTCATGCCTATAAAGTATTGTAGGTATGGGTTTTCTCTTATTTGTTCTACTGTTTCTTTGTCGCTAGTTCCTAACCTTTCTTTAATGATTAATGCTCCCAATGCTATCCGAAATGACGCAAGCTGGAGCTCCCGTTGAAACTGTAAAATTTTGGGCATATTCGACTTCAAATTCTGACCACGGAATTAGTTTCGCCATGATTACCCAACGATTATCATCTGACAATTGCCCCTCGAAGGGGAGGTCAAAGTTGGATGGCTCTTTTGGGGCCCTAGTCAAGTTTTCGGTACATTACGAAAATGATAGTGTGCTGGGCTTTTGACTCATTTTAGCTACTATCTTTGCACATTTTCAGCGCTAAAACGAGCCCAAGTCTTTTGATGTAAGGGTTTTAGGCTTTTTCAGCAAGCCCTAAGTAACTAGCTCATCGAAATCCCAATATTCTTTATTCTTTAGCCATTCGATTACTTCAGTTTTGTGTAGAGATGTTAAATATCCTTTTGACCCTTTATGCCCTAGTTTGATCCCTGCGACGCCTTTGGTTTTAAATTGTTTTTTCCAATAACCAATAAAAAATTTACTTACACCTAAAATTTTGCTAATTTCATGGTAGAGTTTACCTTCGATAGCCATCCTGACAGCTATTGCTCGCTTGAGTTCTCTTACAGTTCGATCGCTTTTAATGAAAGATTCTAACGCCGCTCTTTCTTTTTCCATATCTTTCTGTGGCATTTGTAAGTTATTCATTTTTTTATTGTCACAATCAATTATTGCATATAATTATATCATAATAAGTGTAGATAATGATTTAGGATTGCTATATATACTGGAGGAGTGTCGGATCATTATCACCCCCCCAATTTGCTCTTTGCTTGACAGATTTAGCCCAGCTAGTTAACTTGAAATCTTTGCTTAAACAACCTCGTTCTCCTAAGAAGAAAAAACCGGACTTGATTGTAGACCCACTGCATCGTCATGTATCTACAGCTCGACTTTTGAAGCAAGCTCAGCAAACACCTTGACAGGGCTAGCCACGGCAGTACAGTCACTACTGCTTTGGTCAACTGGAATTTCAATCCAGAATTCAGCCCCTCGACCGGGTTCAGAAAAGCATTCGAGGGAGCCACCATGTTTAGCAACTACAATTTGATAGCTAATTGACAGTCCTAATCCAGTCCCTTGACCAATAGGTTTTGTGGTGAAGAAGGGGTCAAACAACTGTTGTCTAACCTGTTGTGTCATCCCAGAACCGTTGTCTTGAATTTGAATTACCACTCTTTTAGAATGACTAGGCTGAGTATTGTTAGTCAATAACTTAGTCCGAATTGTGATGCAACTGGGATTATTGAGTGCGTCTTTCACAGAACGCTGAGCGTTGTAGTGATCTAAAGCATCAAGCGCGTTTGCCAGAATATTCATAAATACCTGGTTCAACTGGCCTGCATAGCACTCTACCCTTGGTAAATCGCCGTATTCTTTGATAACTTCAATGGCAGGACAATCGGGTTTTGCTTTCAGCCGATTTTGCAAAATCATGAGTGTGCTGTCAATTCCCTCATGGATGTCAACAGGCTTCATTTCTGCTTCATCCAGTCGCGAGAAGTTTCGCAGGGATAGGACAATTTGACGAATGCGCTCTGCCCCTACTTTCATTGAACTCAGTATCTTGGGCAAGTCTTCAATCAGGAAGTCCAAGTCGATTTCTGTAATCTTCTCCTCAATTTGGCGGTTGGTCGCTGGATAGGTCTGTTGATAAAGCTCCACTAAGTCCAGTAAATTCCCCGTATACTCAGCAGTGTGGATCAGATTGCCGTAGATGAAGTTCACTGGATTGTTGATTTCATGAGCCACTCCAGCCACCAGTTGCCCCAACCCTGACATTTTCTCAGTTTGAATTAATTGGGTTTGCGTGCGTTGCAGTTGCTCTAGGGTGGCAGAGAGATGTTGATTTTTCTTGTGCAATTCCTGAGTTCGCTGCTCAACTCGCTTTTCCAGCGTATGGTTTGCTTTCTCCAGTTGCACTTTTGCCACAGCAAGCTTGTTGTATAGCATTGCATTTTGCAGCGAGATCGCTGCCTGCGCCGTGAGCAACCGCAGAACTTCCAGACAGTTACGAGTGAAAGCGGCGATCGTCAAATTATTTTCCAGATACACCATGCCAATCAACTTGCCGCGATTACAGATTGGCATACACAGCAAGCTTTTGGGCTGTTGTAGAATCATGTAGGGATCATCGGCAAAGGTCGTTTCCAGTCGGGCATCATCCAGCACTAAAGGCTCGGCAGTGCGGGAAACATAGTTGACAACGGAGTGGGGAATGTCGCGGCTCGATCGCAGGGGTCGCGAGCGCAAGCCAAACGCCGAATTTTCACCGAGTTGGGAGCGCTGGGCCCCCACTTCTAACGGAGTTTCGAGATCAACATTGGTCGCGGTTTGGGCCGCAATCACCCAATTTTCCTCATGTCGCAGCAGCAGTACACATTTTTCGGCTCCGGCATTTTCAACCACTACCTGCATCAACGTTGACAGTAGCTTCTCCAACTCAATTTCTCCCGCCAGCGCATGAGATGCTTTGATCACCGTTGCCAAATCTAGAGCTTCGGAAATGCTGGAACTGTTACGTCCCGCCCCGGTGGTGGTGGAGCGAACGGCCCGGATGGGAGAGCTTGCGTCCTCGCCCTGTACGATCGGAGCCAAGAGTTGGGGATAGCGGTGTTCCAGGTCATCTAGCTTCGCCTTCGCACCCCAGCGTCCGTAGGCATAATAGCCATTCGTCAGGTAAACCTGAGCGATCGCTTCTTTACCCCAGTCTAGATAAAATCGAGCTGCAAGTTCGTTGGCAAGGGCTTCTTCTTGCGTGTATTCGTTGGCTTTGGCGGCCGCGATCGCGCGATCGTAGTGATCGAGCGCGACCGCCGTTTGACCCAACACCCGACACAGTTCCGCTGCCACCAACTCAAATTTATGCAGATAATTCATGGGCGCATGACTGGCCCAGGTTTGCATTTTTTGCTGGTTCTCAGTCACTCGTTGCAGCAATTCTGCCTGTTCAAACGGTGTAGCAGTAGGATAGGCAGCCAGCGCAGTGAGCGAATCATAAAACTGAAAGACCGGAATCGTGGCGTATCCGGTGCCGGCTCCTAGATACTGTCTGGCTTGAGTAGCAGTTGCGATCGCCAAAGACAGATCCCCAAACAAATAGCAGAGAATTAGTTTATGAACGTAGAAATAGTGCAGTCCTGTAAATTCATTTGCAGCAATTAGCTGAGGTAATAATTCTTCCTCGTTCAATGCTTGACCAGTCAGAACACAAGCATTCTCAGCCTTGCCTAGTAAGTTAAGAACCGCTTGATGATAGATCCGGCAGTAGTTGAGGGTGGTAGTTTGTTGGAAATTCTCCAGGACAAGACTATAAGCCTGCATATCTTCCTCTAGCCGAGGCAGTTCCCGCCCCAGGAAATAGGAATACTGACAAATATCTTTCGCATTGAAGCCGAGGTAGTAGATATTTCCCGTGTCGAGCGCAATTTTATAGCCTTCCAACATCAACTGCACAGCATTCTGGAGATGAGATTTCAGATAGATGATGAAAGCACCCACGACATATAAAACCGTGGGCTTGATGACGTTGATATTCAACTTGGCATTCAACCCTAATGCCAATTTGCCCACCCGATCGGCCACTTCAACGTCTTGCAAAATCCCGTTTAGAAGAATTCCGTAGCAGGCATAGCAGAACGCAGAAAAGGGTGCATTACCATACTGAATCGAGGCTTTCACCTGCGATAAAATGAGCAACGGAAACAGATTTGGGGCGGCAATATAAACAGCGGGAGCCACACTGGCCACAATTTGAACAACTGCCAGTTTGTCTGCCGCCGTCATCATCGGCAAATCGACCAGTTCTTCTGGATTACGCCCGCCCAGCAGAACAGCCGTTTCTTGGAGGGCTGCCTGAATGTCAGCCGGGGTGGGTTCAAGAGGAAAAACGAGGCCGAACTGTGCCATCGCTTGCCGAGCGATCGCGATCGCAGCTAGCACATTATTTTGGGCTGTATAGGCCTGAATTTTGATGTCGTAAATGCCCACGCGATCGAGCAAAGTGTTGGCTTGTTGCATCACGGCCTCACCCAGTTGCTCCATCTGCTCATAGGCTCCGCAGAGATAAGCCGCTTCAGCCGCTGACTCATGCAGAGACAGGGTTAACCCATACTGACGATGCCAGCAGTCCAATCGCAGCAAGCGGATTCCCCTGGTCAAATACTCAATAGCAGCTTTGTATGCGGTAGAAGCGAGGGCTTTTCGTCCTGCGATCAGGTTGAGTTGAGCGAGTTGCTCCCGTAGCGAAGCAACTAGCAAGCCATCGTCCTGCGATCGCATCAACTCGATACCGATATTAAGGTGATTCACAATCTCAAAAACGTTGGCTTCTCGCTCGGCTTCTGGCACATTGTTTAACAGCCGTTGCCCGATTTTGAGATGAGTCGCCTGTTTGTCATCGTCTGGAATCAACGAGTAGGCTGCTTGTTGGACGCGATCGTGAAGAAAGTTGTAGGAGGCGATCGGTTTTTCCTGAGCGCTAGGGATGGGTGCATTTTCTGTCACAAGTGTCCAACCATCGGCCGGGAATAATTTGTATCCTTCGCCGTTGGGCAAAATCACTCCTTCTTTGAGGGCTTGCCACAAAGCAGCAGCCGTCTCTGTGGGAGATTGCTCATACACGATCGCCAACGTTTCCAGGTCAAACTGGTTGCCAATGCAAGCCGCCAGTTTCAAGACATTTTGGGTTTCCAGCGACAACTTCTGCAATTGCTTGGCCACAAATTCCACCACATCCTCAATCAGGCTCATAGCGCGGATTGGGGCGATGTCATAATGCCAACCGCTCACCGATGTATCAAATACAATCAGTCCATCGTCATAAAGCGATTTAATAAATTGATTGCTGAAAAAAGGATTGCCCTGGGTCTTTTGATGCACCAACTTGGTCAAGGAAATTGCTTGCTCTGGTGAGGCACTTAGAGTATCGGCAATCAAGTAATTCAGGTGGATGGGGGTCAAGGGAGCTAGAGCAATTTTATTGACCGTGACCGATGCCTGCAGCAGTTCTTCGATCATCTGCATTAACGGATGCGCGGGCGAAACTTCGTTATCCCGATACGCACCCACGAGCAGCAAATAGTGGCTTTTTGCTTCGCTCATCAGCAGTTGCATCAGCTTGAGCGAGGCGGAGTCTGCCCATTGCAGGTCATCGAGAAAAACCACTAGGGGATGATCTTGCGTGGTGAAAACCTGGATGAACTTTTGGAACAACAGATTAAAGCGATTTTGGGCTGCACTGCCGGACAGTTCCGACGCAGGAGACTGTTCGCCAATGATTCGTTGGAGTTCTGGAATTACTTCGACGATCACCTGGCTATTCTCGCCCAGTGCAGCTAGAATGTTGGTCTTCCATAGATCGATCTGGGCATCGCTCTCGGTCAGCAGTTGCCCCATCAAGTCGCGGAACGCCTGCACCAACGCCGAGAAGGGGATGTTGCGTTGGAATTGATCGAACTTGCCTTTGATGAAGTACCCGTGTTGGCGCACGATCAGCTTGTGCACTTCGTGGACGACGGCCGTTTTGCCCACGCCGGAAAAGCCTGCCACCAGCATCAGTTCGGTGGCACCCTGCTGCACCCGCTCAAAGGCTTCCAGCAGCATGGTCACTTCCGCTTCCCGACCATACAGCTTTTCAGGAATCACGAAGCGATCGCAAGTATCCCGGTGTCCCAGCTTAAACGGCACAATCATGGCCGTTGCGTTCCATTGATGCAAACAGGTTTCCAGGTCGTGCTTCAGTCCCCAGGCGGTCTGATAGCGATCTTCGGCATTCTTCGCCATCAGTTTACTCACCACCTCCGAGAGGAGCGGCGGCACGGCAGGATTCAGGTTATGGACGGCGGAGGCTTGTTTGGCGATGTGGCAATGTACCAGTTGGAGAGCATCGTCCGATTGAAACGGCAACTGACCAGTGAGCAATTCGTAGAAGGTGATGCCTAGCGAATAGAAGTCGGTGCGGTAGTCAATGCCCCGGTTCATCCGGCCGGTTTGTTCAGGGGATAAATACTCCAGCGTCCCTTCCAGCACTGAAGGATTAATCAAAAGTTGCGTTTCTCTAGGCAGCAGGGAAGCGATGCTAAAGTCAATCAGCTTAATCTGCTTGGTGGTGGGATGAATCAGAATATTGGCAGGCTTGATATCTTTATGAATAATGCGATGACAGTAGAGATTATTGAGCGATTGGGCGAGGGCGATCGCAATCTGCAAAAATTCGGTGAGAAACAGTGGCTCGTAGCGAGGAGCCTTATGAAGTGAGGTGTTCACTTCAGATTGCTGGCCCCAAAGCGCTGTATACTCCTTGAGTGAAATTCCTCCGAAGTCCTCCATAATTAGAGCAAGCTGATTTTGGTAGGTCTCCAGACTATAGAAACGGACAACATCAGCCATGTTCAAATTTTGGGCGATCGCATATTGGTTCTTGAATTGTGCTAATTCAACCAGACTGGGATAAGCCGTTTTTAGAAGTTTGATCACAACGGGGGTTTGATCCCACTCTCGCCAGCCCCGGTAAACCACCGTTCTGGAACTGGTGTAAATCGTTTCATGAATTCGATACCCTGGAATTCCAATCAAGCTCTTTAGCATAAACCCTGTTCAAAACAATGGATTCATCATTATATCCACTCTCACGGTTACTTTCACACTACACTCATATTTTTTTTCAGCATAAACCGATCGAATAGATAGAGCAGAAGCCATTTGTAAATATAAACGTAATACTACTGAAAAACGATGGTAAAACAGAAGCGTTATCCCCTCTACCATCGCTACAAGAACTGACAAATGACAATAAATTAGACGACGCTCAGCGCTGGCTCTGAAAGAGCCGCCTTGCCAAACGGATTTTCGTAGGAATGAGTTTTAATGTAAACCAAAAATTCATTGACCAGTTCTGCAAAATAGTCAAAGGCGACATCAATCAACTCCATCGCTTGTTGGCGAATCTCCTCTGAGATTTCAATGTCTCTGATGGCTTGCAAAGAGGCTGGAGTATGGAGCGTGTGGGTATTTTCAATGTGATTGTGACACATACCAAAATAGCGGAACTCATGCCCGGTCATGGCTTGCAGTTGCATTGCCACTGGATTGGTTGCCCGGAAAAAAACATTGGCTGTAACTTCAGAAACCTCGATCGCCACCAGCTTCATGATCGGATCGGCTTGGTAGGTGTAGCGTTCAAACAGAGGAAGCATGGAGCGAGATACCTTGGTGTGCTCACTCCAAATAAATCGTACAACGTCGCTGAAAGGCATGGAATAATTCATGCCCATCTTCTCCATGTCTTCCAGCAGCCATTGCCAGTGAAAATGTTCTTCATAAGTGTGCCGATTCACCATTTCTTGAATCTTGTTTGTCGTGGGTTCCTGTCGCAAAACCCGCTTGCACAACTCGCTGAACTCCAGCGCCAGTGGGGTAATCACTGGCGCAAATGCTAGTTTTTGGCGAGGCTCAACACTTTCATCTTTCATATAGTCGAAAAACGGCAACTGAGCAAACTCCTGATTCTTTTTCTCTATTATATCTAGAAGTGTTTTCATCTCAATTTTTCTCAAGTAATGGGCAACAATTTAGGAGTTGAATTTAGCTAGACCCGAATTCCACCTCTTCCAAGGAATTTGAAGTAGGGGCTTATTCATAACAGGGAATTCCTTAAAATTTCCTCACATTAAGGGCAATCAGTCAAATAAAATCAGACTGATGCGGTCACAACTTGGAGTCCCTACGAATGAGTGAAGGCACGAAGGCATGAAGGCACTTTCATTACTTCAAGCAAATTCTAACTTAAAATTTTTGTTAGAGCCATCGGCAAAACTACTGTTTAGCCAACTGTCCAAACTGCTCATTCAATACTGAGTATTTCCCAGTATTCAGTAATTATACGGAGGCTACTGATTGCTTTCTATCTATCAGAAGCACTTTGAAACTTAGAGGTTATCGGTAAAATTTGACTCTCTAATTTATATAATTCAGTTTCTGTCTAGGTGTCGTACTGCCTAAATTTGTTAGCCTAACTAAGTAAATCTACGATTCTGTAGATTTACTGACACGGACTAATCTGATAGGAGGACAGAGACTGTTATCCTAGAGCAGACTCAACAAAAAAAGTCTGGGTCATGTCAGGTATTATAGTAAAATATAGAGTCTTAAAGGTCGTAGAGGAAATGCCACCAGAGATTACTTTTGAGGAAGTTATGAAGAGGGTTTACTTCCTTGACAAAGTTGACCGAGGTTTGAAGCAAGTTGAAGTCGGTGATATTATTTCCGGCGAAGCAGCGAAAAAAGTGGCTCAGAAGGTGGGACGAGTAAATTTGACTAATTAGCCTTTAGCGGATATCGAAGCGATCGCTACATGGTGCAGGGCTATTTTATTCTAAATAGTTCTTTGGCGTTGCTTAATCAGGGTATGAAATAAATAATTGAAAAATCCAGAAGCTTTGTAGACGCTGGTTTTTATGAATTGCATATTTAGCCTTTCATACCGTAAATCAGCAACGCCTTATTTTGAACGCAATAATACCAGAAACAAAAAACCTGGTGAAGAATGCTTAAATTTTACTTTTTTAGAAGCCTTTTCTAACTAAGGAACAAATGTCACAGTACAGGTGCGAGATGTAAGATGGACAATAAAACCCCTATAAACCCATGTTGACTCACGCCACAGCTCTGACCCCGCTAGAACTGAAGTCGGCGATCGCCCGCGAGCCATTAATTGTCTCGCCCGATACAACAGTAAGGTCAGCGATCGCCCTAATGAGCGGGGTGCGATCGCTCTGTGCTGCCAATAAAACAGCGGATAGTCAACTGGATGAACTCCACGAAAAGGTACGGTCAAGCTGCGTGTTGGTAGTAGAAAACGAGCGGTTGCTAGGTATTTTGACCGAACGGGACGTAGTACGCCTGATTGCCCAGCAGCAGCCCCTCGATCGCCTAGTCATGCAGCAGGTGATGGCACATCCCGCTGTCACTTTGCGCGAGTCAGACTTCACCGATTTGTTTTTTGCGATTAATCTGCTCCAGCAGCACCAGATTCGCCATTTGCCGATCCTGGATGAACACGATCGCCTCGTGGGGCTTGTTACCCATGAAAGTCTGCGCCAAATCTCCCGACCGATCGATCTGTTGCGGTTGCGTATGGTCGCGGAGGTGATGACCAGTGAGGTGATTGTTGCTACACCCGATTGTCACCTGCGGGCGATCGCCCAACAGATGGCAAACCACCACATCAGTTCCGTCATCATTGTAGAACAGGGTAGCAGCTCCACAGAACCCCTGCAAATTCCCCTGGGGATTGTCACCGAGCGGGACATGGTGCAGTTTCAAGCCTTGGGATTGAACCTGGACAACTGCACAGCACAGGCGGTGATGAGTACACCGATTTGTGCAGTCAAGCCTGATGATTCGCTCTGGAATGTGCAGCAGATTATGGATCAGCGCTTGATCCGTCGGTTGGCGGTGACCGGGGAGCAGGGAGAACTATTGGGCATTGTCACCCAAACCAGTTTGCTACAGGCCCTTAACCCCCTAGAACTATACAAACTGGTGGAGGTTTTAGACTCCCAGGTGGTGCGCCTAGAGGCGGAAAAGGTGGCACTACTAGAAAATCGCAACGTTGAGCTAGAGCAACAGGTTCAAGCCCGCACAGTTGCTCTAGAAACAAAAGCAAAGCAAGAGCGACTCCTAAACACGATCGCCGATCGCATCCGATCGTCCCTGAATTTGGAAGACATCCTCGACACCACAGTGCGAGAAATTCGATCGCTCCTTGGGTGCGATCGCGTGATCATTTACCAGTTTCGTCCTGACTTTAGCGGCACGGTGATCGCCGAAGCGATTACCGGTACTGGGCGATCGGTATTGAATACCGAAGCACACGATCCTTGTATTAGCGCAGAATGGCTAGAACCTTATCGCAATGGTAAAATTCGCATCATAAATGACATCTACAACGAAGCGATGACCCAGTGCCATCAGGAACTCTTAGTGGGGTTTGAGATTCGCGCCAAACTGATGGTACCGATCGTAGTCGAGGAGCAATTGTGGGGTCTAATGCTCGCCAGTTATCGAGCCGTGCCGCACACTTGGACAACCGATGAGATCGAACTCATAAGGCAAGTATCCCTGCAAGTGGCGAGCGCCCTCCAACAAGCCATCACCCACCAACGGTTACAAAAGGAACTGACTAAACGACGGAAAGTTGAAGTCCTATTGGTAGAGAGTGAAGAACGCTACGCCACCCTAGTGACAGCAGCTCCCGTGGGGATTTTTCGCACCGATCTTGCGGGTAAGTTGACCTATATCAACGATCGCTACTGTCAGATCAGCGGACTCACCCCAACAACCGCCATTGGGAAGGGATGGCAACAAGGGCTACATCCCGACGAGCGCGACTGGGTTACTGCTGAATGGGAGCAATCTGTCTCCGAAAATCATCCCTTCCAGCTAGAATATCGCTTTCAACGTCCCGATGGTAAAGTGACGTGGGTATGTGGGCAGTCTGTTTCTGAACTGGATGCAGATGGGCAAGTAGTCGGCTATGTAGGCACGGTGACAGATATTAGCGATCACAAGCGAACTGAAACCCAATTGCTAGAGAGCGAAGGACGCTACGCCACCCTAGTTGAAGCGTCTCCAGTGGGGATTTTTCGCACCGATGCTGTCGGTAACTGCATTTATGTTAACGATCGCTGGTGTCAAATTAGCGGAATCACCCCAACAACCGCCTTCGGAGACGGATGGCGAGAAGGGCTACATTCTGACGATCGCGTCGCGCTCCCCACCGAATGGCAGCAATCTATGGAAGAAAATCGTCCCTTCCAACTAGAATACCGCTTTCAACGTCCCGACGGTGGAGTGACGTGGGTCTATGGGCAGTCTGTTGCCGAACTGGATGCAGAGGGGCAAGTAGTCGGTTATGTAGGCACGGTGACAGATATTAGCGATCGCAAACAAGCCGAACAACAACTCCAGCAACTCAATCAAGAACTAGAAGCCAAAATCGTAGAACGCACCCAAGAGCTTTGGCAAGTCAACAGCCTACAACGCGCTATCCTCAATGGTGCTGATTACTCGATCATCTCCACTGACCCAACTGGCATCATCCAAACCTTTAATGCCGCAGCCGAAGAGATGCTGGGTTATAGTGCCGCAGAAATTGTAGGCATTGTCACACCTGCACTCATTCATGATGCCAGGGAGGTAATTGACCGAGCAGCCTCCCTCTGTGCCGAACTGGGGCAATATGTGCCTCCCGGCTTTGAGGTTCTTGTTGCCAAAGCACGCCAAGGCATTGTCAGCGAAGAAGAGTGGAGCTATATCCGCAAAGATGGCTCTCGCTTTCCTGTGTTGCTATCCATCACCCCCCTCAAGGATGTCAATCAGCAAATTATGGGCTTTTTAGGGATCGCCAAAGATATTACTGAGCGCAAACGAGCTGAAGCCGAACTACAAAAACTATCAGATCGACTCGCCTTGTCCCTCAAATCTGGGGCGATCGGTTCTTGGGAATGGGACATTGAACAGAACACCATCCTTGGGGATGAGCGGATATACGAACTGTTTGGCTTCACGAAACAATCTGATTCCCCTATAGCCTACGACACTTGGGCAAACGGGCTACATCCCGATGACCGTACCTCCACCGAAACATTGCTCCACCAAGCCGTCTTGGGACAGGCAGAATACGATACCGAGTATCGGGTGTTGCATCCCGATGGTAGCGTCCACTTTATTAAAGCCAATGGAGTGGTGGTGCGAGATGCCCAGGGCAATCCCCAGAGCATGATTGGGATCAACTTTGATATTAGCGATCGCAAACAGGCTGAAGCCGAACGACAGCAGTTAATTCAAGAACTCTCCGCTTTCAAACTCGCCCTCGATCATTCCGCCATTGTCGCCATCACTGATGCTCAAGGGGTCATTAACTACGCTAACGATCGCTTCTGCGACATTTCTGGCTACTCCCGCGATGAACTCATCGGTCAAACCCATCGCATTGTCAACTCTGGCTACCATCTCCCCGCTTTTTTCCAAGAGCTGTGGCGCACCACTTCTAGTGGTCAGATTTGGCGCGGTGAAATTTGCAATCGGACGAAGAATGGTAGCCTGTACTGGCTTGCCAGCACCATCGTCCCCTTTCTGGACGAACAAAGGCAGCCTTTCCAGTATCTAGCAATTCGCTTCGACATTACCGCCCGCAAATTGGCTCAAGCAACTCTCCAGCAGGAAAATACTTTCCGTCAACAAATTGTAGAAAACATGGCAGAAGGTTTGTGTGTTTTTCATGAAGTTGAGGAGTTTCCTTTTATCCGCTTCACAGTCTGGAATCGGCAAATGCAAGCGATTACAGGCTACACCTTAGAAGATATTAACCGTCTGGGGTGGTATCAAAGTTTATACCCAGATCCAAGGGATCGAGAACAAGCGATCGCCCGTTTGGGACAGATGTGGCAAGGGGAAAATCAGATCGCTCAAGAAAGGGAAATCCAGCGTCAAGATGGGCACAAACGAACTGTCACCATTTCTACCTCTGTCCTATCAAGCCATGACGGACTGACACACTTACTAATCTTGATTCAAGACATTACCGAGCGCAAAGAAACTGAGCAGGCGATGACGCAGCAACTAGCGGCAATTGAGGCGGCGATCGATGGCATTGCAATTATGCAAGGAGACACCTACCTCTACTTGAATCAAGCTCATTTAGAACTATTTGGTTACGAATACCCTGAAGAATTGGTAGGCAAAAACTGGAGTGGTTTGTATTCCCTAGAGGAGTTAGAACGGTTTGAGCAGGAAGTTTTTCCAGTGCTGGGGCGCGATCGCGCTTGGGAGGGAGAAGCAATCGCTACCCGTAAAGATGGCTCGACTTTTAGTGAAGGTCTATCTCTGACTCTTACAGAAGATGGATTGTTGATTTGTGTATGCCGCGATATTAGCGATCGCAAACAAACCGAATTGAGATTGCAACAACAGGCAAAACAGGAACGTTTGCTGGGAGCGATTACTCAACGGGTGCGATCGTCTCTGAATCTAGACGAAGTTCTCAATACCACTGTTGAGGAAATCCGTCAGGTCTTACAATCAGACCGAGCGCTGGTTTATCGGGTTTTCCCTGGAGGAACGGGGGCTGCCATTGCTGAATCTGTGTTGCCAAAATGGCCCAAAATTCTGGATATCCTTTTTCCTCAAGAGGTTTTCCCAGAAGAGAATTATGAGCGCTATATCCAAGGAAGAGTGTATGCCCTCTGCGATCGCGAAGATGAAAACCAGCCAGTTTTACCCTGTCTGATTCAATTCCTCTCAAAAATTCAGGTGAGAGCTAAACTCGTAGTTCCAATTGTTCAGAATCACACACTCTGGGGATTGCTAATTGTCCATCAATGCGATCTTCCACGCCAGTGGGAAGACTGGGAAATCAATTTACTCAAACAAACTGCCAACCAGTTAGCGATCGCCATTCAGCAAGCTAATCTCTACGAACAGGTGCAATCGGAACTGGTCATCCGCAAGCAAACAGAAGAGGCGATCGCTTTACAACTGCAACGGCAGCGAACTTTGGGAGTGATCGTCCAGCAAATTCGCCAATCATTGGATATTAACCAAATTTTGGTGACTGTGACGCAGCAAGTCAAAGAAATTTTGCGAGGCGATCGCGTCATCGTGTTCCGGCTATTTGGCAATGGCAAAAGCCAAATTGTTAAGGAATCGGTATCTAGTCAGTTCCCCGCTCTCAAGGATCGTCAGTGGGATAATGAAGTTTGGTCTCAAGAAATCTTACAATACTATTGGCAGGGTAAGCCGCGCATTGTCCCTGATGTGATGACTGACATATCGAGTGATTGTTTAGTAGAATACTGCATTGAAGGTCAAATTCAGTCCAAAATCGTTGCGCCTATCCTGCAAGAAGTGCGAGGCAGCGAAAACGATAGATGGGTTGCCCCAGACCAAAGCAATAAGCTCTGGGGGGTTTTAGTCATCCATGCCTGTCGAGAAAAACGAGTATGGCAAGAGTCTGAAGCGCAACTACTGCAACAAATTGCTAATCAGTTGGCGATCGCCATTCAGCAAGCCCACCTCTTTGAGCAGTTGCAGCAAGAACTCACTGAACGACAACAAGCGCAGCAGCAAGTCACTGAGCGCAATCAACAATTGGCAGTTTCTAACGAGGAACTTGCCCGTGCTACCCGCCTTAAAGACGAATTTCTCGCCAACATGAGTCACGAACTCCGCACCCCCCTTAATGCCATTCTGGGTATGACTGAGGGGCTACAAGAGGCAGTCTTTGGCATAGTTAACGAAGCACAAATTAAGGCTTTACAAACCATCGAGCGCAGTGGCTTTCACTTACTAGAATTAATCAACGACATTTTGGATGTGGCTAAAATTGAATCCGGTCAAATGGAGTTGGATTTTACACCAGTTTCAATCAATCGTCTGTGTCAATCTAGTCTGGCATTTATCAAACAACAAGCCATGCAAAAACGCCTCCAGCTAGAGATTAAAATTCCCTTAAATTTGCCAGACTTCTTAATTGATGAACGGCGCATCCGCCAAGTCTTGATCAATCTGCTTAACAATGCTGTCAAATTCACCCCAGAAGGGGGACGCATTACCCTAGAAGTCACTCGTCACAAGCGGGCAACGGTTCTAGTCCCGCACGATCTCCAAGGGGACACCAAGGTGATGTTATACCAGACTCCCTTCGAGCAGGAACTAGCTCTCAAACCCCAGGAAGAGGGGTTAGAACTCAAAGACTATCTAAGAATTGCTGTCATCGATACAGGCATCGGTATTGCCCCAGAAAATATTAACAAATTGTTTCAGCCTTTTATCCAAATCGATAGTGCCTTAAATCGTCAATATGCGGGTACTGGCTTGGGTTTAGCCTTAGTGAAACGCATTGTCGAACTTCATGGCGGACAAGTGGGGTTAACGAGTCAAGTAGGATTAGGAAGTTGTTTCACGATTGACCTTCCCGGCGTTGCTCGTGAACTATCTTCTCCTAACCTATCTTCTCCTAACTTATCTGCTTCTAATTTGAAATCCCAGGCGGAGTCTCCCATCGAGTTTTTTCAACCAGAAAAGGAAGCATCTCCTTTAATTTTGTTGGCAGAAGACAACGAAGCTAATATTAGTACGGTTACGAGCTATCTGAAAGCTAAAGGCTATCGTATTGTTTTGGCTAAGAATGGAGAAGAGGCGATCGCGCTAGCCAAGTCTGAAAACCCCAATATAATTTTGATGGATATTCAAATGCCGGGGCTGGATGGATTAGAAGCTATGGAGCACATTCGCCGTGATCCAAACTTAGTCAATGTGCCGATTATTGCCCTAACTGCTTTAGCTATGACTGGCGATCGCGATCGTTGTCTTGCCGCTGGAGCTAATGATTATCTTACGAAACCTGTTAAGTTGAAGCAATTAGTATCCTCTATTCAACAACTTTTAGCTCCCTAAACAAAGGTATTTGGTTCTCAATAGGGGTTTTCTTGCTAGGGCGTGTTTTCAAACTATAAATTTGGTGTAGGGGTTCAGCATTCGGACGATAAATTCCCCCTAAAAAACAGTGTTTTAGTCCCGAATACTTTGCCATTCGAGGGTTTGAAAACTTTTTTCTACCAATTCCTAAAACTATAATTTGTAGAACGAGCGCGAGCTTAAATTATATATGGGTAAGATAAATATCACTTGTTTGCGGCGATCGCCCACCTACTATCCTAAGTTTGATATAGCAATCCGATCTGAGTCTCAAGATATAACGACCTCTTATATTATTAGACTCTTTGTATAGCAAGGGTTTCAAGTTTTGTATACCTAGAAAATCAATGAGGATTGCTAGAGTTATAATAATAATAATAATAATAATATAAAAGAGTGCATACAATATCTTCAGACCCTTCATTACGTACATTGGTTTTATGAATACCCCTTCTATTTTAGTCGTTGACGACGAACCCGATAACTTTGACGTGATTGAAACCCTTTTGCCCAATCTTGGCTACAAGTTATACTACGCTTCCAATGGTCAAGATGCGATCGCTTCCTTAGACCTTTTTAAGCCAGATGTGATTTTGCTCGATGTAATGATGCCAGGGATAGACGGCATAGAAGTCTGTAAACGCATTAAAGCTATGCCGCAATGGGAATCAGTGCCTATAATTATGGTGACAGCCTTGACAACCAAAACGGATCTCGCCAGATGTTTCGCGGCAGGGGCGGATGACTTTATCAGCAAACCTATCAATCACTTAGAATTAAAAGCAAGGGTGCGATCGATGTTACGCATTCATGGGCAATATCAGCAATTAGTAAGCTTCAATGCTCAATTAGAAGCAACGGTGCAACAACGAACCGCCCAATTGGAAACCATGATTCTTCAGGATGCACTCACAGCATTACCCAGTCGAACTTTCTTGCTTCAAAAATTGGCTGAGATTTTACAAGCTGGGGAATTATCATTTGCGGTGGTTTATCTAGACTGCGATCAGTTTAAATTGGTTAATGGTTCCTTTGGTTATGCCGTCGGCAATCAATTGCTACTCGCCATGACAGAACGGTTACAGCATCATCTACGCCCTGGCGATGTGTTAGCACGTATGGGTGAGGATGAGTTTTGCTTTTTGCTTTATAACATTGATGGTGCGGTCGATCTTGAACTATTTATTGAAGCTGTTTTACGGGGATTTGACGCATCGTTTCTAGTTGCAGATTGTGAAATCTTTATGACTGCTTGTATGGGCATTGCTCTAGGTAGTAGTGTTTATAAACAACCGGAAGAACCCTTACAAGATGCCGATACAGCAATGTATAAAGCTAAACTTTCTGGGAAAGGCTGCTATCAAATTTTTGATTGTCAGATGTCTTTGGCAATGCTAAACCGGCTGACCTTGGAAAATGATTTACAGCGAGCACTGGAACATCAAGAGTTTGTCATCTACTACCAGCCAATTGTCAATCTACAAACCCAAAAAATGGTCGGATTTGAAGCACTGGTACGCTGGCAAAATCCCGTTCGGGGTATGGTTTTACCAGGAGAATTTATCCCCTGCATGGAGCAAACAGGGCTGATTGTGCCAGTAGGAATGGTAGTGTTGAAGCAGGCGTGTCAGCAACTTCGGATATGGGAGCAACGGGGCTGGACAGAGTTAACAATGAGCGTTAACCTCTCTGTGCGACAATTTTCTTCCCCAACCCTTTTGGCTGATGTCGATCGGGTGTTGGCAGAAACTGCGGTTAATCCTGCTAACATCAAACTGGAAATTACCGAAAGCGCGATTATAGAAAATGCTCAGATGGCGATCGCGCTAACTGAACAATTGCGTTCGCGCCAAATTCAGATCAGCATTGATGATTTCGGCACGGGATATTCTTCCCTGGGTTATCTGCACCGTTTTCCAGTGGATAACCTCAAAATCGATCGCTCTTTTGTCAATCAGCTCCAAGCTGAAAATCGCAACTATCAAGTTGTGAACACTATTATTACTCTGAGTAATCAACTCGAACTTACCGTCATTGCCGAAGGAATTGAAACAACTCAGCAACTTCAGTGGCTCCAACAACTCGGTTGTGAATTTGGACAGGGTTATTTATTTTCTAAACCCCTCCCAGCGACTGAAATTGAAAGGATTTATCTTACCAATTAATATAAAAAGTGTTGCCCACCTGCTTCAGTCAATTAATTCAATATATAGCAACCGCTGTCGTCGTTTACGACAGATACGACCCCTCTTCCCTCCAACCCTAGCCCGTATAGCCTGTTTTCAGTAGTAGGGGCGAAGCCTGCGGGCGATCGCTTACCGCTAAAAACGAATGTTTTGTGTCCACAGGCTTCGCCCTCCCAGGGTTGGAAAACACACCCTAGTCATAAATGGAGAGGAGGCCATCACTCTAGTCTAGTCTGAAAACCCCAATCTGATGCTGATTAACATTCAAATCCCTGTATGAATTGACGAGAAGCCATGCAGCAGATCTGCCGCGATTCAAACTTAGTTGATGTACCCATCATTGCTCTCACCACCCTAGTCATGACAAGCGAGCGCGATCGTTGCCTTGCCCTTGGAGCCAACGATTACCTTAGCAAATCTGTCAACTTAAAGCAATTGACAACTATTATTAACTTTTAGCTCCCCAATCAAGATCACCATGAAAACACCATCCATTTTAATCATTGATGATGAGCCAGATAATTTTGATGTGATTGAAACCCTGTTATCCGAGCAGGATTATCAATTGCATTATGCTGCCAATGGTCAAGAGGCGATCGCTACCCTCGACACCTTCAATCCCGATCTAATTTTGCTAGATGTGATGATGCCAGGAATAGATGGCATCGAAGTTTGTCGGCAAATCAAAGCTATCTCAAAATGGCAAGCAATTCCCATCATTATGGTCACGGCATTAAGCTCAAAATCAGACCTTGCTCATTGTCTAACCGCCGGCGCCGACGACTTCATTAGTAAACCCGTAAATGGAATTGAATTGCGTGCTCGCGTCAATTCAATGCTCAGAATCAAGCAACAGTATGACAATATCCAGAACTTGTCCCACATCCAAGAAAATACTATCAATATCTTAGAAAGTACCCTCAATGAACTGCGTGGCAACTTAGCTTCTAGTCTATCCCATGAATTGAATACGCCCCTCAATGGCATATTAGGTACTATCGGATTGCTTAAGGAGGATTTTGAAGAGATGGATCTCGCCGAAATCAATGAGATGTTAGGCTGGCTCGATCAATCTGCCCGTCGCTTAGAAAATTTAACGAAAAAATTCCTCATTTATTTAGAATTAGAATTATCCGCCAATCGGCAACACAAGCTTCAATCCGCCCCTACTCAATTCTCAACTTCTGCCATTGAAACTGCGTTGAAATCCCATGCTCAGAGCTTCAACCGTAGCAACGACCTCATATTTGCACTTGAGGAAGTGGTACTGTCTCTACCAGAGCGATATCTATCAATAATTCTGCATGAATTAGTTGATAATGCACTGAAATTTTCCCCACCAGATACAACAATTAAAGTTAGTGGTCAAGTTGTGGGGGAAATGCTGAATTTATCTGTACATGACTCAGGGCGGGGCATGACAGAAGAGCAAATTGCTAAAATCGGTGCCTTCATGCAGTTTGAGCGCAAGACCTATGAGCAACAGGGCATTGGTTTGGGCTTAAAAATTGTCAATAAAGTTGTCGAACTAGCCGGAGGTGAGTTCTCGATTACCAGTATTTATCAACAGGAAACAACGGTATATGTCACCCTGCCGATAGTTCCCAGTTAGCAGGGGTTTTGACAGGATTATTTCAAGATCGTAAAAGCTACAAAGTATCATAAAAAATGTCTTCCATCCTTGTTGTCGATGACGAACTAGATAGGGTTTGCTGAAAAAGCCTAAAACCCTTACATCAAAGGACTTGGGCTCGTTTTAGCGCTGAAAATGTGCAAAGATAGTAGCTAAAATGAGTCAAAAGCCCAGCACACCATCACTTTCGTAATGTACCGAAAAGTTGACCCAACCCCAAGCCCGCCGTCCAGCTTTGACCTGCCCTTCGAGGGGCAATTGTCAGAGGATAATCGTTGGGTAATCATGGCAAAACTAATTCCGTGGTCAGAATTTGAAGCAGAATATGCCCAAAATTTTACAGTTTCTACTGGAGCTCCAGCCAAATCATTTCGGGTGCATCTCACTTTGGCAAATACATCAAATTGAAAGTTGACCGTTGAGATAAGGGGCTTGCAATTAAATATCACCCCAGGTATGCTAGAAAGGTAGGAAACAAAAAATCTGACATAAGTGGTTGTGACCTCTGTGAGTGGGATGCGAGAAATGATATTGAGTGAGCCCGTTAAATCGACATTCAAGGATGCTGCCAAAAAACTGACGGGCTATCGCCGTCGAGACTTTATGGCAAAAGTAGCCGAAGACTACTTTAATAGTTCAGCCCGAAAAGTAGAAACATTTATGGGATGGAACCGAGACAGCGTTCAATTAGGCTTACATGAACGACGAACCGGGTTGATTTGTGTTGATAATTACCGAGCAAGAGGGCGACATAAAAGTGAAATATTGCTGCCCAACAAAGATGCCGATATTCGTTCTTTAGTAGATCCCGATTCCCAGACAGACCGGAAGTTTCAATCGACATTTTTGTATGCTCGGATCAGTGCCAAGGCGGTACTATCGGCATTAGTGAGTCAGAAGAACTACAACTGTGAGCAATTGCCTTCTCGTCAAACAATTGGCACGATTTTAAATCGGATGGGATATCGCCTAAAAAAACACAAAAAACCAAGCCCTTGAAAAAGATTCCCGAAACAGATGCCATTTTTGAGAATGTATCAAAGGAGAATCAAGCCTCCGATAAAGATGTTAAGTCTCTACGAATATCAATTGATACCAAAGCCAAAGTCAAAATTGGCAACCTCTCACGGGATGGTAAATCCCGAACCCTTGAACCGAAGTCGGCTGATGACCATGATACGGAGTGGCAAGCCGTATTAGTCCCCTTTGGCATTCTCAACAATAAAGAGTGACCAATTATCAATTTATATGGGACAGTCCGCTGAAACCACTGATTTTATCGTCGATTGTCTAACGGATTGGTGGCAAAATAACCAATCTGATTACACCGAACTGGAAGAATTGGTGATTGACCTTGATGGTGGTCCAGCAACTAGAAGCAATCGAACACAATTCATCAAACGTATCATTGAGTTATCTCAGAGAATTGGTTTAATAATCCGACTAATTTACTATCCACCTTATCACAGCAAGTATAATCCAATTGAACGCTGCTGGGCGGCACTTGAACATTATTGGAATGGTGCTATTTTAGATTCGGTTGAAACTGCCATATACTGGGCATCCAACATGACATGGAAAGGAATTCAGCCCATTTTACACTTAGTTGAAATCACTTATGAGAAAGGAGTAAAAGTCTTACCTGATGAGTTAAAACAGTATTTGCCTGAATGGCAACGTTCTGAAACTTTACCAAAATGGGATATCACGATTATCCCATTTTGACTGGTATTTTATTTGTCCGCGAGCCCCTAAGCACAGCGAAGAGAAAGGATAGAGGGAACGCTCTCAATCTTCCATTGCGCTCCTGATATTTTCACCCTAAACCCAATTCGTTTAATGATTGATTCAACTGTTCCAGAACCAATCGAACTTATGGATTCTTCTTTATAGTATTGGTAGTTGACTATTCGGCAGCGATGGGTCTCTAAATAGTTACAAAATGTTTTAAATTCTTTTTTTTTATTTCTTTAAATAGATTGATGACTTCATCTATTTTGCCTTGCCACAACATATTTTCTGCTAACTTTAAACGTTTTAGTGAACCTCCTATCTTGTAAAGATTTTCTTTTAGATGATACCAATCTAAGATTTCTTGTCTTTGTTCGGCATCTCCGATTTCTTGAAATATCTTCCAAATTCCGGCATGACCATCTCAAGCGCAATACATAGGATGTAGCAATTTTTGGCTGTTAGTCCAATCAATTAAATCTTGATTATTTTGAAAAAATGCTCCCGCATAAACGTTATCATGCGCAAACGGCTTTATAGTAGACCTCTTGCAAAAAAAATCTATGCTATAATAGAAAGTTTTCAATTTAATCCCCTAGAGCTAACTCATAATTATAAATTGCTGATAACAAATTACAACGCTTTGCATAACGGCGGCGACGATTCC
>NZ_JAIGNI010000048.1 GCF_026130175.1 Lyngbya sp. CCAP 1446/10 | reverse complement strand
ATTACCCTGTAGAAGCCAGTCATCCCCCGATTTCTCGGTTTCGACTGAACGAATCGCACTTGATTGCTGCATTTACATCGCGGTCATGGTGCGTACCACAATGCTTACAAGTCCATGCCCTAACATCAAGAGTCAAATTGTCAGCTCGATTTAGGCAAACATGGCAAGTCTTGGATGAAGGAAACCATCGATCAATTTCGATATAAATCTTTCCTTCAAACTCAGCCTTGTATTTAAGCATCGTGAGAAACATACCCCAGCCAACATCGCTGATCGCTTTGGCTAGATTATGATTCCGTACCATGCCTTTGATGTTGAGATTTTCCACTGCAATAACTTGGTTTTCGTTTACTACCTTGCGGGATAGTTTGTGCAGAAAATCTTCGCGACACCTGGCAATTTTGGAGTGGACTTTCGCCACTTTCAATCTGGCTTTATTGCGATTGTTGCTACCTTTCTTTTTCTTGGATAGCTTTTGCTGTTTCCGTTTTAGGTTCCTTTGATGCTTGACCAAGAATCTCGGATTATCAAACTTTGAGCCATCACTGGTAATTACAAAATGAGTTAATCCCAGATCAAGCCCAACCGCTTTATTAATTGGTACTGATTCGGCTTGATCTTTGCCATCATATGTGCTGAGCGTAGTCGAAGTATCGACTAGAACGGAAACAAAGTATTTACCGTCAGGGTTGCGAGATACTGTGACAGTTTTAATAGCTCCATCAAAATTTCTATGCAGCTTGCAATGTACCAAACCAATCTTAGGTAGATTGATATAGTCATTTTCAAATTTGATGTTTTGGGGATAACTAATCGACTGTCTACCATGCTTAGACTTGAATCTAGGCAGCATGGCGCGTTTATCAAAAAAGTTTTTGTAGGCTGTCGATAGATTCAATGCCACGACTTGCAAGCATTGAGAATAAGGATCTTTTAGCCATTCATATTCTTTCTTGAGATTGGGCAACAATCCTTGTATATACCCTCTAGTTAATCCCTTACCAGTATTCTTATATGTCTCTTGACAAAGATTTAAGGCATAATTCCAGAACCATCTGCAACAGCCAAAAGACTTTGCAAGCAAGGTTTCTTGCTCACTTGTTGGATAGATTCTGTATTTATATGCTTTATACATTTATCGAGAACACCAAATACTGATTAAACTCTCATAGCTCAAATAGATAGAATTGACTCGCTGTCGCTCAATTTGTTTTCTGGCTCGTTTTCATCCCGTCGCTCACCTGAGTACAGGTAGAGCGCGGGACTTCCCACTCACGCTAGTTAAATTAGTCAGTAGTCATTGGCAATTTCTGTATACGCGGATTCTGTAGCGGCGAGTTCACCGATATCTATGACGCACATCGAGAATATTTGTAAACTCGCCCTCCCCAACCCAAGATTCATGTAAGGGATTATGTTTAAAACGGCCCCGACTAGAAACTAGGGCTGATCCTAATATTAGGCTTCGAGGACAGTGTGACCGGAAGCAACCACAGCTTGTTTAATAGACTCTTCCGAGGCTTTAGCTTCCACGGTGACAGTCTTGGCTGCTATATCTACATCGATTTTCGCATCGGATTCAACAGTTTTGATGGCTTCGGTAATAGTGGTTCCGCAGCCGGAACAGACGATCGACGGAACATGAAGTTTGAGTGCCATAATTAAACCAGTATTGTAGATTGCAGGATTTATTCTGCCTTTATTTTAACCTTATTTCGGTTGGTTTTCATAAGATTTTTTGAAAGTTTAGCTGCGGGTAGAGACTCAGGCATTGCTTTTTGCCGTCTCAGCAGTGCGCTTTCGGTGCAATTCCGGCAGGGGTTTAAACCCCTGTCGGATTTATGATTTCAGTCCCAGCCGAAGTCTCGATCGCACAATTGAGCTAATCTCTGATTGGGCGATCGATAATATGCCCTTAATTGCTCGTATACTGTCTCGCTCACGGGCGGATATTGGTTGGAATTGTATTTTTCGTAGGTTTCTAATTCGTGGGGCGGCAAGCCTAGAAATTCTAACACGCTGTTGTATGTGCCGCCAGGATTTGTATACAAATCTTCGCTTTTGAGGATTAAAAGTTGTGATTTTGGAAATAGTTTTATCCAGGCTGGAAGTTGGTCGGCGTAGAGGCCGCGGCTGAGATATGTATGGTGGCGGTGGTTGTAACTTTCGTAATTTGGGCTCGCTAGGATTTTTTCGATTTCGCCTTGGAGTCTTTCGGGTTCCGAGGCGATCGCACTTTCGAGAGATAGCGATTCGTAGCCAATTTTTATGTAGTAATGATAATGGGAAATTGCGCGCTCTACAGGGTTTCTCAGCAGGGCGATGATTTTAACTTTGGGACATAAATCGTGGATGCGCTGGGCGACGCGGGGATGAAAAATGTAGTAGGGGCTGGCTTCTCCGGTTAGCAGGTGTTCGCCGCTTTGGGCTTGGGGAAATTGGGAATAATACCAGTCGGGGGTTTGGTCGAAGTTGAGGTCGAAATAATGGATTTCTTTTTGGGCGGCGGGGGCGATTTGGGGATGTTGGATTAGGTAGTTGTACAGGGATGTTGTGCCGCCTTTTTGGACACCGATGATGATGAAATCGGGGGGTTTGGAGGGTTGTTTCATGGGTTGGTAATGATATCTGGCGCTTGGTTGGTGTTGATTTGGGCGCGGAACTGTTGATAAATATAGCTTACAGATGGCGGCTACTGGATGAGTTAAACTCAGGTGATTGAGTGCGTCGGGTCGATCGACCCAACAACAGCGATTTTTGCAGTCAAAAGCCATCAAAGCTTTACTAGCTGGAGGTTATACACCCGCGATGACTGAATATCGATTAACACCAGCAAAGTACCGCCACGTTCAGGTAGTGGTTTGTCTTAACCGTGTTCGATTAGACGGCTATGCTAACTCTGATCAGGCTTTGGCAAAGCTGAGCGAACTGGGTTACAGTCCCCAATTGCGTTATCAATGGAATCCAGAGCGAGATGAATTTGATTTGTATGCGCTGATTCATGATTTGCCGTTAGATGAGTCGCTAATGACTGACGAAAAGTGTCAGGAGTTTTTTAAGTATTTTAAGCACAGTCAGATATATTCGATCGGCTGCGGACACGCTGACCCCGATTGGTTATTTGCTTGGGGCTTTAATGACGCGCGCCGTCACGCTACAGCGGAGGAAATCGAGCCTCTGCAAGCAAATGCTACGGCTGCTGCTTGATATTTGTGCACGATCGCACTTTTGGACAATACATCAAGGGCGATCGCGCGATGGGTGGGAGGACACGGCAGTGCAGTTTCCTCGATCGAGCAATTGATGTTTGGGAAATGTCTATTGAGCAGTTTTCAGCAATTGAGTTCTCAAAAAATTAGCATACTCCTTCGCGCTCGATGTAACTAAGTGAATCCCATCATTAGTTTTCCACTCTCTTGACGGCGGTTCTGGTAGCCACTCATAAATATTTTCGGGAAAAAGGTCTCGAAATAATTCTCGTAGTTGCTTTTCCAGGATTGTGTCCTTGACTCGTTGTTCGTTAGGTACGTCCATGAGAACAACTCGCACTCCTACATTTTTCAATTTGTGGATTTTATTTTTGATGTATTCAGATTCTTCAGTGATTGCATTCTTTACTCCTTGAGACATAGGATATTTTTTGGCTTGTATTTGCTGTTGAATTAGCTTTTCTATTAATTCTGAATCGATCGATTTTTGAGTGCTATCTGCTTCTTCCAAAAAACGAAATAAAACTTTTTTTTCCTTTGTCCCAGCTTTAATCAATGATTGAACTATGCTATTGACGGGCTGATATTCTTGTCTAAACATTGGAAAATGTAAACGAATCCAATAAAACAATGGTTGGTAAATGTTTTCAATAAAATCCTGACTTGGTTTATATTTTTCCCCTTTTAAAATAGTCTCGCTTAGTTCTACTAATAATAATTTTGGTTTAACCTTCTCTCTTTCAATTATTTGTAAACCAGTTTGGCTAGACATTCCTAGCATAGCTAGACTGACGGCATGAGGGCTGATGTATTCAGGATTAATCCGTGCAGTTATTGAACTTCCTACCAGAACCATTTCTAGATCTGATTTTTGATTGTAAATGTAACGTTGAGCTTTGATAGTATTGCTCTGCGGCCCATTAATTCCATCACTCGGCAACACAACTCCACCTAAAACTAAGGTATGATAGAGGCTCAACAAAAAAATACAAATCAAGAAAGAACTTAAAATTGGGCGGAGTCTATTAGCCATTGAAATAAAAAATATTACAACTATCTATATTATTTTAACAATACTGATGCAGGAACATCGCACTTACACGAACAAAGCCCGCCGCTGTTTACCTTCACTCTTGTTGACCCTCAAAAGAATATAAGGGTGCGCTCAAGATACAAAAAGAGGTAAATTAACCCGCTTTGCTATAAGTGGGCGTTTGGGGCGATGTGATCGCGATCGCTGTTTTTTGGCGATCGAACTCACTAGGTCTCTGGACACTTACAATATCATTGAACTAGACTAGAGTGGAGTTCCCGAACCCAAATCCTTGCGGGGGCAAATCTTTCGGGGAAAATATATCAACGGGGAGTCCCGTTGCGGGTTTGTCGGTTTTATTTTTCAGCAAAAATACATATTTTGTGAATTTGTGCAAGGGTTGATATGGATGTTGTGGAAAATGGGAACTATAAAGATGGGATCGTACTGTCGAGCAGTATCTACCTGCAATACCAGCTCTGAAATTATTCAGGAAGGCGTCAATGTTTAAAAGCAAATTATCCAGAGTTATCGTATCTTTGCTGCGGCGCATCGCTGGTGTTACCAGATCCGGGGCAAATCGGCTGATGAGAGCAATGCTGCGTGCACTGATGGCTATGAGCCGCAGGGCACAACTGCCGGTGGCGGGGTTTGTGCTGCCGACGGTGACTATGGTGTTGCTGGTAGTTATTTTGTTGACGGTGGCGATTACTTTGCGATCGTTCGATCGGGCGAATACGGCTCGCAACGTGCGCGTCAACCAGCAGGTGCTGGCGGCTGCTACTCCGGCGATCGATCGGGCGAAAGCAAAAATTCAGTTTATGCTGAAAGAAGACCCGCAAAGACCGACGGCTACTCCCTCCGACAATGAAATGTACCGGATGATGTCGGCTGCTGATTCTCTTCAGGCTCCTTCTCCTAAAGATATTTATACCTTCGGTGATGAAACGCGGCTGAGACTTAAGTATGACCTCAACGGAAATAAAGTCATTGACCCTAACGCTGCGCTCCCCGATGCAGAAAAAGACGAACAGATAAATACTGCATGGAGATATGCGGTTGATACGGATAATAACGGCAAGTTTGACACTTTTACACTTTATGGTGTTTACTTCCGCAGTCCAGAGCGCAAAACGAATTTTCCAGATGCAGGGACTTTTATCAGAGCAAGACAGCCTTTAGAGGCAAGAACTCCACCGATGACCGGGAAAATATCTGATCCGAAGTGTGCCGCGGCGGCTGGTACTAGCGCTAGTTTGGTAGGCGATTCAGGTTGGTATAAATCCGAAGGCAAGCTGAAAAAAAGCTTTTTTGTCTATACAGTTAATATGCCTATTACGAAGACGGGCTTAGCGGCGCTGGATGCTAACACACACGAAGAGTTTAAAGGAACTACAAGCTTCTCTGCACTAGAGTATCAGCAAGACCAAAGTCGCATTCCCCTCAGCAATAATGCGGTGGTTTATGAAGATGATTTGGAAATATCTCCCGGGGCTGCCTTGCGTATAAACGGGCGGATGTTCACCAATAGCAATTTGCTTATAACCGCAGGTGGGAACTTGGATTTATTTCAAGTAAGCAGCAAAGATTCTTGTTTTTATGAGCAAGAAAACAGCAAGATAATTGTTAGCGGCAATGTAGTTAATGGGGGGCTGAGTGCTGTCAGTAAGGATGTGGGAGTGCACTTTTTCAAAAAAGGTAATACTCCAGATATAACTCCAACAATTAGCACATCCACAGACTCTGTTAAAAACACTGCGTTAGATGTACTTTACAACAATAAAGCCTATGCCGATCGCCTTTCCTTGCTAGTAAAGCAACAAAGTGCAAAAGCTGAGACCGAAGATCCAACCTCAGTCATAAATAGAAAAATCTCCCTCACCCGTAAACAAGCATTGGAAGGTTACTTTAAAGATAAATTGCGGAAAGTACCTTTTGCAGAAGTGGCAATGGAAGGCAATAGTTATGTTCCCAACACGGATGATTCTGCTACGGTGATCGTAGAAAGTAAGGATACTCTGCGTCCTATAGATGCGTGGAACCTGCCTAACGGTGATGCATTAAAGGGAGTTACTTCTGGGCCGGGTACTATCGAGATTGATCCAAAGTATCTACAAGCGACAAACCCGGAAAAGCCAGACCCTCCCACAGAAGAATTCTTTTTAGGCGATCGCATCCAAGTAGGCAATAACTTACCCGCTCAGCGGTGGGATGATACCAGTACACCGAACAAATTTATCGGAACAACACCGCAAGAAGTTGACGGGTCAACAAAATGGGATGGAGGCGACACTACAGAAAATCGAACTCGCACCCCTCGCGTGACGCAACTGGCTGACGTGGGATCGACAGACCGCGCGGGATTCTGGGAACTAGCAGCGGCCGAAGCACCTAAAACTGCTGTGGATGGTGTGGGCGGTCTGCGGCTAGTAACTGGGGGCGGAGTTTACGAGCGCGTGAATTCTTTTCTACCCCCGCCTGGATGGGACGATCCGAGAACAACTCCGGTAGAAGCATCATCGACCTACGACGATCCGGCAACTGGTACCGTTACTACAGTTCAAGAGAAATACCCTATTGTCTGGCCCGATACGATGCCCATGTCGCCTGTACTAGGAGTGCAACAAGTCTATAACAATAGCCTTCCTCCTAGTATTAGCAATTGGAACTTGCCCACATCTCTGACCACAACAATTACTCCTACAATTGACCCCAACACCAAGCAGTATGCCAAGGGCGATTTGCGGATGCGAGCAACGGCAGTTTATCACTATGCAGATAATGCCTACGATCCAACTAAACCCGATCCAGGTCAAACCCCAATTGCCTGCATCAGCAGTTATTACGACCCCAGCACCTCTTCAACAGCAAGAAACTTCGGTACGACGCTTCCAGATGTCAGCGGGGATTTTGTACCGGGTTCGACGACTGTGCGAGCAGGGACGCGCGACCTTTTAATCGGCTCAAACAACGGGGTAGTTTACGGCCGTCCAACTAAGGGAAGACCCGGCGCTGCTTCAGCACCAGATACAATCACCGGCTTACTGGCAGGAGGCGGGGACTCCGACCTAGAGAAACAAGCAAATTATGTTTTCCCTAACGGTCGCTTTGCTAATGAGCCTTTAAGAAATGCTCTGCTGAAGGCTCCAGCTAGTCGCACCTTGGCGGATAACGCAGCCATTGACGCTACAATGTGCGCCTTTGGCATTTTGGGTACGCCCACTTTCACCTTGGCTCCTAAGTCTGCTATTCGTGGTGATATTCCTGACGGCGCGATCAAGGAAGTGGCATTTTTGGATGGGAGAGACATTAAGGCCATAGACCGCAACGACCCAATTACCACTGTTGACGAAACATTTACTCTCAGCAGTCCCCTAACAGGAAATCAAAAAGCCAAATTATCAGGAAAATACGACCTCGCCCTGGAAGAACGGCAACCCCTAGAAATTCGGGCTACTGTTTTGGATATAGGTGTTATGAGGGGTGACACGGCAACAATTACCCCATCCCCTACAGGGCCTAAAAATGCTAGTGGTAAAGAGTATCTCCTACCATATAGTGGCATCATTTATGCTACCAGAGACGACGCGCTGCCCGATCGCAGCGATCGACAAGCCAAATCTACGGGCGAATTTGATGAAGATACCAGCAAAACCGTCAGTCCCACAGACTCTCGGCTCGACCCTACCCGTCGCCCGAACGGGATTATGCTGATCAATGGAGAAAAGCTGTTCCGGGGTGGTGCTACCCCTGCAACAGTGACCAGCGTGGAAGATGTGGTCAAAGAAAAAGGCCTCACCCTGGTATCAAATTTGCCAGTTTATATCAAAGGAGAGTTTAACAAACACACCAAAGAAGAGTTTACGCAACCTCTTGATCCAACTTGGAGCAACTTCTACACCCGCAGCACACTCGATACGAACTTTGCTTGTCGCCTTGGCGACACCAGATTCTCCCCTCCTTGCGGAGGTGACGACTGGCGGCCTGCAACGGTGCTGGGGGATGCTGTCACCTTACTTTCTGGCGATTTCCGTGAAGGCTTCCGCAATGAGGGAGATTTTGACCTCAGAAATAATGTCGGTACCGCAGCAGTTGTCCCTCGCAGAAATCAAGGATTCTACAACAACAACTTTGTTACGAATGGACTCAGTAGCGGCGCATTTAATATTACTGGCGTTGTTGACAATTCCAGCACTATGACAGACAAAGACTATTGGACTGTTGATGATAAGGGTCTGAATAGTTCTTACTTCAATAACTTTGTCACTCCTATTCAGCGACGCGGAGACTATCCAGAGTATTTAATGGAAGTCTGCACAAAGTTGCCTGTTTCTGAGTGTAAGGCAACTGATTGGTATGTCGATCCAACTCCTGCAACACAACTAAGAGCCACGGCGATTGCTATAGGTACACCTTACGATCGCGGTACTCACAAAGCTGGAACAACATTTGATCCTCCTGATACTCAATTGCAACGCTTTCCTCGTCGAGTTGCTTTCCAAAGAACTGCAAGTGATGATTTAGCTAGTGCAAGCAATACTAAAGTAACAGTTCTAGGGATTGAGGGTTCAGGTTCAGGTAACATAAAGGACTTTGATACTTCAGGTAGCATAGTGCCACGCAGAAAGCCTAACTCTCTGTGGTTTGCCTCAGCAACTAATACCCCCCCTCTAGATTTCGGTAATACAAACCCCCTGTTTTTTCTGAATAGAGTAACAGCTTTAGATGATACCAGTAAATTTCAACTCATAGATGGGGAGAAGACAGTACCAAAAATTACAGATGATCTAACGCAGCAGCCGCTATTAATGCCGGTGTTGCAAATCAGCCGCGCCACAAATACTTCTCCAGCAACAGACGCTCTCCCAGTTGAAGGTAGCATCGCCGAAGACACGAAGTGGATGCTACAAATACCTCAAGGTACGAAGACTCAAGTATTCAATCTCATAGTTGGGTCAGGGGACGTTCCTTCACGGAATATAAATGGCACAACAGGCGAGTTTAATGGCGGTATGCAAAACTTGCCCCGCTTCCTAGAAAACTGGAGAAAGGGGGGAATTGATACCAAAATTTTAGGTGCATTCATCCAGTTAAATCGCAGTGCCTATAGTACCGCACCCTACTTTTCGCTGTTAGGGAATTCTACGCGCAGTGCTTTTTCTCCGACAGGCGTGAATATTTGGTATGAAGATACTATAAAGACTAATAGGTACAAGATTGCTAACGCTGCCGGTGCAGTTCCTTTCTTTAGTCCGCCCAACCGGAATTGGGGTTTTGATGTGGGGCTATTATCTCAATCACCGGACTTGTTTACCCAACGGTTTACGACTCCTAGCACAAAGACTCAACCGGCTGAATTCTTCAGAGAAGTACCTCGCAATGATGATTGGGTACAAACTTTGATGTGTGCTTTCATCAATGACCCTGACCCTACGAAGACGGGGCCGAAAGCCGTCAGTGACGATTTGCGCCCAAATTCATTCTGCACATCTAAAGCAGGTGCCTAATCATGAATAAACTACTAACAGACAACACCTACTCCCAGCCCGCGTTATTGAACGGCGCAAAGGCAGAAACAAAATTCAGCGACCACCAGGCCGAGACTAAATCTGGCATATGCGCCCAAAAAGCCCAGTCACGAGATGGTGGCTACACGATTATCGAGTCGTTGGTAGCGATGATTGTAGTTTCGGTGCTGATGATCGCGATCGCCCCCGTGATGGCCTTTTCAGTAGCAACTCGCGTCCAAGCGCGGCGGGTGGAACTGGCCACACAGGCGGCGAAATCCTATATTGATGCTCTCAGAACGGGAACCATTCGACCAAGTGGCTCAACGCCCGCAAGCCAGCCGGGATTTCCTACCAACGCCGCAGTCGCTCCCACAAGCTCCGCTGCTTTGTACTGTTTTAACTTAGATGAAACGCCCGGTTGTGCTGATAGTAGCAAAAAAGACTTTTACGTTCAGGGTATTCTTCCCTCTGCTACTACGACAGACACGGGCTATTCTTTAACAGTTCGTGTTTACAGAGCCGATGGTTTCTCTTCTGGGAAGTCTATGGAAATCAAACAGCAATCAGTTGCTAATTCCGCGCTAGGCAACCCTCAAGCGCCTTTGGTGGTAATGCAGACAGAAATCCCACCTACTACGCAAGGAGGCTCGTCAGCGTATCGCTCTTTGTGCGATCGAACCATTGGCTGTAAGTAACAATCAAAGTCCCCGTTATTAACTTTAAAATCGCTCCCCCCTTTGACAAAGGAAACAGTCAAAATGAAAAATTTACTCAGGTTGCTTCTCAAAACTCAGCACCAACGAAACCGCTCAGGGCCAGCTCAAACCGAAAAGGGCATGACTCTAGTAGAGCTATTAGTCGGCTCGATCATGGCATTTTTAATCATCACCCCGATGCTCGCCTTTGTAGTCGATATGCTAAATACCGACAGGAGGGAACAAGTCAAGTCAAACACCGAGCAAGACATTCAGGCGGCCGTTGATTTCATTAGTCAAGATTTGAGCCAAGCTATTTATATTTACGATAATGCAGGAATCACTGCTATTAGGGCTACTGATCAACTTCCTCCTCCTCCTGACAAAACCACAGGTAGTCCAATTCTAGTATTTTGGAAGCGGCAGCAGATCAAAAATTCTGTTCCTATTAACAATTCAATAAAACCTAACGAATGTGACACTAATCCAGGTAAATGCAATGACACCTATGTACTATCATTAGTTGCTTACTACCAGATTAAAGATACTACAAACTCTATTTGGTGTCAGCCTTCAGGAGCAGTAGTCAATTGTCCTACCCGTATTGCCCGCTATGAAATTAGGGATGGAGTAAGAAACCCTTACGCGATTGCGACAGATGAGAATTTTCCTTACTACAACCTTAGTGATACAAAAGATACTCAACAACCAGATCCAGCTTTTAATAAAGCTTTTGAATTGACTGAACCCACAAAAAACGTGACAATTGCGACGGAACTGGGCAATAAGAAATCCGGGGGGAAAAATCCAGAGGTACTGGTTAACTACATCGACCACACTAAAGTGTCCTTAGCAGGCGCTCAATGCAAGACTGCTCTGGGTAATCCTACCGACCCAAAAGATGCAACAAAATTTCTAGATGAGACAACGCTAAGAGTAACTGACTCACCTACAGCAATAGATACAAATAGCTTCTACGCCTGTGTAGATACAGATAAAAACATAGCCAGAGTTACTATCAGGGGAAATAGCCTGCGTCGCCTTCAAGATAGTAATGTTGCTTCCAGCACCGAGAATTCGGCATTTTTCCCAACAGCAACCGTGCAAGTACAAGGTCTAGGCGCGCGAGGAAAGTAACTTATGCCTGAAACACATTTCCGAATCGCCCCCGCCGAAAAAACAACAGGAGAAAACTATGAAAACCCCACCAATATTATTAAAACTTTTGCATAACTCTGCTGCCAAAGCCCGCCCGAATTTCCACAAAACTGCATCCAAAAAGAACGATGCAGGGTTCACTATTATAGAATTGCTGGTCGTAGTCCTGATTTTAGGTATATTTGCTTCGATCGCCGCACCCAGTTGGCTGGCATTCATCAACAGACAAAGAGTCCGCACAGTCAACGATCGAGTTTTGCAAACCTTGCGAAGTGCACAAAGCGAAGCTAAGCGAACTAAGAGCGATAGATTAATTACATTCTTTAATAATATTGCTCCTTTTGACCCGCCAACAGCTACAATTAACACCACAGCAACTCCAGCCCCAAGCCCTCCTATACAAACAGTGACTTTCGACGCTGGAGGCGAAATTAAAAAAGGACAAATTAAACTTTCTGCTGCTAGCTGTCCTGTTGGTGTGTGTACCCCTGCTACTACTAGCTCACTTATTTTCAGTTATAACGGTATAGTCGATCCAAACGATTCAAACAATCCAAATTTACCTTTTGTGGTCACAGTTGCTCCTGCTGGTGGCGGTACAAAGCAGTGCGTAATTGTGGAAACTCTCCTAGGAGGAATGAGAACTGCTGAGGGAGAATACAACAATACTACAAAAGAGGGTTGTCCAGCAGTTCCCTAGATATTTTATAATCTCTAACAGCGATTCCGCATAAATTCGGAATTGCTAAAAAATACTAAAATAAATTATTTGATATTTCAAATGCCATTAAAAGAGTCAAACTATGCAGCTAGAACTCAAACAAATAACAGTCCAACCAGGAAATTAATTACAGCCAAAAGACCTAACCTGGCAGATGTTTGAAACCATATTAGCTGAACTGGGATAAAAGCGCTCATCCCGACTTTCATACAGCAACCGAACCTTAGAAATCATGGTTCCGTGCATGGAACACGAAGTTAACAAATTTCTGATTAGCGACTTAGTAAAAAATCTCCTCAAAGAACTAGATATATAATTTTGACCGCTGGGCTCAACCACATTTAAAAATGCAAAAATAGCTCAAGGAGTAGAAGCAGACAACAGTTTCTACATCCAAAACGCAGCCGCAGTCCGAGGCAAAAATCGCATCGACTTAGCCACAGATTACCATCCCAATTTAGCCATAGAAATCGACATCACATCGCGCAGTCAGCTCAACAACTACGCAGCATTAGGAATTCCCGAATTGGGGCGCTACAACGGCCACAACCTGCAAATCAGTGTCTTCCAAGATGGAAAATACATCAAGGCCGATCGCAGTTTCCAGTTTCCCAACTTCCCGATCGCCCATCTCATCCCCAGTATATCGAACGCAGCAAAACAGCCAGCAGAAACGTCGCTATCAAAACCTTTCGAGCTTTAGTACGATCGCAAATTTAGCAACCCCCGCAGACTCTCATCCACACCGGGCGATCGCATCAATACCCGTGATTTCTCCCAAAGGGCGATCGAATCAATACCCACCATTGATCCGATCGGGCGATTTCTCCCAAAGGGCGATCGAATCAATACCCGCCATTGATCCGCTGCGGGATCTCTATAGGGACACGGCACTACCGTGTCCCGACTAACGTATTGTTGTAAAATATACATTGCAGGCGATACTGTAGGGAAACAGCACTGCCGTGTCCTGACTAGATTGTCCCTTGCAGCATATACATTACAGGCAATATTTTTCAAGAAACAGCACTGCCGTATCCTTACCCGCAGCTTGTTTAAATAGGTATAAAATTTCAGTAAATACCGATCTACACAATAACCAAACTCAAAAGTTAAAATCGAGCCATCAAAAATAGTTTCTCCTAGCCATTTTTCATTTCAAGCTAAATATCAAGGAGTGCATCTACGTGTCAATACATAAAACGCTCAAAAGCAGAGCCACTGCACCTGCCGCCGGTTTTACAATGGTTGAGTTATTGATAATTATTTTAATCATAGGAGTGTTTAGTGCGATCGTCACTCCCAGTTGGCTGATGTTCATCAACAACCACCGTTTGAAGCTATCAGTCGATCGGGCTTATTGGGCAATGGAATTAGCCCTAAGCAACGCCAAACGCGACAAAATTTCATGGCAAACTAGCTTCAAAGAAGTAGGAAAAAACCTACAAGTAGCAGTCCACCCAGCCGAGATTACCCCAGCCCAAGTACCACCCAGTCAATGGAAAAACCTAGAACCGCAAATTCAAATAAATCCCGATGAAACAACACTGCTCAACGTCAATGAAAA
The DNA here is from genome assembly GCF_026130175.1 of Lyngbya sp. CCAP 1446/10. Lineage (GTDB taxonomy): Bacteria > Cyanobacteriota > Cyanobacteriia > Cyanobacteriales > Microcoleaceae > Microcoleus. The sequence goes on along the minus strand of NZ_JAIGNI010000048.1, from coordinate 31,110 downwards.
CAACAAAGCTACAGGAGAAAAAACAATTCGGCGGGTAATGTTCAACTTCCGAGGTTGCGTCGTTTATAACAGTACCGACGAGTGCGGCCAAACAAGCCTGCGAGCAAAAGGAACCCTAACACTATCTCATCCCGATTTAAAAAATAGTGATCGCTGCGTCATCGTCTCCACTCTCTTAGGACACAAGCGCACCTCCCAAAGACAACGCACAGCTAAAGACGGCAGATATTGCTACTGAGACTACATCCAGACCTCACCCTTGTATGTACTCTTGTCCCCCCCGTTAAGAAGGGTGTGCACAAGAAGCACTCAAAGTCCCCCTTCTTAAGGGGGATTTAGGGGGATCAGGCCTCGGATTTGAACGACAGATCCAAAGGACTTTAGTCTTAAGTAGACACTTATGCGGGTGAACCAGCCCCACGCGAATCATCTCCATTCAACCGACTTCCTACTTCTTACTCGGTGGAATCTTCTCAATATTAATCAGCGTCTCCATCACCGACTCCACAATCGGCGCCGCCACAACTCCCCCCGAACCACCCTTCGGTTCATCAATCACCGCCAGCACCACATACCGAGGAGCCTCCGCAGGCATGATCCCCACAAAGCTAGTAATAATCGCCTTATCAGAATAACCCCCACCAGCATTAGCTTTTTGAGCCGTCCCCGTTTTCCCAGCAATCCGATACCCAGGAATTTGTGCAGCTTTCCCCGTACCACCATCCACCACAGTTTCCATCATTTCCAAAACCTGCTTAGTAGTTTGTGGCGAAAAAACTTGTTTCCCAACAGCCCTCGGCAGCTTCCAGAAAGCTTGACCTTCCCGATCAAAAAGTCCCCGCACAACATGAGGAGTTACCAACTTGCCACCGTTAGCCAAAGCCCCGTTAAGCTGCACCAACTGCATCGGAGTTATCGAAAAACCCTGCCCAAAAGCCGTAGTAGCAACTTCCACCGGAGAATTAATAAATTGCTCGCGATTTTTAAGCTGACTGGTTACTTCAAAAGGCAAATCAGTTCCTGCACTTTGTCCCATTCCCAGTTTTTCTAAAGCTTGATAGTAAAGAGAAGCTTTCATACTTCTCATGACGTGCACCATCCCCACATTACTAGAATGTTTCAAAATCTCCGTAACAGTGGAAGGGCCGCGGGCACCAACTTGTTTGTAATCGGAATTTTGGATAGTCCAGCCATCCATGTAAATCCGACCTTCGTCGTTAAACACAGTGTTAGGTTTCACCGCACCGGCTTCTAGGGCGATCGCCACATTAATCGCTTTAAAAGTCGAACCAGGCTCATAAACATCAGTTACAGCCCAATTTTTATAGCGCGACAAATCGAAATTAAAATATTGATTCGGGTCATAGGTAGGTTCAGCCACCATTGACAGTAATTCCCCGTTGCGGGCATCCATCACAATCACCGTGCCCCGCTTCGCCCCGTATTTCAGCATTTTCTCCTTCAGAGCAATCCGCGCCGCCCGCTGCAAGCGACTGTCGATCGTCAATTGCAATTTCAAGTCATCAAGCTGCACAAATCCCGCCGTCAGGCGATCGGGAAGCCAATGTCCATCGATCGACTTACTAAATTGGATCGACGGCATCGATCGTTCCAGCAAATTCTGCTGGCTGTATTCCACCCCAGCCTGTCCCTTCTGTTCCCCATCCACATAACCCAGAATATCCGCCGCCAACTCCTGCTGCGGGTAAAAACGCTGCTGCTGCCGTACCAACTCCAGCCCGTCCACGGGACTATCTTTAATTTGCATCCGCTCCACGCGATCAGCTACCTCTTGAGCCAAAGAACTAGCAATAGTAATACCGCTTTCGCCCAGATTAAACCTTCGCAGCAGTTCAGTTTCCGCCGTATTGCCAGGGGCTACTTCGATCGGCAACATCGGAGCCAATTTAGCAGCAATATCCCCCTTTGAGTGCTTGAACAACTTCGGGTGAGCGTAGAGCGTGTACACCTGTCTGTCGATCGCCAAAACATTCCCCGTGCGATCGACGATCGGGCGTCTCGGCACAAACGGCTTCGTTTTGAGAGTTTGCTGTTCAAGAGCCTGTTTGCGTAGCGCCGGAGCTCGCGTCACCTGCAAATAGAACAAATTTACAGCCAGCCCCAGCCCCGATAGCATCAAAACCACCCACACAGCCCACAAGCGGAACTTGCTGCGTTTTAAACGTTCCAGCGGTGGCCTCGGCCGGGGCTGGCTGCTAGCCTTAGTCGCAACTCTGGGTTTGGTCAGTTTGCCCCACCAAACGCCATCGCTCGACGCTTTTGGACGTTTAAAATTCGGCGATCTGTATCGGTCAAAACGGGGATCATAGCTCATAAAATTAAAAATTTAAAAGCAACTTATATCATTTTGGATTTTGGATTTTAGATTTTATATTTTATAGCAATCACCCAGACCGTTAAGCAGTTCTTAATTGCATAAACCTTTGCGATCGATTCCTTCAGACGAATCACGAATGCTATCCGTTCAAATTATCGGGCCCTCGGACAGTTCCCTTGGGCCCTCTCCGCGTTGACCCCTCAATAGCCCAGTGGCGTTGCCACACTTGATGGATTTTTGAGAGCAGGTGCTTCGGAGTTTGGTGCTGCCGCACCGGGCGATCGGTTTTCCGGGGCCGGGCGCAAGAAAATCGTGTCCGCAGGCTTCTGAGCAGCCAAACCCGTTTCTGGATTTGCAGCTTCTTTAGCAAGTTGGTTTTTCAAGACTTCGCTAGCAGCACTCAACTGCTGTTCACCCCGACGCAGAGTTTCCAGCTTTTGATACTCTTGACTCCAGCGCTGCTCGCCGTAAACAGTCAAACCGTAGAGAGTCAGAGCACCACCCAAAATCAGTACCACTGCCGCTGAGGAGGCCCGCTCCATCCGCAGGAGCGATCGCAACCACATCGGCTGCGACTGGCGATCGGGCATCACTTTCAGCACCGATGCTGCCGCGCGCGGTTTGGCTTGTTCGTCGGCTGGCGAGTAGTTAGGCAATACCGGCCCAGTTTTTGCCCGTCTAGCTCTGGCAATAGAAGTAACTTTGCTTTTGGCAGGGTATGTAGTGGGCTTGCCGGTCGATCGCGAGCGGCGAGGAGAATCTGGGGATCTGATAGCAGCGGTCATAGAATTCACCAATACGTATAGTGGGGCAGCTTCAGCTTGATTGAGGTTAGGAGTTTTTTCGGTTGCCGATCGCCAATTTCTGGAAATCTCGGATCGATCGGTTATCCTTTACCTAAAGATACCTCACTAACCAACCAACCCATCCTACCACTGGTCTCTTTGACTTCTAGATTTGCCAAAACAAGGAATTTTTTGCCGATTCGCCAGAATCAATGTGAAATTTATTAATAAATGCAGTATTGTAATCAACGAGCGAATCGTCAATCTATTCGTGCCAGCATTGTTTCTCAAGTACACTATTCCCTTCCTTGCGATGGGTTTTGAATGTTAAGGAGTGTTTATGAACAAGGGTTTAATTCGTTTGACTTTGGTAATTGGCATTGCAGCAGCCCTCGGTGCTTGCGGCGGTGAAGGCGGCGGTGGCGGTGCTAGCCCCACCCCTGCTGGTGGCACCACTACTACTCCTCCTGTTTCTGCTCCAGCAATGAAGGAATCTCCAAAGGCTACTCCTGGGGCTGGTGGAGCTGGGGCTGGTGGAACTGCTTCCCCTTCTCCCGCTCCTAAAAAGCCCTAACTAGGGGTTCCCGGAGTGTTTGCCCAACGAGCCTAGCCAGTGGGTGAAAAATAGTTCGCTCTTCGCATTTTTTCATCTCATCAGTCTAGGCCTCAAGTTGGGTGTTATTATCAGATGCTTTTACTACAGTTTAGTACCTCCCCTTACTGCCGCAAAGTCCGCTTAGCGCTTGGTTACAAGGGCATCCCCTTTCAAGTGGAAAATTTGACTCCGGGCTTGCACGTTTTGAAACTCAAGCCTCTAACGGGAGGTTTGAGGACAGTGCCGGTACTTATTCCTCAACTTGAAGGTCAACCGTTCGCGATCGCAGACTCGACGCAAATCTTGCACTCGATCGAGTCTCGCTTCTCTTCCCCGCCACTGTTGCCCGCAGACGAGAGTTTGCAAGCAGAGGCTTGGATGATCGAAGACTGGCTCGATGAAAGCATCGGCATTGCCACTCGATTTGTTTACTACGAGTTTCGCGCCGGTGCGGGCAAGCAAATTGACCCATCTGTTTTGAGCCAGTTAGTGATTCAATTGGCGCGTCGTCAGTTCGGCATTAACCACGCTTCGGCAAAACTAGCCGAGTTGCGCCTGAGTGCTGCTTTAGGCCTGTTGCAGCGTCGCTGGCAGGATGGTTCCTATTTGGTAGGCGACTCCTTGAGCGTGGCAGATATCACTGCTGCCGCCCTGCTGAGTCCTTTAGCTTTGATTCCTCAATACCGGATTGAGTATCCTTGGCTGTTGGATCGCATTGCCAAAATTCACCAGGTTTGCGGCGAAACCCTGCCTCCGGGATTTTAAAAGATACCTGTCGGGCGATCAACAAAGCCTAAAAATTCCAGCTATCAATCAAAATTAAGTTCTTCCAAAAACTCAGGCTCCTTCACGCCCCTGGTTAAACGAATCGACAAGAGTTTGAAAAAGAATCACATATCACACAGTTTATAAAAAGTCAAGGATATTTGGGGAAAAATTTATATTTTTCAATCTGTTTTAAGATTTGTATAGTGAAATGTTAGGCGTTAGCAGTAAAATCACAGCTTGACCGCCAGCAAGGCAATCAGATTGCCTGCTGTGTGGGCAAGGGCGCACGTTGGAGCAGTGAGCGTGGTAGGATTAGCGATCAAAAATGTATCCAAATGTAAAGTGCAGCGTCGCTCTAGGTTTTGAAAGCCATTTAGTTAAAATATTGAGGTAAGTAGTTTTATGCCCGCGACAGTCCCCATTGAACAGATTAACCGGATTGTTGGAAATCAACACGACGATCCATTTGAAGTGCTAGGCCCCCACGCGATCGAAGAAAATGGCAAAAAATTCTGGGCCGTCCGAGTTTATCTGCCCAATGCGGATGCAGTATCGGTAGTTTTGCCAGAGGCCAGGGCCGAATACCCGATGACATCAGGGCATCACCCTCACTTTTTTGAATGTACGATCGACACCCCAGAACTAGCAAACTATCAATTGCGAGTCAAAGAAGGGGAACACGATCGTTTTATCTACGACCCCTACGCCTTTCGATCGCCCAAACTGACAGAATTTGACCAACACCTATTCTCAGAAGGCAACCACCATCGGATCTACGAAAAACTAGGGGCCCACTTCACCGAAGTAGACGGCATCACAGGAGTATATTTTGCAGTTTGGGCTCCGAATGCCCGTAACGTCTCAGTTTTAGGAGATTTCAACTATTGGGACGGCCGTAAACATCAAATGCGGAAATCCCAAAACGGCATCTGGGAATTATTCATTCCGGGACTATCCTACGGAACTCACTACAAATACGAAGTGAAAAACCAAGACGGACATCCCTACGAAAAGTCCGACCCCTACGGTTTTCAGCAAGAGGTACGGCCAAAAACAGCCTCAATTGTCACAGACTTAGATACCTACACTTGGAACGACAGCGCTTGGATCGACCAGCGGCGGCACACAGACCAACTGACACAACCAGTTTCGGTTTATGAATGCCACATCGGTTCTTGGCTGCACGCCAGCGCTGGGGAACCCGCCCTGGGGCTAAATGGGGAAATAGAACCCGCCGTTCCGGTTTCGGAACTGAATCCCGGGGCGCGCTTTTTGACTTACCGCGAATTGGCCGATCGGCTAATTCCCTACGTCAAAGACTTGGGATTCACCCACATCGAAATGCTGCCCATCGCCGAACATCCCTTCGACGGTTCCTGGGGCTATCAAGTCACCGGCTATTTCGCCCCAACTTCCCGCTACGGCACACCCGAAGATTTCATGTATTTTGTTGACCAGTGCCACGCCAACGGCATTGGCGTACTCGTGGACTGGGTACCGGGACATTTCCCCAAAGACGGCCACGGTTTGGCTTTCTTTGACGGAACTCACTTGTACGAACACGCCGACCCCCGCAAGGGCGAGCACAAAGAGTGGGGAACCCTAGTATTTAACTACGGCCGCAACGAAGTGCGGAATTTCCTAGTATCAAACGCTCTGTTCTGGTTTGACAAGTATCACATCGACGGGATTCGCGTAGATGCCGTAGCCTCGATGTTGTACTTAGATTACTGTCGCGAACCCGGAGAATGGCTGACCAACCAGTACGGCGGCCGCGAAAATATCGAGGCGGCAGATTTTCTGCGTCAGACAAATCACGTCATTTTTAGCTATTTCCCAGGGGCACTGTCGATCGCCGAAGAATCTACCTCTTGGCCGATGGTATCTTGGCCGACCTATGTAGGCGGTTTGGGCTTCAACCTCAAGTGGAACATGGGTTGGATGCACGATATGCTTGACTATTACCACATGGATCCGTGGTTCCGCCAGTTCCACCAGAACAACATAACTTTCAGTATGTGGTACAACCACAGCGAGAATTTCATGCTGGCTTTGTCCCATGATGAAGTCGTCCACGGCAAGGCCCACATCATCGGCAAAATGCCAGGGGACGAATGGCAAAAGTTTGCAAACGTGCGGTGTTTGTTTACCTTTATGTTTGCTCATCCCGGCAAAAAAACGATGTTTATGGGGATGGAGTTCGGCCAGTGGCATGAATGGAACGTTTGGGGGGATTTGCAGTGGGAGTTACTGCAATTCGATCCGCACCAAAAGTTGAAGCTATTTTTTAAAGATTTGAACCATTTGTACCGCAGCGAAACGGCACTTTACAGTCAAGATTTTGCTGAGGATGGGTTTGAGTGGATTGATTGCAGCGACAATCGGCACAGCGTGGTGGCCTTCGTGCGCCGCGAGAAGGATGGCGATGAGTTTGTGGTGACAGTGTGCAATTTTACGCCGCAACCGCACTCTCACTATCGTGTAGGAGTGCCGGAACCGGGTTTCTATACGGAGTTGTTTAACAGCGACGCGCGGGAGTACGGCGGCAGTAATATGGGGAATTTGGGGGGTAAGTGGACTGATGAGTGGTGGTTCCACAACAGTGCTTATTCGATCGACTTGTGTTTGCCACCTTTGGGTGTGTTGATCTTAAAGATCGATCGGGTAAAAACAGCAGCCAAATCTCAAGAGTTTTAAGTTGTGAGAGTTTTGAGTTAACAATCAAAACTTGATTAAACTTCAAACTTTGAGGGTATTCAGAAACCCGGTTTCTCCAAGAAACCGGGTTTTTCTTCTGTTTTCCTGTGTCGCATATTCTTAACGGAACTTACAGAATTTTAGATTTTAGATTTTAGATTTTATACCATTTCTCAAAAAATATGTAACAGTAATCGTAGGGTTTGTAGCCATTTTTAATCTCTGGCATTCAATCGCAAATCTCATGGCGACGCACCTTATACGCCGGCCCCGTGAAAAAACAACCCTCCGTTTCATTCCGCCCAACAATTCCCAATTCCCAATTCCCAATTTTCAACTACGAGTATCCGACGCACAAATATTAGATGAAACTTTAGACGGCTCAACTGTTATTACTTCCGAAATAGACTGTTCCTCCACTGCGTCTAAATTTGGCAGTGGCATATGTTTCATTTCCCACACTTTGAGCAAAATTAGATATTCGTAAAAAGCTTGTAGCGTGCACCAAGCCAATCCCGCTTGACCGTCAAGAAATCCGCCGAGTAAAATATACATATAGAAAAAGCGCACGACTGGCCGCAAAGGCAAGCGCAAAGAAAAATCTTTCAAAGCGCGCCGCCTTTCCACCTCCGAGGCGCCAAATACTAAATCCCACCAATTCACCTTGCCCGCTTCTAATTGACGCAAAGTTTCGGCTGCTTCGTCAGTCGAGTAGCGGTTGTGCTTTTCAATCCAGCGGGAAAGACCTTTGCTGCAAGTATAGTGAGGGTAAGTTTCCTTCAAAAAGTGAGTAGGCCCATTGCAGACTTCCCGTTCAGTGTGACCGTAATCAGTAAACCACACTTGGTCTTTGCGAAATAGGCGCATTTGATAGCGGGGATATTGAGTGCTGCGACGAATCCAGCGCTCCATAAATATTACTTTTTCAGCTACGTAATAACCGATATATTCTTGACTTACGATCGCCTTTAAGCATTCAGCAAACAGTGCAGGCGTCATCCGCTCGTCAGCTTCGAGGATATAAACCCATTCGTACTTGCATTCTACTTCTTTGAGCATCCAAGTCCGCTGGCGTCCGTGAGTTTCAAAGCGGTGCTGCACTGTTTGCACCGGATAGTTATGAACAATGTCAAGGGTGCGATCGCTGCTGAAAGAATCAACTACAATGATATCGTCACAAAGCATTGCCGATTCTATGCAAGCGGCGATATCAATCTCTTCGTTGTAAGTCAGAATATAAATTGAGAACATTCCCAGCTTTCAGTAAGGGCAAACTATAGCAGAAGGAAGAAGGAAGAAGTCATTGGTCATCAGTCATTGGTCATCAGTCATTGGTCATCAGTCATTGGTCATCAGTCATTGGTCATCAGTCATTGGTCATCAGTCATTGGTCATCAGTCATTAGTCATCAGTCATTGTCTCCAGTCATCAGTCATTAGTCATCAGGAAGAAGGAAGAAGGCTCTTCGACTACGCGAGGGGATTAACGCCCTGCGTTGGGCAGAAACCGGGAAGAAGTCGATGTGAAAATGCAAGAAAATCAATGGCTTCAGTCATTAATAAGGTCGTAACTGCCAGGCGCGGTTGCTATGTTCAGCAGATTAAGTATTTCTCGCAAGATATCTTGACTTACGGGTTCTAGGGGCTGGCGCAGGTCAATTTTTGCGGTGGCCGAACCGCAGAATTCCCATACTTCGGAGTCCAGTCCAACCAACAGTAATGTAGCCGATGGCCAACAGCAAACTGTTGATTCCTGTCTGCAAACTCGAATTTCTCGATCGAGTTCTCAATTCTTTCTCTTTTTGTTGCTTGCGGGTGCGAATCTCGTTGCGAGCTTGATTTGGCAGTTCTTGGGCTTGCTGTTCTAGGAACTTGTCGAGGGCTTTCGGGTCATTTTTCGACTCCTGAAGCACAGCTTTCAATTCCTTGGGAACATCTGGACTCTTGAGTGCTTCTTGCAGCTTCCCGTTATCTTGCAGCAGGGCGCCTATCTGGCTGCGGCGCTGGCTTTTGAGCTGTTCTACCTGAGCTTTAAACTGCTCACTTTTAATTTGCCCTTCTAGTTGAGTTTCGGCTTGTCCGGCTTCTTTCTCGACTTGAGCCAGATTATCCTTGAGTTCCAAACGAGTATTGTTAAGATGAACGGGAACCAGCAATAGGTAAATTAGCCCTAAAAAGCTGGAAATCAACAGGGCCCAGAATCGCAAGTCAACCCAAACATTACGCCGCTCAATAGAGACTCCGCTGCTGCTGTCCACCCAAAAGCCCGTCATTAGCAGGGCGATACCCATCAAAGGAATAATACCCCTATCAACTATCTGAGTTGCTGCGGCAAGCTGCCAGCCTCGATTGCTCATATCGGAGATTTCTCCCGGCAGCGACAGAACAATGCAGTCAAGCAAGGCAGAGAGAATCAAGATAATCCCGACTACTTTGAGAGTGCGAGCAGCTACTGAAGAAAATTGACGGCTGTTAGTTGCTTTCATAATTCCTGTGAGATAATTCTACAGCGTTAGATTGAACGACATTTTGTTTAATGAGTTATAGCCTTTCTCAAAAAGGTGAGGTATGAATTTTGACCTGGAAAGCTTGACAATACAGGGTTTCTGCATACCTCATTTATCTGAGAACCGCTATAACTGGTGAGAGCGCTCAATTGCTCTTCCTCACTGATTGCTTCGCTTGGGGGCAGCCATCGCGTGGCCGGCGCCACAGCATCCCAGAGGTTAAGTCCCGAATCTGTGGAAACAGCAGTGCTGAATTTGAAAATGGCTGTTGAGATGGGAAACTCCGCAGACGAAAGACGAATCAAACCGTCCCCCATTTGATGATTTTGGAAGCCCCAACCAGAGGCTGGCGCAGGTTGGTACTTTACGTTATTTTCCACCAAAATAGCTCGATCGGGTAATCGCCTCAACTTTCCTCCCAGTTTTCACAGGCTGCGATTGCCACACCAGTCGATCGGAGTTGCTGCACGATGTATGCAGACTTTGACACAGGAGGCTGCGCCCTAGAGGCGGCGGCTGTGAAGATTTGTCAAGATAGCACTCACCCACGGGCCCCCGTGAGGGGGCAGCGCACAGATGGTTCTGCACGCTTGTGGCTACAGCTTTTAACTAGCTTTCCCTTCCCTGGCAGTGCGAGAAATAATAGACATAGGAGGGTAAGGTTTAGGTGGGTTTCACCCCCTATAGCGGTTCTCAAAAAAGTGAGGATAGCCCTATGCCCTATGCCCTATGCCGGATAGTACCTCATATGAGAGCTCGAAAGGCTATATATCTCCCGCCTGCCAGATGGCGTGGCATAAAATCCCCTGTCTTATAGTAATTGATCTCACAGAGAGCTGAAAGAAATAATTGTTTCCCAATCTTTTGAACCTCCAATTACCAACTGCACAACACGGCAGTCAGTCGATTTGAGATTTTCCATTTTCGCTTTAAGATGTATACCTATTGCCAAAAACAATGCAACTGTCGGCTCATGCTCGAACCCATAGCGAATAAGTTATTCCTCGTCGCCAACCGCAAATCGCAAATCGCAAATGTTATTACTCCATAGATGAATCTGGGAGTTTGAACTCTTGGTCTCAAATTTTGGCCGGATGGCGACTGTGGGAAAGCAAGTATCGGTTTTTTGGTGGGAGGACAGATACAGGAGTAGCTATTTCTCCCTTTTTCTTTCTGTTTGCCGGAAAGCGCAGCCGAAGGGCATTCTTGTTTGTTGCTTCCTCCTTAAAAGTGAACAATTACTAATTACCAATTACTAATTGCCAACTATTAATTATTAACAGCTTGAGCGTTCGATTGTGCAATGGCAAAGGTGCAAGATTTTACATTTTTTGCTAGGATGATTCATCGCCGTGCAATTTTTTTAGTCATGACTGCAATGATTTCGGGTGTTTACACGTTGGGAGAACTTGAAAGATCGATCGCATCCGATCCGGACAATTGGCGTCCGATCGTGTTTACTAATGGCTGCTTCGATATCCTGCACGCGGGCCATGTTCGCTATTTGCAGGCTGCAAAAGCTTTGGGGCGATCGCTCGTGGTGGGTTTGAATAGCGACGCTAGCGTGCAAGCTATCAAACCGCAACAGCCGGGATTGCCACCCCGCCCGATCGTACCGGAAAATCAGCGAGCCGAAGTGTTAGCTGCCCTCAAACCAGTAGACGCGGTAGTAATTTTTTCCGAGATTACAGCAACTAAACTGATAAGTATCCTGAAGCCAGATATTTATGTTAAAGGAGGCGACTATCAACTCGAAACTTTGCCGGAAGCACCGGCGGTTATCGCCGGAGGCGGCAAGATTTCCTTGATCGAAATAGAAGTTCCCAGTTCTACCAGCGCGCTCGTCAAACGCATTTTGCAGTTAGGTACTTAACCCTCGATCACAAACAGCAAACAGTGAGCTAAACTCAGAATTTGGCTCATCAAAAAATACGCTTGGTGCGATCGCTCGTACAACTTCATCCCAATTGCGAAACAGGAGATAATTTCAATGGAACTCACAAGCAATAACACGATTGCGGAAATCTTAGAAAGACACAAAGCAGAGCTACTAGCAGACTGGCTCAAAGAACTGCAAAATACCGGGCTGCGGCGGGACGACTTGATGAGAGCCAAAGAATTGCGGTCTGAGTGTCAAGAGTTCCTGCAATTGCTCCACATTGCAGTGGGGCACGGTAACTTTAGCGACATCCAGACACCCGAATGGGAAAATATGCGGCTGCTGCTAGCAGAAGTTTCGCGATCGCGCGTTCAGAGAGGCTTTACTCCCTCAGAGATAGCGAGTTTCATTTTATGCTTCAAAAAGCCTTTGTTCGATCGGCTTTGTCGCGAACTGACACAAAACCGCGACGCACTTGTCGAACAACTGTGGCTTTCCACCAGTTTATTAGACCAGCTCGGCCTTTGGGTGACAGAAATTTTTCTCAAAGCTCGCGAAGAAGTCATCGAACGCCAGCAGCAAGAAATGCTCGAATTGTCAACACCCGTAGTCAAACTTTGGCAAGGCATTCTCGCTTTACCCATGATCGGGACTCTCGACAGTGCCCGCACTCAAATAGTCATGGAAACTCTGTTGCAGGAAATCATGGAAACCGGCTCAGAATTTGCGATTTTAGACATTACAGGCGTGCCGACTGTTGACACTTTAGTTGCTCAACATTTATTAAAAACTGTCGCCGCCGCCCGTTTAATGGGTACTGAGTGCATCATCAGTGGCATTCGCCCGCAAATAGCTCAAACCATAGTTCACTTGGGAGTTGACTTGCAGGATATTCTCACAAAAGCTACTTTAGCAGATGCTTTTAAAGTCGCGTTGCAGCGCCAAGGTTTAACTATAAAAAATATTAAAGAGGAAACATAAAAATATTGCACTCTGACATGACAACTCAAGTAAATGTTAGCAAGTAGGTGAATTTGTGGAACGAATACCGATACTTCAAATGGGAGAATTTTTGCTAGTAACAATTCAAGTGGATATGCACGATCGCTTAGCAATGACATTGCAAGATGACCTGACGAACCGCATCGTCAAAACAGGTGTTAAAGGTGTGTTAATTGAAATCTCTTCCCTTGAAATAGTTGATTCTTTTATCGGTCGCATTATCAACAATATCGCTAGTATGTCGCGAATTTTAGATGCGGAAACAGTTGTGGTCGGGATGCAGCCAGCGGTTGCTATTACGCTCGTTGAATTGGGGCTTTCCCTGACAGGAGTTCGCACAGCTTTAAGCGTTGAAAAAGGCATGATTTTGTTGAGAAAATCCTTGGGTTTCTCTCCTGACTAGCGATCGTAAACAGTCGATTAATTGTCCCCTGACTGATGCACAGACAGTAAAAAAACCGAGTTTGTTTGTAGGTACCTTGTTGACAAACTGAAGATTTCTTAGGACAGGGCTTGCGCACTCAAGAGGGTTAAATCAAGGGTTTGAAATTGCTTCACTATGTTCTCTATTGAGAAAAAATCGTAGTAAGTGCGTAAGTCCTATTAGGAGAAACTAAGTTGACGAGTGTAAGTCCTATATTTTGGGGAGAAGTTCTATTTTGGTACAGTAGCCATGTCAAAACGTGAGACACTAGAAATCCGATCGTCATCCGATATAGTCCACGTCCGACAGCAAGTGCGAGCTTGGGCTATAGCAATGGGATTCGGTTTATTAGACCAAACGAAAATCGTTACCGCAGCTAGCGAACTCGCCCGCAATACTGTAGACTACGGTAAAGGGGGAACTGTAACTCTCGAAACGCTCCAATTAGGCAGCCGCAAAGGGCTGCGGCTGATATTTGAAGACAATGGCCCGGGAATTCCAGACATCGAATTGGCAATGACTGACGGTTATACTTCTAATCACGGTTTGGGTTTGGGGCTGAGTGGTTCCAAGCGGTTGATGCACGAATTTGAGATTGTTTCCAAAGTGGGTAAGGGGACTAAAATTGCGATCGTCCGCTGGCGGTGAGGAAGATGGGGAGAAGGGGAGATTGGGAAATTGGGAGATGGGGAGAGGGGGGAAATATTCACGCTTGACTGCTTTTTTGTAACTAATATACCTCTTGCCAAAGTCGCAAATTATCTTAAAATTATCTGTGTTGCATTTGCGTTGCATCTGCGGTTTCGCAATTAATCACAGATTTATGCAATCAGACCAATGACCAATGCTCAATGCCCAATGCCCAATGCCCAATGCCCAATGCCCAATGACTGATGACTAATGACTTTTTAAATGCGCGCCAGCTTAAGATTAGAACTATAAAATAATGATAGATGCCGTAGCCCTGCCCGTAACAGAAGAAAGTCAAGTGGGAGAAGCGCGCCGAATCGCAGTCGCCCTAGCGACCGAAGTCGGATTTAATGAGACCGATCGCGGTAAAGTGGCAATTGTTACCACCGAAGCAGCAAAAAACCTGGTCAAACACGGTCGCGAAGGAGAACTTTTGCTGCGAACATTAAAAACAGCGGCAGGATATAGCATTGAAATAGTAGCGCTAGACCGGGGCCAAGGAATGGCAAATGTCGCGCTGTGTATGCGGGACGGTTTTTCTACAGCGGGAAGCCCTGGAACTGGACTGGGGGCAATTAAACGCCTCTCTACTTTTTTTGATATTCATTCTGTACCAAAACTGGGGACAGCCTTATTAGCGCGGGTGGAACCTACCCAAAATAGCCGGGAAGCCTTTCAAAACAGCAATTATTTAGAATTAGGGGTTATCCACTTACCGAAAGCAGGAGAGCAAATTTGCGGGGATTCGTGGGCGGCAGAAAATCACCTTGACAAAAACCTGATCTTAGTTGCAGACGGGCTCGGCTACGGGGATTTGGCCCAGGAAGCGTCTGGCGAAGCAGTGCGGGTATTTGAGGAAAACGCCAAACTCGGGCCGAAAGCAATTTTAGAGAAGGCGCACGCTGCTTTAAAAAATACCAGAGGAGCGGCTGCGGCGATCGCCCAAATAGATCCTACCCAACAAACTGTTTGTTTTGCCGGAATTGGCAACATCACCGGTGTAGTGGTCACAGATAACCAAACCCGTAGCATGGTTTCCTACAATGGCACAGTTGGACATATGATGCGAAAAGTAGCAGAATTTGTCTATCCTTGGTCGCAGCAGTCCCTACTCATCATGCACTCCGACGGTTTGGCGACGCAGTGGAATTTAAACCGCTATCCGGGTTTAGCCTCCCGACATCCTGCTTTAATCGCAGCCGTGCTCTACCGGGACTTCAAACGCACTCGCGATGACATGACAGTTATAGTAGCCAAGGTGAGAGAAGCAGCGTGAGTTACCCAATCCTGACGACAGAAGTCCGCTTTGAACAAGACATCGTACAAGTACGCCAAAGAGCTCGCCAAATTGCTAAAGGGCTGGGATTCGATTCCCAAGTACAAACCCGCATCGCCACAGCAGTTTCCGAAATTGCCCGCAATGCTTTCAAATATGCAGGCGGTGGCAAAGTAGAATTCATTGTGGAAGGGGAATCGCCCCAATTTTTTCGGACTCGGATTTCTGACACGGGGCCGGGAATTGCTGATTTAGCGACTGTGTTGGGCCCCAATTTTCGATCGCAAACCGGCGCGGGACTCGGTTTAGCAGCAGCGAAACGGTTGATGGACGAAGTGAAAATCGACTCTGCGCCCGATCGCGGAACGGCTGTACAATTAATTAAACAGTTTTCCAAAAATATGCCTGCGCTGAGTGCGATCGAACTAAATAAATTAGTTGACAAACTAGCGCGCCAAATTCCCGAAGATCCCTACGCCGAAATTCAGCAGCAAAATCAAGAATTACTACGCACTTTAGACGAACTCCGCCAGCGTCAAGAAGAACTCGTACAATTAAATCAACAACTAGAAGATACCAATCGCGGAGTCGTGGTACTTTACGCCGAATTGAATGATAAAGCCGAATCTCTCCGGCGCGCCAGCGAACTCAAAACCAGCTTTCTCTCCAATATGAGCCATGAGTTTCGCACTCCACTAACGGCAATTATGAGCCTTTCTGAAATATTGTTAAATCGCCTCGACGGAGAACTTTCAGCCGAACAGGACAAGCAAGTAAATTACATTTACAAATCCGCCGAGTCTCTCGCAGAACTTGTCAACGACTCGTTAGATTTAGCCAAAGTGGAAGCCGGAAAACTAACTGTTCGCGTGGCTGATTTTGAAGTCGAAGATTTGTTCAGCGCCCTGCGAGGAATGATGCGCCCCCTGCTTCCCCCAAACTCTGCCGTTTCTATAATTTTTGAAGATCCTCTCGAACTTCCAATCCTCACTACCGACGAGGGCAAAGTTTCTCAAATTTTGCGAAATCTGATTTCTAATGCCCTCAAATTTACCGAAGCAGGCGAAGTCCGAGTTGCTGCGGAAATAGGAGAGGAGGGAACAGTTACTTTTTCAGTCGCAGATATGGGCATTGGCATTTCTCCAGCCGACCAAACGCGAATTTTTGAAGAATTTGTCCAACTCGAAAATCCCTTGCAGAAGCGCGTCAAAGGCACCGGATTGGGATTGTCTCTGTGCAAAAAATTGGCGGAATTTCTGGGGGGAAGTATTGAAATCAAAAGTTCACCCGGAGTGGGTTCGACTTTTTTTGTCAAACTGCCGATCGTGTATGCTGGAGATCCAGAAAATTTTTTGGAAATGTCTGCTGCTAAGAAAGAAGCAATATCGCTGGCGATCGCAAATTCTCGTAGCTTGCGGGGCTCCGGGCCATCGCCAGCGCCGGATTCAGCAGCAAAAGTTTTGAGTGTGGACGATGAAAATAGTTTTTCGGTATTTGCTGAAAAAGTTGCTGGCAGAAATTCATTGTACTGCGATCGAGGCCGCCAACGATACTGAAGGTTGGCGATCGGCTAGTCTTTAGACTTATTGCATAAATCACAGGATCGATCGGTCAACCGCAGATATAAGGTAGATAAACGGAGATTAACGCAGATAATTTCAAGATAGATAAGATGGCGGTTGAAACCGCGTCTACATAAACGAAGTTTATTTAATTTGCAACAGCATTTAACTTTGTGCTGTAAAATGTAGCAGTTCTCAGTTGCCGACTATACCGTAGGGACTGAGGCTGTGCTTTTGTTCGTGTTTGCGATCGGCTAAAATCCATGACAAATCTCGTTGTTAGCAAAATCTCGATCCCCCCTAGCCCCCCTTAAGAAGGGGGGAACTGGAAGCACTTTCAAAGTCCCCCTTTTTAAGGGGGATTTAGGGGATCGAGGCTGGGCTAAAAACGAGAGATACAGATGGTTTTAAGCGATTGTTGACACCAATGGGTACTGCGCCCTGTCCCGATCGAATATCCGATCTTGTTTATTTGTGAAAAATGACTTTCATCTCCCTTCAATATGTCCTGTTTCTGTTAGTTTTGTTCGCGGCTTACTGGTTGGTTCCCCTACGATGGTGGCGACTGTTTATCATGCTGGCTGGTAGTCTGATTTTTTATGCTTCGCTGCAAATCTGGTACATTCCTCTGCTATTAGTCGGTGTTTTGTTTAATTACTACTTGGCGATGGCGATTGGGGAACCTCTGGATTGGCGGATTGCGAATGAATCTTGGAATCGCCGCCGTTTGTTGCTGCTTTGGATCGGAATTGGGCTGAATGTGTTGCTGCTTTTGGGTTTTAAGTATGTGCCTTTTTTCTTGAGTTCGATCGGCACTTTGTTAAATTGGCCCTTCGCCTTAGACAGCGCTAACTGGGTGAAAACTCACGTCATGGCACCCCTAGGATTGAGTTTCTTTTGCTTTGAGTGCATTGCTTATTTGATTGACGTGTACCGAGGCGCGCCGGCTGCTACTTCGCTGCTGCACTTTGCTGCTTACAAGTTGTTTTTTCCGAAACTGATTTCGGGGCCGATTACTCGCTATCATAATTTGATCAATCAACTTAAATCACAGAAGTTTCCCACGCCCGATCGCATTTCTGAGGCACTTTGGACGATCGCATTTGGTGCAGTCAAAAAAGGTCTTTTCGCCGACAACTTGGGAATTTACGTCGATTTAAGCTTTACCAACTTGCAGCGGGCGGGTAGCGAGGATTTGTGGCTGGCGATTTTTGCTTACGGGCTGCAACTTTATCTCGATTTTAGTGGCTATGTTGACATGGCGCGCGGTACTGCTTTGCTGTTGGGTTGGTATTTGCCACCAAATTTTGATTTCCCTTATTTTAGTACCAGCATCGGTGATTTTTGGCGGCGCTGGCACATGACTTTGGGGGATTGGTTGCGTAATTATTTGTATTTTCCTTTGGGGGGTTCGCGTGTCGGTTTGTGGCGCACTTGTCTCAATTTGTCGATCGTAATGTTAATTGCGGGAATTTGGCACGGGGCGGCTTGGGGATTTATTGTGTGGGGGGGTTTGCACGGTTTGGCTTTGGCGGTACACCGGGTGACGGATGTGACTTTTAAGCGGTTGCGGATGGAGTTTTTGTGGGAAAATCCGATCGGGATTGCGATCGGTTGGCTGTTAACTCAGGCGATGGTTTTTGGTAGTTGGATATTTTTCCGGCTTCCCGATTTGAAGGATTCGGGATGGGCGATTTCGCATTTGTGGGGACACACTGCTGATGTGCAGTTTGCAAATAAAGTTTATGTGGAAGCTTTGGGTTTGGAAAGAGTGCATTTAACTTGGATGTTGGCGGCTGTGGCTGCCGCAATGCTGGGGAATTATGCCCTGAGTCGGGGTTTGAAGTTGGAGTTAAATTGGCCGTTGAAATTGGTGTTAGTGCCGCTTTGTTTGTATGCAGTTTGGGTGTTGGCCCCCGATGGCGGTTTGCCTTATATTTATTTCGATTTTTAGAAGACGGTTGAAACCGAGTCTATACAGAAACCGGGCGGTTGAAACCGCGTCTATACAGACAAAACCCACCTCCGTGGGTTGAAGAAACCGGGCGGTTGAAAGCGCGTCTATACAGACAAAACCCACCTCCGTGGGTTGAAGAAAATGTTGTATAAATGCGATTTCAACCGCCGATGTTTATTTGATAGGAACACCAGTCACTCCAGCTACCGACATAGAGTTTAGCATCGGGAATTCCCGCGATTTCTAAGGACAATAAATTTACGCAAGCTGTCACCCCGGAACCGCAGTAAACGATGATTTCCTCGGCTTTTTCTAATTCCGTCCACCGCTGTTTTTGTTCGGAGATCGATCGCACTTTTCCAGTTTCATCCGTCACCCCTTGCCAAGGATAGTTAACAGCACCCGGAATGTGACCTGCAATGGGGTCGATCGGCTCCCGCAAGCCCTCGTATCTCTCACCTTCTCGCGAATCAACCAAAACCCTGTCCGGCAAGTTTTTCCGCTGTTTTACCTGCTCAATATCAACCGCCAGATCCGGCTGCAATTCCACCACGAATTTACCGTCGCGGCGATCGGGCAAAACATCTGTTACCGGATATCCCGCCGCCTTCCAAGCACTGAAACCGCCGTCTAACAAAGCAACTTTGCTGTGTCCCATATATCGCAACAGCCACCACAAACGAGACGCAAAAGCCAGCCGCGAATCGTCATAAACTACGACCAAAGTTTCTGATGAATTAATCCCGGTCGCGCTCAATTTATCAGCTAATTCTGTAATATTTGGCAGCGGATGTCTGCCGCCGTGTGTGCCAACTGCACTCGCTAGATCCCGGTTTAAATCTAAATAGAAAGCTCCGGGAATGTGACTTTCTTGATATTGTTTTTGTCCCAATTCTGCGTCAGCGAGGGCAAACCGACAGTCAATAATTACAACTTGCGGATTTTCATTGGTGGCCAACCATTCAGGCGAAACGATTAAATTATTCTCATTCATAACTATGCAAATTTGTGTTTTATCTACAGTCTTGGACTTGCTAATTCATACTGCGCCATGTGTACCTTACCGCTTCTCTGGTTCGGCTTTTTCGGAAGTGGATTTCTTAGGAGTTGCTTTCTCTGGTTCTACTTTTTCGGAAGTGGATTTCTTAGGAGTTGCTTTTTCTGGTTCGGCTTTTTCGGAAGTAGCTTTTTTCGGAGTTGCTTTCTCCGAAGTTTCTTTTTCGGAATTAGCTTTTTTCGGAGTTGCTTTTTCCGGTTTTGCTTTTGTGGCTGTTGCGGGAGTTGGCTCTAGGGGAGGTGGATTTACTGCTGATTCTTGAGCATAAAGCAGATATTTTTGATACTCGATTACTTTTGTCTGAGCTAGTTGATTGTTGACGCTGGATACGGGTACTCTTCTCATCAACGATACCGCTTCTTGCCAGTGATCGACAACGATCGCCCAATCTTCCTTCGTTTTTGCCGATCGCCCTAACTCTGCTGCTTTAACGGCGCTGTTAACAGCCTCTCGAAAGGTATCCGGTGCAGTTGCTACTACATTGGCAGTTTCATCTGGATTTTTCCCCGCAGATGCTGGTGGCTCGTTTAAAATTTTACCAACAAACGCCACCACGGCGATCGCCAACATACCCGTTACCAGCCCGACGACAATGAAAGTCGATCGCAACCGGTGCTCAAATGCAGCAAATTCCGGCGATTTATCCTCATCCATATTTGTGCTTTCCGTTTCTGTGCGATCGTCCATATTAGCAACCCCAGTATTTTGCACTGATTCTCCCGCAAAGCTTTGTGGTTCCAAAATGCTGCTCTCCAAACTAAACTCCTGACTCCAAGCAGCCGCAATCTCACCGCTTTCTCGCCCTTCAACCTTAACTTTGTGAATCGAATCTGGCTGCAAATTCGTCAGTTGGCTGCGGACAAAATCAACTAATGTATCTTCTATCGGTACTTGCTCGGCCTCCAGAATTACATCCAAACAGTCACCGTCGAGATTCGCAGAGGCTGCGATCCCTTCAGATTGTAACTTGCTATTGAGCCAAGATGCGATCGCCTGTGGATTTCCCTGCTTGGCAAGTTCCTGAAAATTGATCTCTGTCATAGCTGGACATCTGATAGTGCAGAAAGGAAGAAGGAAGAAGGAAGAAGGAAGAAGGAAGAAGGAAGAAGGTATGAAAGGCTACGCGAGCGGCTAAAAAGAAGGAAGGAGGAAGGAGGAAGGAGGAGGAAGAAGCAACTAATAGTTTTTTTAGCTGAAAACACCATAACTGAAATTCAACGAATAGTATAATCTATCTCGGTAAATCCAAGCTGACAGATCCAAATTATCACTCTCGATCCCCCTCGTATCCCTTGGGGAAGGACTTCAGTGCTTACTACGAACCTGAGTTAGGCTCTTAGTAAGGACTTCAGTCCTCAGAAATTTGATACCTCGCCCGGAGCTCTATCTACCCCAGCGACATCAAGTCAAACCGCAAGCGTAGCGTCTCAAACGGACATCCGGCTGCAAAAAGACGCCGCACGCCCGAATTCGAGATTGGAGATTAAAAAATTGTGCGATCGCACTACCATCGACGGACAGCGAGTGATATCATCAGTTTGTCAATATTCTAGTTTTTATAGCAAATAGCTCGATCGCACAATGATAGCAATAGCAATCTTAGCTGCTGGACGCGGCACGCGCATGAAATCTGACTTGCCCAAAGTTCTACACGAATTGGGCGGGCGAACCCTAGTTGAGCGAGTCCTCGAAAGTTGTCAAGAAATTCAAATTTCCCGGCGACTTGTTATCGTCGGTTATCGAGGAGAACTCGTTCAACAATCACTGATAGGAGGTCAAGAAATACCAGAAAATCCTGAATCTCCTCCCCTAGAATTTGTCGAACAAACCGAACAATTGGGAACCGGTCACGCCATCCAGCAATTGCTGCCTCACTTAAAGGGATTTCAAGGAGATTTGCTGGTCTTAAATGGCGATGTACCTTTGCTGAGGGCAGAAACTATCAAACAATTGATGGCAATTCACACACAGCACAAAAACTCTGCTACTATATTGACAGCTAATTTGCCAAATCCTCAAGGATACGGGCGAGTATTTACCGACAGTCAAAACTTAGTTCAGCAAATTATCGAAGACCGCGACTGCACGAAAGAGCAAAAGCAAAACCAGCGAATTAATGCAGGTGTTTACTGTTTTCACTGGCCGCATTTAGAGAAGATTTTGCCAGATTTGAAAGCAGACAATGACCAAAAAGAATATTACCTAACTGATACGGTAAGTATTCTCTCTCCGGTGATGGCGGTGGATGTTGAAGATTATCAAGAAATCTTGGGAATTAACGATCGCAAACATTTAGCCACAGCTTCCGATATTTTGCAAACGCGGGTAAAGGATAAGTGGATGAAAGCCGGCGTGACGCTGATCGATGCCAACAGCATCACGATCGACGATACCGTAGAGTTGCAGCCGGAGGTGGTAATTGAACCGCAAACGCATCTGCGGGGTAAAACTTCGATCGCCTCTGGGAGTCGCATCGGCCCCGGTAGTTTGATCGAAAACAGTCAAATAGGGGAAAATGTGACTGTGCTTTATTCGGTAATTTCTGATAGTATTGTGGCGGAAAATTCGCGAATTGGGCCTTACGCACACCTGCGGGGACACGCGCAAATAGGGGCGAACTGTCGCGTCGGCAATTTTGTAGAATTGAAAAATACTCAAATTGGCGATCGCACTAATGTTGCTCACTTGTCTTATTTGGGCGACGCGAATTTGGGAGAAAAAGTCAACATCGGTGCTGGGACAATTACCGCCAATTACGACGGCAAAAATAAGCACAAAACTCAAATAGGCGATCGGACTAAAATCGGTGCCAATAGCGTGCTGGTGGCACCAATAACTTTGGCAGAAGATGTTACCGTAGCGGCGGGTTCTGTAGTTACAGAAGATGTGCCGAATGACTGTTTAGTAGTTGCCCGATCGCGGCAAGTTGTCAAACCTGGTTGGAAGTTAAAAGAACCGGAAAAATAACATTATATGTGCGCACATTCTTCTGTAGGGTGCGCAATGCGCACCGGCTAGTCTTGTAGAGTGCGCCCATCGCACCGGCGGGTTAACCTATGTCGGTGCGATCGGCGTGAAAGTCAACCGGTGCGCAGTGCACACCCTACAAACTACCAAAGTTCAATAGTGCGATCGCGCGTGCAGATAGTTGTTAATCGCTTTGGCGATTTTTGCTTGCTCATAGGGGTTCATAGTGTGGGGCAGAGATATGCGAGAACCGCCAGAAACTAACAATCTGACTTCGTACCAAATGTCATGCTCCCGATCTTTGGTGCGATCGACTTCCACCCCATAAATCTCGCACAGAGAGTGTTGAATGACTTTACGTACCAACAAACCCCGCTGTTTGACAGTCAAAGTGTTTAAAGTTCCATCGAAGCTGTAGGTTTCATTATTTCCCAACAGGAGGGCTGCGACTCCCGCGAGCAAAAATATACCTCCTGTCCATCCCAGCCAGCGATCGTCTTGACTTAAGCGCAGCAACCGACGTTTTGCATTTTTAACAAAAAAATTGATATCAGAAGCAGCAGCCTCTTTATTCCCCCAGTTAGTCGAGTTAGGAGTAAAAGGAACATCGCCAACACTCGTCAAAAGCACGACTCTGCTTTTATACCCGCAGCTTTGAACTTTCGCCCCCCGCAAAGAATCAAGCTGAATTTCTTGGATGTTCGAGCCCAGTAAATTCGATCGCACAATCTGACAACTTCCTTGTTTTTGCTGCAATCGCTGGCAGATCAGGGTAGCTGCATGATAGTGAAAAGCCAGAGATATCAGCCCGCAGGTCATGAATAAACAACTGTAGAACCAAAAATCAAATATGTTTTGAGTCTGAATGATTAGTTCACTTGCTGTGTGCTTGATTATTTTCATTTAATTCACCCTTTTATTCCTAAAACGATGCTACAAATCCACTTCCCGATCGAGCTATAGCGAATTGTTAAGTTATATATTATTTGAGGTTCGAGGGAGCGAAAGTATTTGTTATTCTACCCATAAGTTACGCTATTAAAGTGCGATCGACTTAATTTTTTAACCTAGATATTCGGGCTATACTCGCAGACTAGCCCAAAAATTGATGCGTAACTGCGATTATACCCAATCCGCGTGAAAAACCCCTCGCTCTTACCGGGCGGTTGAAACGCATCCCAAACTTTCCTTTCGTTCTAGGCCAGAAGCACTAAAGAATCAAGGGGGTATTTAAGTCGGATTTTGTATTACTCATAGATTAGCTTAAATATTTCTCGCCTACAATTAATGTCGCGAGTTTACTTGCGCCTTGGTTGGAGATAGGCTGCGGCGTGGCGAACAATCTTAAATAAACGCATCAAAACGTTGAAAAATTTGAGCAATTAGAGCAATTAGAGCTTTAGCTACCATCAACAGCTTTAGCAAAGAAATATGAGACTGTGCGCGTCAAAATAACACAATTCTCTCATTTTTAATCCCGTTAGCTGACTGGCGCGATGCTAAATTCAGATACTCGCAAATCAAGTCAACAATTTTTTGCTGTTCTTTGCCGCTCGCATTACTTCCCAAACAAACGCGATCGCCCCCCAACATCAACAAATCAACATAGTAGCTGAGATTCCCCTCGCTATCTGCTATTGCGTCTAATTCCACCGCACAAATATTGCGAGTTGAGCGTTGTGTAACACGATTCAGCCACAAACCCCGTCGTTTAACAGTCATTTTGCCACAACTTTTATCAAAAACATAGATTTCATCTATTGCGCCGTCCAACAAACACAGCGAAAACAACAAAAATATACCTCCACCTATCCAATTTGACGCAAAAATAATCAGCAATAAGCCAATTACTATGAAAGGAGAAATCAATAACAAACCATCCCAGAATGTACAAGTTTGAATTGTTAGTTGATTGGGTGTTTGTTTTATAAGTTTCATGAAAGATATTCCTAAAAATTAACTTGCCAATACTGTAAAAAATATCGCACCATAAATCATTTCTCCTAAATTATTAAGCTTTAGAAGATGTTCGGTGTTTTTAATGACTTTCATATTAGGTATCAACTCCCGTTTAATTGATTAACATATTTTGCATAATTTTCCAGATCGCTTTTGAGATCGGTGTATTTATTCAGACGGATCGCCGGTTGAGGTAGCTGCGAATTAAATCAGCCATTTTTTGTTGTTTTTTATGATTCAAACTACTACTTAAAAAGAGGCGATCGCCCCCATTGGTTAGCAAATACACCTTGCATAAGATACCATTTTCGGTGTGTTTTGTTTCTAATTCGACTTCTGAAATTTCAGCGAGCGAGCGTTCAGAAACTTCATTCACCCATATTCCTTTTTTCTTCATAGTTAAGGTACTTGCATTTTTGTCAAAAATGTAAGTTTCAACAATAAAAGAACGCAATACACCAGAAAAGACTCCAAAACCAATAACTAAAAACAAGCTAGGAAAAAGCATTATTCCAAAACTTAATAACCGATTATCTTTTTCTATGACCAACCCTCCGGTAGAGATTTGTATATATTTATTGAACGAATTTGCATCCTCGGCACTTTGATTTGCTAGCAATAATTCCCCTTCCTTAGTTACTAAAAATACATTGTTCACAGTCATGGGTCTGCCATCACTATCAGTAGTCTTGCTTGTCTCAAATCTAGCTCCCTGGACTTGCTCTATCGAGATTAATTCGCCTTGCTTTAACCCCATAAAACTCGATCTACTGAGTTCGCAAGTTGCGATTTTTGGCTCAATTTTGTTGCAGGAAAGTCTTTCCACTCCAGCAGATGCCATAATCAAGAACATCATAAATAAAGGTATTCCTGAAAATCCCGTTACCCATACTGTAGGAGATATCGCACCATAAATCATTTCTCCTAAATTATTAAGCTTTAGAAGATGTTCGGTTTTTTTAATAACTTTCATCTTAGGTATTAGCTCCCGTGTAATTAATTGAAATTTTTTACAGAATTTTGCAGAGTTTTGACTGAGAAATTTAGTTTTCCTATGATTTCTACAGAAAAGCTCTTAACTACAATTATTAAACAGTTTTCTTTTCAGGTCAATTCATATAATTCATTAATTAAATTCATAAAAGTCATAATTATTGTATGTTGAGGGCGGGCAAGATGCCTAACTCCTACTCCCCACAAGAGTTTATTCAAACTTGGCTGTAAAGTTTAGATGTCGGATAATTAGGACTTAGATAAAACCCATAAACCGGACTTTTTACTGAATCTGCGGATTACAACGAAGTATTTTTGCAAAAAAACCCGGTTTGGTTTCTTCAGTCGGAGTGTATCCAAGACTGCATCTGAACCTCACTTTCCCAGCATTCCCCAATAAGCCGCGCCGTAAAGTTGAGCAGCCTGCATAGCTTCTTCGTCACAGCCTTGAGCTTTGAACAAAGTCTCGGCCTGTTTTAGATAGCCCATTGCTTGTTCTTTATTTTTTGTTTTGTCTTGAAGTATCAAAGCTAATCCCAATCTCAGGTGAGCATCAGCATCATTAGAATCACTTTTGATTGCAGTTTCCCAGTGGGTAATTTCCTCTGCTATAGTCTCCCATTTAAGTTCGTTAGAGTTGTCTGTGGGAAAGCCATCAAGACCGTAATTTCGGATATCCAAAAATGTCGCAATGACTTCGGCTTTTTTGTGCTTGCTTCCTAAACCAGTGCTGAAGGAAGAAGTTAGAGGAACACGTTGCTTACCTGAGTGCAACACAAGACAGACACGATAGGTATTGCTCTCGCTACTTGACATTTCCTGTATTTCCACACCTGAAATATCTTGAAGTAGGTGTTTGATAAGTTTCGTCTTGGCAATGAGTGGTTTATGCCGCTTGATAGTCAGATGACCGAGATTTTTGTCAAATGTAATTGTCTCAATCTCTACGAATATCATCAACAGCAAACCAACTACAGCAAATAAATAAACGAAAAAACTGCCAGAAGACAAACCCCCAAACAAACCGACCAATAAAAAACTCCCCCCAACAAATAGCTGTATCCAAAATGCGAACATTTCCACGAATTTTAGTTTATCTGATGTCTGTTTCATGATTTTATGTTTAATCAATTTCAAGTGAATGTGTATGTGGGTTATTTAGCCTTTGCTTGGACGATCCTCTTCGAGGGCTTCGCTAACGCGCTTTTGGTATTTTCAATAGCCTTGACAGCATAAGCATCGCCAGGACGCACCTGCAAAGCTTTGTTAAAATGGATTAAAGCCGTTGGATAGTCTCGCTGCGCGTAGTAGACATAGCCGAGTTTCATCGATTGTTTGAACTCATCTTTGCTATCGGGTGCTAGAGAACTTTGAGGAGATAGCCCAGAACTCGGAGGTGATTTTTGACTTGGTGATGGAGAAGTGTTAAGATCCCCAGGAAAAGAAGAGGGCGATGGATTGTTATTTTTTAGTTCTTGATTCAGCTCAGAATCCGGGCTGTTTGTAAAATTTGCGCCATAAAATACTGAAGTAGTAAGACCTCCTAAAATAAACATTAGCAAGCCAGCACATTGAATCAAGAAAGTTTTTCTAATTTGTTGATTGCTCCAATTTTTGATATAAAAAACTAAGGCAGCACAGGGTACAATTAAGTAAAGCACTCCCCAAAAAGTTTCCTGTCCGAAAGCTTGAACTAATCCCCAAATATAGCCAACAAGACTTAAAATCAAACCGAGGCCAAAAAATAAGGCGATCGCAATACCAGGCATTTTGTTTCTCCGGTTAATGTAGAATTATTTAGCAAACTGTAGAAGTCAGGATTTCCGCAGATTTTTTACCCGAAACTCTTTTGGTTGTTTGCTGTGTTAAAAATAGATTAGCGGTGAAAGCAGTTCGATCGCGCACAGCGAATGTTAGGATTTTGGTTAGGAATTTGACTAGGAACTCGATCGCGACTGCCACAAATGACACCCTCAACCCTCGATCGACCAGAAGAACCTTTTACACGGGCTACCCGCGACTGGGACATCGAAAAGCTTTACACCGACTTGGCCAACGCCAAACTAGAATTTGCCCCGCACACCCGAAGAGGGCTGACACCCGTGGAAAAAAGGCACTTGTGCGGCTTGCTGTGCGGTTGCAGCCCGGCCGAAATTGCGGCACTTCTCAACAAACAAATCAAAGGTGTAGAGGTTGACTTATCCAAAACTTTGTATCGATATATAGAAACGCTGACAAATCGGCCGAGAAATGCCCTCAAAAATTGGAGAGATGCGATCGACTGGCTGGTAATAGCCGGGTATAAAAAACAACCAAAAACCTCATCCGGCGCAATTTTAAAAGCCACTCTCCAGCATTCAGACAGCATTCTATCCGCCGCGATCAGTCCCGACGGAGAATTACTCGCAACAGGTTCCCACGACAGTACAGTGAAGGTTTGGAGTTTGCACAGCGGCGAACTGCTGCGGACTATTTGCGGACATTCAACAGCCGTATTGCTAGTTGCTTTCAGCCCCGCTAGCAAAACGCTGCTGACTCGATCGCGCGCGGGCACAGTCAAACTCTGGAACCTGCAAAACGGCGAACTGCTGAAGCGCTTAGCAGACGTACACCGCCACGAATCCGTCGCTGTGAGCCCCGACTGGCAAATTTTGGCGATCGGCACCACCTGTGGCACTGTCAAGCTGCAACACCTCAATAGCGGCCAACTGTTGCAAGTTTTGAAAGGCTATCAAGGGGATGACATAAGTGCGATCGCCCTGAGTCCCAACGGCAAAACGTTAATAGCCAGCGGGCTGAATGCAGCCAGCGGTTTCTGTCGCGCCACCGTCACTTTGTGGGAATTGCCGGGGGGAGAAGTGCGGCGAACATTTGGCAGCGAAAATTATGTGGCAATTACTCCCGACAGCCAAACTCTCGTATGTCACGGGAATAAAACGATCGCACTGTGGAATTTGCAAACAGGCGAATTATTGCATTCGCTGCAAACAGGAATTCGCATCACTTCCGCCGCCGCGATTAGCCCGGATGGGAAATACTTTGCAGTGGGCTGTTTTGATGGAACTGTTAGGATTTGGAATCTTCGTGGCGAATTGTTGCATACTTTGGATGGACATTCTAGCCCTG
Source organism: Lyngbya sp. CCAP 1446/10 (assembly GCF_026130175.1). GTDB lineage: Bacteria > Cyanobacteriota > Cyanobacteriia > Cyanobacteriales > Microcoleaceae > Microcoleus. The sequence goes on along the minus strand of NZ_JAIGNI010000048.1, from coordinate 2,529 downwards.
TGTCGGCGGTGGCGATCGGGCAGTTGAGCGAAACTTTGGTTAGCGGCAGCGATAATGGTACTGTTAAACTTTGGCAGTTGCGAATTTAATAAATTACCTATTAAATATCGGGGGATGGTGCGCAGTGCGCACCCTACGAATCACTCATTAAACATCTAGTTTGTAGGGTGTGCACTGCGCACAGTTTGACGAAGAATCACTAATTAAATATCTAGTTTGTATGGTGTGCACTGCGCACAGTTTGACGAAGAATCACTAATTAAATATCTAGTTTGTATGGTGTGCACTGCGCACAGTTTGACGAAGAATCACTAATTAAATATCTAGTTTGTAGGGTGTGCACTGCACACCGGTTGACTTTATAGCGTGCCACCTAAGCATCGGTTAACTAAGGGGATGGTACGCAGTGTACACCCTACGAATTATCAGTAAGGTTCGCACTGCGCACCATCGTAATTACCAATCAAGATCGGGTTTTGTTACGGAAAATCAAACCGCTTTTCTAAGCAACAAAAACCAACGTTCCTTTGTTTGCTTCCAAAGTATCGCCCATTTGCGTACCGTTGTGAAAAGCACCGAGAATGATCTCGCTAGTTTTGCCGATCGCGATCGCACCGCTAGCATCAATCCCGATCGCACCAAAATCTCGTTTGCGATCGTCAGCTTCCGCAAAAGAACGCTCAAAAGCAGCCTTCAAACTCAAACCATCCGTTACCCGAATCACAATTCGCGCCGCTAAACACTCATCCATGATGTGCTCGCCGATACCCGTACAGCTAACCGCCGCATTGCCCGTCGCGTAATTTCCCGCCGGCATAGCAGAGTCGCTAACCCGCCCGATGCGCTCAAAACCCTTACCGCCAGTCGATGTTCCAGCAGCCAAACATCCCTGAGTATCCAAAGCTACAACTCCGATCGTGCCAACACCCGCAGGTTCCGCCACCACATTAGCCATTGCTCTGTTAAAATTACCTTGACGTTCCTGCATCCACTCGTGCAAACGCAAATCCGTCATCGGATCGTAAATCGGCAAATGAAGTTCTCGCAGCAATTCCGCCGCACCATAATCTGATAGTACGCGATCGTCCGAAGTCTGCAAAAACTTAGCAAGTTCGATCGGATTTTGCACACGAGCAACATTAATCGCGCCACTGAAACGCTGAGCCAAACCGTCCATCAGCGAAGCACTCATCCGAATTTGCCCGTCCGACTGTACCACAGAACCCGTACCGGCATTAAATCGCGGGTCATCTTCCAACAACCGACAGCCCTGCACGACTGCATCTACGGCACTTGCACCGTCTTTCAGCAGCGGATAAACTGCCTCCAAAACATCGTAAAGCGATTTGCGCACCGCTTCAATTCCGCCCTTGCTTTGCAGACAACTACCGGCACCGCCGTGAATAACTAGCTTTGGTTCCACCTGTTGCGATGCCATACTTTAACCTAAAATTTTTCCTTTGCAATTTTAGCCTCAGTTTGGCAAATAGCAAGACATTCTTAATTTTCTGTACTATTGCGGCGACGGCGACAGCGATCCGAACAGTATTTTACCTCATCCCAGCAGTCGGCCCATTTTTTGCGCCAAGTAAAAGGTCGATCGCACACAGGACACATCTTCGTCGGTAAATCGGACTTCAATCGCTGCTTAGCCATGCTAATTTTGACAATACGTCATCTTAAATTATCTGCGTTAATCTGCTTAACAGTTGACAGTTGACAGTTGACAGTTGACAGCGAAGTTTTTAGGCAGGGGATTTAAGCCCCAGCCTAAAAACAATCCACCTAAAGGTGGGCGCTTAAATCCCCTGTGATGCAGGTTAATCTGCATTAAATCTGCGGTTTCTCTATAATTCCAAGATTTATGCAATAACTCTCAATTCAGCAAAATATCTCCCAGTAAAAATGGTCGCAACGGCATTAGCCAACATCCGAATAGTCTTAGTCGAACCCGCAGGGCCATTAAACGTGGGTTCAGTAGCCCGCGTCATGAAAAATATGGGTTTGCGCCAATTAATTTTGGTAAATCCCCAGTGCGATCATTTAGGGGAAGAAGCCCGATTGATGGCTGTGCGCGCTGCTGACATACTGGAAACGGCGAAGGTTGTTGAGAGTTTGCCTGCTGCTTTGGTAGGATGTGTCAGGGCGATCGCAACTACAGGAGATGATGGTCGATCGCACCCAATGCAGCTAGAAGCACCAGCAGATGCCTTACCTTGGTTGCTAGAAGCCCCCAGCGCCCTAATTTTTGGTCGAGAAGACTGTGGATTGACTAACAGCGAATTAAACCGCGCCCAGCGCTTGATTCGGATTCCCAGCAGCGATGCTTACACTTCCCTAAATCTTGCACAAGCTGTGGCTATTTGTTGTTATGAGTTGTATCGCGAGGAAGGTTTCCGAAGGAAGAAGGAAGAAGGAAGAGGGAAGAAGGAAGAAGGAAGTTCGGTAACAAATTCTGTAACGGATTTAACAGATACAAGGAATAAGGAAGAGGCAATATTTTCCCAATCCCCCCCTCTCCCCCTCTCC
>NZ_JAIGNI010000047.1 GCF_026130175.1 Lyngbya sp. CCAP 1446/10 | reverse complement strand
CCCATGCCCCATGCCCCATGCCCCATGCCCATAACTAATCAATCGATCGCTTGAGCATTTTTGTCATCGTTAAACTGTCCAAAGGTTTAGAAAACCAATATCCCTGAGCTAATTCGCAGCCTAGTTCCCGAAGCTGTGCTAACTGTTCGGCTGTCTCAATGCCTTCGGCGATCGCATTTAATCCCAAATTGTGAGCCAAAGTCACGATCGCCCGTACAATCTGCAAAGGCTGACCCCCGCTGTCACCGTTTTCCACAGCCCCCAACCTACTCACAAAAGATCGATCGATCTTCAGCGTATCCAGCGGAAAGCGGTGCAAATAACTCAAAGACGAATAGCCAGTACCGAAATCGTCGATCGACAATCGAATATTTCTATCTTTTAATTGGGCGAGCACAATATTGGCCTTCATCACATTTTCCACGATCGCACTTTCAGTAATCTCCAATTTTAAACAGCTCGGATCGCAGCCAGTTTCTGCCAAAATTTCATCTATATATTCGATTAAATTCGGCATACCTAACTGTTTCGGAGAAAGATTGACGCTCATTGTTAATTGCGAAGGGTCAATAATTGGTAACTGGTAATTGGGAATTGGTGATTGATGATTTGTCACAGATAATTGATGATTTGTCACAGATAATTGATAATCTGTCACAAATAATTGATGATTTGTCACAGATAATTGATGATTTGTCACAAATAATTGATGATTTGTCACAGATAATTTTTTCCCTCTTCCCTCTTCCCTCTTCCCTCTTCCTTCTTCCTTCTTCCTTCTTCCTTCTTCCATCAACATTTCTTGCCAAATCCGCAATTGCTGACAAGCTTCCCGCAACACCCAGGCTCCCAGAGGCACGATCAAACCTGTTTCTTCAGCTACAGGGATAAAAGTAGACGGCGGAACTAGACCCCGAACCGGGTGCTGCCAGCGCACCAAAGCCTCAAAACCCTCGATCGCACCGCTGGCGATCGAAATAATCGGTTGGTAGTGCACAATAAAGTGCGAACATTGATCCTTGCTCTCTCCTAATTCCTCCTTGCCCAAAATAGCCAACCGCAGGTCATTTTCTAACTGCAACAGCGACATAGTTTGGTCGTGCATCGCCAAATTAAAGACTTCGTGGCGGGCCTTACCCAAAGCTTTAGCGCGGTACATAGCGATGTCAGCATCGCGTAGGAATTCTTCTGGGTGAGTGTACGAATTCGATTCGCCACTGGCTGTGACTTCGCCTTGACTGAAAACAATGCCAATGCTAGCCGTGGTAAATACTTCGTGCCCTTCGAGATGAAACGGCTTCGTCAGTTCTTTTTGTATCTTTTTAGCTGCTTCGGTGGCGTCGCTGAGGCTCTGAATGTGGTCTAGCAGGATGGTGAATTCGTCTCCCCCCAACCGCGCGACGGTATCAGAAGCCCGCACGCAGGTTAGCAGCCGATCCGCGAGGGCGACTAGCAGTTTGTCTCCTAGAATGTGTCCTAAAGAATCATTAACTACTTTGAAGCGGTCTAAATCTAGGAAAAGTAAACCAAATTTATAATCGGAGGACTGATTGGATCGGCGGATGGCTTGTCCTAGCCTGTCGATGAACAAAACGCGGTTGGGTAAACCCGTCAGCGCGTCATGAAAAGCGCCGTGTAGCAGTTGCCTTTCTACTCGCTTGCGCTCGGTGACATCTCTGATAATAATTTGGGCGGCGGCTAAGCCTTGATAAGTAGCAGGGATGCCGGCAACTTCAACGTCGATTATTTCTCCGTCAATCCGCATTAGTTTTTCTTCGGCAAGCTCGATCGGCTGATTTTCTTCCTCGACTTGCCTGATGCGCTCTCTGGCTTTTTCGACATAGTTTGGATGAACGAAATTCAATATTGGAAAGCCGATGAGCTCTGCCGGAGAGATGCCACCGAGGAGTTTAGCGCCGGCGGCATTGATGTAGGCAATTTTCCCTTGAATGTAAACGGCGATCGCTTCGGGAGATAGTTCTACTAAACGGCGATACCGTTCTTCACTTTCTTGGAGAGATACTATCAACTCGCAGCGCTCTTTTTCGGCTTGCTGGCGTTCGATTTCCATTTGGTGAACCACCAGAATTTTACCGATGCTTTGAGCCATCAATTCTATGATTTCTATTTCCTGGTACTCAAAATTTTTTGTTTTGATTTCTCGCGAACTAAAACTCAAAGTCCCGTAAATTTTATTGTTAACAAATATCGGCGTTCCGATGTAAGATTCCGAATGGCATTTTTGATAAGCTGGATGTTCGCGCATCTCCATATCTGCTCCTATATGAGAATACGAAACTGTTTTTTTTAGTTTAATCACCGGAGCGCAGTAAGTATCGCTGAGGTGCAATTCTAAGCCTGGTACAAAGTATCCTAAATCTGCTTTCGCTGCCCGCACAATAAAAGTTTCATCCTGAACTTCAGCCATGATGCCAATAGAAAGTCCAAACATTAAACAGCCTGCTGTTAGATAATCGGCAACCAGTTCTTCAAAATTTTGATAATGATAAGTTGTAATCCGGTGCAAGTGTTTGAGATTGGCACCGAACGTGGCTAAGTCTTGGGACTTTAAAAATAATTCTTCTTCCGAACGCTGGCGGTCGGTGACATCTGTTTGCACTCCAATAAAGTGAGTCAAGTGTCGTCGCGAGTTGTATACCGGAGCAATAGAAAGTTCGTTCCAAAAAGGTGTTCCGTCTTTGCGAAAGTTACGCAAGATAACTTGGCATTCTTTGCCTTCTTCAATAGCATTGCGTAGATCTTTAACTTCTTCGGGGTAATTAGTATTTTCTCCCTGTAAAAAACGGCAATTTTTTCCAACTAATTCGTCTCTGCTATAACCCGTGATCCGCTCAAAACTAGGATTGACATAAATAATTGGATTATCTGCAACTGTGGCATCGGCGATCGCAATACCGTTGCTGGTACTCTCGATCGCCCGTTCCATCATTTGTAAGCGCTCTTGCGATCGAATGCGCTCGATCGCCGCAGCTAACAGATTGGCGATCGCTTCTACAAAATAAACGTCATCTTGACTGAAAACCCGCTCTTGCTTGCTGTGAACTCCCAAAATGCCCCAGACCGGCGACTCAGCAGTTTTCACTGGTTCTGCTTGTCCCCAGTTCCTTTTCTCCTGTCCCCGATTGCCGGGAACGATCACAGTAACGCCACTGACAGCCCGGTGGTTGTGCAGCAGTGGCGAGTCGCTAAAGCGCGTTTCCACACGCAAATCTGCGACAATCGTCGGTTGACCCATTAGCAACGTGTAACCTGCTTGCGATCGACTAGAAGCGGTGACAGTAGCGCTACCAACAAGGTCGGGCTGCCAGCCCACCCCCGATCGCAGCAGAAAAGCATGGCCAGAAGGCAACAGTTCCAAAAACTGGCAATACTCGACATCTAGGGTTTGGGCAATTAACACCCCAGCTTTGTCCATCAGTGCGGAAAAATCTGTTTCTGCCAGGGCCTGCTGCCCCAAGTAAGCGACGGCCGCTTGCTGGCGAGCCCGCAAGTGGATTGATGTGAGCAATTCCTGCTCCTTGGCGGCGATTAGCTTGCGCTCGGTAATGTCACAGAACACCGACAAAACAGTTTTTTCCGACAGCAATGTCAAATACCGCATCGATACAGTTGCCCAAAACAGCGTCCCGTCAGCTTTTTTGAGGCGGACTTCTTTCTCGCGGACGTGTCCGTTGCAGGCGAGATCCTCCAGCATTTCCTGGCGCTCAGCAGGCTGGTTGTAGAGGATGGATACTTTTTGGTGGTCGATCGACTGGAAGGCTTTAAGCCCGAAAGCCTGACGGCATAAATCGTTGCTATAAAGAATTATGCCGTCAGGCAGACTGCTGACGATCATGGGCATGGGCATGGAATTGGCGATCGTCAGCAGTAACTCTTTGGTTCCTTGCAACTCTTCGTACAAGTCCGGCTTGGCTGCACAGCCCTGACTGTCTTCAGGAATAAAACTTTCCATTTTTGAATTGATCCATTGAGCGGATAACTTTTTTACACTTGTGGTGAGTGAGGATTTCAGATGCAGAGGACGATCGATCGACCGCCACCACATTAATCTTAACCAGAACAATGCAACTCAGCCCCCCAAAACTGATCGGCTGGAGTTTTAGCTGCGCCCCAGATGGAGATCGCATCTGTCTTTGGGATGAAAGTCTACAGTTTCTCAAGTTGCGTTAAATTTTCATGTATAGCGGGGCACTTTGCCAAATGTGCAACGCCAGCCCCTACTCTAAAAAGTAATGTCATCTGCCAACAACTACCCAAAACTATCCGAGGAGAGAGGAGAAATGCTTGAATCTTACCGCCAACAGGCTGCCGAAAGAGCCGCATTGGGAATTCCACCGCTGCCGCTAGACGCCCAGCAAACCTCAGAACTCTGCGAGTTGCTGAAAAATCCGCCACCGGGAGAAGAAGAAGCCTTAATCGAATTATTGCGCGATCGCGTGCCACCTGGAGTAGACCAAGCAGCCTACGTCAAAGCTGGTTTTTTAACCGGCATTGCTAAAGGCGAAATCCACAGCCCCCTAATTGCTCCCAAATGGGCAGTTTATCTGCTAGGGACAATGATGGGCGGTTACAACGTCCAATCTTTAATCGATTTGCTCAATCCCACTGCCGAAATCGCGATTCCCGCCACCGCAGCCCGCGCCTTGAGCAAAACCCTATTAGTATTTGACGCCTTCCACGACATTCTCGCCCTGTCGGATACCAATCCCTACGCCAAGCAGGTAGTCGATTCTTGGGCTGATGCCGAGTGGTTTACCAGCCGCTCTGAACTAGCCGAAGCCATTACCGTTACAGTCTTCAAAGTCCCCGGAGAAACCAATACCGATGACTTGTCTCCTGCACCTCATGCTACCACGCGGCCGGACATTCCCCTACACGCTTTGGTGATGCTCGAAAGCAAGATGCCCGGAGCTCTGGAAACGATCGCCCAATTGAAAGAAAAAGGCCATCCCGTAGCCTACGTCGGCGATGTTGTCGGCACCGGTTCCTCGCGGAAATCGGCGATTAACTCCGTGCTGTGGCACATTGGTAACGATATTCCGTTTGTACCCAACAAGCGCAACGGCGGATATATTCTCGGAAGTGCGATCGCCCCGATATTCTTCAATACCGCTGAAGATTCCGGCGCATTGCCGATCGAATGCGATGTCGCCAAAATGGAAACCGGCATGGTAATCACCATCCATCCCTACAAAGGAGAAATCACCAACGAAGCCGGAGAAATCATTTCCACCTTCACCCTCAAACCCGACACAATCCTCGACGAAGTTCGCGCCGGCGGCCGCATTCCGCTATTAATCGGACGCACTTTAACCGACAAAATTCGCGAAGCTTTAGGAGTAGGAATTAGCCAAATTTTTACCCGTCCAACTATTCCCGCCGATACCGGAAAAGGCTTCACCTTAGCTCAAAAGATGGTAGGGAAAGCTTGCGGTTTGTCCGGCGTTCGTCCGGGTACATCTTGCGAACCAGTCATGACCACAGTCGGTTCCCAAGACACCACCGGGCCAATGACTCGCGACGAATTGAAAGAACTGGCTTGTCTGGGATTTAGCGCTGATTTGGTGATTCAAAGTTTCTGCCATACCGCCGCCTATCCAAAACCAGTTGATGTCAAAACTCACCACGAATTACCCGATTTCATGTCACAACGGGCGGGCATAGCTTTGCGTCCTGGAGATGGGATTATTCACTCTTGGCTAAACCGGATGTTATTGCCGGATACAGTGGGAACTGGTGGCGATTCTCATACTCGTTTTCCGTTAGGAATTTCTTTTCCTGCGGGTTCGGGATTGGTGGCATTTGCTGCCGCCTTGGGCGTGATGCCTTTGGATATGCCGGAATCGGTCTTAGTCAGATTTAAAGGTGAATTGCAGCCGGGAGTAACGCTTAGAGATGTGGTGAATGCAATTCCCTATGTAGCGATTCAAAGAGGTTTGCTGACAGTCTCGAAACAGAATAAGAAAAACGTCTTTTCTGGGCGGATTATGGAGATTGAAGGTTTGCCCGATTTGAAGGTCGAGCAGGCTTTTGAATTGACCGATGCCTCGGCGGAGCGTTCTTGCGCCGGATGCACGATTAAATTGAGTGTGGAGACTGTTTCTGAGTACATTCGTTCTAATGTCGCGCTGCTGAAAAATATGGTAGCGCGGGGCTATGAAGATGCGCGGACGATGATGCGCCGAGTAGCGAAAATGGAGGAATGGCTGGCTAATCCGGTGCTGTTGGAGGCTGATGCTGATGCGGAGTATGTTGAAATCATCGAAATTGATTTGAACGAGATTACTGAACCCATTGTGGCTGCGCCGAATGACCCGGATAATGTTAAGTTGTTGAGTGCGGTTGCGGGCGATCGGGTTGACGAGGTATTTGTCGGTTCTTGCATGACAAATATCGGCCACTACCGCGCCACGGCCAAGGTATTGGAAGGTTCAGGGGAAGTGAAAACTCGCCTATGGATTTGTCCGCCAACTCGGATGGACGAACAGCAACTAAAAGAAGAAGGTTATTACAGCATTTTTGGAGCCGCTGGAGCGCGCACGGAAATGCCGGGATGCAGTCTTTGCATGGGCAATCAAGCGCGTGTCAAAGATGCCACAACGGTGTTTTCAACTTCGACTCGCAACTTCAACAACCGGATGGGCAAAGATGCACAAGTTTATCTCGGTTCGGCGGAATTGGCTGCTGTTTGTTCGCTGTTGGGTCGCATTCCCACAGTCGAAGAATACATGGAGATTGTGTCGAAGAGAATCGATCCTTTTGCTAGCGATTTGTATCGCTATTTGAATTTCGATCAAATTGCTGGTTTTGAGGATGAAGGGCGAGTGATTGCTTTGGAAGATATGCCGCGCATTGAGGATATTTTGGGAATTCCTGAAGGTGTGTTGAGCAAGTAATTCAAGGGCGGGCAATTGCCCGCCTTTTGTTTACAATAAAAGTAGAGTGGGTTTCACCAACTGAGTTTGTAGGGTGCGCAATGCGCACCGGCTGAGCTTGTAGGGTGCGCAACAAGTTATACGAAAGTTGGTTTGACGGTATCAAGACGATGAAACGCAGGTAAATCAGTAGACTTGTGGCAAAAGTCGAAAGTATCTTGAAATTATCTGCGTTTATCTCCGTTTATCTGCCTTATATCTGCGGTTTTCGTATTAATCAAAGATTTATGCAAGAAGTCTAGTGATATCCGGCGCTGCTCAAAGTCAACCGGTGCGCAGTGCACACCCTACAAACTACTAAGTTTATAAATCGATCGCAATTCATATAAATCCGAGAAAGGAGAAAAGTGATTATGTCTGAACAAGCTTTAATCAGTGAAAGTCCAGCGACAACAACTTCAGCGCCAGAAACTCGCATTGGTAATGAAATGGTAGAGTTTCTCAGTGTAATTCAGCAAACTCCGAGAGCATATTGGCCGAATTTGCTTCAGATGATGCGGTTATTTCTGGAAACTGTGACAGTTAAGCCAATAACTCCCGATACTTCGACAAAAGCTATAGCCGAAATTAAGACAATCGATCCCCTACAGCAGCACGAAGCTCTGAGCAAGCTGCTACAGTCTTGGGTAGACGATGGAGATGAACAGGAACAAACAGAAACCGCTGAAGTTCTCCGCAAGGCACTAGAAGAAAACCCCGTGCATATATAGTCCATGAGCAAAATAGTGTTGTTAGATTCTGGGCCTTTAGGAATTGTTACAAATCCCAAAGCCGCCTCTCCTTTATATCAAGAGGGTAAACTCTGGCTGCAATCTTTGCCGCTAAAAGGTTACATTGTAATGCTTCCTGAAATTGCTGACTATGAGGTGAGGCGTGAATTAATTCGTGCAGGTAAGCTGGCAAGTATTAAACGACTTGATGAACTGAAAGCGGAAATTCCATACCGTCCTTTGACTTCGGAGGTAATGCTTTTAGCTGCTCAGTTGTGGGCGGATGCACGAAGCAGAGGAAGGCCAACGGCAGATCCCCATGCACTTGATGGGAATGTGATTCTGGCGGCTCAAGCAATATTGGAAGCAAATCAGGGAAATGAAGTGGTAATTGCTACAACAAATGTGAAGCATTTGTCTCAGTTTGTGGATGCTCGTGAATGGCTATCGATCTGATGAAGCTGGATTATCAGATAAAAAATTCACCAAAAGCCCGTTAGCGAAGCCCTCGAAGAGGATCGCACTTACAGACTTACCCTCTCCCTGATATACTTTCAAATATAAATATTTTTACAGACACCGTTAGCGAGATCAACAGCATGGTGGAAACAGTGGACACAACAGAAAAAACGGACGATCGCACGCAAGCTCGGTTTTGGGGTAAAGTTACAGTCATAGACGCGGGCGATCGTTACAAGATCAATCGCATCGAAGTCAAACCGGGACACCACATCCGCACCCAAATGCACTATCACCGCAGCGAGCACTGGGTTGTCGTCTCCGGTACCGCTAAAGTTATCTGCGATGACAAAGAGACAATTCTCATGCAGAAACAATCAACCTATGTTCCCATGAATACCGCTCACCGCGTGGAAAACCCCGGCGTGATTCCTCTGGTGATGATTGAAATCCAAAATGGCGAATACCTTGGCGATGATGATATTATCCGTTTCCCCCAAGATGCCGCTGACGAAGATTGATCGGGCAGCTTAACGGAAAATTAAAATTACACGCAATTAAAATTATAGGGGCAATTTAGGAAATTGCCCCTACACGATGATATTAAGGTTGTTAAACACGATAGTCAAATATAGCAATTGGCGATCGTCCTACGGCAAAGCAGCATTTTTCAAATCTACATTTGCCATATTGGCATCTTTTAAATTAGCACCAGTCAAGTCCGAACCGTTCAAATTAGCACCGTTCAAATTTGCACCAGTCAAATTTGCATCCCGCAAGTTAACCCCCATCACATCTATTCCCGACAAACTGCCACCCATCAGGCGGACATTAGCTAAATTCGCTACAGACTGGCGAGCATTTCTCAGGTTCGCACCAGCCAAATTCGCACTTTCTAAATTAGCGCCGACTAAATTAGCGCTGGTGAGGTTGGTATTTTTCAAACTGGCAATTACTAAACCAGCCAGACTCAGGTTAGCGCGAGTCAAATCAGCACCCTCCAAATTTGCCCCGTGCATTCTAGCCCCAATTAGGCTCGCACCTGGCAATTTAGCTTGTGTCAGATTTACTTCGTTCAGTTTGGCTTCGTTGAGGTTAGCACCGCTCAAATTTGCACCGCTCAAGTTTGCACCGCTCAAATTCGCGCCGCTGAGATCCCTACCAGAAAGCTGCGCTCCTGTCAAGTCACAGCCGCTACAATTATTAGTTTCTAATAGTTGCTTGACTTGTGATACGTTTTCTGCTTTGACTCCAGAAGCAAAACCGATCGCAATTAGCAGCCCTGTAGTTGTTAAAATTCCAAATTTCATATACTCACCCTCAGCGATATCTCTCTCTCTAATAATATCCAACATTTTTAGAGAGAGTTGGGTGATCGGTCTCTTAGATAAACTGTGACAATCATCACCCTGTTGTGCACAAAAGATGGTATGATTGTGGGCATTTCAATTCTTAATAATTATTGTAAACAATTATTGCTTTTTCAGGAACCAAAAAGGAAAGGATTGCGTCGGCTCTAGGCGGACACCCGTGATATTATTCTGAGCAAAAGTATAGTCCTTATCCTGCCAAAGAGGGATGAAAGGTACATCTCTACCTAGTATGTCCTGAATTTCGCCAAACAAAGCTTTCCGGGTTTCGGGGTTTGGTTCTTTGCGTTGCTTGTCGATCAGTTGATTTACTCGATCGCTATAATAAAACGAACCCTGACCCTGGCTCGCACCCTTTTCGCACCCGGTGGCCTCCGAACCCGTCGCACAATCCAAAAACGGCTGAATGTAATTGTCAGCGTCAAAAAAGTCGGCAGACCAATCCACTAACACCGCAGGATAAATCCCCTTCTCTATATTCTGGAATAAAGTCGGAGATTCAACACTGTTAATTTCTACCCGCATTATCCCGTCCATTTTCTGTTTAGCTAACGCCTCGATCATACTCGCCACTAAAGTTCGTTTTGTGGAACCAGTAGGATGCCAAATTTGCAGAATAAACGGATTCGCGGCCGAATATCCCGCTTTTGTTAACAATTCCTTCGCTTTTGTCGTGTTGGCGTCGCCGTACAGTTCTTTAAACACCGGTTTTTGAACGTCGAAGCTTGTGGGAATCAGACTGTACAGCGGCTGCCCTTGTCCCCCCAGTATGCGATCGGTAATCAGGGGCCGATCCATCACTGCTGCGATCGCCTGTCTCACTTCTAACTTGTCCAGCGGTTTAGACTTCATATTCAGCGTCATATAACTAACCGTACTGCTTTCCCCCGCGATTTCCTGCCATTTCCCTTTTTTTGCTCCCTCGTCCAAGCTGCGAAATTGATCGGCATCCAGAGATAAATAAGCTACATCGATCGCAGCAGTCTGAAAAGTATTGAACAAATTTGAAGAAGTCGAAAGCAGCAAAATGTCAATACCTTGATTAACTGGTTTTTCCCCCCAATACTTGTCAAACACGTCAAACTTGAGAGAATCGCTACCGTACTTCGCCAACTTGTAGCGTCCAGTTCCCACAAATGTATCGGGTTTAAATTTACCATCCCCAATCTCATAAGCTTTCGGAGAAACTGCACAAATACCGGCAAATGTCAACAGGGCTGGAAAAGCAGCAAAAGGCTTTTTGAGTTGAAAAGTTAATTCGTATTCGCCCGTCGCTTTCACCGATGCTACTGCATCACCCAACAAGAAAGACGGACGGCCGCCATTTTTGATAAACCGCTGCAAGGAAAATTCCATTGCTGCGGCGTTAAACGGTGTGTCGTCGTGGAAAATCACGCCTTGACGCAAGGGAATTGTATATGTCAATCCGTCTGCGCTAACTTTTGGCATTGCTGTCGCTAAGCCGGGGATTAACTCAGTAGTTCCCGACTTGTAAGTGTAGAGAGTATCGCCCAAATTGCGCAGCAGTTGTCCTGAGATAACTTCGTAAGCGTCGGCGGGGTCGATCGTCCGCAATTTCAAGGTTGTGCCGATCGTAACGCGGTTATTAACATTGTCGCCGCTCGCATTCACAGATCGATTGGCCCGCTGTCCGCAGCTTGCAGTCAACAAGCAGCACAGACAGAACAGAGCGATAACTTTAATTACTGAAGGTTTTATAGATATTCTCGGCTGCCGCTTGTTGATTCTCATCGTCTTTTATTGACACTCCAAAGTAGTTATTATATTATCAGGACTTACGCACTTTTAGAGGAGAAACCGGGTTTCTTGGTAAATACTCTGTCGCCAAACCGATCGCAGCAGCACCCGATCGCTTCCGCTTGCATCGGAATCATATTTTTTTGAGTAGAAGTCCGAGGAAGGCGATCGCGCGATCGATCTAATTCAGATGTAAGCGGATATGACTAATGACTACTGACTACTGACTACTGACTACTGACTACTGACTAAATTCCCTTGAGGAGCGATCGCCAATCCCGACAGCGTTTCAGGTAAATACGAGCTACCCCATCGTTCGGATTTGTCCGCAAACACTCTTCAAACAATTTTCCCGCTGATCGGAACTCCTGGCGCTCGCACAGTAACATCGCTTCATGATATACGGGCAAATTTTCTAGCTTTGCCGATCGCATTTCCAGCGGATCGGCATCAAATACCTCATAGACTATCACATACTGAGATTTTCCTTTTACCTGTACTTTATCCACAATCCGAATAGCATAATCAGCCGGATTTCGCAACCGTTCCAAAGTCTGCTGAGAAATTAACAGAGGTACGCCATAATCTTTGGTCAATCCTTCAATCCGAGATGCCAAATTAACAGCATCACTAATCACAGTGCTGTCCATTCGGCTTTTGCCACCGACTGTCCCCAGCATCAAAGAACCCGAATTGATGCCAATGCCAATTTTTATCGGGATGTAGCCGACACTTTGACGGTGTTCGTTGTAATCAGTCAGGATGTCTAGCATCGCAATACCCGCTTTCACTGCATCATCTGCGCAGTCGCTAAACAGAGCCATAATCGCATCGCCAATGTATTTATCAATAAACCCGTGATTGCTAGTAATAGCCGGCTCCATCCGCGACAGGTAAGCATTGATAAAATTAAAATTTTCTTGCGGTGTCATAGTTTCCGAAAGCATCGTGAAGTCGCGGATGTCCGCAAACAGCACCGACATTACCTCCTGCACTTGGTCGCCTAAATTGACATCGATAATACTTTCATATCCCAACAAATTCAGAAATTGATGTGGCACAAATCGCCCGTAGGCATCAGTTAAGTCTGATTCAGCATCCAGGGATTTTTCCAGATTTTGATTGAGTTCAAATAATTTATTAATAAATTTATGGCGATCGGCTTCAGCTTGTTTGCGTTCCGTGATATCTTGAAAAACTGCGATCGCAAAAGCAACTTTGCCAGCGTCATCAAAAATTGGTGTTCCCCAACCCTCAATGGGAACTTTTTTGTCGGGTTGATGAACTTCCATATCATCAGTCGTTGTGCTCTCACCGCTCAAAGCTCGGACGAGTGGCAAATTCTGGGAAGGGTAAATAATATCAGTTCCCGCGATATAAATTTGATAAACTTCTGACAAATTATCAACTAAATTTAACGGTACAACCCCTTGACCAAGTAACTGCTTTCCGGCGTGATTGACGTAGTAAGGTTTGCCTTCAAAATCGAGTACAGCCACACCTACCGGAATCGCTTCGAGAAATTGAGCCAGCTTGACTTCACCTTCTCGCACCGCCTCCAATGCCCGATCGCGCAACTCACTTTCCACCGTATCGGAATGTTCAGCAGTATTTTCCAGCAAAATTTCCAGATCCGCTTTTTCCTCCTTCAAGTCTTCCACTTGCTGGCGCAATCTTTCTATTTCTAAAAGTAGCTGTTCTCTAGATGGTTGTTCTTCCAGCATAACTCGAAAATTTGCGCATCGACTAACAGAAAATTGCTCAACAGCCCGTACCCTAAAAGTCATTGTGTGTCTATAGTAATTCCAACTGCAAAGCAGGCATCAAGCGCTGCAAATTCTTCAAAGATTTACCTTGCCAAGCTATACGTTGAGAGCCTTTTACCGCCATTGTTATCCCGGCTTTTTTGCGCACCTCGATAATAAACTTCGACAGCATATTGATGCCAGAACTGTTCAAAAATTCTAACTGCTGCAAATTGAGGGTAATTTTCGCCTGTTCCACGTCGGCTACCTCGCCCAGCAACTGCACTATCGGCGCGTAGTCTTCGGCCCCGCTCAGCCTTAGAGAGCCAACAAAACTCACAGTTGCCGTTGCCGGATCGTAACAGATCTCGTAATCTTCCGTTTTAATTTCCATTGTCAGCAAAAAAGTTCCTTAGATATGATCGATCGCCCACTCTTACCTATACTCTTAATTGCACCATAGTTGTCACCGTAATTACTTCCGGGTCTTTTTGCACGGTCTGGAACTTCCAGCCCATTTTGGCGGTATAATCGCTGAGCATCGTCAGCAAGCCCAATCCAGAATCAGTAGAGCTCTCGTCAGCAGCATTTTTTTCCAATTGCTCAATGTACAGCTCGCTCGGATCCGAGGCTAGCAACTGCCGAATGTAACCCTGAAACTGATCCACAGCTTGGGGAGAGATGCTGTTAGCAACTGAGAAAATCAGTCCGTCGCTCTTTAATTGTAGTTTAATGTCGATCGGGTACTCCGAGGTTTCATCATTAAACTTCATCGCATTCTCTAATAACTCGTTAGCAATGTAGCTCACAGCGCTTTTTATTTCAGCTTGTCTGTCAATTGTCGAGGGGTCGTCTTCGTTTCCAGGGAAAAAAGTCGTCAAGTAGTCAGCCAGAAAATCCGCCGACAAACCGTTGTTCCGCCACCGCTGCTTGAGGGGAATCGAACTCGGAGAAAATCCAATTATTAAGTATTCCTGGCTGGGAGTCGGCTCGATGAAATCGCCGAAAGTTTGAATCATGTCCATGACCAACTACCAATTATGAATTACCAATTACCAATTACTCTAGCTTCATTCCTAGCAAGTTGAGTTAGCTATTTTTGTTTAAGTACCAGCAAAGTGATGTCATCAAAAACTTTTTGTTCGCCAATGTGCGATCGCACGTCGTCAATTACAGCGTGCCTGATTTCTGTTGCCGTTCGCTGCCAATTAATCTGTATTACCTCTATTAACTTCTCTAAACTATAAAGCACTTTATCCATATTTTCAGCCTCCGTAATCCCATCAGTATACAGCACTACGATATCTCCTGAATGCAACTGTACAATTGTTTCAGCAACAAATTCAGCAATATTTGCATCCAGCCCGATCGGGAAACCCAAATCGATCGTATCAAACCGCTCCACAGAACCGTTACACCGCACGACAATCATTTCTTCGTGCTGGCCGCTCAACTTCAGCATTCCCTGCTCATAGTCTAGCAAAGCAAGGCTGGCATTTTTGTCGCATTTCATCCGCTGCACATTATCATAAATTGCACTGTTAATAGCACTTAAAAATCTTACCTGATCTGGTTCATTGTAGGCGAGCAAAGTTCGGACTGCCGTTTGAACCATAATCATTAAAACGCCACTCTCCAATCCATGTCCCGTCACATCGCCAATGCCAATTTTTACTCTACCTTCGTGCTGTAGTACATCGTAATAGTCGCCGCCTACTTCATCAGCAGACTCCATGAATCCCGCAATATCAATCCCACAACTTCGTTGAGTTCTCGGTCTTTCGGTAGCAGCATCTGCTGAATCTTGCGAGTGACATCTAGTTCGGCACTCATCCGTACATTTTCGGCTTTTAGGCGATCGTTGAGAACGCTAATTTCTTGGTTTGCACCAACCAAAGCATCGGCAATCTTGTTAAATGAACTTACAACTTGTCCGAGCTCATCTCTGTTATCCAAAATAATCTTGTAACCTACATTGCCATTTGCCATCTTTTTTGAGGCTTCGTCAAGCACAAATACTGTTTGCATAACTGACCTATAAAAAGATACAAATAGATAAATAACCATTGCTAAAATTATTGACACAAAAATTAAAATTATCTGTTTTTTTGCCACAAAATTATCAATGCGTTTTTGCAGAAGAAAATCTAATTCATTGAGATTTTCGTCCCACAGTTGAAAACTTGAAGCAATAACTCGATCGCTGCCATCGAGATAGGCATAATATTCCACTACGGCTGTGGGATAAATCAGTTTATCTATTTGCCCAGTTAGCTGCTCTACTACCGAGTTAAATTTTCTCAAATGCTCGCTTAATTTCGGTCGCAGATTCCCGTGAGGGTTATTGTGAAATCCTACTTCCATATTGATTGCTAAATCTTTATTGAGTTCTCTCAATTTGTCCGCCAAAGTAATCAGTTTCGCTCTTTCTTCAGATGTCGCATCCGAGCGTAAGCTATTTTTGCGAGAAATTAGCCTAATTTCTGACAAGAGTTTTTGCATTTCTGGAATCTTCAGCAAAGTGGCATCCATCAAATAATAGGTATCTAAATCAGGGTCTAATATTAGATTGGAAGTATCGCCGACATGAGCGCTCAACTTATTAATATTTGCGGCTAATTTATGATAGACAAAATCGTAAGTTTCTAAACTCCACTGACTGCGACGAAGTTTAAAATTTTGCCAATCTTGATAAGTGGCATTGAATTTTTGAGTAGAAAATAAAATTTTTCCTAACTGGCGATCAATCTTTGCCAAGGATTGAAAGTTGGCGTCTATCTTAGCTTCTAAATTTCCGCTGGGATCTGGCTTGCTAAAATTGGGATTTAAACCCTGATAATTTAACTGTTGAAGTTTCGGTATATATTCCCTCAATTGGCGCAGCGAGCGCAGGTATTGATTACCGTAGATTTCTTTTTGGGCAAAATCAACCCTGCTGTTGATTTCGGAAATCAACAGGTACATCACCAAGGTTAACGGAATCGCAAATAAAAAACCAATTAAGGTAAATTTTTGAGGATAGCTCAGTCGATTCATTAAATGGATTCCCAGGGATTTTTTGTTCATAATCAATACATTTAAACAAAATTGTACTAAAAAAGTAACGAGCGCTACTAAAGTATTTTGGGAATCGCACTTGAAAACCAGAATGCTACAATTAATCAGCGATAGCTGGCTTAATTTGTAATGCGTTCCCATCCTGTTGCAACAGATTGTGCGGCATCCCTTTGATATCGGCGGCTCAGCTCGCCTCCCACAGTCTAAAACAGCTTCTTGTGTTTTGGAAAGATGAATAGTCATTTGTAGTGAGATTTTGGCCCAAAATCCGATTATTTTCAGAATATTTACTTATGCCTAAGTTTTTCTCGATACCGCGAGACTAAAAGTAAAAATTAAGTAATAGCTGGGTAGTGCAAGTTTCCACAAAATACAAGTGCCGGCAGCGAGTATAAAATACTTGTGCTGCACGACTGGCGTCAACTGGGCTCTGCACAAAGGAACCAACAACACCAGCAACAGTGTCTAAATAAGTATCTGGAGTTGAGTGATCGGGAGCGATCGCAAGAGTGTAAAGTGAGAAAGAGGGCTTATGATGAAACCAATCTCCGAAAATAACTCTAAAAACAGTCAAAACCGAGGTAAAAAGCAGCCAAATCCTTTAATCTTGGCTTTAGTGCTCACAGGAATTCTCGCATGGGAAATGTATCCGGTGCTAATACACACCGCTGCGGCTAACGCGGGTGGTCTAAAACATTCCCTCGCCCAGTTGGAAAAGCAAGAGAATCCAACGGCGGTGTTAAAAAACATTAGCTATTCTGGATTGGCACTAAATAGTTTAATTTCCGAACCGGGCAATTTGGCCGAGGGTACGCGCCAAAATCCCCCGAACCAATTGCCCGCAACCTTAGCAGCAGCAGTTCGCCAAGACTTGTCACGCCAAACTGGGATTGCTGCTGACAAGTTGAAAGTAACTGAATCGAGCCGGCAAAGTTGGCCGAATACTTGTTTGGGAATCGTAAAAGCTGATGAAATTTGCGGCCAAATGATTGTCGAAGGTTGGCGGGTTGTGATTTCTGATGGTCGCCAAACTTGGGTTTACCGCACTAATGCTAGGGGAAATGTGTTGCGTTTGGAAAAGAAAGCAGGTTAGGAAAATCTTAGCCGGTTCCACAAAAAGATGGGACGTACGGTTGAAACCGCGCCTACAAAAACGAAGTCCGCCTCCGCGGACTGAAGAAAATAACGTAATTTCAATTGCCGACTCTTCTTCAACCCGCGCACCATCCGGGTTTTGTTTGTGTAGAAGCGGTTTCAACCGCCCGGTCTTCTGAAGAAAATAACGTAATTTTAATTGCTCTTCTTCAACCCGCGCACCATCCGGGTTTTGTTTCTGTAGACGCGGTTTCAACCGCCGTCTTATCTTGGGAGTTTGTTTCTTTCAATAATCCCACCGCCCAACAGTACATCTCCGTCATACCAAACAGCGGCTTGTCCGGGGGTAATGCTCAACTGTGGTTCGTCAAAAATCACCTTGACCCTTGTACTACTGGCTTTTTCGTCTGCTTGTGAGGATTCTACAGGAATAATTGTAGCGGGGACGGGTTGCGATCGATAACGAATCTGTACAGAAGCCCGAATCGGAGCCGTCGGTTGAGCGACAGAAACCCAATTTACCCGATCGACATTACACTCAGATTCTACCGCCAACTGGCGATCGCCCACAATCACCCGATTAGCACCAGCATCAAGTTCAATCACATATAGCGGTTCCGGTGCAGCGATGCCGAGTCCTTTCCGCTGGCCAATGGTGTAGTGGTGCACACCATCATGCTGTCCGAGCACCCGCCCGGCCTTATCTACAATGTCACCCTTTTGCGGCGCAATGTACTTATCCAGAAAAGCCCGCATCGAACCGTTACTTTCCACCAAGCACAAATCCTGACTTTCCGGCTTATCAGCGGTTGTCAAGCCAAATTCCGCCGCAATTCTGCGAGTTTCAGTCTTGGTAATTTCCCCCAAAGGAAACTCCGTACCTGCGAGCAAATCTTGTGTTAAATCATACAAAAAATAAGACTGATCTTTGGCTGGGTCGATCGCCCGTAGCAACTGATAGCGACCCGTAGCAGTATCATAGGTAATGCGAGCGTAGTGTCCCGTCGCAATCTTTTCAATACCGAGTTCTTCGTGAGCATACTTGAGCATCGGCCCAAACTTCACAGTTTTATTGCACTGCGAACAAGGCAAAGGCGTAACTCCTGCACTGTAACCGTCCACCAAAAAATCGACAATACTTGCCTTAAAGACTTCACGGCTATCAACAATGTGGTGGGGAACGCCCAAATCTTCGCAAAGTTTAGCGGCATCGACCATTCCCTCAGAGCAGCACTGACCTTTGCCTTTCATCAGCCACAGCGTTAAACCCACCACTTCATAGCCCTGATGGTGTAAAATTGCGGCTGCTGCGGAACTATCGACCCCGCCGGAGAGGCCTACAACAATCTTGTTCATGATAGAGAGAATTTGCTATTTTACTGTTACTTTGTGCGATCGAGCTAATCGATCATACCACAAATGTACTACAAAATGGTACTGCTGCTGTTAGCTGAAATTTTAACACTAATTAAGTAAAGCCACCTAATTAAACGTAAAATACCGATCGCTCAAAGGCTTACTGTGTATCTCTTACTTCTTCATTCTACTTCTTCCTTCTTCTTCCTTCTTTCTTCTTCCTTCTTTTCACCCTGAGCGAAGCCGAAGGGCCTTCTTCCCTCTTCCTTCTTCCCTCTTCCTTCTTCCCTCTTCCTTCTTCCCTCTTCCTTCTTCCTTCTTCCTTCTTCCTTCTTCCCTCTTCCTTCTTCTTATGATTATTCAAAAATTTGTTGTCACCGCCGACCAAATGCGGCAAATAGAAGCGAGAATATTTGCTGCTGGAATGCCAGTCGCAGCTTTAATGGAAAAAGTCGCCGGATTGATTGCTAAACGCATTCAGGCGCTGTTGAAGGAAGAGCGAAGTTCGGCAACGAGCAATGTACGGGATTTAACGGATTTAACCAATAGGAGGAAAAAGGGAGAAGGGCAAAAAATTGTTAATTTTCAATTGCCAGTTATCGGCGTATTGGTTGGGCCGGGACATAACGGCGGTGATGCTTTGGTTGTGGCTCGCGAATTGCACTTTCAAGGATTTTCCGTAGTTATTTACTGCCCGTTTTCTAAGCTTAAAGAACTCACCAAAAGTCATGCTGATTATGCGCATTCTTTAAATATTCCCTTTGTTGACAAAGTTGAATCACTAAAAAACTGCGATTTGCTCGTAGATGGTTTATTTGGCTTTGGATTGGAACGAGAAATTACTAATCCCACCGCCGCAGCTATTGACGAAATAAATAATTTAAACATACCCATTTTTAGTATAGACATTCCATCGGGAATTCATACAGATACCGGAGCAGTTTTGGGGACTGCAATCAGAGCAAAACATACATTGTGTTTGGGATTGTGGAAAATGGCATTTCTGCAAGACAAAGCGTTAGAATATATCGGCAGTTCGGAATTAATTGATTTTGATATTCCCGTCCCAGATATTGCAGCAATATTGGGCGATTCGCCATCAATCCAACGCATTATTAAAGCATCGGCAATTCAGCATTTGCCATTGCCCCGATCGCCAATTTCGTACAAATACACTAACGGTCATTTACTAATTATTGCAGGTTCTGGTCGGTACAGCGGAGCGGCAATTTTGTCAGCATTGGGAGCAAGGGCTAGCGGTGTGGGAATGCTGTCAATTGCTGTTCCTGAGTCGATTAAACCGATGTTGAGCAGTCAGTTGCCAGAAGCTTTAGTTATCGGGTGTCCTGAAACCCCAAATGGTTCAATTAGCGAGTTGCCGATAGCGATCGATTTGGGTGTCTATGATGCGATCGCAGTAGGGCCTGGTCTGACATTGGAAGCCGCGATCGCTGTAGAATCTGTACTGGAGTGCGATCGACCTTTAGTTATAGATGCCGACGGTTTAAATATTCTCGCTCAACTCGGCACAGTCCCGATTTTGTCGGAACGCTCAGCACTGACAATTATCACACCTCATCCGGGCGAATTTAAGCGTTTGTTTCCCGAATTAGCGGACGAAATGGGCGAGGATCGAATTGCCGCAACTCAAGCAGCGGCTGAGCTTTGCGGTGCAGTGGTATTGCTCAAAGGAGCTAAAGTTTGCATCAGTTGGAGCGATCGGGGCGATTCCCTAGGGGATAGCTGCGCCGCGCGTACCATCACCTATATCAATCCAGAAAGCACCCCAGCCCTCGCTAGAGGCGGCAGCGGCGATGTTCTGACTGGTTTGTTGGGGGGACTGTTGGCAAGTGCGATCGCCCGCAAATCCCCCCCCGAATCAGTTGCTGCAACAGCAGTTTGGTGGCACGCCAAAGCCGGAATCATGGCTGCCAAAGAACGGACAGAATTAGGAGTAGATGCCTTTACATTGACACAGTATTTAATTCCTACATTACGAGAATTTTGAGGGCGATCGTCCTACTCGCTGCCATAAATTCGTATCGCACACCGGGATCACTTGGCTTTGCCTAATGCCCTAATTATCCTTGATAGGAATGTTGTGCACCGGAAGGGCGATCGCAAATTCTGTGCCGATTCCCGGCGCTGAAACACATTCTAAACTTCCCCCGTGTTTTTTTGTGACTATATCGTGGCAAATTGGCAGTCCCAATCCGGTTCCTTTACCTTCAGCTTTAGTTGTAAAGAATGGCGTAAACAATTTTCGTTTGATGTCTTTTGACATTCCAAGTCCATTGTCAGCTATCCGAATCTTTACTGTACGATTTATCAGTTTTTCGCTGCTGTTTTCCGCAGAGGTCGAAATTGTAATTATATTGGGATTGCTCTCAATCTGTTTGTAGGTTTTACCAAAATTAGATTCTTCCAAAGCATCGATCGCATTAGCGATCAAATTCATAAATACCTGATTCAATTGCCCCGGATAGCATTCTATATTAGGCAATTCCCCGTAGTTTTTGATGACTTGAATCGTGGGGCGATGGCTATTGGCTTTGAGTCGGTGCGACAAAATCATTAATGTGGTATCAATTCCTTCATGAATATTTGCTGGTTTTTTCTCAATCCCGTCGCTACGCGAGTAATTTCGTAAAGATTGCATGATGTCGCGGATGCGATCTGTTCCCAATCTCATCGAGTCAATCATCTTCGGCAAATCTTCAACTAAATATTCTAATTCAATCGCTTCTATTTCATCTAAAACTTGTTGACCCGGATCAGGAAAGTTGTCTTGATAAACCTGGACTAAACTTATCAAATCGCTAACATAGTCTTTGGCATGATGCAAGTTGCCAGAAATAAAACTAACGGGATTATTCACTTCGTGGGCAACTCCAGCAACCAGTTGTCCGAGTTGCGATATTTTTTCAGTTTGAACTAATTGTGCTTGAGTTTGTTGGAGTTGAATGAGTATTGCTTCTAAATCTTCAGCTTTTTGTCTCAATTGAGCTTCCGATGTTTGCACAGCTTTTTCGGCACGTTTGCGATCGCTAATATCGCGATTAATTACCAGGGCGTGGGGTTGCGCATCGTACTCAAAAAAGTTTGCTTTTACCTCAACATCGCACAGCGTACCATCTTTTCTCTGTATGACTGCTTGACAGCTAAATTCTTGGCGTCTTCTTATAGTTTGTTGCCATTCGGCGAATAAATGCAGATACTCTGGGAGAATGTAATCTGGCGGAGTTAAACGCAGTAATTCCTCCTGAGAATAGCCATAAATTTGACAGAGTGCGGGGTTAGCTGCGATGAATTTACCGGTATCCAATTCCATCAGCGAAAGTCCGTCTACTACTGTCTCAAATATGCTGCGGTATTGTTGTTCTTTTTGGATGAGTTCGACTTGGAACTGTTGCAGGTTTTCGAGAGATTCAGTCAACTGGCGGGATTTGTGTTGTTCGCGGGCGTAGAGGCGGGCGTTTTCAATGGCGATCGCCGCTTGCGTCGTTAACAGTTGCAACAGTTCTAGCCGATCGCGCGTAAATGCTCCAATCGCCATATTATTCTCTAAATACACAATGCCAATCAACTTAGTTTGATACAAAATCGGCGCGCATAAAATCGATTTGGGTTGGCAATTCTGAATGTAAGTATCCGCTTGGTAAATTTTTTCTTGACTTGCATCGCTCAATACCAGCGGTTGCTGAGTTATCCCAACATACTTGATTATAGAAATAGCAACATCCGAGCTATTTTCAACCAGCATTGACTCCTGAAATGTGGCTGATGTCATGCGGTTAGTATCCGAGACTTCAACAAACAGTTGCCCGTCTCTTTCTAAAAGAATACAACCTTTTTGCGCGCCAGCGTTTTCTAAGATAATGTGCAGCAGTTTCTTCAACAATTTTTCTAAGACAATTTCACTATAAATTGCCTCAGATGCTTTGATTACTGTTGCTAAATCTAAGACATTAGCATGACTAGATGTACTCGCGGTTACAGTTGCAGCAATTCGCAACTCAACAGCTTCAGGAAATAAATTGGCATAATATTGTTCGAGTTGACGGACTTTCGCTGTAGCGCCCCACTGGAGATAGCAAACTCTGGCATCGTTGAGGTAATTTTTGACGAAAATAAGCCGATTTTGAGAGAAATAAAATCGGGCAGCTAATTCATTAACGAGTGCGGCATCTTGAATGAAGCCGTTTTCTATTGCGAGGGCGATCGCACTATCGTAGCATTCTGCCGCCTCATACTTTTGTCCCGACAACCGCGCCACTTCGGCCCGGATGGCTAAATACTTGTGCTGGTAATTTGCAGGACAGTTTTTCGCAAATTCTCGAAGTTCTTCCAGACTCAGGTTAAGCTGTTCTAGGTAGATTTGGCGATTCTCGCCCTCGCTGGCATTTGTACAAGCAGCAGCCAGGGCTATAGCCCGGTGGAAGCAAAAAACCGGACTCAGGAAAATCCCCGCAACACCAGGCAAGAATTTAGCACCAATATTGGCATATTCTAATGCTCGATCGACCTCGCCAAACCAATTCGCCACGGTTAGTTTGTAGATATAAACCACACAAGAAGTCATCAAATCTGCCGAGGCTTCAGCAAATTCTAATAGCGACTCTTCGTCGATGAAAGTTGGGGGATTTTCTGCACTCTCGGCAGCACGAGTAAGCCGAGCAATTGCCGATTTATTTAGCATAAAAAATGCTAGCATATTGCGGTCAATTTTTTGCAAAACAGGTATAAATTCCTCAATAACAGCGGTGGTTTTTTGCAGCGATTCATTGCCGTAAAAGCTGAACCAAAGACAATTAATCGCAGCATATCCCGACCACTGATAAGCACCTGTCTCTAAACCGCTATTAAAAGCTTTGACGATAAAAACCTTGGACTCATCAATATGTTTGATGTAGTGCAAACAAGCCCCCCACAGCAAGAAAATATAAGCACTTAACTCTTTAGCATCCCAGCGTTCGTAGAGAGTTAAACCCAGTTCTCCTGCTGCCAAACCAGCCTCAATTTCGCCATATTTAACAATCAAAGTAAAGGCATACACAATGTAGCCAAAGGCGGAAATCCGGCAGTTACCATGTTCGATTGTCGCCTGCACAAACTTCATCGCGCACAAAAATTGAGCGTTGGGACTGGTAAAGTAAGCAATGGGGTAAAGTTCTTTCAAAATCCGGTGGGCGGCGAGTTGCAGCGGATCGGTGAGCTCTGGTAAATCGGCTAAATTGGCGATCGAACCCCCAATCATCTCCTTCGTCTTTGCCAACTCCCTAAGCAAATACCCATCATCCGGGTCAGCTTCAAACTCAATTCCCAACAATTGCAGCGTTTCGATACCTAACTGATAAGCCGCAGGCAAATCATTTTTCATCCGCAGACAAGTCATTTTCAACTCATTAATCCGACACCGCTCTAACAATGTCTGAGTTGGAGGCAAAATGAAGTCTAGAATTGCCAAAGCCTCGTCATTTTTCCCATTCAAATATTCAGCTTCGCCCAATTCAAAATACAGCGCCCAAGTTAACGCATAATTATCTTCCCAGCTTTGTGCCGATAAACAGTTGCAGCCCGACTGGAAAAAACTCAGCGCCGTTTCAAACGCAGAAGCAGCTTTCGCAGTTTTGCCAGCCTGCAAATTTAACTCAGCTAATTCATACTTTTCGCTCAACTCGGAAATCAACCCGCCAGCAAAATTCAAATGATTGACAATATCAAAAATTCGTTCTTGCCGTTGGGATGCGGTACTTCTGTGCAACAACAAACGCCCGATCGCCAAATGAACAGGTTCTTTCTGTGCGTCAGGAATCATGGCATAAGCAGCTTGCTGAACGCGATCGTGCATAAATTTGTAGCACACATCTCCAGCCGTTATCCCCAACTTTTCCAACTCTTCCGGCTCAAATACTTGCGGAATCCGATAGCTATTACCTACAGGTAAAATCAAGCCCACCTGTAACGCTTCCCACAAATCCTGCGCTGTTTGAGTCCAAGATTGTCCGCTAGCCACCGACAGTACATCCAAACTAAACTGATTGTCTGTACAAGCCGCTAATTGCAAAATTCGCTGGGTTGCAGTTGACAAAGTTTTAATTTTATTCACCATCAAATCGACAACATTTTCTGAAATATCCTGGCGTTGAATATGTTTAATATCCCACTGCCACTCAGCAGCCTGCGGGTGAAATCTCAACCAGCCTTTTTGATGCAAATACTTCAGCATTTGCTTGAAAAAAAATGGATTTCCGTCAGTTTTTTGCACTAGCAAATTCGCCAGCGGACTCGCTGTTTCAGCAGCACATCTCAAAGTTTCAGCAATTAGTTGAATGGCGCTGCCAATTGCTAGGGGTTCTAAAGTAATAGCTGTTATCGGAATGCCCGCAGCTCGAATTGCTTCATTCGCTAGCATCAATGGATGCGTCGGGCTGACTTCGTTATCCCGATAAGCAACAATTACTAGCAAGTAAGGGATTTTTGCGAGGCCATTTTGTTGATATAAATTGACTGTTGCAGCATCTATCCACTGGCAGTCGTCGAGAAACATTACTAAGGGATGTTCGGCGGTGGCAATTGCTTGAAGTAACTGCTGCATCACTCGGTTGAAGCGGTTTTGAGATTCGATCGCCCCCAGTTGTGCTACGTCTGGTTGCGGGCCTAAAATTAATTCTAATTCGGGGATGACTTCGATCGCAATTCGAGCATTCGCATCCAAAACTCGCAGCATTTTTTCTCGCCACGACTCAATCTGAGCTTGGCTTTCAGTCAAAATCTGCTGCACCAAACTCCGCATGGCTTGATTGAAACAAGCATAGGGAACATTGCGCTTGAATTGGTCAAATTTGCCCGAAACCAAGTATCCGCGCTGCCTGGTTAAATTACGCAGAATTTCGTGGACTAATGCTGATTTACCAATCCCGGAATAGCCACCTACCAAGACAATTTCACTGCTGCCTTTGCTAGCGCGATCGAAGGCTTGCAATAATTGTGTTATTTGTTTTTCTCGCCCGTAAAGTTTTTGTGGAATTAACAACTGACTCATGGCATCTAGTTGTCCGGGAATAAAATTAGAAATTTTCCCTGAATCCTCGATTTGATTCTGGCAGCGTTCTAAATCAGCTAACAATCCGGTTGCTGTTTGATACCTGTCTTCGGCATTTTTTGCCATCAGTTTTTCGGCAATTTCTGCCAAAACTGGGGGGATTTGCGGATTTAATTCTTGAAGGGGAATTGGTTGTTTGGCAATGTGACAGTGGACTAATTCCAGCGGTTCGTTGCTGGTAAATGGCAATTTTCCTGTCAGCAATTCGTAAAAGGTTACACCTAGAGAGTAGAAGTCGCTGCGGTAGTCTACAGCGCGATTCATCCGCCCGGTTTGTTCCGGGGACATATAGGCGAGGGTTCCTTCTAGGCGATCGGGATTTTTTAAGTTTGGCGTTTCTTTGTTTAACCGCGAAGCAATGCTAAAATCTGCAAGTTTTACTTGCATTGTTTCGGGGTTTATGATAACATTAGCTGGTTTGATGTCTTTATGAATGATTTGATTTTGATGCAGGAATACTAAAGCTTTTGCTAATTGGATGGCGATGTTTAAGAATTGGGCGATCGGCAATTGGTAACGCGCAGTTGCTGCTTCCACAACAGTTGTGCGAATCGCAGCGCTTTCCCCGCCGTCTGCAAGCGGTTGTGTCTCATGCGTTGCAGAAATCCTGCCAGCATTCCCGGCTTTTGCCATCCACTGTTTGAGCGAGATGCCGCCAAAATCTTCTAAGATTAATACTAAGCAGTTTGGGTGAATTTCTAGGCGATCGACTTTTACGGTGTGCTCGCAATCGAGATATGCGGTGATCTGATATTCGTGTTTTAAGCGAGTTATCTGTTCTAGGGTAGGATATTCTGTATTTAAAACTTTGAGGATGGCAGGCAGTCGGTTTGCGATCGATACTGCACGATAAATAGCTGTGTTAGTTCCTTGGTGGATGAGTTCTTGTAAGTCATAACTAGCAATTCTCAAAGCTGGGAGCATAAATTTTGATTCCCGTCAATAAATTAGTTTATAACTCTACAGTGCACTATGCAGAATTAGAAGCAAGAGAGTGAAATTACGGACAAACAAAAATAGTGAATAATGATGGTGAATACCCGGCGGTTGAAACCGCGGCTATACAAACACTCACGAGCCTCCGCGGGTTGAATAGCCGACGGTGAAAACCGTATGTCCAAACTAGCGCTTGATGAACTTTTCTAATTTTTGAGCCATCTTCTCTACAATTCCCTCCGAAGTATCTGATGCTTCTGCTTCAACACGCTTGACAGTATCGTCTGAAAGATTCAGCAACTGCACTAATTTTTGATAAGCTGCGGCTTCGTCAGCGTTAATTTTGGGTTCATCGGGAGTGCGAGAACTAGATGCAATCACTTCATAGCCAAGTTGCAAGACTAATTCTTTTTCCTCTTGAGTTTCTAGTTGGTGAATCAACTCGTCAAGGGGGATATTTTGCATGATGTAATCCCGCAATTCCTGTTGCATTTGTTGTCCATCGGCATCTGGGGCAAACAAACGGCAAAAGCGATCGAGCATTAAATTAACTTCTTCTGTCGCCAGTTCGCCGTCAGCCCAGGCCATTGAAGCAACAATTCTCAGCAGGTTCATCTGGCGGGGCGTAATTGATGGAGGTGGTGGGGTTTGCATAGTTAAAATTGGTAATTGCTAATTGGGAATTGAAAATTGGTCATTGGTCAGTAGTCATTGGTCAGTAGTCATTGGTCAGTAGTCATTGGTGATTGGTGTCAACTGAATATCTTATGTAGTACCAGTCTGCCGTTTGACGATTAGGGCCTCGATCCCCCCTAACCTCCCTTCCCAAGGGAGGGACAAGAAAGAGCATTTTCAAATTCCCCCTTGCTTTCGGGGGATTTAGGGGGATCTAGACTATGCTATAAGCGAGAGATACAAGGGTTTTAGGCGATTGTTGACACGGCTTTGGGAATTGAAAATTGGGAATTGAGCGTGATTCCTTTTTGTCTTCCCCTTCCCCTTCCCCTTCATTTATGTCACAAATTCGATAGGGGAACACCCAGCCACCCCATAAAGTTTTGTTTCTGAATAGGGCTTGGTCGATCGACTGGTACGATCGAGTAACGGCCTGGGCGCGGTGTGGCGAGAGTAACAAGACAAGTCCGCAGTTCGTCTTGGTGAAACACTGTCACCTCTACTGTGTCACCAGGCTGATAATCTTTCAGCCTCTCGCCCGCTTGTTCGGCATTTACTCGAAAACCTGCGATCGCCAGTAACTCGTCCCCAGCGTCAATTCCGGCCAATTGTGCCGGAGCTCCTGCTTCGACAAATTTAACCATTTGCCGCCCGTTTTCCGTTCCCAACGTCCAACCAATCCGAGGCGTTTGGTCAGTTTCATCTACCAAAATTTGCAGCCCGAAAGGTTCCAGATATTTGTGGTAAGGCAATTCTTCTGTGCCGTCTACATAGCGCGCAAAAAAGTCGCTCAAATCCATGTCGGCTACAGACTCGATCGCACTTTGCAACTGTTCGGGAGTAAAGCCTATTTCTGCCGGTAGCGAGCGAGCATTTAACTGTCCATTTGATGTTATTTGCCCCGGCTTAGCCTCTGTTTCCGATTTTTGGTCAAAATCTTCATTTTCAGCATAATGACCATTCCCAAACTGCTGCCACATCAAACGCATCACATCGTCGAGCGATCGGGCGTTACCATGTTTTGCCCGAATCAACAAATCCAGCAAAAACGAAACAAGTTCCCCTTTCAAATAATAGGAAATCTGCGAATTATCGCTATTAGCATCCCTCCGATAAAGTTTAATCCAAGCATCCCAGCTCGACTCGCTCGCAGGCTGCACCTTCCGCCCCGGAGTCATTTGCAAACGAGTGATTTCTTTGGCAACATTTTGGAAATAACCTTTCACGCTGTAGATCCCAGCTCGAAACGGAATCACCAAATCGTAATAACTGGTCGTGCCTTCAGAGAACCACAGAGAAGGAGTATAATTCTCTTGTTCGTAGTCAAATACTTCCAGAGCTTTCGGTCGAATGCGTTTGACATTCCAGAGGTGAAAAAACTCGTGAGCCACCAATTGAATAAAGCGTTCGTACTTTTCCTTAGCCCGAAAACCAAAACGCGAATAGTTAAGAGTACAGCTATCTTTGTGTTCCAAACCACCAAAGCCAGAGCCAGACAAATGCAGCAAAAACACATAGCGGTCGTAAGGCAAACCGCCGAACATTAGAGCCTCGACTTCGATCACTTTTTGGATATCTAGAATCACGCGATTTGGTTCTAAATTGCCTTTACCCCAAACTACAAGCTGGTGGGGTTTTCCCATTACTTCAAAATCGTAGGCATCGTGACAGCCAATCTCAAAAGGACTATCGACAAGAGTGTCAAAATCCGCAGCAGCAAAAGTAAGATTATCGCCCGAAATAGGTGGTAAAGTTGTCACCGTGCGCCATTCCGGCTCAGGTGGCACTACTGTCACCGTATAGCAGTTGTGTTCAAAACCGGGTACAAAAAAGCATAGAGCCGCCGGATTGAAATAACCGTGAGTCGAGTCTAAATGATTGGTTCGCACTGTCAGTTCGTTAGCAAAAATCCGGTAGTAAACCGTGACATCTGAAACTGAATTTGTCTCGATTTGCCAGTGATTTTTGCTAATTTTGCGCCAAGGTAAAGCTCGATCGCCCGATCGCGAGCTAAAATCTTGCAGGTGGCGGGCGTACTCTCTAACCAAGTAAGAACCTGGAGTCCATACAGGCATTTTTAAATCCAGCACCGGCTCCGACCAACCTTGCACGCGCAAAGTCACTTCAAACAGGTGGGATTCAGGATTGGGCATCGCCACCGAATATTGAATTATCGGTGCTGTTAGTTGTCCGCTCGCGCGGCCGGCAGCGGAGGAGGTATCAAAAGAAGTGACATCAGTCATTGACTTGCCAAATTAATCAAGTGCTTGAGGTTGATCAAATGGATAGTTTGGTGCTCTGGATCGATTTTGATCCAGCCTTTACTATCGAGTTTTTGCATAATCTTGCTGGTTTCATCTAGGGCGATACCTGTCACATCAGCTAAGTCTTGATAAGGGATATTGAAGATATCTCTGCCCTCAGCAGTTTTTTGACCGTAGCTTTCTCCCAGCTCGACTAAAGTATTTGCTAGTTTAACCGCTGGCTGGCGGTTCTGTAGTTGAGAGCGGAGATTGGTTTGGCGCAGTCGCCGCACCATCAGTTGCAGCATCCGGTGGTGCAATTGCGGATCTTTAAACAGGGTTTGGATAAATCGCTGAGCCGTGACGCTGATTAGCCGCACGGGGGATAGAGCAAGTACGTCATTCGATCGCGGAGATTCGTCAAGAATGGCCATTTCGCCGAAGAAGGCTCCCCGTCCTAAAATAGCCATTGATACAGCTCGATCGTTTGACAGGAGCCGGACTTTGACCCAGCCTGAAACCACAAAATAAATCGCGTTACCCCAAGAATCCTCCATCACCACAGCTCGGCCTGGGGGATACTCATGCTTAACGGCATTTGATAGCAGCCCTCCCAAGGTTTCTGGGTTAGCACCCTTAAATAGAGGGAATAGCTCACTGAAAGCTTCTGTCTTCATGCAAACTCGCGGAGGTGGGAAATATGATTAAGCGACAGCCAACAACTAGGGAGCGATCGATGTTCGAGAAAACAAACAATCTGTTGCTGCTATACAAGATTGACACAAAGCAAACGAGACTGACATACAGGACAGACAAATGAGAAACTTACGGACGATCGCTCCTGTAATTGATAATAATGGTGTAGAGG
The DNA here is from genome assembly GCF_026130175.1 of Lyngbya sp. CCAP 1446/10. Classification (GTDB taxonomy): domain Bacteria; phylum Cyanobacteriota; class Cyanobacteriia; order Cyanobacteriales; family Microcoleaceae; genus Microcoleus. The sequence continues at coordinate 16,156 of NZ_JAIGNI010000047.1, read as the reverse complement.
CGCGGTTCGCGTAAAATTGGCAGATTCTTTAATCCTCAACGGTTTTAACAGCATCCTAGTGCCTGTTGAACTTTGGCCAACAGAGCTTCTATGTAGTCCGGCCAGCCGATCGCGATCGACTGCGTGTGCGCCAAAGTCTCTGGATCGATCGCATCTGGAGTCCACCTCAGCGGTTGACCTTGCAAGTCGCAACAAACCAATCCGGCTGCTAGAGCTAGAGCCACAGGGCCGGCAGTATCCCACACTTTAACTCTGCCGTTGAAATACAGGTACAAACCGGCTCGACCTTGTATGATTTCCATCACTTTTAGGCCAAAGCTGCCCAGGGAGTAAAATTCGGCTTCTGGGATGCTGTGGGCGATCGCGCGGGCGTAGTTTTTCTGGTCTCTGTCGCCGAGAATAATTTTACAATTTTCCACTGTCGGAGCGGGAGGTTGGCAAAGTGCGATCGGCTGCGGCGCTTGATTTCCCACAGTTTGGAACAATCCCCAATCCTTACCACCAAAATACATTTGGTCAAAAGCCGGGGCGTAGATCCAACCAGCCACGGGTTCCCCGTCAAGCAGCAGCCCCACCATCACAGCGTAGTGCTGTTTTCCCTGAATAAATTCTTCAGTCCCGTCGATGGGATCGATGCACCAGATGCGCTGGTAATTAGCCCGATAAGCTGCTCTAGAGGCGACGTTTTCCTCGGTAATCATGCCGTCTTCAGGAAACAAAGCGCTAAATACTGCTGATAATTGTCGGTCTAAGTAGCGATCGATACTCGTCACGTAGTCCTCTGGGCCTTTCTCGGAAACTTCAAAAGGTTCCGCTGCAAGCTTGTGGGCTTCTTGACCACACTCCCGCATGGTGTAGCGAATTTTTTCGTCTTGCTCAGGAGAAATATACATGAGGTTAAACATAAATGCTTCGGCTAACTTCAGCATAAAAGCTTAAGTCATTTGAATCGACCGATCGACCCTTATTGCTGTTTTTGACTCCTACAGGATTGGCGCCCTGCTGTCCTTAAAACCCGGTTTCCCAGCCCAAGATCCGACAGCGGTTTCAACCGCTAGGTCTTTTGAACCCAAGCTTATTTGGGTTTGGTGGGAAGTGCGTACCATAAATCCCGTCCTCCGAGTGCGCAATCCCCACCATAAATCTGACACACGAATCATCCTTCATTCATTTGACAGTTGACAGTTCACAGCAACCTCTACCTAGAAGGAAGAGGATTGGAGTAATGAATAGTCTGATTTTAATTTCTCCCGATCGGGGTTCCGGCTTTAAACCAATTCTTTCTGGTAAAGTGCGCCCATAAGCACCCTAAAATTATTTAACAGTCTCACACAAAAATCAAAAATCAAGACTCCCGTCCACTCGCCCACTTATCCCGCCATTTCACAGTCCCTTCCGAAGCCAAAACCCAGCGGCGACAAACCAAATTTTCTCGCAGTGGCGACAATCCTTCCCGCAGCAGCGCATACTTATAAGAAATCAACTTCCCCGCACTTTCATTAAAAGGAATTTCCCCAAACCAAGTATTAGTATTGATATACTCCAGCGGGTAAGCCTTACTAATATCCCAATTTCCCAATTCAGGACAATCTCCAATCACCACAATTCTTTCCCCAGGCTGACTTTTCACACTGTTAAGCTGCGCCCGCACAATAGTTTTCGCCTTAACTCGCTCTCCCACGCGACTAAAAATCATTACTTCCCCCGCGCCCAACTCTAAATTGTACAGCATCCCCTCTTTAACTTCAAACTTGCGGCGCGATAAAACCTCCGTATGCTCTCCATCAGGCAGTTCAGTATCAACCGCTTCAACATTCACAGAATCGCCGCGATTCATCGCCACAAACACCACAGAATCGCGATAGCGGCGCACGTAACAATAAACATCAGCAGTTAGATATTTTTGCCACTGACTCCCCATCGAAATAGCAGGATTCAGCCGCCGCAATCCAGACAGCAACCGCACATCTCGATAAATCGGCGAATCGGTATCCCACTTTTCCATCATCGGGCGATTGTAAGGGTCATTTCCCCCTTCTGTATCATCGTGCAGATACTGTTCAGTGCCGTAATAAATGCAGGGAATGCCACGACTCGTCATCATTAAACATATCGCCAATTGCAACATTTGTCGATCGGCATTCAACGACTGAAACCTCGGCATATCGTGATTGTCAATAAAAGTAATCAACTCCGTCGCCCCGTAATAGCGATGATCCAAGTCCAGAACATCCTGAATCAACTGAAATCCCGCTTCAGCCCCCTGTCCCAATACTTCTCGAATTGCCACGCACAGCCCAAAATCTAAAATAGTCATCCCTGACTCATTGACAAATTCCACAGAAAGGTCATTTCTCGGATCGCTGTAAATCCACTCGCCAAAAATGAAAACATCAGGTCTGTGCATTAAAATGTCAGCAGTAAATTCCTGCCAAAACCAAATCGGCATATGCTTGACCGTATCAACCCGCAAAGCATCAACACCTCTGTCCAGCCACTGTTTAATTGCTGACTTAATATAACTGCGGTAGGCAATATTGTTCTCATTGAAAGTCGCCAAACCAGACAGTTCGCAGTTTTGGACTTGCCACTCATCTTCCCAGTTTTGGACTTCGCCATAGTGGTGATACCAGTTATTTTTATCTTCATTAAAGTCAGCTATTTTGACGCCATCGTCGTAGAGTTCCCCTTTTTTACCGCTAAAATCCGGGTTGCTGTGATTGCAGACAATATCCAGCACGAGTTTCATGTTTCGCTGGTGCAACTCGTCTACTAATTTGTCAAATACGGTATCTTTGGTTTCTTGTGTTTGGTTGACAGAAGGATTATCACCTTTGGCAATAAACCGGGGATTTAGCCTCTTAAAATCTTTAGTCCAGTAGCCGTGAATCGCAGCTTGTTCGACAAATAATGCTTCTACTTGCTCGAACAGCGGAGTCAGCCAGACTGCGGTAACACCCATATCTTTTAAGTAATCGAGTTTGTCGATAACTCCTTGCAAGTCGCCACCCCAATATTTGCCCCAATCTTTGCCTTCTGGATCGTAAAGTTCAGGGTTTGGGCCTTCGTTATTTGTGGGGTCGCCGTCCTGGAAGCGATCGACTACAATGAAATAAATTGTTTCTTGTCGGAATTCAATGTCTCTGGTGTAGAGGAATTCTAAATCGAGTTCGCTTTCTGGCTTAACTTCTTGTACCAGAGACTCAATTTTTTCTTCAGGTTGGGTAGTTTCGTATTGAGAGGAAGTTTGATTGGGAGTGACTGGTGTCATGAGATTTATTTTTTGATACTGTAAGATTGGTCAGTTATTCGGAGTGAGAGTCGGAGGTAGCTTTCCGGTGTGACTGACTTTTACAGCATAATACGTAATTTACTCGTTTAATAAAATCTTCCTTTAGACAGATGGCGAAGTCCTCTATAGGTTAGTAGTGAGGACTGAAGTCCTCTCTTGTTTGATGAGGGCTGAAGTCCTCACTACTAACCAATTTGATTGTGGTTGGTAGTGAGGACTTCAGTCCTTCCTTTCTATTCATCCCGCAAGTTTTGGACATCTTCAACACTCAAACCAGTAGTTTGACTAATACCAATTTAATGTGAAGTTACATATATCTCGATCCCCCTAAATCCCCCGAAAGCAAGGGGGACTTTGATCGGAATCTTGTCCCCTCCTGATTAAGGGGGGCGCCAGGGAGATCGGATTCTATGCAGCCTCATAAAAAATTGGTATAATAGTTTGATTGTCAAGGACATTGAGAAGTTGCCTAGCAATTTCCAGAGCCTTTTCTCTCATTCCTAGCGCGAGTCCTTCTTCTAGTCCTTGTTCTCGCCCTTCTTCTAGTCCTTGTTCTCGCCCTTGTGCGAGTCCTTCTTCAATTCCCTTTCGCAAGATTCCCTGCTGATCCATAATATACCTCTCGCGATCTTCTAAATTTTTCAACTCTTCAGCATTCAAGTTAGTTTCATTAGCAATCGCAAAAGCTTGTTGTATTTCCGAGACATTTTCCATTGTTGACGGTACTACTTCCAAACTGGGGGCATTTTTCATAAAATAAACCCACTTATCAGTCAAAGTTTCCAACTGATCCAATTGTTTGTTGAATTTCGGTAATTCAATAAAGATCATTTCCATCCCTGGATCTGGATACTCAAATAAACGCTTTTTCTCCTTGAACACAAAGTGAGAAATTACTTCCCGGTCATTGTCAAACATTTCAAAATCTGTAATTGTCAAAGCAATTACAGGTTTTAACTTAAAGTAACCTTCGCCGCGAATCAGTTGTGTCGAGTAAGTTTTCGCAGCATTATAAACCACCCGTTTCGCAAAAGATGCCACATTTAAAACTTGCATCTCGATAATTACAGTTGCGCCTCCTGCAAGTCTAGCTTTGACATCCAGGTAAGAGTCTTTGAGATACTGGACTCTCGATGCTAAATATGGATCGATAATTTCCAAGTCGGCAATGGTGGGATTGCCGTTATAAATCATGGCATTGAGAAAGCTGATTAAGATTGGTTTGCTTTCGTTGCCACCGAAGATTTTTTTGAAGGCAAAATCAATTTTTGGATTAATGAATCTCATTGTTAGTTTTCTCTCTTTCTTAAGGATTGAATGAATCAATCAATCGAGCAATAACAATCAAAACATTTTCAAATTTGCTTAGTGCTGTGGGTATAGCTATATTTTACGATATTGCGATCGCCCTACCGACAACAATTCACAAGCTTAACATTGAAATGGGACGATCGCCCTTTCGATCGCATCAGTAACCAGAAGGATCGCCCCAACTCAACCCAAAGCCTAACGAACTACAGCCACCTCCTCAACTTCCACCTCAGAATGCTCCACCCGGAACACATTTGCGCTCAGGTTAGCAACAATTTGTTTCCCCTGTTGCGTTAGTTCCAAATAGCCGATCGCATTTTTCACATACCGATAAACCACATTCCAATAAAACTTAGGATACCCCTCCCGCAAATCCGCCGGATTGCGATACCCCAAGATCTGATTTTGACCAGTTTCCTCAAACTCGTAAAACAACCCAGCAAGCTTTTGCAAATATCGCGGATCGCTCAACTGACCGATTAAATCCGCCGCCCGAACCAAACCCGGATAATTCACAGTATCTTGATGGTCATCATCCGCAGGAACGGGGAAACGAGTTAACTCAATATTCTGCTTAATAATCTCAGCATCAATCAGTCTGTGCCCCCCAAAACGCTCCTCAATAAACATCTTTCCCCGATCGACATGATAAGGCGTTAAACTAGCATCAGTCGCCCCCCGATGTAGCTTTAATTTCATGTCGCCTATTCCCGTCGCATACAGTCCCAAATCAGTTCTATCTTGCTGGCACACGCCCTTAACATACCCGATATCGTGGCACAGCAAAGCTATGTGGAAATGCAGCCAATGTTCGCAGGAAACACCACCTTCGCGGATGTGCTTCCCGCGCAGAATTTCTTGTCCCACCAATGTCACTAAAATAGTGTGTTCTACATTGTGGTAAAGAGCATCGCTATTAGCAATATTTTCCAAAGCCATAGTGGCTACCCAAGCAATAATCTCGCCATAGTCAGATTTGAACCCGCCGTAAGTGTGGCGGTAGCCTTCAATCAGCCGATTTACAAAAGCGTTAATCAGCAGTTCCGTTGCGTTAAACATATTCACTTCCCTGAGCCAAAGTAGCTTGTTAAATTATTTTTATAGTTATTGTTTTTGCTGTTATCGTTTGGTGTTAGTTTTGACTTAACAGCGACGATGGATGCCTGCTCCGCTCTAGAGGCATCCACTGATATTATCAACGATAATCGCTGAAATTAGCGATCGAACAACTAGCAGAGCGATGCACCCCGTAAATAATTGATCTCAACGGGCGATCGAGGTATAACACCCCTCAATCAACAGTACGGCGTTACATCTTCCCCGCATACGTCAGCCAAAAACGAGAGCGATCGAAAACGCAACCCCACTAATTGCTCATACAGAGGATTCAGCTTACACATAGGCGGTATGTGGAAAAGATGGTGTCCCCATAGCTGGATATCTCTCTCAAAAGGACATCGTGCGGGTATAAGTTGGCACAACCACGCACGCTACTTGCCGATCGCCCACTGCAATGCTATCTACCCACTCTCGCACTGGTTGGACGAGGCGATCGCCAAAACTTAAGTATTAGCACTGATTTTTAGGAAAAATATTTGTAGTCGAGTTCATAGTTTACCTCAGTAATTATTCTTAACAAAAAGTTCTAAATCACCTCATTTAATCATCAACCAAACCTGCCGTTACCACAGTGAGCTGAATAAGCTTTTCGCGTGACACTCACAGCCCCAAAATGTGATATATCAAGCTCAAAGTTGTGATTATAAGTCCGCAAAAGTGTGAGACAGATCACCGCCTTGACCTGCGACATCATGTATGTTAAGATATATAAAAAAATAAATATCATTTGCAAATCTACGCCTCTGCTTTACCCTGCTAGTTACCTGCGATGTATTACCCGCTCAATTTACTAACATAAGGTTTCAGGGAATGATTAAACAAAAAGATAAATATGCCGACCTTTCTCAACGCCCCCACACAGATACCGTGCTGGAAAAACTCCCTGTAGAAGTTAAAGCTTGGGCCGAAAGTTTACCTTGGAACCAGCGGCGCTACGTGTTGTCCCTTTCCTACATATTGTGCGCCTCTACTCCCGACTTGCAAGCAGAATTTTTAGATGACTACACAGCCGACGGCTTAGTCTCAAAAATGTTTGAAGATGTAGATACTCTCTACCGAGTTAAAGAGTATTTAATCAGATTTCAAGTCAAAAAAGAATTGAACGAATCTGATTTAAGAAGCTACATCAAACAATTTTACATCCACTCAGCTCAACAATCGCGCCGAGAAACCGACCAATATTTAGAATCCGCGCTCCGATTTGTCTTGAGTACAGAAGAACGCAATAATGTTTTTAACTACATTTTGGGTTTTGAGTTTATTAAGATTGTGTTTCAAATGAGCTGGTTGCAACATGAAAGATTAGCCAGACTGCAAAAAAGTCAGTCGCAGTTTATTGAAAGCTACATCAAGCCGATTCAACACGCCCACAGAATTAATGGCATAATTGTACCGAAAGATGAGAGAATCTTTTTTGCCAGACGCGCTTATTACGTTCAACAGCCTAACATTTCTTACAGAAAACTCATAGAGTTAGTCATGGCTACTTTTACTACAGAAATGGTGACTCACTGCGGATTTTCTATAAGTCGCCACTCCCAAGCTCTGCGCTTTGACTGCGATTACATTTACGATCCCGAACCAGAAGAAGCAAGATTTCCTACTGATTTGCAATTTATTAATTGACTCTACGCAGTAAAGTGTGCACGGAGTGTTACACCCTACGTTGCTTTTTCTCTTTACCTTTTTATTTTTACTTTTAGTTGCGTGTTGCGCCGAGGATAGTTTTTGAAGCATCGGACTTCTAGTTGGCAGTTAACAGTTGACAGTTAACAGTTGACAGTTAACAGTTGACAGTTGACAGTTGAGTGCGAAGTTTTGAGGCAGGGGATTTAAGCCCCTGCCTCAAAACAATCCACCTAAAGGTGGGGGCTTAAATCCCCAGTGCTTTGGTTAAAACCTGGTTTTTAAGCCGGATTTGATCTAAAAGAGGATGGCTGTATCACTTAGCCTTCCGCTTGCATTTCTTCAATGTCAAACCAGCTAACTATCACTCCCGCCAGCGGAATAGCCAGAAAAATGCCTAAAAGTCCTGCTGCTCTCGCGCCTACTAACAGTGCAAAAAATACCACTACCGGATTGAGGTTAAGCGAATTTTGCATGAGTCTCGGATGAATAAAGTTGTCTTGAATTTGCTGCAAAACAATGCAAACTGCCAATACTTTCAAAGCCAGCCACACACTTTGAGACAATACAATAAAACAAACTAAGCTAATTCCCAGTGTCGCTCCTATCCCCGGAACTAAATCAAACAATCCGATAATAAATGCTAAAATTAAAGGAAATTTCACGCCTAACAACAGGAAAACTACAAAGCTTGCTGTTGTCAAAAATAACATTAACAAAATTTGTGCCTGAAAAAATCCTAAAAAGTTTCGCTCTATTGTTAAACTTAAACGCCTGTGGAGGTGTCGGGGTATAAATTTGAGAACCAACAGCCACAGCCTCTCTCCATCAAGTAACATGAAAGAAGCCACCACCATAATTAATATTAAATTCAATAAATTGGTTAAAAATACTTGTAAAAAAGCAATACTCCAAACAACTCCAGCCAAAGCTTGATTTCGCAGTTGTTCCTCAATAACTTGCAGGTTGACTTGCAGGTTTCTCGCCCGCAAGAATGCTTCGATGCGATCCGACAGAGGCGCCAGAGCATTCAAAAATTCAGTCATGCTGTCAATTAATTGCTGTCCTTGAGATAAAAGAGTGACGCCTACGGTGACGGTGAGACCGCCAAAAACTAAAATGGTGAGCAAGACAACCAAGGCGACAGCTAAACTTCTCGGTAACAATCGCTGGAGAGTTCGTACCGGATAGTTGAGCAAAAAAGCCACGAGTGCAGCAATCGTGAAAACCGCGACTGCGGTTTCAAAGTAAGCTAAAAGTTGCAGTCCAGCCCAACCTGAAGCAAATAAAAGCAAAAACCGGACTAAGGCTAAATTGCTTACCATATTCCAAAAATTGGGAGGGGTTCTTTCTTGCTCTTTCACAGGAGTTTTCACGAGTTAATAATAGCTCAAAAATATTGCAGAGTCTTCTTTGAGAATCGCACCCAAGATATCTCTGCGGCTATCCCCCTCAAGGCAGAAAACAGATGTCGAAGGAAGAAGGAAGATGGAAGAGGGAAGAACGAAGATGGAAGAGGGAAGCAAGGAAGAGGGGAGAGGGAAGCTAGGAGGAAGGCAGTAGGCAATGCTTTCTCACTTCTGTCTGAGGTAAGGTGGGTTCTCTTCACTATGAGTTCGATCGCCCCGAATGCCGAATCAAACACAAACTCGATCGAACAAACAGCCTTTTTGACTATAAAACCGCCTCGTCCACTCTTTGCGGTGCCAGCATTTGCCGCTTTCGGGCCAGCAACTAACACACAAACGATCGAACTTGTTGGCGCCGAAACACCCGGTTTCATTGCCAGCCACCCAAAATTTTAACTCTGCCCTGTGGCAGATAGTACGAACCGGTCAATTTTTGGGATACTAGAAACTAGCACTCAACTTAGCTGAGGAACAAACGTGCTGCTATCAAAAGGCTTTGAAGTAGAAATGTATACCGGCACGCCCGAAGGCGAGGTTGTCGGTCTGTCCGATCGCATAGTCGCCGATTTAGAGGGATTTGTGCGGGAGCCTGATAGTCGCAATGTGGAGTACACGACGGCCCCGCTGTGCAGCTACGATCGCCTGCTGTGTGCCCTAGTCAAGCCGCGAGTCCGGCTGCGCGAGTATCTCAAACAATTGGGCGACTATACATTGCTCCCCGGAAGTACCCTATCTCTCGGCGGAAGCGATCGATTTTACAGATCAGATCCCAACAATCCCTATCACACCTACATCGAGCAAACCTACGGTACGAAAGTCGTCACCGCCAGCATTCACATCAACATCGGCATCTCCCAACCAGAAATGCTGATGCGCGCCATCCGCCTCGCCCGCGTCGAAGCACCGCTTTACCTTGCCATGAGCGCCTCTTCTCCCTTCCTCGACGGCGAAGTCACTGGCTATCATTCCACTCGGTGGGGTTTGTTTCCCAAAACTCCCGCCATCGTCCCCCTGTTTGAAAGTCACAAGCATTACATCCAGTGGACTGAAGAACAGCTAGAACTCGGCAGTATGCAAAATGTCCGCCATTTGTGGTCTGCTGTGCGCCCAAATGGCGATCGTCGCCCCTACTGTCTCAACCGCCTCGAACTGAGAATTTGCGATCTCGAAGTCAATCCTCTGGCTTTGTTGGCCATCACTGCCCTGCTAGAAGCTCGCATTTGGCAGATGATGGAAGACCCCAGCTTAGACCCCTTAGAACTCAGCACCTTGCCCGCAGCCACCCGCAACCAAGACTTAGTTGCCCTCACCGACGCCAACGAAATTGCTGCATCGCGGCAAAGTTTGGATGCTGAACTCATCCACTGGCAAGATGGCAGAAAGATTTTGGCGCGAGATTGGATTGAGGAAATTTACCAGGAAGTCTGGCCTTTTGCCAAAAAACGCGGCTTTAGTTGCTTTCTCTCGCCGCTCAAAAAGATTCTCCGGGAAGGTAACACCGCCCAGCAGTGGTTGAAACTTCACGATCGCGGTTTGGACACCCGCAGTATTATTCTCCAAGGGATTGATGGCATGGCTCACCAAGAATTCGAGCTCGAAGACAACTTGTGCGCCCAGTTAGTTGCTTGAAAGGGAGCTATCAAAAACAAATCAGAATATTTAATCAATGGGAGGACGGACACGATATAACTAAAAGCTATGAATTTTCTCTACCTTTGGGTAGATTTCTACATCTCCCAATAGCTGTAAATTCGCGCTTTCAGTTATACTGGTTCCCCCCCAAAAAATGTAACGGTAAGCAAGCTCCAAACCCTTGTGTAATCAATTATCCCCAATCTCAAATCTCAAATCTCAAATTGTATTAGCTTCATGCCCCAACTTGTCTTGATTCACCCGCAAATCCCCCCGAATACTGGCAATATTGCCCGCACTTGCGCTGCCACAGGCACGGAACTGCATTTAGTCGGCCCGCTGGGGTTTGAAATTAGCGATCGCTACCTGAAACGGGCAGGCTTAGATTATTGGCCCTACGTCAATCTCCACTGCCACGAAGACTTAGCGGCTTTTCAAATATGTCAGCAGGAGCGCGGAGGGCGATCGATCGGATTCAGCACTGGCGGGCGATGCAGTTACACTCAATTCCAATTTCAATCCAGCGACTGGTTGATGTTTGGCTCGGAAACTGTTGGCATTCCTCAATTCGTCTTGGATGCCTGCGATGCCACAGTTTTTATTCCCATGAGCCAGCCTGGAGTCAGGAGTTTGAATCTCTCTGTCAGCGCCGCTGTAGGTTTATTTGAGGCTAAACGACAGTTGGGCGAGCTGGGATAAATCTCGATCGACAGATACATACGCATATAGATATTTAATAGCTGTCGGGAGCAGCCAAATCTCCCTTTAAATATAAGAAATTTGTATCAAAGAGGTGAAAATCTAGATAGCGGAGATTAATATATTTTATGAATCCAAAAACAGATTGTTATCAGTAATACCAAATTAGTCGCTGCGATGATGCAAACACAAAAATAGAGGATTTCAGGGATTGAATGCGTCAGGGATCGCCTGCTTGTGCCTGAAGGCTATTGATATCTAGTAAATATACGGTTGTAGGTTGTCCGGAATTTAGCATAGAGTCGGACAATAGGTGAGAGTCTTAGTCTGTGTGAGAACGCATATTTTATGTATTCGTTCCACCTATTACGGTGTAAGGCTTTTGGGGTGTAATTGCAGCGGGTTTGACCGAGAATTTAAAAAATTCTGACGTGCAAGCTTGTCTAAATTTAAAAAGCAAGGTAATCTTGCCTAAGCACGATCGCTTTCAACAATCAGAATTTTTTTGGTTGTTGATTTAAATTCAGCATCATGCGATAACCTTGAGTGTTTCCAAGGACAGTTAGCGCTTCTCAGTAGGAGGTCGTTTTTTTGAAACGAACATATCCCCAAATTAAGCCTGTTCAGGCTAGTGAAATCGACAGAGACGGTTCTGCGGAACCGTCCAAGCAGACAACGCTCAGCACTGGCAGAGTTCGCTCTCTCGCCACGATCGGGCTGGCAATATCGGTAGGTGCTTCTGGCATCCTGCTGCCGAGAAACGGAGACAGCGCTCGCGCGTCTGAACTCACACCGACAGCAGAATCTACCGCTGAAGTACAGCCAGTATCGGCCAACGGGCCCGCGACCTCCGCACAAGTTGACGGTTCCTCAACCACACAACTAGGGGTTAAGGTTCAGCAGGGACAAACCCTTTGGGATCTGTCTCGGGACTATGAAATTGAACCGAAAGCACTAGCAACTGCTAACGGCATCAAACCCGATACCGTACTCCAAGTTGGCCAAGAATTAAGGATTCCGCAGGCTCTAGAAGCCTCGCCACAAGAGAACCCTGGCAATACTGCCGCGGTCAATCCCGAACAAACATTAAATCTGATCGGCTCCGAGTCGTTGGATAGTGCAGCCCTGTCTGGGCAGCCAACCACAGCGCCTGAGCTGGCGACGACGGTACCGGCACAAATTTCGATCGACAGCCCGAACGCAGACGGGGCGATCGACAGTTTGAAAAAACAGGAAAACCGCACCACAGCATCAGGTCGGCCCCTGTTGGACTCTGAGGTGGGAGTAAATTCATCTACACCTGCTGTACCGACGCTGGCATCCCCCGAATCTGCCACCTCGTCAGCAATTCCTGACCTCAGGGCCACACCTGTAATTCCCAATGCTACGGTGGGTCAAGCAGCATCGCCCGATCGAGCATTCGAGTCCATTGAACAGTCTCTGGTAACACCGAGTTTGCCTTCCGCTGTGGTAGTCTCCCCAGCAGGCAACAGTAGCGCAGCGCCAGCCCAAACGCTCTACAACGTGCGTCCGGGAGATACGTTGGATGCGATCGCCAGTAGTCACGGCGTATCGCCCAAAGAGCTGATCGCCGTCAACAAGCTCGGCAATCCCAACTTATTGAATGTCAATCAACGGCTGAAAATTCCCAAAGTTGGGTCAAATAATCCAGCGGTGCAGGCGACAGCCCCTGATTCTGCCTTTAACTCTACATCTGTCTGGTCGGCGACTTCTGTTCCCGCATCTTTGAACAAGAGCTCGTCTACCCCATCCACAGCCAGTGCTGGCGTTGCAGCACCCGCGCCCACAGTCGCGGTTGTCTCTCCCTTGGCGAACTTGGAAGGTCTGAACAATATTTCAGCGCCGATGGTTCCCCAAATTAACAGCATTCCGCTAACTCAAGTTTCTCAAACCATTAGCGACACCAGAAAGCTGGAACTTCAAGGCGAACCAACATTTACAGGTGCCGTTGACACCAGCGCCCTGCCCCAGCCAGCAAGTGCAACTGCTACCACCGTCGCTGCTGCATACCCGCAGCCGATCAGCTTGCAAAATGTTAGTAACGCCCAGGGTTTAAATGCCACTCCCACGAGCGCTTTACTTGAGTCGAATGCGGAGGATCTACCCACCGCTACCGCTTTCAACCCTTATTCCGAACGCTTGAGGGCAGAAGTTGTCAGGCTGCGAGAGGAATATCGCGCCTCGCGCAATTCGATCGGCGAAAATGCAGTTTCCCTGGCTCCAACTGACGGGCCGGAAGCGAAAGTCGCCTTGGGCAACCCGTCTGAAGAACTCCCAAGTGTCAATCCTGACCTCTACACCCCGGAGTACGCTGGGGCGGTGCAGAATGAAGTCAGCAGACCGCCGTCTAGAGCTTGGTCAGAGCAGGTTCAGAAGCAGCAAGAGCGTTTTGACCCCGCTCGTGCAGCCGAACTGGAACCGATCAACCTGACGCCGAACTCTACCTCTACTCAGGAACGGCCGGTAGTGGCAACTGCTCCTTTGGGTTCCGATGGTTACGACCCCCTGAGCAACCCGTCTTTGGGACGCATGGTTTCTCCAGAACTGCCTCCGCTTTCGGGCGCTGATACTTATCTGCCTAACGGCGGCAAACAGCAGTCGGCTAACGGGTTTATTTGGCCGGCTAAGGGCGTTCTCACTTCTGGCTACGGCTGGCGCTGGGGACGGATGCACAAGGGAATTGATATTGCAGGGCCGATCGGTACGCCAGTTATGGCCGCCGACAGCGGGGTGGTTACCTATGCACAGTGGAACGATGGCGGCTACGGCTATCTGGTGGAAATTACCCATGCAGACGGCTCAGAGACGATCTACGCCCACAACAGCCGAATTTTGGTGCAGAAGGGTCAGAAGATCGAGCGAGGCGAACAGATTTCAGAAATGGGCAGCACCGGGTTCAGTACCGGGCCGCACGTGCATTTTGAAGTCCATCCCGCCGGACAGGGTGCTGTCAATCCAATGGCTTTTCTGCCTGACGATACCTCCAGCGCTTCTCGGTAACGACTGGTCGGAAGTTATGGGTTTTGAATGATTACCAAAACTCATAACTTTTATTATAACTCATGAGAAAATCTGTAGTTTGAAATCGAGACATAGCTCGCCCTACCGTGCTATGATAGTAAATCGTGAAGTAAGTTTGGCTCAGTGGCGCAGTGGTTAGCGCAGGGGACTCATAAGCCCAAGGTCGCAGGTTCAAATCCCGCCTGAGCCATGATTTCATCCACAAAAACACGCTCTCTATTTTGAGAGCGTGTTTTTTTGATTTTTTGACAAGATACGTGTAGTCGTTATGACTATGATATATTTGTAACAGTTCGTAAAAAAAGGAAACAAAATCTATGACGAGTGAATGCCTCCGGGTTGGTCAAGCTGCACCGGATTTCGCAGCAACAGCCGTAGTGGATCAGGAATTCAAGACAGTTAAACTGTCAGACTATAAAGGCAAAAAGTATGTAGTCCTGTTCTTCTACCCCTTGGACTTCACCTTTGTCTGCCCGACTGAGATTACAGCATTTAGCGATCGCTTCGAGGACTTCAAAAAAATCGACACCGAAATCCTTGGCGTCTCCGTTGACAGCGAATTCTCTCACTTGGCTTGGATACAAACAGACCGCAAATTAGGCGGTGTCGGCGACCTCAACTATCCTTTAGTTGCCGATATCAAAAAAACCATTAGTTCCGACTACAATGTTCTTGACCCAGAAGCAGGCATTGCCCTCAGAGGTCTGTTCATCATCGACAAAGAAGGCATCATCCAACACTCTACTATCAACAACCTTGCCTTCGGCCGCAACGTAGACGAAACCCTCCGCACTCTGCAAGCTATCCAACACGTCCAGTCTCACCCCGATGAAGTTTGTCCCGCCGGCTGGCAGCCCGGTGACAAAACAATGACTCCCGATCCAGTTAAGTCTAAGGTATTCTTTGCTGCGGTTTAAGCACATTGTATAGTTGTGGGACGCGGCAGGCGTGCTCATTGGTCTCAACTTAAGGTCAAACCTAGTCACTGCTGTTTGACGATTAGGCCTTAGATCCCCCCTAGCCCCCCTTAAGAAGGGGGGAACCGGAAGCATTCAAAGTCCCCCTTTTTAAGGGGGATTTAGGGGGATATAGACTCGGCAACAAACCAGAGATACAAAGGTTTTATGGCGATTGTTGACACTAATGACCAGTGCCGTGTCCCTACGTGCAGGGGCATTCGTTTCACCGGATTTTCAATTACCAATTACCAATTACCAATTACCAATCCCATAATTAGGAAATATGCTGACTTCTACTGATTTTAGCGGCTTGTTAAATCAGCGGTTTTTCCAAAATTTATTGCCTGTTCCCGCCACTAATGTGCTGAAACTGGGACAGAGAACGCCAGATTTTGAATTGCCGGATATTAATAATGGCAAATTGGTGAGGCTGTCCAATTATCGGGGCGATAGACCGGTAGTTCTGGCTTTCACTCGAATTTTTACTGAAAAGCAATATTGCCCTTTCTGTTTTCCTCACATTAAAGCCTTGAATGAAAAGTGGGAACAGTTTGCCGATCGCAATATAGAATTATTGATGGTAACAAGCACTGACGACCGCCAAAGCCAAATAGTGGTGAGAGATTTAGGCTTAAAAATGCCTCTGCTGTCCGATCCAACCTGTCAAGTGTTTCGGGCTTATGAAACCGGTCAGGCTTTGGGTGCTCCTTTGCCGGCTCAGTTTGTTTTGGATGCAGACGGAAAACTCCTCTTCAAACATTTGTTCTCCTTCATAGACCACAATGCTAGTGTGGAAACTTTGCTGAAATCTTTCGATAATTGACACTCAAGCGGGAGTCAACGCCACGCTCGATTCTTGCTTCTATGAATCGACTTGCCGATGCAGAATTACTTCAACATCGGTAGCGGTCAATTCTCCACAAGCGTTCAAGGTATTGTTACCCCAAGTTCCGGTATGCCCTACCGTACTTAATCCCCGACTTAGGATATTCTTAGCTGCATTGTGATCACGGTCTAAAACACATCCACATCTACAAACGTGAGTTCGTGTTGATAGACTCTTCTTA
>NZ_JAIGNI010000046.1 GCF_026130175.1 Lyngbya sp. CCAP 1446/10 | reverse complement strand
CTCCCCCTCTCCCCCTCAATCACCATACAGAATAGGGATGCACAACAGCTTATATCGCCACCAGCCGCTTTTCCTCCTCCAGCTAGAAGCTCAAAAGCGATTATTCCTATAAAAATAATAGACAATAAAGAATTGTGGATTTACAAACCGTGACAACCATTACCCTAGGACAAAACGGCCCAGCCGTCATTCCCCTGTGCGTCGGAACTTGGGCGTGGGGCGACAAACTATTTTGGAACTACGGCAGCAATTACGGCCCCGCCGAAGTAGAAGCAGCATTCAAAACATCCCTAGACAGCGGAGTCAACTTTTTCGACACAGCCGAAGTCTACGGTAACGGCTTGTCAGAAGAATTGCTGGGACAATTTATCAAAAAAACCAGCCAACCCGTACAAATAGCCACCAAATTCGGCCCCGTACCTTGGCGGATTACCGGAAAATCAGTTTCCGACGCCTTGAGTGCCAGCTTAAAACGCTTGCAAGTAGAACAAATAACCCTCTATCAAGTACACTGGCCATTCAGTTTTTTACTAAGTCAAGAAACCTTGATGAACGCCTTAGCAGATGAAGTCAAGCAAGGCAGAATTCAAGCAGTAGGAGTCAGCAACTATTCAGAAGAACAGATGCGCGAAGCCCACAAAACATTAGCAGCCAGAGGAGTTCCCCTAGCAACAAATCAAGTCCGTTACTCATTGCTATCGCGGCAAGTAGAAAAACAAGGAATTGTGCGTGCAGCCCGCGAATTGGGAGTAACGATTTTAGCCTACAGCCCCTTAGCCCAAGGATTGCTGACAGGCAAATACACAACCCAAGAACAACCGACAGGAGCCCGCAAAATGGACTCCCGCTTCAGTAAAGCCGGGATTGAGAAAATCGAATTAGTCATGTCCACCTTGCGGAAAATGGGGAGAAAGCGCGATCGCACGCCCGCCCAAGTTGCCCTAAACTGGTTAATAGCCCAAAACGGAGTCATCCCCATTCCCGGCGCCAAAACCGCAAAACAAGCCGAAGAAAACGCAGGCGCATTAGGCTGGACTTTAAGCCAAGATGAAGTCAACCAACTAGAACTAATGACACGTCCCTGGCTAGAATAGATTTGTTGACTGTTGACTGTTGACTGTTGACTGTTGACTGTTCATTGTTGACTGTTCATTGTTCGCCCTAGGTTGGGTATTACTTCAGTCTACCCAACCTAAAATTCATTTCCCTCGAACCTCAAAATCTATCCGTTAAATCCGCTAAACAATCCGTTGCCGAACTTTCCTATTACCATGAAAATCTTAACTGATTGGGGTTTCACCCGTGAAAGCTTGCGTCAAAACAACTAGCTAAACCGTATTGATTCCTGTTCTTCCTTCTTCCTTCTTCCTTCTTCCTTCTTCCTTCTTCCCTCTTCCTTCTTCCTTCTTCCTTCTTCCTTCTTCCTTCTTCCCTCTTCCTTCTTCCTTCTTCCTTCTTCTTACTATGAAACAACTATTAACTGACTGGGGTTTCACCCGCGAAGGCTTGCGCCACAACAGCCGTGGCGAATATTTAGTATTGCTGCAAGGAGCATTACTAGCAGGATTTGCCATCTTACCAGTTTATCAACTGCCGGGATTCAAAATACAATCAACTCAATTAATTTATCTTACCTGGTTTCTGGCAGCCATGCTCGGTTTGGGTGCATTAATTTTAATCGTCAAAGGATTGATCGACTTAGGAAAAAACCTCACACCTTTACCCTATCCCATAGAAAACGGAGAATTAATCCAAACAGGAATTTACAGCATAGTGCGGCATCCATTATATAGCGGCTTAATTTTAGCAGCTTTTGGTTGGACAATTTTTCAGATGAGCATATCGCACTTAATAGCTACTGCAATTTTACTGATATTTTTTGATATCAAAGCCAATCGTGAAGAAACCTGGTTGAGTGAAAAATATCCCGACTATTCAGACTATCGCCAGCGAGTAAAAAAACTAATTCCCGGAATTTATTAAAAGTTTTAGATTGCGGTTTGAATCAAGCGTTCTGTGATATACTCGACGATCGCCGGCTGTAGCATTAAAGTTGTTGGTGCGCTGTCATTGAGCGATCGCCGATCTTCGATGAGCGATCGCCCCGCCAGCGCCTCCAATGCTTCCATCAGGTCGCGTCCTGAAACTTTGGGCAAAATTTCAGCTTTTAGCCTCGCAGGAGTCGCTGCTTCTTGATTCATGGCCAACCAGTACATGATTTGTTGTTGCAGGGGGGACAGGCGATCGAACTGGCGATCGAGCAAATCCCACAAATCGCTAAAAACAGTATTTCCTTGCAATAAAAATGCCTGAATATCACCGCCAAAAAGTGTTTGAATAGTCGTTGCTGCAAGTTTTATAGCCAGGGGATTGCCGCCAAAGTAGTTGACAATATCTCTACTTTGTAGTAGCGTTGCGTTTAATCCTTTATCGGCGAGGATTTGCTGGCATACAGGCGGTGAAAGGCCGAAGAGTTTGAGCGATCGCACGGGCAAATTTTCGCCCGATCGCACAGCGAACCCGCCCGGTTGTTCTCGCCCCGTTAAAATCAAACAACTTTGGTGCGATTCGTCAGCAATGCGCGCAATTAACAGTCCGTAATCTTCATAGCCTTGTTGGTATTGTCCGCTGCGATTTCCCCCTTGCAAAATCGACTCGAAATTGTCGAGAATTAACAAACAGCGTTTTTGCCGCAACTGTTCCATTAGAGCAGAAATAGAGTTATTTGTTGTCGCCGATGAATTAGTTAAAATCGGTAAAATATTGCTGAGAATAACATCTAAGGTTGGTGCTTGCTGCAAACTGCGCCAAATCACAAATTCAAATTGAGATTGAATTTGCTGAGCGAGTTTGACAGACAAAGAAGTTTTGCCGATACCGCCAATGCCAAAAATACCGATCGCACGGGTAGAATTGCCGCTAATCCAAGTTTCTAATGTTTCGAGTTCCTGTTGGCGGTTGTAAAAAGAAGAAATATCGATCGCTTCTCCCCAATCTTGGATGCAGTTATCTGGTACGCTGCGATGCTGGTAGCGGCGCAAGACTGCTTGAAGATTTTGTTTTGAGACTTTTTCACCGATGATTTGAGAGAGATTTTGCCACAAATGCGAACCGACTTGTTTAATATAATCGTGTTCGTAAAGCAAGCGATCGGCTATCTCTTGATAAGAATGTCCTTCCCAAGTTTCCAGAAAGACGAGGGATTGAACGTCATTGAGTTTTTGCTTTTTATTTGCGGATTGTAACAAAATGTCTACTAGGGCGATCGCCTCTTGTCCTTTCATAAATTGTCAGGTTGATTTATTCAGTATATTTACCGAATATTCTGAATGGGGGTTGTTTTTCAGGATAGAAAACAAATTTATTAAATTAACCGCAAGGTAGTCCCTTTTATACTCGGCGGTTGAAACCGCATTTATACAAACGAATTCGACCTTAACCTACTAAGAAATAAGGGGGGTATTTAATCAGGATTTGGGATGAGGTTAATTTCACAATCTAAAACTTGTGCTGAGCGAAGCCGAAGTATCTCAAATCTCAAATCGATTAAGGGAATTTACGTAAGTTTACAAAAGCCTGTCACTTTTTCTCACCGGCAGGGCGATCTGAGTGGTTTATTCTTTGAATTAAGGCAGAGAACAAGCTGTTCAGACTGTTCAAGATTAAACCGCAGATGTGCGGGATAGTCGATCGGGAAGAGTCTTGTATTGCAACTGCGGGATGACAGCTTATTTATTCAAGGTAGGAGTGAAAGTCTATGGCATCACTTTCAGTAAGTTTGAATCTAAATGGTAGTGTAGGACAAGGTGGTAAGAATCAATCTCACGATGTTCTTGCTGTCAAAAATCGATTAGCTGATTTAGGTTTTATAGTAACACGAGACTCGATCGTAAACTCTGAAATAATTGACATAATTAAACTATTTCAATCGATTATCAAAGGAGAAACAACAATTGTTGGAGATGGCAGAATTGACTTAAATGGTCCTACGCTCAAATTTTTACAAGCAGCAAATGCACCTCAATGGTTAGAAATGCCGAAGGGTTCTGCTTCTGAAGGTTTTATCAACCATGATGAACGTCAGGGAGATAATCATGATTTCGGTACAAACTGGATGGTTGAAACCATTCAGGCTGCGGCTCAAATTTATCTGACGGTATATCTTTCTAGCCATCCAACAGCAGCCTTAATTCAAACTAATGACTTAAGTAAGCCAAAGGGAGGTATTACACCAGTCCATGCCACCCATCAGACTGGTTTATCGTGTGATCTTCGGCTACCTCGCAAAGATGGTCAGGCCGGTGGTATTACATTCAGGGATGCTCAATTTGATCGGGATGCAATGAGAGCAATGCTTAAAGCTATCCACGATCAGGACAAGTATAAAATCAGACGCATTTTCTTTAATGATCTTTCACTTACCGCTGAAGGACTCTGTAAAAATGCGCCTAGTCATGATAATCATGTGCATATTGATATCATTTCCCCTCAACCACAGTAGATATTTATGGGGATGCTGTAATAAGCTTTTGTGGGCTTTAATTTGTGAATTTTAAGTTTTGTTTACAAAATTAAAATAGCAAAGCTTAGATTATTTTTTAGTTATTTTAATAGGAGTTAAATCAGTGGCACTTCTTTCTCTTGGTTCATCCGGTGCAGAAGTTAGTAAGTTACAGGAAAAACTAATTAAATTAGGTTTTTTCAGTTCAACAGCATCAGGAAGTTTTGATGCAACAACAGAATCCGCAGTTAAACGTTTTCAAACTCAGCGCCCGTGGTTACTGACTGATGGTGTTGCTGGGCCTATGACGTTGGGCGAGATTGATGATTCCCTTTCAATATTAGATGGACAAGATGCCTTGAAAGCATTTGCATCTGGTTCTATTTCCCTAGATATGACATCTCTCAGGAGCAAGCGAATATTAAGTTTAGCAATTCAGAGGCGGTTGAGAGGGTTGGGCTTATATCCAGGCGGGAAGTTGATTGATGGTGATTTTGGTTCACGCAGTGAAGGAGCACTCAAAGATTTTTGTAATGGAGTCGTTATTTCAGTTACTACACCTTTGCAACTTACTCCCCCAATCGCAGATAAGTTATTAATCACTCAGCAAATCCCCTCTGTCTTGAATGATGCAAGCAAACCAGGTCGTATTTCAACGAAATATAACGATTTTCAGAAGGCTGTTGGTGCTACTGATGCCAAGCTAGGATTTCTAGATATGGGTGCACAACAGTCTCCATTCAAGGAAACAATCTATCGTGGTAAAGATTTTTTGGCAGCAACAAACTCAGCAGGAATTAAGAGTAGCTCGCCCGGATCAATCAGTTTTTCTAATTATCCGAATATTGGAACTAAACCAACGATTAGCACTAGCAGTTTAAATTTCTTAGGATCTGACATTACAGAAGCCTGTATTTGTCTAGGGCATTTTGATGGGGGACAGCTAACTACAAGTTGGTTGGGCAAAAAAGCACTTGATATTGTTGAGTGTTGGAGCGCTAGTAAAATCATTCCCATTCTGAACGTTCTATCTAAAGTTGGAAATAGAATTCCTGGCAACCCAAGTGACTTGATTCTGAAGAATACAGGCAGTGCGGGACGACAGTTTGAACTTCCTATCGCACTAATTGATATCTGTTCTTATAGAATAGATGTTCCTCACTCTAATGCTTTATCTGCAACTTTGAATGCTTTTGAAAGTAATCGAGAACAATGGATCAAAAATCAAACTGGTAATACTAAATCAATTGAGTTTGGTGGAAAATATGGGATTGCAGCAACAATTGGAGTCCCAGAAATTCGAGATCGCTCCAGCGGCAGCCAAATCTTAAGTTTTCAATCGACTGCTACTGGAGGGAATTTAATTTCTGCTTATGACTTAACAAGATTTATTTCCTTTGTCGGGTGGCACGGACTACTATCTAATACACAGAAATTACCTGGCATTTCGGATAGAGGCATCGAGCAAGCAGTTATTGCGTTAGGTACAGACACCGCACGATATGTGGATACAGCAATTTCGACGCTTGGACTTGAAAATGTAGTAGATTCGCTTGTCGTTCTTTCTAAACTGGGCTTTGGGTTCTCGGAAAAACGTAATGTAACAGAGTTAGTTTACACTGCGTTTGCTCAATTCATTGATCGACAGAATCCAAGTGAGCCAAAATTCAGATTTTTTGCTTTAACTTTGCGTAGCAGCCAGCCGGGTCCGGGGAATGCTGTAGCAATTCAAGTGGATACAGCTATAGCTACCGCTGTGACAGAAATCATTCGGCGAATCGTAACCGAGGATTTTCTTAATAGCTGACTGATTGATTACACATTTTATTGATTTTTAGGAGTTGAACATGGTTCTTTCATTGTTAGAACGTGGCAGCATCGGCGAAGCTGTCGAACGTTGGCAAAACTTTCTCATTGGGCAAGATATTCTAAAGGATGTAGCAGACGGACGGTTTGGAGAGAATACAGAAGATGCAACTAAAGCCTATCAGCGCTTAAAAGGCTTGACTCCAGATGGTCGTGTGGGGCCAAAGACTTATGCTAAAGCACTGGAGGACGGCTTTGATGGAGTATCAATCGATCCTGATTTTCCGCCGAAGCCTAATTTTCTGCCTTTAGTTAGCACTCGCGATCGTCAGGCTATTTTTGGTAAGTTCGATTACCGAGCTAATCCAAGACCTGATAATCCTGAAGCGATAGATATTCTTGGAACTTGGGAAAGTGACAATATCATCAAAGTTGAACTACCAATTTTCCAAACTATTACAGGTGCACCGAGTAGTGGCAAAATGACATTTCATCGTTTGGCAGCACTTCAACTAGAGGGGTTGTGGAAAGTGTGGCAAGTGCAAGACTTACTCCCTCTGATACTGACTTTTGGTGGAAGCTTTGTTCCTAGGTTCATTCGAGGAAGCCGTACTGTGCTGAGCAACCATGCTTTTGGTTCTGCGTTGGATATTAACGTCGCATGGAATCCTTTAGGACACACTCCAGCCTTAGTTGGACAAAAAGGTTCTGTCCGACCATTAGTGCCAATTGCAAATGAGTATGGTTTCTACTGGGGTGGTCACTTCAATGGCCGTAAAGATGGAATGCATTTTGAAGTTGCTAAAATCCTCAGTTCAGCAGAGTTGCAAAATATGAATCGCAAATACGGTATCTAAACCCATCCAATCTTCAGGAGTTAAAAATGGTCAATCTCTACATTGTCAAAGCAACAAGCCTTAATATCCGCTCATCGCCCAAGGTTGAGGAGAGCAATAAGATTACATCTGTTCCTCAAAATCAGGTTATCTCTAAGCTTAGTGTTGCTGAAGATGGTGACTGGTGGAATATCTTAACAATCAAAGATGGGCAACGCTTAGAAGGATTTGTCGCAAGTCATTTTTTAGATCCTGCACCTAAACGAATTCAGGCAATTGGCTGGTTTAAAGAACAATTTCGAGACAAGGTTAACGCTGCTATTTCGGGAACTCCATTTAGCTTGGATCTTCTGGCTGCGATCGCAATGCAAGAAACTTATTATATTTGGGGGAATTTGTACAATACACGATCAATTGATGAAATCTTGAAACTTTGTACGGGTGATACTCTAGATGCCCCTAGACGCTCTGCTTTTCCACAAAACAAATCAGATTTGTTAAAGCAGGCAAAGGGAGATGAAATGTTTAAGATCGCCCGTGCATCATTAGAAGCTGTAGGCGAGGTTGTTCCATCGTTTAAGAAGGTTGCGGATTCTTTTCCCAACAAATTCTGTCGTGGCTATGGCATCTTTCAACTTGACTTACAATTTTTTAAGGACAAGCCCAATTATTTTCTTCAAAAAAAGTGGTATGATTTTGATGAATGCCTAAACCAGTGCGTTATCGAACTTAATGCAGCACTAAGACGCGCTTATGGCAGCGGTAAAAGCACCTTAACGGATAAAGAAAGACTCTATGTTGCTATTGCTTATAATCGAGGCAGTGTGGATTTTTCTCGTAAATGTAAACAAGGATTTCGTGACGACACTGGCAAATATTATGGTGAATACATCTGGGAATACTTACAGCTTGCCAAATCAGTACCTTGAGTCTTGGAGTATACAGAGTTGTGCCGTTGCGGTCTAACAAGCGCTTGCACACGGAACGGAGATTTACGCTATGGTTTATAATGCAAACACTATGACCGTCCCGTGAAGCGCAGTCCGTTAGGCTGCTAAACCTTGACAGCAGCCGACGCGCTTATAACATCTGCTGTTGCCACAACTCGAAAGTCTCTATATTTGAGTTACCATCTCTCTCAACGATCGCCCTTATTGACTCCATCAGCCCGATCGCCCTTCGTAGCCCAAACTGCTAGCGATTAAAATGGCGATCGCACCTCACGCCTTCATTTCCTCACCAGATAACGGGAAATGAAGGTTGCAGGCGCGATCGCCCTTTCCTCTGACTAATGACTGATGACCAATGACTAATGACCATTGCACCCCCGGCATTCTCTCGCTACAAGCAATTGTCGGACTTGATGCTTGACTGAGGAACCATTGGCTGCGAAAATTATTAAACTTGTAGTTGCTAAGCCGATCGCCCAAACAGTCATAATCCCGATCGCACTGACAATCTTTCCTTGTGTCATAGCTCTAAAATCTGCTATTTGTATAAAAATATACGCATAATTTCTAGTGTTGGCGATCGAGTTTTGTCCCGATCTTCTTTTGCCTTATGAAAAAAAACTTAAAACTTAAATTCCTGACGATCGCCCTGATTGCAAGCTTAGCAATAATCGGTGTCGGGTGCGATCGCCTTTTCAAAAAAACCTTTCAACTCCCCGCCTCAGCCAAACAAGAACCCTGGCCAGTACAAACAGGCCTCCGAGTCAACATCCTCCGCGATACCAACCGTCAACCGCATAGTTTTAGTACCAGATGAAGCCACATTCTTAGCAGCAATCCAAAAATGGAATCTCCAAGGAAACTGGCCCATTCTCATCGAAGATAAAAAATATGCGCCGATGTTTTTGCAGCGCTTCCAACCAGAAGAAATCGTCCGTTTACCCAGCATCAAACAGCAACTCTCAAAAGGTCAAAAACTCCAAGAATTAATGCTCAACAGTGCAGCAGCAGCCTGGAATGCCACGAATACTCAAACCTTAAAAGCAAAATGGACTGAGCTTGGCTGGGAGCCCCCAGGAGTAGTAATCACATCAGAAAACGACCCCGCACGTACAGCAGCAGTTGCCTTAGCAGCCGCCCGCGGCCAACCTTTAGTATTTCTCGAAGGTAACTTCGGAAAACCCAACGATAACCTCAATGATGCACAGTGGAAAAATCTGCAAGCAGCGGTTACAAAAGCCGTCGAATCCACCGGATATTTTTACTCTCAACTCGGAGACCCGATCGACACAATCACCATTGTACGCCAACTAGCAGTAAAATATCAATCCCCCAAAAACAAAGACGAACAATGGGCTGTTACCGACGGTTTGGGAAGGCATCCCAACGGCGAACGGTGGGCCGCCGCCGGCTGGATTTATGGCGAAGAAGTGCGATCGATCTATCAAGCCATGTGTGCCATATTTCTCGATAGCGAAACAGCCATGCTTTATGACAGTTACCCCAAAGAAGGAAATTGGGCAAAATATGAAATGGAGTCAGCCGCTAGCGAACTAAAAAGCATAGGCTTGAATGTCGAATTAGTGCAGCAACCAGAAGCTAGCCTGCAAAAGTGGCGTAGTTTAGCATCAAAACCGTGGACATTTGACTTAATATTGATGAATTCCAAAGGCTATCCAAAATCATTTCAAGTCGGTAACGGAGATGCGCCAGTTGACGACATACCAAAACTGCAATTTCCCGCAGCAATCCACATGATTCATAGTTGGTCAGCATCAACTCCAGATGATCCAAATACCGTTGCCGGCAGGTGGTTAGAAAATGGCGCTTACGCCTATATTGGTAGCGTTAACGAACCTTTTTTGGCTGCATTTCTTCCACCTAAAATAATGGTCGATCGCCTAACACGAGGTGCGCCCTTTTTAATCGCAGCCCGCCAGCTAGAATCCCCTCCCTGGAAAGTCGCCACCATCGGCGATCCGCTAATGTCGATCGCCAAACCCAGACCCAGAATCCCGGCCGCCCAACAACCAATCAAGTGATTTTAGATTTTAGATTTTAGATTTTAGATTCTAATGCCAGAAACATCTTGCAAAAATCCAAAACATCTGGAATTGCATCTGCGTTAATCCCCGTTCATCCCCCAAAATCTGCGGTTTTCCGTGTAAATTTGGAAGCACGGCAAGGTACTCTTTTCGTGGAAAAACAATTTAAACCTTAGTTCAAACTCCAAGATTCATCAGTGGAATAAATCTAAAATTCTTCAATTTTTAAATCGAGTGAGCATACAATAATATCGAATCTGCTGAGTTTCCGAATCTGTCATTTAAGCCCCGCCTCTGTTTCAAACAATCCGCCATAAAATACACCTTAATTAACATGATTTGACAAAAAAAATATAACTATATGCTCGCGCTCTCAAGCACCAGATTCATCATTAATTTCCAATTCTTCAATTCTTTAATCTAAAATCCCAAACTTGTACTGAGCGAAGCCGAAGTATCTAAAATCGCATAACTTGTCAATTCCCCTAAAATCACTCAAAATGAGAATAAGAAATAAAATGTAATATTTATCTAACTTCTCAAAGAAGAATTAACCGTTAAATGACAGCCACCCCTCCTGTGGATCTGCCGCCACCTGAGCCAACCGCAGAAACTCCCGAAGCCTCCCGCCTCAGCCCGGTACTCAACCGCCTGCACCCTAGCCCAGAAACCCTCTTGCTCATCCTCTCCCTAGTCATAGGGGGAGTTACGGGCGCAGGCGTCGTCACCTTTCACTATCTCATCCACTTCATCCACAGCCTGATGCTGGAAGACTTCATGGGCGCGATCGCCTCGAAAGGCCCTTGGACGCTAGCCTGCATTCCAACCCTAGGCGGAGTCATCATCGGGCTGATGCGCTGGCGGTTTCGGGATTTTGGCCCGAATATGTCATCGTTAATTGCAGCCACCCGCGGCCTGCAAGAACTCTCCCCCCTCAAACCCATCACCAAAATGGTGGCCGCCTCAGTATCCCTCGGCACCGGCGCATCCCTCGGCCCGGAAGCTCCCAGTGTCGAAATCGGTGCCAACTTCGGAATGCTGCTAGCTCAAGTCTTGCAGCTCTCCCCAGAACGGCAGCGCTTGCTCCTCGGCGCGGGAGCAGCAGCAGGTTTATCCGCCGGGTTTAACTCTCCCATCGCCGGAGTGTTTTTTGCCCTAGAAGTCGTGCTCGCTAGCACTTTCGCCACTTCGTCAGTCAGCGTTGTCTTGCTCTCTGCGGTAGTTTCGGCGCTGATCGCTCAAATTTGTTTGGGAGCTCAGCCGGCCTTTGCTTTGCCTGTCTACGATGTCCGCAGCCCGCTAGAACTGCCGCTGTACATGGGATTGGGACTTTTGGCGAGCTTTGTGTGCCTAGCTTATACAGAAGCAATTCAATTTACCGATCGCTGTTTTCAAGGAAAAATCCGAGGATTTGGTTGGCTCGGACGACTGCCCCGCCCGTTTCATCCGATCCTCGGCGGCGCGATTGTCGGCTTAGTCGCCCTGCAATTTCCTCAAGTTTTGGGCGTAGGCTACGAAACAGTTGAAGCGATGCTGCAAGATGTGAAATTTTCCTTACCTTTGCTGTTGTTGCTGCTATTGGTCAAATTAGCGGTGACAGCAATCAGCCTCGGCAGCGGTTTGGTGGGGGGGATATTCGCTCCGGCGATGTTTTTGGGAGCTTGTCTGGGTTCGGCTTACGGCATCTTTTTGGAAATGATCCCGGCATTGAGCGATCGAGTTGCAGGCCCTGCTGCCTACGCAATGGTGGGAATGGCCGCCATCCTCGCCGGTAGCGCCAAAGCACCGCTGACAGCCATTTTGTTGATGTTTGAATTAACCCGCGATTACAGGATTGTGTTGCCTTTGATGGCTGCAGTCGGATTGAGCGTTTGGTTGGTGGAGTTTGTCAACCGCCGATCGACCACTCACAGCCTTAACCTGCACCAAATGGGCGTAGATGTCGCTGTCAATTCCCCGCTCGCAGCCAGAGAGCAGTTGCAGGATTGGGAAGATGTTCTGGGCGATCGGATTGTCACAGAACTAATTTCTTGCCAGCTTCCCATTGACGGCGAACAGAGCAGCGAAGAGTCTGAATTGGCGATCGCTAATGCACATTTGCCACAAGATGTCAAGCCTTTGTCGGAAACAAAATAAGCAGTTTGACAGCTCTCAAATCCCCTACTCCGTCACAAAACTAATAGCCAAAAACCTAAATATACAGCCATGATATTTATCAACCCAAAAACCGATTACGCCTTCAAAAAAATCTTCGGTTCATCAGAAAGCAAAGATATTCTGATTAGCTTTCTCAACGCCTTAATTTATGAAGGCAATTCTACCATCGAAGACTTAGAAATTATCAACCCAAATCTGCCGCCCAAACTTGAAGGCTTAAAAGATAGTTATCTGGATGTGAAAGCCAAACTCAAAGACGGCACTTTAGTCATCATTGAAATGCAAGTGCTCAACGTCCAGTCTTTTGGCAAACGAGTTTTGTACAATGCAGCAAAAACCTATGCTTTTCAATTGGAAGCAGCACAAGGATATCGATTGCTGAAGCCAGTGATTGCTTTAACAATTACGGATTTTGAAATGTTTGCTAACAGCGAAGAATGGATTTCGAGATTTGTATTCAAGGAAGTCAATAAAAACTTTACTTATCCCGAAAATGACCTGGATTTAGTGTTTGTAGAGTTGCCCAAGTTTACTAAAGGAGAGGAGGAACTTGAAACCTTAGCAGATAAATGGATTTATTTCATGAAAAATGCCAGAAGTCTCACATCAATCCCAGAAGCAATGGATAGCATACCCGAAATACAGGAAGCTTTTAATATTGCGAATCAATCCAAGTTAAGCCGCGAGGAAGTGGCAGATTTGGACAGAAGAGAACAGTTTATTTATGACCAACAGGGGGCGATTATGAAAGCAACTGAGGAAGGAAGGGAAGCAGGAATAGAGGAAGGACGAGAGGAAGGAAAGCGAGAACAGAAGCTGACGATCGCCCGACAGCTACTTTCACGCCTCGATGACGAAACCATCAGCCAAACCACAGGGCTGACGCTGGAGGATGTGCGGAATTTGCGATCGACACAGGCGTTGCCCCCAAATTTAGGCTAAAATGATCGAAAAATATTCATAACAAGCCTAGAGGCGCTGAGGTGAATCCTAACCAGGTAACTGCGAAAAACAAAAGTCAAAAAATCTCAGGAAAAACCCCCTTGGGTTCCGGTCATTACGGCTTGTTAGGGCTCCATCCTTCAGCCTCCGCGATCGAAATTCGGCGATCGTACCGGGAACTGAGCAAACTCTACCATCCCGATACCACCGACCTGCCGCCCTCCGTCGCCACGGCCAAATTTCAGCAGCTAAACAACGCCTACGCCACTCTCAGCAACCCAGAACGCCGCCTCGCCTACGACCTCAAAATAGGCTACTCTCGCGTGAACGTGATTCAGTCGCCCCCAGGCTTCAACACTCCGGTTTCTCGATCGCGTGAAAAAATTTCTAACTCGGTTTACCTAGACCCCACGGATCGCCCTCTTTCCCCAGGAGAAATATTCGCCCTGTTTATCATGGGAACTACTTTAGTCGGATGTTTGGTACTGGCGATCGCGATCGGCTTAATTCGCGGCAATTAAACAGTGTTGACTGCAAAAATTGGTTTGACGACGCACTCATAAGCCTCTGGGTGCGGTGTGCATCGCCCCACATATACTTCCCTCTTCCTTCTTCCTTCTTCCTTCTTCCTTCTTCCTTCTTCCTTCTTCCTTCTTCTATAAAATCCTATGACTCTTCCTTCCGCTGATACTCCTTTATACAGCCATCCACTCCCGGAAATCGAGCAGTGGCTAATCAGTCGCGGCTGCGAGCAAGACCGGCAAGAACTCCACTGCTGGCAGATCGATCGACCTACCTGGAAAGCAGAACTCTTACTCGATATCGACCAAATCACCGTCCGCTACATTGACGGGGGGGGCGACGGTAAAGACATTCAGCGAGCCTTCAAATACTCTCTCTCGCGTCACGACATTGAAGATGCCGTTTTCTCAGGCCCCTAATTTGATTTTAGATTGGCGATTTTAGATTTTAGATTGAGGAATACAGTTCAGAATCAACCTAATTGGCAACTGAAAAATTAATCTAAAATCCAAAATCCAAAATCCAAAATCGTTAGACTTTGCCAAATCTGCGGGTGCGTTGCTGGTAATCAGACAAAGCGCGGTGAAACTCCGATCGATCAAAATCCGGCCACAGCGTCTCAGTAATGTAAATTTCCGCATAAGCCATTTGCCACAGCAAGAAATTGCTCAACCGCATTTCCCCACTCGTCCGAATCAGCAAATCCGGATCGCAAACATCAGCAGTATACAAATAGCGTTTAAATAAAACCTCATCAATCTCCTCCGGCTGCAACTTGCCTTCTTGTACCTGAGTGGCGATCGCCCGACAAGCCTGTACAATCTCCTGGCGGCCGCCATAATTCGTCGCCACCCGAAACAAAATCCCCCGATTGTGCTTAGTTGCCGTCACAGAACGCTCGATTTCCGCCTGCAAAGACTTCGGCAAAGCTTCCAAATTCCCCATAAATTGAATTTGCACGTCCTCGTCCACCATCTCCCGCAATTCTTGTCGCAGCTTCCCCTCAAACAAACTCATCAAAAAATCCACCTCTCCGGCCGGCCGCCCCCAATTCTCCGTCGAAAAAGCATAGGCCGTTAAAGCTGGAATCCCCCAATCTTTGCAGCAGCGCAACAATTCTTTCAGGGCGCTAGCCCCCCGGCGGTGTCCCGCAATCCGCGGCAACCCCTTATTCTTAGCCCAGCGCCCATTGCCATCCATAATCACTGCTATGTGCTTAGGCAGTAGTTCTTTTTGTAGATCCGCAGGCAGCTTTTCCAAGCAAATTCCTTGACTCATGGTTTCTCCCGATTACCCGACTAACGGCGCAGTATCCGCTTTAACAGTGTCACTCCCTTCAATCCTATCTGCCGTCCGAAATTGCCGATCGGAATTGGAGCGACAACTCTTTCTCCCTCCGACGGAAACAGCTTTGCTTCCAGCAATTCCTTAAGTTTGCTGCTAGTCAAAGGTCGATTTAACATTCCCATATGCGCCAGAGAAATCGAACCCGTTTCCTCAGACACCACGACGCACACGCAAGCTTGCACCCGTTCGGTAATCCCCATCGCCGCCCGGTGGCGGGTTCCCAACTGTCGCGACGCGCTGCGATCGGACAAAGGCAAAATTACCCCCGCCGACACGATCCGCGAAGCTCGAATCAAAACGGCACCATCGTGTAGCAAAGTTTGCGGCTGAAAGATTGTCTGCAACAATTCCTTAGAGATTTCAGCATTTAGCTTGACTCCCGGCACTGAAAAATCCCGATCGTCGATCGGAGAATCTGTTTCTACAATTAATAAAGCGCCCGTGCGGTTTTGCGAAAGTTCTTTTACTGCGTCCACAATTTCATCTATTACGCTGTCCGGTGCGGGAGTTGGTCGGCGATCGCGTCCAAACAATTGTCTAAATTCCCCCCGCCCTAATTGTTCCAGAAATCGGCGAAACTCCGACTGCAATATTACCGCCATTGCCACAGCAGAACCTGTCACCAAGCTGTTGAGGGCAACGTGTAACAGCCTCAATCCAGCCCAGTTGCTCAGTGCCGTCGCCAGCATCAAAATAATAAATCCCCGTACCATCCACAGCGTCCGGCGCTCCCCGACGATGACGAGCACCAAATACGCAAGCGTAAATACCAGTCCAATATCGATCGCCTGAACCAATAAGGACTCAACGAGGCCAAAGTTATAGCCAGATTGTTGATTGTTCATGGTTCATCGAACGCTACCGCCTGTGAACCGCGAACCGTGATGCACTCGAACCAGTGAACCATGAACAGTTGTTATTCCAATCGCGTGACTAAACAAGCCAAAAGTAAAAAGTTAAAAGACAATCATCAAGAAATCAAAATGAATTATCTTACTTTTTACTCTTTACTTTTTATTTTTTACTTCTTACTTTTGAGTTCCGAGTCGTGCCGGAAGGCGATCGAGCCTCAGCAAATCCTGGTAAGTTTCCCGCTGTAAAATCGTGTTAACTTCCCCATTTTTCACTAAAACCGCTGCCGGTCGGGGTACTCGGTTGTAGTTAGAAGACATACTGTAATTGTATGCTCCTGTAGCCGTAACGGCGAGAATATCTCCCGCCTGACACTCTGGCAATTTAGCATCTTTAATCAGAACATCGCCTGACTCGCAGTGTTTCCCAGCAATTGTCACTGTTTCCGTTAAGGGATCGCGCATTTTGCCGGCTGCGAGGATTCGATACACTGATTGATAGGTAATAGGACGCGGATTGTCCGACATTCCCCCATCCACAGCTAAATACGTCCGCATTCCCGGAATTACTTTTTTAGAGCCTACGGTGTAAGCGGTGACGCAGGCTGTACCCACGAGCGATCGCCCCGGTTCGCAAAGCAATTTCGGTAATGGCAATTGCTGCCGCTCGCAAGCTGCTACCACTGCGGTGCAAATTGTCCGAGCCCAATCGTCAATGCTAGGAGGATCGTCCGTCTCAGTATAGCGAATGCCCAACCCACCGCCAATATTAATTTCTGTGGCAGGCAAATCATAACTTTGTGCTTTTGTCAAGGCCTGAATTATGACCTCGGCTAAGTCGTCGTGGGGTTGCAGTTCAAAAATCTGAGAGCCGATGTGAGCGTGCACTCCCACACAATATAATGACGGCTGTTCGCTGATGAACTTAAATACTCGATCGAGCGAATTGGGATCAAAGCCAAATTTACTATCGATTTGGCCGGTTTGAATATACTCGTGGGTGTGACACTCAATTCCCGGAGTAAACCGCACCATCACTCGTGTCGGCCCACCTTTTTTACTGGTGACACCCAATTTTCCCAACTCAGAAAGAGTCTCTAAATCCTGCCAATTGTCAGCTACGGTAGTGCAGCCGCTTTCGACAGCTAGCTGTAGTTCCTCGCGGGACTTGTTGTTACCGTGGAAATAGATTTTGTCAGGGGTAACGCCAGCTTGCAGTGCAGTATGGATTTCGCCGGCAGATACGACATCGCTGCCTAAACCTTCGGAAGCTGCGATCGCGCAAACCGCCAAACAACTCCAAGCCTTAGAAGCATAGAGCACTTGAGTTTCGCCCGGATAGTAACGTGCAAAAGCATCCCGGTACTGCGTGCAAGCCGCCCGCAGCGTTTCTTCATCTAAAATGTACAGCGGCGAGCCAAATTGCTCCACCAAAGCTGTCACTTCGCAGCCTCCGATTTCTAGCCGATCTCGGCTGTTAACGCGGGCTGTCAGCGGTAAAAGTTCTTGATTGGGCGATCGACTTGAGAGAGCCTCTTGAGACTCAGACAGGTACTGAAGTCCAGATTCCACCCTGAGAGATTGAGTTGATACCATCGGCGCAATAACTATCCTTGGTGATTATTCATTTTTCAGAAGTCCTTAGCCGGCAGCGAACAGTCGCTGCTGTAGACTAATGTTTAGAGACTGATTAGCAATTACTCGACAATAGCAAAAAAAACTAATCGCTACTTTATTTTCTAGTGTACAATTTACTGCCGTGCGTTTTCTAGAAATTAAACAGATCGCCGCCGAACACCTCAACAGTGCGGTCGAGCTCGATCGCCTTTGTTTTGGCGGACTTTGGACGCTCGAAGGCTACAGGCGCGAGTTAGGCAGTCCTAACAGCGATTTATTGGGTTTGTGGACATGGGAAACAGCAGACTGCGCCTCAGAAAAATTGGATAGCGAACTCGATCCTTTTGATATTTTCTCCCCTCAAAACCGGGCGAACACCGGGGCACCGCCCCTACAAGCAACCCAAACGCTGATCGGCTTGGGTTGCTTGTGGGCAATTTTAGAAGAAGCTCACATTACCATTTTGGCGATCGATCCGCGCTTTCAAGGTCGGGGCTTGGGACAAGCTCTGCTTTGGGCCTTGCTCAAATCGGCTTGTGACAGACAATTAGAACGGGCAACTTTAGAAGTGCGATCGTCCAATTTAGCAGCAGTGGCGCTGTACGAAAAATTTGGATTTCAAGAAGCAGGAAGGCGCAAACGATACTACGAAGACACGGGAGAAGATGCTCTGGTGATGTGGCGCAGTGGCATGGAAAAACCGGATTTTCAGCAATATTTGGCGGTTGAGAAAGTGCAAATTTGCGATCGGCTGCGGCGGAATAAATGATAGCGGGCGATCGACCTTTGGCCGTTTTGAATATGATTTTGTGCAGCTTTTAACCTCAAGTCCAGTCAATCAAACGCGATCTCGTGTCCGGTCGATTGATCGCAATAAGATTGGTTCGTAGTGTGGACTTTAGTCCGCAGAATGGGGAGCATCTCAGTTTTGCAAAAAGCATTTTTTTATTATAGTGCGAGCGTCCCCGCTCGCGTATTGTAGGTAGGAGCGAGCGGGGACGCTCGCACTAGAAATGCAAAACTGAGATGCTCCCCAGGTTTAACTCCTGTTACCTATACGGCCAGTGATCTTGACGAATTCCCTGACGCTCCTGTTTTGGCTTTCGAGAACGGAATTCCCACTCAATTTGGTTTCCAAGTTATTTCTGGAAATGACGGATTTATGTTCGCAGATCCCAAGGCATTTTTTTTATTCTTGCGAAATGGAACTATTGGAGGCGATGGGGTTGTGACTAGACCTCTTGCAAAAATCTTCAAGTCATAGAGCAACCGCAGATATCGGGCAGATAAACACAGATTGACGCAGATGGTTTCAGGGTATTTTCGGATTTTTGCAAGAGGTCTACTTTAGAAACAACCAACGAATCTCCTCCTGTACAATAGAACGCCTCCCCCTTCGCCTCATTGTTGGCTTTTTTGGGCTTGAGTTCAGCTCATTTGTGGAGTCTCTGGGCTTCGGAACTAGACTTCCCGACAAGGATCTTTTAGGCTTGACTTTTCTGCGGTTTTGTAGAGACCGCTGTGAATTTTAAATCCTCAAAGTTGAGGAATGCTACTTGAGAGCTAAGCCAAGCGCGTGACAATTACACCGGACGCACTCCTGACCAAAGAAACCGGGTTTTTCAATTAATTTGATGGCTACAGCGAAGATTTTCTGCAAAAACCTGGTTTTTGACCTCCCCTGCGATCGCGCAATGGATTAACATCGAAAAGCTCGATCGCGCCCGTAACACATAAGTTTTGTGAAGCAACCTCCACACACTTTCAGATGTATGAATTTACGATCGCGCTCGATCGCAAAAAACATTGTGCTAGAATCCATCAATACGTAGTCGTAGGTTGGGCACAGGCCGAGAAGAGCAATCTTCTGGCAGTCTAGGGGAGGTTGTAGGTCAGCCACCATTTGGGTCTTCCCAGTTGAAAGCCACCCTGCAACATGAGCCTGGAATCTGCAACCGCAGCCGAGTGCGGCAGAGCGGTGGGAGTGTCGCGCTAGAATTAGCATCACGAGTTAAAACTCGAACAAAAACGCTCGTTGTGCGAGCGTGACCTCAAAACGGGCATATAGCAGGTGGGAATAAATCATGTTTGAACGCTTCACAGAAAAAGCAATAAAAGTAATCATGCTGGCCCAGGAAGAAGCTCGCCGCCTGGGTCACAACTTCGTAGGGACAGAACAGATCCTCCTGGGTCTGATCGGGGAAGGAACCGGAGTTGCGGCTAAAGTCCTCAAATCAATGGGGGTCAACCTCAAAGATGCTCGGATTGAGGTCGAAAAAATCATCGGGCGCGGTTCGGGCTTCGTAGCAGTCGAAATTCCGTTCACCCCTCGCGCCAAGCGGGTTCTAGAACTGTCCCTCGAAGAAGCTCGCCAACTCGGACACAACTATATCGGCACCGAACACCTGCTGCTCGGCCTGATTCGCGAAGGTGAAGGAGTAGCGGCCAGAGTCCTGGAAAATCTGGGAGTAGACTTGTCGAAAGTCCGCACCCAAGTGATTCGGATGCTGGGAGAAACCGCAGAAGTCGCAGCCACTGGCGGCGGCGCTCGCACCAAAACCCCAACCCTGGACGAATTTGGAGCCAACCTGACTCAAATGGCGGTCGATGGTAAGCTTGACCCCGTAGTCGGTCGGCAAAAAGAAATCGAACGGGTAATTCAAATCCTCGGTCGCCGTACCAAAAATAACCCGGTACTGATCGGCGAACCCGGAGTCGGTAAAACTGCGATCGCCGAAGGCCTGGCCCAGCGCATCGCTAACAACGACATCCCAGACATCCTCGAAGACAAGCGCGTCGTCACCCTCGACATCGGCCTGCTCGTCGCTGGTACGAAATACCGGGGCGAATTTGAAGAGCGCCTGAAAAAAATCATGGACGAAATCCGCACGGCGGGTAACGTGATTTTGGTGATTGACGAAGTGCACACTTTGATCGGTGCTGGTGCGGCGGAAGGCGCGATCGACGCAGCCAACATTCTCAAGCCAGCTTTGGCTAGAGGCGAACTCCAGTGTATCGGTGCTACAACCCTTGATGAGTACCGCAAGCACATCGAGCGCGATGCCGCCCTAGAGCGACGCTTCCAGCCCGTGATGGTCGGCGAACCCACCGTTGATGAGACGATCGAGATTCTGTTCGGTCTGCGGGAACGCTACGAACAGCACCACAAGCTGAAAATCTTGGATACGGCCTTGGAAGCCGCAGCCAAACTCTCTCACCGCTACATCTCCGATCGCTTCCTCCCAGACAAAGCTATTGACTTGGTAGATGAAGCTGGTTCCAGAGTCCGCTTGATCAACTCCCAACTTCCCCCCGCAGCCAAAGAACTTGATAAAGAACTCCGCAAAGTCCTCAAAGATAAAGACGAAGCGGTGCGTTCTCAAGACTTTGACAAAGCAGGCGAATTGCGCGATCGAGAAATGACGATCAAAGCCGAAATTCGCGCGATTTCCCAAGCAAAAAAAACCGACTCGGCGGCCCGTGGCGACACCGATCCATCGCCAGTAGTTACCGAAGAAGATATCGCTCAAATCGTCGCAAGCTGGACGGGCGTACCGGTTAACAAACTAACTGAATCTGAGTCCGAAAAGCTGCTGCACATGGAAGATACCTTGCACCAGCGTTTGATCGGCCAAGAAGAAGCAGTGAAAGCCGTTTCCCGTGCCATTCGTCGCGCTCGCGTTGGGTTGAAAAATCCCAATCGCCCGATCGCCAGTTTCATCTTCTCCGGGCCCACCGGTGTCGGTAAAACCGAATTGACCAAAGCCCTAGCCGGCTACTTCTTCGGTTCCGAAGACGCGATGATTCGACTGGATATGTCCGAATACATGGAACGTCACACCGTCTCCAAACTAATCGGTTCCCCTCCAGGCTACGTCGGCTACAACGAAGGCGGACAACTCACAGAAGCAGTCCGCCGCCGTCCTTACACCGTCGTATTGTTCGACGAAATCGAAAAAGCCCACCCCGATGTCTTCAATATGCTCCTGCAAATATTGGAAGACGGCCGCTTAACCGATGCCAAAGGTCGCACCGTAGATTTCAAAAATACGCTGCTGATTATGACTTCCAACATCGGTTCTAAGGTGATTGAAAAAGGTGGCGGTGGCCTCGGCTTCGAGTTCAGCGACAACCAAGCCGATGCTACTTACAACCGCATTCGCTCTTTGGTTAACGAAGAACTCAAGAACTACTTCCGCCCAGAATTCCTCAACCGACTTGACGAAATTATCGTCTTCCGTCAGTTGAATAAGGAAGAAGTCAAGGAAATTGCCGTCATCATGCTCAAAGAAGTGTTCGGCCGCTTGACAGAACAGGGAATCACGATGGAAGTGACCGAGAAATTCAAAGAAAGGCTGGTAGAAGAAGGCTACAACCCCAGCTACGGAGCTCGACCCCTGCGCCGCGCTATCATGCGGTTGTTGGAAGACAGTTTGGCTGAGGAAATCCTTTCTGGCCGCATCAAAGACGGTGACACCGCTGTTGTGGATGTGGATGAAGCCGGTGTTGTGAAGGTGCTGCAAGGTCAAAAGCGGGAATTGCTGCCCCAAGGTGCTGAGTAAGGTTGAGTGGCGTGCGATCGCATCGGGAGTAAAGTTGTGAAATAACTAATCTCGCGATCGCAAATAACTCACAATCCTTACATAAAAAAAGGTAGAGAATTAAAATTCTCTACCTTTTTTATGAGTTAATATTAACAGAATGCACTCAACTTTTCTAAGTATTTTCGTCTCAAAAAAACCTAAGACAGATCAACTCGGTTTCTGTAGGGTAGCATCCCCGTCTCTTCCCTGACGGGTTTCTGAATAGCCAAACAAAGTTTTACGTTTAATTAGAGCGACTTACTTCAATGGCAATTAGATAATTAGTGGCAACTATATAGCGAGGACTTTCATGACATCTGAAAAAAAGAATTTGGGTACAGAAGTAGTAGAAATTCCGGCTGAAACCTGGTGGATGAAAGCCTGGAAGTCGCAGCGAGAAAATATTCAGATAGTAATTATTGCTTTGGGTTTAGCAATAGTGATTCGAGCGTTGGTGGCAGAACCGCGTTTCATACCCTCAGATTCTATGATACCAACTTTGCGCGTGGGCGATCGCGTCGTAGTCGAAAAAATCTCCTACTACCTCGAAACCCCAAAAACTGGCGATATCGTAGTATTCGCCCCGCCGGAACAGTTGCAAGAACAAGGCTTTACCGCCGACCAAGCATTTATCAAACGGGTAATTGGCTTGCCTGGTCAAACCGTTGCTGTTAAAAAAGGTCTAGTCTACCTCAACGACAAACCCATCGTCGAAAAATATATTGCCGAACCTCCTAAATATCAGTGGGGGCCTTATGTCGTCCCGGAAAATCAATACTTCGTGATGGGAGACAACCGCAACAATAGCAACGACTCCAGCAGGTGGGGATTTTTACCTAAGAAAAATATCATCGGCCGTGCTGTAGTCAGGTTTTGGCCACTAGAACGTATTGGGCAAGTTTGAAGTCATTAGTCATTAGTCATTAGTCATTAGTCATTAGTCATTAGTCATTAGTCATTTACAAAGCTCGCGACGGATAAAAAGTTCCTGAGCAGGGACGCTCCCACTGTCAAAAAATGCTTTTTGCAAAAATGAGATGCTCCATCTCCCCATCTCCCATTCTCCGCCTCTCCGACTATCCTGTACGGAAATTTCTACTGATTCTTGCGCCTTGAGGGGTAGGGACTTCCTCCGGCAAATGATAAAATACTACCAAAGGCAGCGGGATTGCCGGCCTAGATCAAAATCAATTCAATATTAAAAAATTAGGTAGGAAAGTTATGGGATTTTTTGATTCAGAAATTGTTCAGCAAGAAGCCAAGCTGTTGTTTGAAGACTATCAATCTCTCGTCACACTAGGCGGCAATTACGGCAAATTCGATCGCGAAGGCAAGAAAATGTTCATCGCTCAGATGGAATCCATGATGGACCGCTACCGGATTTTTATGAAGCGCTTCGAGCTGTCTGAGGACTTCATGGCTCAGATGACTGTAGAGCAGTTAAAAACACAGCTCAATCAATTTGGCATCACGCCCCAGCAGATGTTTGAGCAAATGAACTCAACGCTGGAACGGATGAAATCTGAACTGGAAAAACAATCATAGGAAGAAGGAAGAAGGAAGAAGGAAGAAGGAAGAAGGAAGAAGGAAGAAGGAAGAAGGAAGAATGCTTATAGACCTAGTTTTTGAGTCATTAGTCAACAGTCAAAATTCAACTAATGACCAATGACCAATGACTAATGACTAATGACTCATGACTAATGACTCATGACTAATGACTAATGACTAATAATTAAGGCCGCTCAAAAGCTGACGCAGGTTTAAAACTTTCTACGGGAACGCCCTCCAAAGCTTGGCTCATAAAATCTCGCCAAACAGGGGCAACAATCCCACCGCCGGTAGCACCGTAGCTCATCGGTGCGTAATTGTCGTTGCCCATCCAGACAGCAACCGACAACTGCGGCACGTAACCGACAAACCAAATATCGCGTTCTGAGGAAGTTGTACCTGTTTTCCCAGCAGCCGGCCGGCCGAGTTGGGCCGCCCTTGCCGTTCCGTTGTTAACTACCCCTTGCAGGGCGCTGTTGACGGATGCTGCGGCCCAGGCGTTGAGAACTGGTTTTGGTTTGGGCGTATTGTCGAGCAAGACGTTGCCGCTGCTGTCGGTGACTTGGACGATAAACGTGGTGTCAGAATGCCAGCCGTTGTTGGCGAAGGTAGCAAAAGCTCCGGCCATTTCTAAAGGTGTCAAGTCAACGGCACCTAATGGCAAAGAAATCACGGGTTCCATCGGACTTCTGATGCCGAGTGTCCGGCAAATTTCAATGACTTTATTCAATCCGACTTCTTGGCCGAGTTTGACGGCGGGAACGTTGAGGGATGATTCCAAGGCTCTGCGGATGCTGACAGCGCCGGAGAATCCGCCGCCGTAGTTTTGAGGGTAGTAGTAGCCGTCGCCGTCGCGGTAGCCGACTGGGGAGTCGTAGACAATTGAGTCGGGGGTGTATTTGCCGCTAGCAAAGGCAGCGTAGTAGACAAAAGGTTTAAAAGAAGATCCGGGCTGGCGGCGTGCTTGAATGGCACGGTTGAATTCACTCTTTTGGTAATCGACTCCGCCAACCATTGCTTTGACGAAGTGGGTGCGGGGATCGACGGCTGCTAGGGCAATTTGTCCTTGGTCGCGATCGTAAAAAAGTCCTTGGTTGTAAAGTCGATTGTGCCACGTTTTGACGGTTTCTTCGGCTATGCGCTGCATTTTAAGGTCGATCGTCGTTTGAACGCGCATTCCTCCCTTGAGTACGGCATCTCGCCCAAAACGCCGTGTCAGTTCCTGGACTACGGCTTGTGTGACGTAAGGAACTTGGGAGCCACCAAAAGAGGTGATTTTGCCAAGCTTAATTTTTTGCGATCGGGCGGTATCCGCTTCCGCCGGCGTAATCCATTTGAGATCCTTCATCCGGGTTAAAACAGTTTCCTGCCGCTCTTTTGCCAATTTGTAATTGACAAAAGGACTGTATTCTTCGGGGGCGGAAATTAAGCCGGCGAGCATGGCTGCTTCCGCAAGGCTCAAACTATCTGCTGACTTGTTGAAATAGCTTCGAGAGGCTGTCTCTACGCCGTACAAGTTGTGCCCTAAGTAGATTTGATTCAGGTACAGTTGCAGAATTTGGTCTTTGTTGAGAATTTGCTCCAAGCGGATAGACATTACCGCTTCAGCTATCTTGCGACTAAATTTTGACTGGGGAGATAGAAACAGGTTCTTGACTAGCTGCATTGTCATAGTCGAGCCGCCTTCAACGGTTCTACCTTTCTCTAGGTTGACTATAAGAGCTCTGGCTATCCCGCCGGGGTTGATGCCTTTGTGGGTGAAGAAGTTGCTATCTTCGATCGCCATTACGGCCCGTTTCAGGTTCGGGGAGATTTTGTCAAGAGGTACGACATCCCGGTTAGCTTCATCGTGGATACTGGCTAGGGGCTTGCCGTTGATGTCGTAAATGTGAGTAGTTTCGGTGGGAGAGTAGGTTTGCAAGATGCGAACATCTGGCAAATTGCGGAAGCTGATCGCTAAGCCAACCAATCCGCCGGCGACTACGGAACTGGCAAGCATTGTCATGCTGAGTATGGTTCCGGCGGTCACTTTGCTGACTGACTGAACAAACTCGAATACAGGGGCTGAGTTTTCCGTATTTTTGCGAACTGCGTTGGTTGACACGTGGATTTCACTTCCTCACTCGATTTGGGGTTTAAGACTTTTAATTTTAGATGGAAACTCTGGAGGCTTTCAGCGAATGAAAGCCGGTCAGCTTTGGGATTATGGTAGCTTGATAGTTGTGTGTTTATGTGTCAATCAGTGAGTTTAACTAATTCCGCTGCACTTTGGCAAAATATTAGAGTTTTATGGTTTCCGATCGCTCCCCTATGATAACTCCTAACCTTTCAGCGCTTTACCGTGGCATCAGCGAGATTTTTCCCGATCGACCTGATTCTAGCAACCCTGACGAAAATCTGGCCCAACTGCTGGCAAAAGTCGATCGTCCGTTGCGAGTCAAACTGGGAATTGATCCCACAGGGACTGACATTCACTTGGGACATAGCATTTGTTTCCGCAAGCTCAGAGCTTTTCAGGATGCCGGTCACACGGCGGTACTGGTCATCGGAGATTTTACCGCAAGAATTGGCGATCCGACAGGAAAATCGGAGACGCGCAGCCAGTTGACAGCCGAACAAG
The DNA here is from genome assembly GCF_026130175.1 of Lyngbya sp. CCAP 1446/10. GTDB lineage: Bacteria > Cyanobacteriota > Cyanobacteriia > Cyanobacteriales > Microcoleaceae > Microcoleus. The sequence continues at coordinate 20,744 of NZ_JAIGNI010000046.1, read as the reverse complement.
TGGCAGAAAATGCCAAGACTTATTTAAACCAAGTGCGTCCGATTGTAGATTTTGACACACCCGGACGTTTGGAAATTCGCTATAACTCCGAGTGGTTGTCAAAATTGGACTTGGCGAAGATTTTGGAACTGCTAGGCACGATGACAGTGCAGCAGATGCTCGCTAAAGAGGGATTTGACAACAGGATGCAGCAGGAAAATGCGATTTACCTGCACGAGTTTTTGTATCCGCTAATGCAAGGTTACGATTCGGTGGCTTTGGAGGCGGATGTGGAGTTGGGGGGAACTGACCAAAAGTTTAATATTGCGGTGGGGAGGGATTTGCAGCGGCATTTTGGGATGAAACCGCAGTTTGGTTTGCTGATGCCGATTTTGCTGGGGACTGACGGCGTGCAGAAGATGTCGAAGTCTTTGCATAATTATGTAGGTTTGTCCGATGACCCGCTGACGATGTATTCTAAGTTGGAGAAAATTGCCGATAGTTCGATCGCCCAGTATTTTGAACTATTGACAAATTTGCCCCTTGATGATTTGCCAGAAAATCCGCGCGAAAAGCAGAAACTTTTAGCTGTGGATGTGGTAAGTCAGTATTGGGGGAAAGCAGCGGGCGATCGCGCCCAACAAGATGCGATCGCGCTAATCAAAGGTGCGGCGGGACAGGCTGATGCTGTGGCGGAGTTTTCTTTGGCAAACGTGCAGTTTCCGGCTAAGTTGTTTTATATTCTGAGTGCTAGCGGGCTTTGTAAGAGCAGCGGTGATGCACGGAAGTTGATGCAGGGCGGTGGGGTGAAGTTGGAGGGCGACAAAGTTTCTGATGTTAATCTTACGTTTGAATCACCTGCTGATTTATTCGGTAAGGTTTTGCAAGTGGGCAAAAATAAGTTTGTGCGATTGGTGTCTTGAATATCTTTTTTAACCGCAGATGAACGCTGATGAACGCTGATAATCGAATTATTGTGGCTTTGGATGTTTCGAGTCAAGAAGAGGCGATCGCACTTCTTGACAAACTCCCGCAAGTATCTTTCTGGAAAGTGGGTTTGGAACTGTTTGTGAGTTCCGGGCCGGGGATTTTGGAAATTTTAAAACAGCGGGAAAAGCGGATTTTTCTCGATTTGAAATTTCACGATATCCCCAATACTGTGGCTGGTGCTTGTCGGGCTGCGGCTAAGTACAACGTGGATTTATTGACTATCCATTCTACTTGTGGTAAAGATGCTCTGAAAGCGGCACAGTTAGCTTTGGTAGAAGGGGCGGCGGCGGTTGATAAACCGACTCCTAAATTGATTGCAATTACGCTGTTAACGAGTTTGAATTCGCGACAGTTAGCTTTTGAGTTGAAAATACCTTTAGAGTTGCCAGAATATGCTTTGCACATGGCATTGTTGGCTAAGGAAAGTGGTTTAGCTGGTGCTGTTTGTTCTCCGCAAGAAGTGGAACAGTTAAGAATGAGTTGCGGGGATGATTTTGTGTTGGTTTGTCCCGGTGTGCGTCCGAAATGGGCCGAGGGGGGCGATCAAAAACGATCGATGACTCCAAAAGCGGCATTTAAAGCAGGTGCAGATTATCTGGTAATTGGGCGGCCGATTACAGCTTCCGACGATCCGGTGGCGGCTTTTGCGCGCATTTGTGAAGAGTTGGGATAACAATTTGAATGTTTGTTAAACCGCAGGTAAACACGGATGAATACAGGTAAACTTCCATCGGCGTACATCTGTGTTTATCTGCTAATATCTGCGGTTGCAAGTCCGACTCTGGCTGTTAATGTTGTCACAAATGCCGATCGCAGTATAAACGCAAGTCGGTATGGTTTGTTAGCCCGATCGCCCTGTCCGGCAGATTTGGAAGCTTTAGTCGATCGGCTGTTGCAAGATTTGCCGAGTTATGCTAACCGTGTAATTGCGCGATCGGGCTTTGCTCCTAACAATTCTAGAGCGATCGATTACGTGCAGCGTCAAATAATTTTAGCAGGTCGCCCGGAGTTTGAACCGCTACCTTTAAATTTTGAAGAAGCACTTCCTGAAAATGCCAGTCAAGTTTTTATTACTACATTAGAACGGCAGTATCGCGAGGGGAAACGAGTTGAAATTCAGCAATATCACTGGCTGTTTTTAGCTAAAACGGAGAAGGGCTGGGAATTAGTAAAAATTGTTTCTCGGTTTGGTACAGTGGCGGATGTTCGTGCGTTGTCGCCGCCAGAAAGTGAGAAAAGCGCAATTGCTGAGGCGATTCGTTTGTGGTTGCGAGATTGTCGTGCACAAGGAGAAAATAAGACGGCGCTTTAACTACTGAATTCTCTAGCCAAATTCTGTTTGATTTCCAAATATGCTGCTTCTTCTAGTTCTAGTCGTTCTCGAATTAGGCGAATAATCCACGCCTCAACATCTGTTTCTTGATGCAATCCCGCTAAAAAAGCTGCTTTGATCGCAAGTTCAGAGGGAATGGATAAAGAAGTCGGTGGTTTTTGAACAATAATGGGAGTTTCCCACGCTGAGTCATTGTTAGCTTCGATTTCAACTATTAAATCAATTTCTGGTTCAGAGAGTGTTTCTTGGGTTGTGGGATTGATTGAGTTCATATTTGCCATCCGGTAATAAATTGTTGGTTTGAGCCTGATATTGTTGGTGAATACTTCTCTAGTATTCACTGTTTTATATCAAGAATTCTGTCGCGTGGGTGGGGGCGGGTTTATCAGATTATTCGTTTCAGCCTGAGATTGTTGGTGAACCCGCGCCTACAAGTGTTGCGGTTCACCAGCAATGATATCAGGCGTAATTACTGATTAACTTGCCGTTTTAAATTCATCCAATTTAGCTTTGATTACCTGCATATCTTGCCACATAAACCATTTTGGTGTCTCCGGTTCGCGGGAGGGATTTCGCAATAAGTATGATGGGTGAAAAATTGGCATACACAAACGTCCTTCCCATTCTATCCATTGACCTCGGATTTTACTAATTGGCCGCTTGTCGCTTAACAATCCTTTGAGGGCTGTTGCACCGGTTAATAAAATAATTTTGGGGTCTAAAATGCGAATTTGTTCGAGCAAGTATGGTTTGCAAGCTTCGATTTCTTTGGCTGTGGGAGGGCGGTTTTTGGGTGGGCGACATTTGATGACGTTGGCGATGAATACGTCGGTTTCTGCACTCAATTCTACGGATTCTAAAATCTTATCTAACAGTTTGCCCGATCGCCCTACGAATGGTAATCCGGTTTCATCTTCGTTTTGTCCGGGCGCTTCTCCCACAATCAAAATTGAGGCTTGAGGATTGCCGCGCCCGATGACGGCGTGGGTGCGGGTGTTACCCAATTCGCAGCGGTGACAGCGGTTGCAGTGATCGCCGATTTGTTCCATATTTTGATAAGTGCCGGCGGGAATGGGAATTTTGGCATTTGCTGGGATTGAGTCGTTTTGGAAGGCGGCACTTTGATTGCTGTCAAACAGGCTAAGTTGCAAGTCGCTGGACATATATTTTACAATTAGAGAGATTTTGTTTAGTCTAGAGTTTATAGTTTAGATGGCGCTGGGCGATCTGAGATTTACTGGATGCTTCTATGCGCTGCTGTGGATTCGCTACGGGATAGCTACGCTTTACGCACAATCCCAAATTAACACTCGCAAATCTCCAATTGTTTGGTTGAGCTCGTACAGGCAGGAATATGTTGTCTAACCCGTTTTTTGACGATCGCGCCGATGCAGGCGAAAAACTGGCCGAGGCAGTTGAAGACGAGCTCGGTCAGTTGAATTTAAGCGCACAGGAAGCTATTAAACCGATTGTTTATGCCTTACCACGCGGGGGTTTGCCGGTTGCTGTGCCGATCGCGCGCCGCTTGGGTTGTGCTTTGGATGTGGTTGTCGCCAAGAAAATTACTCGCCCAGATCATTTGGAATTCGCGATCGGGGCGGCAACTGCTGATGGCCAGGTGATCTGGCAAAAGCAAAAGCAGCACAATTTACGCTTGCAAAAATCAGCACTCCAGCAGGCTGAAAATAGCGCTCAATCTCTGTTAGCGGATTTGGCTTCGGGGCGACCAAATGTCAGCGCGGCGGGGGCTTTGGCGATTTTGGTGGACGATGGCATTGCTACGGGGATGACGGTGGCTGTGGCGGCGAAGGCTTTGCTGTCGCAGCAACCTGCGGCTTTGTGGATTTGCGCGCCCGTCGCCCCGCTAGATTTGATGGATTTTTTGGCGGAAATAGCCGATAAGTCGATTATTCTGGAGACTCCTCACCCTTTTTACAGTGTCAGTCGCTTTTATGGGCAGTTTCCGCAGGTGGAGACGGCGGAGGCTTTGGCGTGTTTGCTGCAACAAACTGAATGGCGATCGTAGGTTAAGCTGGAAGGCTAAATCCAAAAGCTCGATCGCTAACACATGAGACCTTGGGAATATTGGTTGAACACTGTGATTTTGTCTACTCAGCAAAATCCGCCTCGCTTTGTTGAGTTGGTGATGTTGATTTTGGCGATGATTTTGTTGGGGCTGTGGAGTGTAACATGGCAGTGGCAGTATTTAACTCTGTCTTTGAGTTATATAATTGGTTCGTCTTTTTCAATTTTGGTGCGAGAATATATCGGGCCTCGCCCTCAATTTCAGTGGACTCATTTCACTGCTTTGCTATTATTAATTATCAGTTTTTATAGCTTTGCTGAATTGATTAGATAGTTGAGGGGATTTTGAAGGAACCGCGAAGACGCGAAGGACGCGAAGGAAGAAAATAGAAGATTGAGAGTTCGTGAATTATTCGCGATTATCCTATATTGTAATAGGATTGATGCAAAATTATGCGGTTGCCGGCGGGATCGAAGGCATAGATTTCTAAGCCGTGTGAGGCTTTGATAATTTCTCCGGCTGGCGGATAACCTAATGCCCAAATTCGGGCGATCGCAGTTTCGATATCGCTGACTTCTAAACACAAACTCATGCCTGTTTTTGCTCGATTTGCAAATTCCGATTTGTGGGAATCTTTAGGTTTGAATATGCCTAGTCGTAAGCCGGGGAGGTGAAATTCAGCATAACTATTGGGAATGTAAGGATTCGGTTCTATGTCGAGAAATTTCGTGTAGAATTTAACGAGAACTTCTTTGTCGAGGTCTGCTAAAGTTACTAGGGCGGCGCTGTATTGGAAAGTCATGTAAATTAGATAGATAACTGGTAATTAACAAGGGAAATTGGTAACAGGTAAATTGCTAAAATCCTCCAATTCGTCCGACTATTTTAATTTTACCTCGTGCATCGCCTTTGAGAATCACAGCTTCGCCACTTTGGGGAAAAATATCTGTAATCGCTGTAATATTGACTTGATGCGTTACCATAATAATAGCGCCTTTTGTGTTGCGGTTGTCAACAATTAATTTGCGAATTGTTGCTGTTTGTCTGGCTTCTTGGCTGCTGTCGCTAAAGAACGAGTTGAGGGCTGGTAATGGCTCGACTTTGCCTAAATTTATCAGTTTTGCTGTTTCCAAACACCGGCACCACTGACTCGATACAACTCTAACAACTTTGATGTTGCGGTTGCGAAATTCGGCTCCGATTTGCTGGGCTTGGGTTCTTCCCTGGGCTGATAAATTGCGCTGGGTGGAACAGTCGCCTAACTTAAAGTTAGCAGGATCTCCGGTGCCTGGGGCGATCGCGTGTCGCATTGCTACCACCAACCCTGTCTCATCCCGCTGCAACAATTGCCACCCTGCTTGAGTTTGCGCCTTGGTTGCTGCGTCCGAACTTGTAGTTGCAGTAATTATGCCGATCGACAATACTAAAGCTAGGGAACCGAAAAACCATTGACCGTTGAAGTAAATTTGTGCTGCCATTGTTCCAGAACTTAGAAATTATCTTATCATATTGTAATACAACAAATATTTCTCTATGGAACTCACAAATTTTATTGCTCTGTCTGTCATTGTTGTCGCTGCGCTGGGGATTGGCATCGGAACAATGACTTGGGCTTACTTCGGCAAGGGCAGCATTTCTGTACTGTTTAAAGAACCAATTTTAAACTCGCCAGAATTTCCCGATACTGACGCAGGTAGCAAAGCTGCGGTTTATTTTCAAGCAGGAATTGAGGCTTATCAATCGGGAAATTACCGCAAAGCTCAAGATAAATTTACTAGCGCCATACAACAGGTGGCAACGGCTGAAGCTTACCACAATCGCGGTTTGATTTTTGCGAATTTGCGATCGGATGGGGAGGCTGTGGCAGATTTGATCCGTGCCAGCGAATTATACCAACAGCAGGGGAATGGAAGTGCGATCGACACGATTAAACAAAATCTTGCAGCTTTGAAGCAGCGCAAATTAGAACGAGAAAAACAAAAAGCTGTAGCGACATAAATTGCGGGAATTACGCAGAAACCGGGTTTTTTACGAAAATATTCAATTGTGCTTTGCTCGTTACTAGGCAGAGTCTGGTAACGAGTAACAAAATATTCGATTGTGGCTTTAACTCTGGGTGAAAAATCCGGTTTATTCGGTATTGACGCGCAAGTTTTAAATTAGTAGGTTGAGCCATTTCAACGAAACAAAACCTATATTTTTTGCCTGAAAAACCCGGTTTCACGATGTATCGCGTTCGATCCAAAATATTGAGGAGAAACCGAGTTTGACAGAATTCTTAAATTTTAACATCAAGATGTAACATTCTCGCGAAAGGCTAAATTTTTCTGGTATCTTCGATTTTGTCGATTTTAGAAACCAGCATTTCTCGGCTAGATGCCACAACTCGGTAATTAGTAATTGGATCGTAAGCTTCCCACTCTTGAGTGACTTCGCTGTCTTGCCACAAAAACCATTCCCGGTAAATTTCGCCGTCGTCAATGTCGCCGCACAAATTAAGCCAATCATCTCCTCCCAAACTGTCAAAATCTCCTCCTACTAAGTCAATCCAAGCGGCTACGATACAAGATTCAATAGCACTATTATCAAAAGTATCTACCTGAGATTGAACAGAGGTTTCGGGAAAGCAAAGTGTGGATTTCATACGCTGTACCTGAATGTTATGTTATTAATTTATAAAAAAATCATCAACGCTAGCGATCGCACAATGCCACTATCGTAACCTCCACAGCTTAAACCTCAAAAAAGCTCGATCGCCAAAACGCTCAAATCGTGATGGTGTATGACTTTATGGCGCTTGGGGTGAAGCGGCTGGAGAGGCTGATTTGAGCCAATTTGCTAACTAGCACAGCACAAAGCCCATGAAGCGAAGCTATCCCGTGGGGAATCGCCCGAAGATTTCTGGCAAAGGCGATCGCACTTTCAGCAGCGAAGACAGCGCGACTGGCAATTATATACTTGGTAGGTTGGGGAGTTTCCGTACAGTTTTTGTGATAGCATTTATAGGAACAGAGGTTGCAGATAGACAAGACAGTCGAACAAAACAAAGCTTGAGTCATGCCAATTCCGTCAGCATCGGAATCATACATCATTCTTCTCTCTCTGTGTCCTCTGCGTTCTCTGCGGTTAAATCATTCCGATACAACCGGAATTGATATCATGCCAATTTTGCTGAACATCCCAAGTATTTAAATATCGCTGGTGCTTCCCAAATTGCGAGAAGGTGCGATTAATAGAGTTCGCAAAGTAGATAAATAGTTAATCAGAAAAACAATGCTAGAACTCCACTGTCACACAACTTATTCCGACGGTACTCTCACCCCAGCCGAACTCGTAGCAGCCGCCGCATCTTCGGGGGTTCGCGCCTTGGCCGTCACCGATCACGATACGATGTCGGGTTGGGATGAAGCCTTCGCCGCCGCTGCTTTGTACGGTATCGAAATAGTCCCCGGACTCGAACTCAGCACAGTGCACAACGGTCGATCTTTGCACATCTTAGGTTTTTATCCCGATGCAAATAAGTTGCGCGTTCCTTTGAACGATCGCATAGAAGGAAGATTGAGGCGATCGCAGGAAATGGTAGAGAAATTAGCAGCGTTGGGATATGCGATCGAACTGCCAACAACATCCCCAGGAATGGCACCGGGAAGGCCTCACATTGCCTCTGCCCTTGTAAAAGCTGGTCACGCCAAATCATCGCGGGAAGCCTTCGATCGCTGGCTGGGAGAGGACGGCCCCGCCTACGTGCATTACGACAAATTCTCGATCGCCGAAGGCATAGATTTACTCAAGAGTTGCGGCGCAGTACCAGTATGGGCGCACCCTTATTTATTTCGCGGCGGCGCTGTTGAGGAAGTTTTAAAAGAATTAGTAGATGCAGGTTTAATGGGAGTCGAAGTATACCATCCCACCCACAGTTCCAGCCAAATTAAAAAGTTGAAAGATTTGTGTCTTGAATACGGTTTGCTGGTAACTGGTGGCAGCGATTATCACGGCCCCGATCCTGAAAGGAATGAAAGGAAAGGTGTTGAAAGTACCCAATTGAATATGCTGCATATACCGTTAGAATTGCTGGAACCGATTAAGGTTGCGGCGGCGAGTTTGAAGTAATAAATGTAGGGTGCGTCAGCTTTAATTCGAGTAAATGGGAACAATCAAGCCATTCTAACGCACCCTACAAAACATCGCGATAGCTCAAAAACTATCTGAAAATTATCTGCGTGCATCTGTGTGTATCTGCCATCATCTGCGGTTGCAGGATAGTTCTGTAGGGTGCGTCAGTTTATATCAGAGTAAATCGAAATAATTAACTCATTCTGACGCACCCTACTAAAAACCGCTCGCAATCAAACCAAACATAAATTAATGTGAAGTTAGCGAGGAATTGCTGTTGAGCTAATGTTAGGATAGCAGTAAATTTCAACTACTCGGCGGAGCTTATTATGAGTACAGAAGACAGAGCAAAGGCGATCGGCAAAAACGTAGAAGGCAAGGCTCAGGAAATTTTCGGCAACATCACGGGGAACAAAAAAGATCAGGCTGAAGGCAAGGCGAAACAAGCGGAATCGGCCGCTCGCCACGCAGCAGAAGATGCTAAAGATGCTGTGAAAAATATCGCAGATAAGGCTAAAAAGGCGATCGACAAATTGTAGAAACTGGACATCAAACCGCGATTTGCGGTAGGGGCGGGTTTACCAACAATTTACGGTAAAAATGAATAATTTTGTAAACCCGCCCCCACCCAACCGATATGTCCGATATGTCATTGCGAGCTCTTAGTGAAGCAATCGCCGGGATTCTGGGATTGTTTCGCGAGCTCGTAATGACATTGTTGTTTGGACTCTGGGATGGCGGCGCACAGCCAACAATGATAGATAATGTTGTTGAGTGCGATCGACCAAAAAAGCAGAAATTTAATAATTTCGAGAAAAATAAAATGTCTAAAGGACTTGAAGAAGTTAAGAAGCAGTTATCTAGTCAAAATGAGCAAGAAAGACTCGCTGCTTTATCAAAAACTCTCAATCATGGTCAACCAGGCTTAGAACTATTGATTGAACAATCAATCAAAGATAAATCCGATCGAGTTAAACAATTTGCCTACAGCGTTTTTCGTGCTGATAATTATTGTTTGAGGGCAAATACACCAGAAAGTTTAACACCTTGCCCAACAGATGTTATTACTTCTCTGGCAATAAGCCCAGATAATACTATTTTAGTAGGAGGGAGTTGGAAAAAGATTTGGGTATGGAATTTGCAAACGGGGGGAATAATTCGTAGTATTGAAGGACATTCGCACTGGGTTTTGTCTGTTGCTATTAGTCCTGATGGAAATACTTTGGTTAGCGGAAGTGCAGATAAAACTATTAAGGTATGGAATTTAAAAACAGGGTCGGCTATTCGCACGCTCAATGGTCATTCTAGTTGGATTACTGCTGTTGCTATCCCTGCTGATGGAAAAAAGATTGTTAGCGGCAGCGCAGATAAAACCATCAAAATATGGGACTTAAATACAGGTAAGCTAAGTAAAACCATAAAAAATGAAAAGGAACTATCTTATGTTTTGAGCTTATGTATTAGCCATGATGGAAAAGTCATCGCTTGTGGAAGCACTAATAATAAAATTACATTATGGAATTTAGATAGCGGTCAACTCATACGCAGTATTGAAGGACATTCCGCTTGGATTCAATCTTTAAGTATTACTTCAGGCAACACAACCTTAATTAGTGGAAGTCGTGATGGGGTTATCAAATTTTGGCAATCCAAAACTGAAGAAGTGTCTTCAAATCAATCAGCTTCTGTTTTGGGGAAAGGTTTAGTAGATGTAGCAGCTACTGTAGCGGGATTTTCATTAGGAGGGCCTATAGCTGTAGGGGCTTGGGTTTTAGGTAGAGTTATTGTTGGCGCATTAGATAATAAAGATTTGTCTACGTTACCTCTTCTAAATTTAGAATGCACCAATACTTACTCTCACAATCAATCAATTAATTCTCTAGCTTATCATGTAAATCAAAATATACTTGTAGTAGGCTTTTCCAAAAACATTAAAATATTTGATTTACGAGATAATTATAATAAAATCATCTATACTTTACCAGAAGAGTCTGGTTTTATTAGCTCTGTAGCACTTATCTCTAATGGAAAAACTCTTGCTGTCGCAGGTAAAGATTGGGTAACATTGTTGGAGGCAGAAACCGGAAAACCACTTCATGCTATTAAAGGATGTTCTTATCCTAAACTAAGCAAAATTGTTATTTCTGAAATTTTCCAAAGACTATTTTGTGGTCAAGAGCAGCATTTTACTGTTAAAGGTTTAGACCAGAATAATAGAGAGATGAACCTGAACGAGCAAGATATTACCTGGGAAACTACTGGCGGCAAAATCGAACATGGTTTATTTACAGCAGGTCAAAGAGAAGGAAGATTTGAAGTCAAAGCAAAGATAGGCATTTTTGATACTTCTGTCAATATTACTATTATTGAGCATCCTATAATCACTCAGCTTTCTATTACTCCTTCTAGTATTAATTTAGAGTTTGGTAAAACGAAAAAATTCACAGCACAAGTTTTAGATCAACGCAGTAATCCCATGCAGGAAACTGTATTATGGGAAGTAAGCGGAGGTGGAAGTATTGACCAAAATGGCAATTTTATAGCTGGAAGCAAGCAAGGTAAATTTGAAATTATAGCTTCAGCCGGTTCAATTATTCGAGTTATTCCAATTACGATTATTGAACCTCCGAGACTAGCAGAACTAATTATTATATCTTCAATACCTCAATTAGAGTTTGGTCAGAAATTTAATTTTCAAGTTAAGGGAGTCGATCAGTATGGTAACAATATACAAACTGGAGAAATTAGTTGGTCAGTAAGTAGTGGCGGTGGAACGATTGACAAAAATGGCAAGTTTGTAGCTGGAAATAATCAAGATAACTTTGAAATTATAGCTTCTGTCAGTTCAATTCGTCGAGTTATCCCAATTACGATTATTGAACCTCCGAAGCTAGCAGAACTAATTATTACATCCTCAATAGCTCAATTAGAGTTTGGGCAAAATTTTCAGTTTGAAGTTAAAGGTTTGGATCAGTATGGTGACAACATAAATATTGGACAAGTAACCTGGAGTACAACGGGCGGGTCAATTCTGAATAATGGAATGTTCCGCGCTAGTTATCAAGAAGAGAAAATAACTGTTACTGCCACTCTGGGTGAAATCAGCATTTCTGCCGATGTCACTGTAGTTGAACCGCCAAAACTAACGACATTATTAATTTCACCAAAGGAAGTAAAAATTGAGCCTGGAAAAAATCAAAAATTCCAGCTTCAGGGTTTAGATGAGTGGGATCGTGACATCGCAATTGGGCGGATAGTTTGGCAAGCAACAGGTGGTACGATTGACCAAAATGGCAATTTTATAGCTGACATAAATGCTAAAGGTAAGTTTAGAGTAACTGCTACTTCCACGGAATACAATATCAGTACCTTTGCTGATATTACAGTGATTGCTGTATTGAGAGAATTATCTATTTTTCCCAATGAAGCAGCACTTAAACCTGAAGAAAGTTTCACTTTTGATGTTATAGGATTTGATCAACAAGATGAACCAATACAGATTTATCAAGTAGATTGGCAATGTACTCAAGGGGGAAAAATTAACGGCAATGGAACTTTTATAGGAGGTTATGAAAAGCGTGAAGTTACGGTTAATGCTACGGTCGAAGGCATTAGTCAATCAGTTAAAGTTACGTTGCTCCCAGTTTTAAGGCGATTAGAGATTTCTCCTCAAAAAGTAGTAAAGCTCAAGCCTGATGAATGCCAAAAATTTACAGCACTAGGCTTAGACCAATATGGCAATCGAATAGATACTGGAAAAATCTCTTGGGAAACAACAGGTGGAAAAATCAACCAAAACGGTAATTTTACTGCCGATCATAATGCGAAAGGTACATTTAAGGTAACAGCTAATGTTACTGAAATATCGGAATCTGGGGTAAGGGCTAAACTCTTAATCTTGGGAATATACATGAGGCTTTTATATCGTGTATTTTCATTTGTTAATTCTACCCCAAGTAATTTCATCCTCAAGTCGGCTTTCGAGCTTATAAAAAGTAATTTTACGACGGGTCAACAAACAGAACAAGCAGAAAATACAGAAACAGATTTTACAAATGAAGAAACCGAGATCCTTGGTTTTGATATAGAAACGTGGTTACAGAAAAACATCTTTAAGATTGTCGCTCGGATTCTCGACTTTGCGGGTCAACTATTTATTAATGCAGCTAAGATTAGTGCTTCTGTTGAAGTTATTGTAGTTCCTGTATTGAGACGATTAGAAATTTATCCTAGGGGCTTGCAGCTTAATACTATACCAATCCTTTGGTTGCTCTTTCGACAATACAATTGTATGGCTGGGATTTTATTTATACGCAAGTCCCCTAAAGAAGTACAACTTAAGCCTAATCAGAATTTAACTTTTCGTGCTAGAGGATTTGATCAGCAAGGGGATGTGATGGTGCCTGGGAATATCATCTGGCGTGCAACAAGTGGCAATATAAATTCAGATGGTAAATTTATCGCTGGAAAAAGTATCGGTCAAGTTAAAATAAGCGTCATTGTTGGAGAGATTTATGATTCTACATTCATAAATGTAGTTGAGGATCAGAAATTAACACTTCTACCCAATCCTGCACCTGCACCTACAGAGAAAGTTGAGCGGGATGATGATTTTGATGATGATTTTGATGATGATTTTGATGATGATTTTGATGATGATTTTGATGATGATTTTGATGATGATTTTGATGATGATTTTGATGATGATGTCTTCAAAGATAATTATTTTTCTAAGTATTATTTTGCTGAATATATTTATGAGAATGATATCGATATAAGAGGTAATTATTTTTATCAAGAGTATTTTGATTGCGATAAATTTCCTAATAAAATCGAGAAGTGGTTTTACAGAAGCCAGCTTTTTTACTACGATGGTTATAGTATTAATGATGTATTTTGATATGGTTTTTGAAATTAGATGGATGCTAGGAACTTTTTCTAGTATCTAATGGAGGAATAAGTTTTAAGTGATGAATAAAATACCATAATTAACAGAGTAAACTAACTAAGGTGTTTAATTTTAAATACTTGGCAAACAGTTAATCACTAATGTGATAATATAGCGAGAGGCAATGAGTAGACCCGACACTCACCCACAAACTATGCAGCCGATCCAAATTACCACATTCCAAGCTTTGCGGCGCAGCTTGGGGCTAATAATCTAAGCCGCACCAATAGAACTTTTGCTGATTTGATTTATTGGTCGGGGTTCATTTGTCAGGGTTTGCATTGAGTTGGTGGGTGGGGATAAGAAACCGGGTTTTTTCGGAGTTTTTGGGTTGGTTGCGAGGATTGTGGAAAAAACCCGGTTTCTGGGGTGGTTGTGGGGGATAAGAAACCGGGTTTTTTCGGGGTTTTTGGGTTGGTTGCGAGGGTTGTGGGAAAAACCCGGTTTCTGGGTTGGTTGTGGGGGCTAAGAAACCGGGTTTTTTGATTTTTTGGGTTGGTTGCGAAGGTTGTGGAAAAAACCCGGTTTCTGGGTTGGTTGCGATTAAAATTAGCAGGATTAAAAATCGGGTGTCTGGGCTAAAAGCCCGATCGCCAAATCCATCTGATCCTTCCCCCGCGCCAGAAAACCTTCGCACTCCTGCAAACACTCCACAGCCACCGCAAACTGCTCAAAAACCTCTTCTAGTGGCAATTCTCCCGATTCCACCCGATCGATAATCGCCTCAATGCGATCGACCGTTTCCTCATAATTCCAGTCAGACTGGCGCAACTTCGACTTAACCATAGCATTTATTCTGCATCCAAAACTTCCACAATCTTAACCTTCAGCACGCCCCGACTCAACCTCACAGTTAACTCGTCTCCCAACTCTAAACCGTCAGTTTGGCGGACAATCTTACCGTCAGCCTGCATTACCGCCGCATAACCCCTTTCCAAAACCGCCGCCGGATTTAGGGCTGCTAACTTTTCTTGCAATATTTCCAGTTTACCAGTTGTTTGCCGCAAAGTTCGCGATGTCGCAGGCAACCGTTTTAGTCGGTTTTGTAACTGTTGCAAATGCTCTAATTCTGTCTGAAATCTGGCTTTTACAACACTTGCTAAATTTAGCATTCTTTGCTGGTGTTCCGAGTAAATCTCTGCTAAAATTGGTACAGCTTGGGCCGCTGCGGCTGTCGGAGTGTGGGCTCGTTGATCTGCTACTAAATCGGCGAGAGATTCGTCTCTTTCGTGTCCGATTCCTGTAATAATTGGAATTGCACAATTGGCGATCGCCCTTACCACTCTTTCATCATTAAAACAAGCCAAATCTTCCGCAGAACCGCCGCCCCGCCCTAAAATGATCACATCCGCCCTACCGTCCAATTCTACCAGGGCGATCGCCCTAGCAATCGCAGCCGGAGCCAAATCTCCCTGCACCAAAGTCGGCGACAGCAACACCCGCAAACCGGGATATCTCTGCGCTAACGTGCGCTGAATATCCCCCCACGCAGCAGCGCTATCCGATGTCACCACGGCCACAATTTGCGGGTGTGCGGGAATCGGGCGCTTTCTGGCGCGATCGAAGAAACCCTCGGCTTCCAAGCGCGATCGCAATTGCTGCAACCGCAAAGCCTCCAATCCTTCCCCAGCCGGTAGCGATTGCACAACTGTCAACTGGTACTCGCCGCGATTTTTGTAAACCCGGATGCTTCCGAAAACCAGCAATTGCTCACCTTTTACGGGCATTTGCACCAATTTTTGCCGCTGAGAATTCCACACCACGCAGCGAATCGCAGCGCTTTTGTCGGGATCGCAGAGAGTGAAAAAGCAGCCGCTGGCGTGTTGGGAAACGTTGGACACCTCGCCGATTAGCCAAACCGATCGCAGTTGGCGATCGCCCTCCAGCAACTCTTGCAGGTATGATGTTAGTCCGCCCACCGACAACGTTGTCTCAGGAAAAATTGCATTCATTGATATTTCTAATTCCAGAAACCTAGGTTACTATATTTAAGGTAATTTATTTGTAGGTCGAGCGAGCGATCGTATATTAACTGCAAACAAACTAATGATATCAGATACAATGACTTCAATCAATATGCTGCGCCAAGAGGCTGCGGCGATCGGCATTACTGATGCCGAAGCCAGAAAATATGGCGATCTTCGGCATAAAAGAACTTGGTCTTTGGCGATCGAACATCACCTCTCGATGCAAGATTTTGCTGATAACATAGAATCATCCTTTACAACTTCAGATCCCGATTCTAACAGCGCACTCAACCACTCTCAGACTACGGAACCCAAAGACTATGGTATTCAGCTAACGGCGAATCTGGGCGAATCTGGAGTCAAAATTGAGAACAAAACAGCATCTCATGCTTCGCCCCAACCGCCAGGAAGTGCGATCGGGCAGCCCAACAATTCCTACCACCGCAGCAACCACAACCAAAGTTTTAAACAAGTAGTTCAAAACCATATTAAAGCCTTAACAATTGCATCAGCATCCCGCACAAATCAACTCAATTTACAACTCAGCAATTGGGTTTGTCCTGAGTGCGGATCAGATGGCGAATTGGGTTGTCACCTTTGCGCCGGATCAGGCTATGTAGGAGACATTGCAGCTATTGGATGGACGCTAGCTTATATGGAAATGTTGGGCTGTCCTGCTCGCGAAATCGAACCGTTGAGGAAAACTTTCCCCGCGTCGGAGACTCTGGAATTGAATTTAAAAGCTTGTGTTGCTATTAAAAAAAGTACCGAGGTTTTAGCCAGAACCGAGAAATGGTTGATTCAGTTGACAGTTGACAGTTGACAGCACTTGACTTGGAATTAAGAGGATTGGATTAATGAATAGTGTTTTTTTAATTTCCCCCTAAAATGGTTCCGGCTTTCAACCAATTCTTTCTGGTAATTAGTAGTTGGTAATGTCAAATTGTCAGCACCTCATTTTCCACAACTAACAAACAATACCGATTCTAGTCCTTTCAAAGCAACTTCCAAATCATCATTAACAACTTGGAAATCAAATTCGCCCGCAGCTTCAATTTCCTGTTTAGCCCGCAGTAACCGACGGGCGATCGCACTTTCGGAATCTTGACCCCTACTCCGCAGCCTGCGCTCCAATTCTTCCCAAGATGGAGGTAAAATAAACAGTCGCAAAGCCTCTGGAAACTTATTTCTAATTTGCCTTGCTCCTTCGAGTTCAATTTCTAGGATTACCCATTTTCCCTCACCGATGCCCTGTTTGAGAGCAAAATATGGAGTACCGTAAAGATTGCCGGCAAACTCGGCCCATTCTGCTAACTCGTCAGCCTCAACCATTTGTTCAAAACGGCTGCGGCTGACAAAATAGTAGTGTTGTCCCTCAATTTCTCCCTCGCGGGGTTCACGAGTTGTCACCGATACCGAAATATCCAATTCGGGATGGCGGTTGAGGAGCGATCGCACTAGGGTGCCTTTCCCCACACCGCTAGGCCCAGTCAGAACAATTAATTTACCGGATTTCATTTTTAGAAGAGAAACGTGTCAGAATTTAAGTTTTCGCTTACTCTAGACTGTAAGTGCTCAAATTGCAACTGACAAACCTCAATCATCCCGACTTTGACCGTCTTTGTTGATGACAAAACGATTAGCCACCGTTTCCGGCTGAATCGCCGAGAGGATGACATGACTCGAATCTGTAATAATTACCGCTCTCGTGCGGCGGCCGTAGGTAGCATCAACCAGTTGTCCCCGCTCCCGCGCATCAGTAATTATACGCTTAATTGGCGCTGACTCAGGACTGACAATGGCAATCACTCGGTTAGCCGACACAATATTACCAAAACCGATATTAATTAATTGAATATCCATGAAAATTTTAAATTTTGGGTGAACGAGTAACTATCAATCCTTACTTATTATCATATATATCAAGGTTTTTTGACAAATTGAAAATTATTCATAACTCAATTTTTTGGTTTTTACTATCTTTTTTTCTATTTTTTGAGTTCTATTCCGCCCGTCTTTATCAAAACTTTAAAAAAGTAGCGCTGTTGACCGCTGATATTAAAGATTCGGTAAAGTCCGGGATTTTTAGTTGCCAATAAAAGCCTTAACTGTATCGAAAAAACAGCCCATAAATGTTGCAAAATATAAAGTTAATTCCTGGTTGAGTGAAAGTTAAGTATAATCACTGATAAATTACATAAATATTTGCAAAGGGCAGTTTATACTGACAGTATTAACACTGATGCTGCTTTGATGAGCCTTCAACCTAAGCTACAACCGGCGGGCGATCGCCTACGGGATAGCTACGCCGCGCGTACATCATCCCCAATTTTGCACAAAAAGATTGGGGATCATGTGTAAAACTACAGATGTTTCTTGCATGATGTTCTACAATTAGTCCATCCTGTTACTTGATGGCGGAATCCTTGAGGCAATTCACGCTACCGAAAAAACGGTGAATCAGGCTAATTCAACTCTGCAAAAGCTAGTTTTACGCACGCACAAATATCTTTCCAATCACGATCTGATAGATGCCCAATCCGAACCAAGTTAGCAGACGGCGGTAGAGTGACGATGAAGCTGCGGAAAACGGATGCAACCCGTAAACCTGCTGCGGCCCAATCCTGAATAGTACAGTCTGTAGCCCCTAGATCCATCGTTTGAGTGGTTATAAGTCCGACTATGACATCGGGACGAGTTGCTTGATAAGTTGCTGACGAGAGAACCACAGCAGGACGGCGTTTAATACCCGTCACACCGGGAAAATCTACTGTGACTACTTCACCGGGATTGAATGTCACGCTTGTTAATCCTGGCTTTCAGGGAAAAGCATAGCTGCGTACTGTAAAGAGAAGCTTGTTATATCGGTTCGATCGTCCTCAGTCCAAGTATCGCTTCGATCGATAACCGACACATTTTTCTCAACTAAATCGTTGAGTATAAGATTCGCTAAGCGCAAACGTTCCGTCAGCGACAGATTGCGGACAACTTCAGTATAAATTTCTTGAGCAGTCGTTGGCATAGTACAACCTCCTGTCCCTTATCTTAACCTGAATCAGCCGTTTTGTGCAGCGAGGCGAAGTAAATTCAGCTAAAAACAGGGATTAATGCAGATAAATTAACCCGCATTAATCCCGATTTTTACACAATTAATTAAGCCGCAACTAAACCGCTGTGTCTCAACAAAGCTTTAGTGCTCGGTTCGCGTCCCCGGAAAGTTTTAAACACTTCCATCGGGTGCAAACTGCCGCCCAATCCTAACACTGTATCTCGGAAGCGTTTACCTGTAGAGGCGATCGCACTTTCATCTTCCAAACCCGCCTCCTCAAACGCCCCAAAAGCATCAGCACTCAGGACTTCCGCCCATTTATAACTGTAATAGCCCGCCGCATAACCGCCCGCAAAAATGTGTCCAAAAGCGCACAAAAATGCGTCTCCTTCCAGAGGAGGCAAAACAGTCGTAGTTTTAGCGATGCGCTTGCGAACATCCGCCACAGTTTCGCTGCCGCCCGATCGATAGCGGTGGTGCAATTCGATGTCAACACTGCTAAGATGTACTTGCCTGAGCATGGCGCTACCGCTCATGTAGTGGCGCGCTGCTAGCAGTTTTTGGTAATAGTGTTCCGGCAAAGTTTCCCCAGTTTGGTAATGCTTTGCCATCCCGAACAACGTCGCGCGGTCATAACACCAATTCTCCATAAATTGACTGGGCAATTCCACTGCATCCCATTCAACATTATTGATGCCAGAAGCTCCCGGATAGTCTACCGTTGTCAGCATATGCTGCAAACCGTGACCGAATTCGTGAAATAAAGTTTCTACTTCCAAGAAAGTCATTAAACTCGGTTTGTCGTCAACCGGAGGACTTTGGTTGCACACCAAATAAGCCACCGGCAACCGCGTTGTTGTCTTTCCCGCTTCCACAAATTTAGCGCGTACTACACACTCATTCATCCAAGCACCGCCGCGCTTTTCTTCCGGGCGGCTGTAGGGGTCTAAATAAAAATTGGCGATCGCATTTCCGGCTTCATCATCTATTCTGAAATAGCGCACACTTTCGTGCCAGACAGGAGCTTGACCGTCCGCCGCCGTTACTCTCACGCCGAACAACCGCTTTACCAATCCAAATAATCCGTCCAATACCTGCGGCAAAGCAAAATAAGGACGCAATTCTTCGGCACTAAAAGCAAACTTTTCCTCCCGCTGCCTTTCCGACCAAAAACCAATATCCCAGTGCTTCAAATCCCCAGCTTCCGCAGCGCCTTTGGCGGCAGCAAAAGCTTTCAATTCTTCTAAATCTTTGACAGCAGCATTGTAACTAGCTAAGCGCAATTCTTCTAACAAAGCTTCCACTGCTGCAACATCGGGAGCCATTTTGCTCGCCAAGCTCAATTCGGCATAACTGCTAAATCCCAGTAAAGCTGCTTTTTCGTGGCGCAGTGCTAAAATGCGATCGGTCAAAGGCCAGTTATTCAATTCTCCGCTACTTGCTCTGCCAATCAAAGCTTTGTACAACTTTTCGCGCAACTCCCGGCGGGTACTGTGCTGCATGAAAGGGCCGTAACTCGGAAAGTCTAAAGTAATCCGCCAAGGGCCGTTTTCAGCATCCGCATTTTCTGCACCCGCAGCGCGAGCGGCTTGAGCTGCTAAACTCAACAAACTCGGCGGTAAACCATCAATTTCATCTTTGTTTGTGAGGGTGATACTGAAAGCTTTGGTAGCGTCGAGGACGTGATTGGAAAATTGCGTAGTAATTTCGGCCATTTCTAATTGAATGGCATTAAAACGCTCTTTTTGCTCGCCTTCTAAACCAACGCCGGAAAGTTCAGCATCTCGAAGGGCAGCTTCGACAATTCGCTGTTGAGCTGAGTCTAAGCTGTTCCAGTTTTTGTTAGCCCGTAGCGCTTTAAAAGCTTCATAAAGCGGTTTGCTTTGACTGAGCTTGCTCCAAAATTTTACTACTTCCGGCTGCACTGTTTCGTGTGCCGATCGCAATTCCGGGCTATTTTTCACACCCATCAAATGTCCGACAATGCTCCAAGTCCAATTTAAACGCTCTCCGAGCAGTTGCAGCGGTTCTACTAAGCCGCTCCAAGTCGGCTCAACAGACGCTTCTAAGCTAGCTAGCGAGGCTTCTAGTTCGGTCAGCAGTTGGGTAACGGCGGGGACTACGTGTGAGGATGCGATCGCGTCAAACGGTGGCAATCCTTTGCCAATTAGTAATGGGTTATCAGTAACAGTTACGGTTGCGGTCATTTAATTTTCTTGTAACAGGTTGAAAACAGGTGAACTAGACAGATTACCTTTTCAATTTGTAACACAGTTGTCCAAGAAATTGGACTCCAGCCGGGAGAGGAAGAGAGGGGGAGAGGGGGAGAAGGGGAGAAG